>NZ_JBVKBL010000013.1:0-271982 GCF_055657085.1 Streptomyces sp. NPDC107765 | reverse complement strand
CACTGGTCACACTTCCGCAGACGCAGCCAAGCCAGAGCCCGCCACTGCCACTACCAACGCCGAGGCCACACACACCACATGCGGTTGCAGTACTAGGGAGGGGTCGAACAGATCCCCTAGGGGATCCGGGCGCCCCCTCGGGGCCATCAACGGGCTGGGGGTGGCGGGTATTCCCGTGGCTGGTCCGGAGGGTGGCCCTGTGGGGCCTGTGGCTGGTCCGGAGGGTGGCCCCGTCGGGGCCCCGTGAATGGTCTCCCGTGGCTGGCCCCCTCGGTGCGCCCGCAAGGGAGGCCCGCGCCCGCGCCCGCGCCTCCGGCCGCCCTAGGACTCGTACACCGGCTCCACCCGTTGGATCTTTGCGCGTTCGACGACCTGGGGGCCGAGTTCCGCGGCGCGGGCGATCAGGGCGTGGGCGTCCCAGTCGGTGGGCCAACCGTGCCACAGGCGGAGGCGGCCGGCCACGACGACGGCGGTGATCTGGTCGCGGCCCGCGAGCCGGACGAGTTCCCAGCGCAGGTCGTAGGAGGGGGTGAGTTCGGGGACGTCGAGGTTCACGAGGAGGTAGTCGGCGGCCTTGCCGGTGGCGATCTCGCCGGTGACCTTGCCGAGGCCGAGGGCGTCGGCGCTGCGGGCGGTGGCGTGGTCCAGCCACATCCGGCCGGCGCCGCAGACCGAGTCGCCGGAGCCCAGGCCGTGGGCGAGCCGCTGGGCGGTCTCGCCGGCGTCGATCAGGCGGAAGCCGTCGCCGCGGGTGCCGTCGGTGCCCATGCCGAACCGGACGCCCATGGCGGCGAGCATGGTGGCGTGCGTGACGCCGTTGCCCTTCCAGGCGCTGGCCACCGGGTTGTAGCTGATCGCCGCGCCGGAGTCGGCGAGCAGCCGCATCTCGGTGGGGGTGAGGAGGGTGGCGTGGGCGCCGAGGGTGTGCGGGCCCAGCGCGCCGATGTGGTGGAGGTGTTCGACGGGGCGCCGGCCGACGCTCTTCAGCGAGCGTTCCACGGAGGCGAGGTGCTCGTTGACGTGGATCTGGAGGACCGCGCCGGCCTCGGCGCACAGGGCGGCGGTCTTCTTGAGGGTCTCGGCGGTGGCGTCCTCGGGGACGGCGATGGCCAGGGAGGGGTGGACGAGGGGGTGGCCGTCCCACCGCTTCAGGTGGGCGGGGCCGCCGGTGCCGTCGGAGACGATCTTGCCCAGTACGCAGCGGATGCCGGCTTCCTCGGTGCCCCTGGCGATCGCCGCCACGTCGACGGGGGCGCGGGTGCCGGCGTCGGCGACGGTGGTGAAGCCGCCGCGCAGCGCCTCCAGGGCGGCGAGTTTGGCGGAGACGTAGGCGCTCTCCTCGTCGAGGGCGTGTTCCAGCGGCTCCCAGACGGTCTTGAAGATCTCCGAGGGCTGGCCGAACGATTGGGCCTTGCCGAAGCTCTGGGTCAGGTGGTGGTGCGCGTCCACGAAGCCGGGCATCAGCAAGTGGCCGTCCAGGCGGACCGGTTGCAGGTCGCGGTGGGCTTTGATGAGCGCTTCGGCCGGTCCGACGGCGCGGAAGGTGCCGCCGGAGACGAGGACCGCGCGGCCGCGCACCGGGCCCTCGGGCAGGAGCAGCAGCTCGGGCACGAGCAGTTGCCGGGGGCCGTGGAAGTCCTCGGGGCGTGGCCCGTGGTGGGGTGCGGCGGCCGCGGCCGGGGCCGCACTGCCGAGTCCCGATGCGCCGAGGGCGCCGCCCATGCCGGCCAGGAATCCCCGCCGGCCGAATCCGCTGTGCTGTTCGTTCGCCAACCCGCTCGCCTGCTTCCCGTACTGCGGTACGTGGTGCGTACCGTCCGTCGATCCGTCCCCGGGGTGGCCCGACCCTAGGACCGCACCAGAATCGGAACAAGGGTTCCGGCATACGGGATTTACGAGGTGGGGTGGGGGGTGGCGTTGGGCCCGGCGGGGCCGGTGGCGCGCCTGGTCAGGGCAAGGGTGCCGGGCGCGGTAGGTGGCGTAACCTCGCCGAAACATGGGGCGGATGGGGATCCGTAGCGGCGCACGGGCCCTCACGGCCCGGGCCGGGCCCCGCGTGGGATCCTGATGCGTCATGGATCTGCCGGGCGGTCGGTGGACGGACGCGTGGCGATGACGAGGATGCCCCGATGAGACTCTGCTTCCTGGTGGAGGAGCAGTACCGCTACGACGGCATGCCCAGGGACGTGATCCGCCAACTCGGCGCCTGGGGCCATCAGGTGGACGTCATGTGGCCGGGCCGCTCGCTGATCCCGATATCCGAGTCGGTCCGCGCGGGCAGTCATGACGCCTGGGTCCTCAAAACCGTCTCGGGCGGGCCGGGGCTGACCCTGCTGGAGGCCGCCGCCGCGGTCGGGCTGACCACGGTCAACGACGCCCGGGCGATCCGCGGGGTCCGGGACAAGGCGCTGGCCGCGGTGATCGCCCGCACCCACGGCCTGCCGGTGCCGGTGACGTACGCGGCAGCCCGGGCCGAGGAGTTCGCCCAGCTGCCCGAGAACGCGTTCCCCCTCGTGGTGAAGCCCGCGGACGGCAGCTCGGGGCGCGCGGTGCGGCTGGTCGAGAGCCCCGGCCGGCTGACCGGGCCGGGCGCGCCGGGAAACGCCGGCGGGCTGCTGATCGCCCAGCCGTACGTCCCCAACTCCGGTACCGACCTGAAGGTTTACTGCGTCGCCGGTGAGCTGTACGCCACCGAGCGGTGCTCGCCGCTGCACCCCGGGGCCGACGTACCGGAGCGTCAGGTGCCGCTCACCGCCGAGGTCGCCGGGATCGCGGCGGAGATCGGGGCGGTCTTCGGGCTCGACCTCTACGGCGTGGACGTGCTGCTCGGCCCGGACGGTCCGGTGGTCGTCGACATCAACGACTTCCCCAGCTTCCGTCAGGTGCCGGACGCGGTGGCCCGGGTGTCGGCGGCGGTGCTGCGGCTCGCCGGCGGGGGCGGCGCGGGCGGTGGGCAGCGGGTGCCGGCCGCCGCGGCACCGGCCGCGCCGGAGACCGTCCCGCTGGCGGCGATCGGCGGCGACCGGTGAGGATCGGCCTGATCACGGCGGACCCGGCGCACCCGGTGCTGGCCGCGGCCACCCGTCTGCTGACCGGCGGCGGCCACCGGGTCGACCACCTCGACCCGGACGGTGCGGCGCCCGGCCCGGACCGCGGCGCGCTCGCCGACGTGTACCTCCTCAAGGCGCGGACCCCGCGGGCGCTGGCGCTGGCCGCCCGCCTGGAGTCGTACGGCGTCCCGGTCCTCAACTCGCCGGCGGCCACGGCGCGTTGTCAGGACCGGGTGGTGATGGCGGAGCTGGCGCGGGCGGTGGGGCTACCGTTCGCCGCGACCCGGCCGGTGGACACGGTCGGGGAACTGGCGGCGGGGGGGGGAGCCGGCCGGGCCGCTGGTGGTCAAGAGCCGCTACAGCCGGCGCGGCGACCTGGTGGCCCGTGCCGACACCGCCGCGGAGCTGCGGGAGCTGGCGGCCGCCTGGCCCCAGGAGCCGGTGGTCGTGCAGGAGTTCACCGCGAACAGCGGCTGGGACCACAAGCTGTGGGTGGTCGACGGACGGCTCTTCGCCGGGCTGCGCCGCTCGGAGCTGGCACCGGACGGGCGCGGGCCGACCCGGCCGCTGCCGCCCGGCGACCTGCCCGCGGGCTGGGCGGAGCTCGCGCTGCGCACCGGCGGGGTCTTCGGCCTGGACGTCTACGGCGTGGACGTGCTGCTCGGCCCGGACGGGCCGGTGGTCGTCGACGTCAACGCCTTCCCCGGCATACGGGGGCAGGCGGGCGCCCCGGAAGCACTGGCGGACCTCGCCCTGCGCACCGCCCGTACTGCCCGTACCACCCGTACCGCCCCTACCACCCGTACCGCCTCGGCCGCCCCTACGGCCGGGGAAGCGAAAGGGCGGCGTCGGAAAAGCGCCTGAAGTGATCACCGGTGCGGGGGTGAACGAGCAGAAAGCGGCGGACGCGGAAGCTCGTCCTCCGCAACGTCTAATGCGCCGAACGCCGGGGTAGCGCTGGCCCCGTCAGGGGGCGTGGTCCGCCGCGCCTTCCTTCCGCACGTATGGCAACACGCAGGGGAAGAGGCCAGCAACGGTGACCCAGCCATTCGAACTGCCCCGCTTCTACACGCCCTATCCGGCGCGGCTGAACCCGCACCTGGAGGCGGCGCGCACGCACTCCCGCCGATGGGCCCGCGCCATGGGGATGCTGGAGGGCTCGGGCATCTGGGAGCAGCAGGACCTCGACGCCCACGACTACGCCCTGCTGTGCGCGTACACCCACCCGGACTGCGACGCGGACGCGCTCTCACTGGTGACGGACTGGTACGTCTGGGTCTTCTTCTTCGACGACCACTTCCTGGAGAAGTTCAAGCGCACCCTGGACCGGGAGGGCGGCAAGCAGTACCTCGACCGGCTGCCCGCCTTCATGCCGATGGACGACACCGCGCCCGTACCGGAGCCGACCAACCCGGTCGAGGCGGGTCTCGCCGACCTCTGGGCCCGCACCGTGCCGCACATGTCGATGGACTGGCGCCGGCGGTTCGCCGAGAGCACCGAGCACCTGCTGAACGAGTCCCTCTGGGAACTGTCCAACATCCACATCAACCGGGTGCCCAACCCCGTCGAGTACATCGAGATGCGCCGCAAGGTCGGCGGCGCGCCCTGGTCCGCGGGCCTGGTCGAGTACGCGGCCGGCGCCGAGGTCCCGGCCGCGGTCGCCGCCTCCCGGCCGCTGCGGGTGCTGCGCGACACCTTCTCCGACGGCGTCCACCTGCGCAACGACCTCTTCTCCTACCAGCGGGAGACCGAGGAGGAGGGCGAGCTGAGCAACGGCGTCCTGGTGCTGGAGACCTTCCTGGACTGCACCACCCAGGAGGCCGCGGACGCGGTCAACGACCTGATCACCTCCCGGCTCCAGCAGTTCGAGAACACCGTGCTCACCGAACTCCCCGCGCTGTTCCTGGAGACCGGCCTGGACGCGCGGTCCTGCGCGGACGTGCTGGCGTACGCCAAGGGGCTGCAGGACTGGCAGTCCGGCGGCCACGAGTGGCACATGCGCTCCAGCCGCTACATGAACGGCGGCGGCGCGGCGGCCGGATCCGCGCGGCCCTGGTCGCCGTCGGCCCTCACCGGTCCGGGCACCTCGGCGGCGGACCTGAAATCCGCGCTGGCCACCGCCGGCGCCCACCGCTTCCGCAGCCACACCCACGTCCCCCACCAGAAGGTCGGCCCGGCGCGGATCCCCGAGATCACCATGCCGTTCCCGCTCACCCTGAGCCCCCACCTGGACGGCGCCCGCCGCCGCGCCCTCGACTGGGCGCACCGGATGGGCATGCTGCGGCCGCAGCCCGGGGTGCCGCTCTCCGACGTCTGGGACGAGCCCGCGATGGTCCGCCACGACCTGGCGCTGTGCGCGGCCGGCATCCACCCGGACGCCACCCCGGCCGAGCTGGACCTCGGCTCCCAGTGGCTGGCCTGGGGGACCTACGCCGACGACTACTACCCGCAGGTCTTCGGCCGGACGCGGGACCTCGCCTCGGCCAGGGCCTGCACCGAACGGCTGTCGGCGTTCATGCCGCTCGACGCCACCGCGCCGCTCCCGGAGCCGGTCAACGCCCTCGAACGCGGCCTTGCCGATCTGTGGCCCCGCACCGTGGTGTCGATGACGCCGGAGGCGCGCCGCGACTTCCGGCAGGCCGTCGACGTCATGACGGCAAGCTGGCTGTGGGAGATCGACAACCAGATCCAGCACCGCATCCCCGACCCGGTCGACTACATCGAGATGCGGCGGGCGACGTTCGGGTCCGACCTCACCATGTCCCTGTGCCGGATCGGCCACGGCCGGCGGGTGCCGCCCGAGGTCTACCGCACCGGCACCCTGCGCGCCCTGGAGAACTCCGCCGCCGACTTCGCCTGCCTGCTGAACGACGTCTTCTCGTACCAGAAGGAGATCGAGTACGAGGGCGAGGTGCACAACGGCATCCTCGTCGTCCAGACCTTCTTCCAGTGCGACCACCCGAGCGCGCTGGCGATCATCAACGACCTCATGACCTCGCGCATCGAGGAGTTCCAGCACCTCGCCGCCAAGGAACTCCCGGTCGTCCAGGACGACTTCGGGCTGTCCGCCGAGGCCCGTCAGGTGCTCGACGGCTACGTCCACGAGCTGGAGAACTGGATGGCCGGCATCCTCAACTGGCACCGCAACTGCCGCCGCTACCTCGCGTCCGAACTCCGCCACCCGATGGGCTCGCCCGGCTGGCTCGGCGTCCCGGAGGGCCTCGGCACCTCGGCGTTCCGGCCCGCCCGGCGGCCGGTGCGGAGCAGCGGATAGCCGTGCGCGCGGCGGGCCCGTGGGACCGCGGACCACGGGCCCGCGCCATGCCCCCGTGCCCCTGCTGTGCGCACTACCGCGTCATGTGCCACGGACCTATGGTTCATGACCCCGTGGGACGCGGGGCGAGGTGAGGGGGCGCGGGATGACGTCAGGCGGATCGGCGGCGGGGAGCGCGGCGGGCGGATCGGCAGCACGGCGGGCCCAGGAGGCCCGGCGCCAGGAGCGGCTGTTACGGGAACAGTGGCGGGCCGCCCGGGAGCGGGCGGAACGCTGGGAGGCGGCGGGCGAGGGGGAGCGGCGGATCGCCGCCCAGCTGCTGATGCTGACCGAGCGGGGCTGGCGGCTGCTGGTGGACCGGCGCTGGCCGGGCACCCGGGCGGCCAACGTGGACATGCTGCTGATCGGCCCCGGCGGGGTCTTCGTCATCGACGTCAAGAACTGGCGGGCCGCCCCGGAACCCTCCGGCGGGCGGCTGCGGGCCGGCGGCTTCTCCCGCGACGAACACCGGCGCAAACTCCTCGCGGTCACCAAGGCCGCCGAGGGCGCGGTGGCGGCGCTGGGCATGTCACCGGTGGCGGTCCGCCCGCTGATGGCCTTCGCCGGCCACCGCGTCGACACCGAGCTGGGCCGGCTGCGGCTGCTGGGCGAGCACGAGATCGGCCCGGCGCTGCTGTCGGAGCGCACCCGGCTCTCCGCCGGCTCGGTACGGGCGCTCGCCGAGCACCTGGGCCGGGTCTTCCCCGAGTACGAGGACCCGGCGGCGGCCGACCGGACACCCGCCCGGACCGCGCAGAACCGGCCCGCGGCCACGCCGGCCGCACCGCCCGCGCCCTCCCTGGCGGACGACGGCCTCTTCGACCTCGACGGGCTGCGCCGGGCCGCCCTGGACGAGGCCCGGCGGGCCCCCATCGAGCGGTGGATGACCTTCCTCGACCCCGACCAGCTCGCGCTGGTGCGGCGCAACTGGGCCGGCCCGGCCCGGATCAGCGGCCCGGCCGGCACCGGCAAGACGGTCGTCGCGCTGCACCGCGCCGCGTACCTCGCCCAGCGCACGGGCGGCCGCGTCCTGTACGTCACCTTCGCCAACAACCTGCCGCGGGTGCAGGCGACGTTCCTGGCCACCATGGCGCCCGCGGTGGCCGACCGGATCGAATTCAGCAGCCTGCACCACTGGGCGCAGAAGTACCTCCAGTCCCGCGACGTACCGGTGCGCCTGCACCGGGAGAAGGCGGAGACGGCCTTCAGCCTCGCCTGGAAGCACCTCGGCCGGGACAGCTGCCTGGCCGAGATCGATCCGCTGCCCCGTTACTGGAAGGAGGAGATCGACCACGTCATCAAGGGCCGCGGGATCACCTCCTTCGACGAGTACGCCGTGCTGCCCCGCCGGCGCCGCCGCACCAGCCTGCGCCATCCGCACCGGCAGGCCGTCTGGGCCCTCTACGAGGCGTACGAGGCGCAGCGCACGGAACGCGCGGTGCACGACTTCAACGACGTGCTCTCCCTCGCGCTCGCCGAGACGGCCGGCCGCACCGGCCACCCGTACGCGGCCGTGGTCGTGGACGAGGTCCAGGACCTCACCCTGGTCGGGGTGCGGCTGCTGCACTCCCTGGTGGGGGACAGCCCCAACGGGCTGCTGCTGGTGGGCGACGGACAGCAGGCCGTCCATCCGGGCGGGTTCCGGCTCTCGGACGCCGGTATCGACATCCGCGGCGACCGCGGGCAGGTGCTGCGCGCCAACTACCGCAACAGCAAGGAGATCGTGGACACCGCACTGTCCGTGGTCGCCGAGGACGCCTTCGAGGACATCGACGGCTCGCGGACCCCGGGCCGACGGGACATCGACCTGACGTACCACCACGGCGAGGTGGTCCGCGCGGTGCTGCCCTCGCCCGCGGCGCACGACGCGGCGCTGGTGGCTGTGCTGCGCGGCCTGAGCCCGCAGGAACTGGCGGACTCCGCGGTGCTGTGCCCCGCCACCCGCGCCATCGAACGCTACCGGCGGCTGCTCACCCGGGCGGGCGTACGGGTGTGCCTGCTGGAGAGTTACGACGGGCGGCCGGTCCCGGCGGTGAAACTGGGCAGCTACCGGCGGGCCAAGGGGCTGGAGTTCAAACGGGTCTATCTGCCCCGCTACGAGGCGAACCTGACGGCGGCGAAGGAAGGGCGGGACGACGGGGGGACCGCCGGTGAGCAGGGCGAACTGCTGCGGAGTCAGCTCTTCGTGGCGATGACCCGGGCGCGGGACGTGCTGTGGCTGGGCAGCGTCCGGCCGAGCGGCACGGAGGGTGAATCTGCGGATCAGGAGGAATAGGACAAAACGGCCTCGGGAACCTTGGGTCCATGCGACGCAAGACCGCTCTTCTCGGCGCCGTGGCCCTCACCGGAGCGCTCAGCGCGGCGCTCGCCGTGTCCGTGCCGCCCACGGCGCAGGCCACCACCGGCACCATCATCTTCCACATGCGGCCGGGCAACCGGCAGTACCAGATCGTCGACCCCGGCGACGACCACTGCTACGGCCTCGGGCCCGGGGGCGGCGAGGTGGTGAACGACACCCCGCTCGACCTCGTGCTGTGGTCCTCGCGCGACTGCACCGGCAACCCCATGGCCACCGTCCGGGCCGGCACGGAGGCGGTGTTCGCCCGCTACGGCAGCCTCCAACTGGTCCCGTCGGACGACCCCGGGGACGACGACCCGCCGCGCTACGACGAGGACCCGCCGCGCGATCAGGACCCGCCCCGGGATCAGGACCCGCCGCGCGATGAGGACCCGCCCCGGGATCAGGACCCGCCCCGGGATCAGGACCCGCCGCGCGATGAGGACCCGCCGCGTGACCAGGACCCGCCGTCCACCGATCACCCGCCGGCGGCCAAGCCCTCGTCACGGCAGCCGTCCTCGCACGCGGCACGTCACCCGTCACAGCCCTCGTCGGCCCATGCGGCACGTCACCCGTCACAGCCCTCGTCGGCCCATGCGGCGCGGCACCCGTCACAGCCCTCCTCGCGGCGCCCGGCACCACACCCGTCACGCCACGCGTAGCGGGGGCCGACGACCGGATGGGCGGTGGGACGGATGCCCGAGCTGCCGGACGTCGAGGGGTTCCGGCGGACGCTGGTCGCGTGCGCGCAGGGCCGGGTGATCCGGCGGATCGAGGTGTACGACGAGGGCGTGCTGCACGGGGTGAGCCCCGAGCGGCTGCGCGGCGAGCTGGAGGGCCGGCGGTTCACCGAACCGGAGCGGCACGGGAAATGGCTGCTCGCACACACCGGCGGCCCCACCCTGCTGCTGCACTTCGGGATGACCGGACGGCTGGTCTGCTGCTCCCCGGACGAGCCGGTCCACCCCCACGACCGGGTGGTGTTCACGCTCGGCCGGGAGCGCCAGCTCCGCTACCGCGACCAGCGCAAACTCCAGGGCCTGTGGCTCATGGACCCGGCCGGTACCGAACGGGTCCTGAGCCGTCAGGGCCCGGACGCGGGGAAGGTGGGCCGGGCGGATTTCCGGGCCGCGCTCGCCGGGCGGCGCGGCAGCCTCAAGGCCGTCCTGATGGACCAGTCGGTCCTCGCCGGGCTGGGCAATCTGCTCGTCGACGAGATCCTCTGGCGCACCGGCCTGCCGCCCGGCCGCCCGGCCGGTGACCTCTCCGCCGACGACTGCGACCGGCTGCACACCGAGATGCGCCGCACCCTGCGCGCGGCCGTCCGGGCGGGCTGCGTCCCGCCGCGCGACTCCTGGCTCACCGGCCGGCGCGACGACCCGGTCCCGGCCTGCCCGCGCTGCGGCACACCACTGCGCCGCACGCGGGTCGCCGGGCGGGGCACGGTGTGGTGCCCCCGCTGCCAGCCGTAGACCGACCCGGTGCCCGTTGCCGTTGCCGGTGCCTGCCGGCGCCGTTGCCCGAGGTGATCAGCCCGAGCAGAAGCCCGGCCGGGAACGTCAACCCGCCCTTCCGGGCGGCGGGACGAGGGGCCCGGCCGCCTTGACGGTGCGGAGCACCGGTGCGGTTTCCAGGGCGTGGATCGCGCGCTGACCGCCGAGGCGGTGGGTGAGGTAGTGGTGCAGGGCCGCCGGGTCGGGGCAGAGGGCGTGGGCGACCACGTTCGTCCGTCCGGTGGTGGCGGCGACGAAGGCGAGCTCCTCGTGCCCGGCCAGGGCGGTGGCGACCTGCTCCAGGCGGGCGGGGGCCACCGTCATCCAGAGCAGCGCCTGCGTGGTGGCGCCGAACAGCGTGTCCTCGCATTCGACGTCGAAGAACAGCGCACCCGAGGCCCGCAGGGCGGCCAGCCGGCGGGCGACGGTGGCCGGTGACCAGCCGGTGGCCGCGGCCAGTTCGGCCTGGCCGGCCCGGCCGTCCCGCTGCAGCGCGGACAGCAGCGCCTGGTCGTCGTCGGTCGGCGTGACGCCCGTTGAGGGGGAGAGGGCGGCGTTCTCCCTTACGGGCGGGGCGAGTTGGCGACGCCGGCGGGCATCGAGGACGTTCACGCGACCGCGCCAGGCGGTGGGGCCGCCGAGGTAGGTGTGCAGCAGGTAGTGCGCGGAGACCGCGGTGATGCCGGCGGTGCGCGGAATGTCGTGCAGCAGGAGGGACCGGCCGTCGGCGCCGCCGGCCGGGGTGTGCACCACGGCGATGATCTCCGTCCCGCCGGAGGCGAGCTTCACCCACGAGGTGTCCGACCGCCGGGCCAGCGCACGGGCGAGGTCCTGGGCGCTGTGCGGGGTCGCGGTGAGCCGGACCAGCCACTGGGCCCGTCCCGCGCGGTGCGGATCGGCCAGCCCGACGACCCGCAGGCCGGCCTCGGCGGACAGCCGCCGGTAGCGGCGGGCCACGGTCTGCGTGGACACGCCGAGCACCTCGGCGATCCGGCTGAACGGCGCCCGGCCGTCGATGTGCAGGGCGTGGATCAGTCCGCGGTCGATCTCGTCGAGCGGCATGCCCGGGCCTCCTGGCCGAGAACGGATGGCTGGCGGATGGACGAATTCTTCGCCGGGCGGGCCTGCGATGGAAAGAAGCTGCGAGCTGAGTGCCCTGGCTGGAACGTCCACGGTACGCGCCCGCAGGCTCGGCCGTACTTCCGTCACGGCCGAAGGGACAGCCCATGCCGAACAACCCCCTGCGCAACAGAACCCTGCGCAACAGCCCCCTGCCGCACCAGCCGTTGTCGAAGGGCTCCGGGCCGGCCCGCCCGCCGGTGGCCGACGGCCGGGCCGGTCCGTCGGCCGCGGCGTACCCCCGGCGGTGGGCCGCACTCGCGGCGCTGCTGCTCGCCGAGGCGATGAACCTGCTCGACTCCACGATCATGACGGTCGCCGCACCGGTGATCCACGCCGACCTCGGCGGACCGGCGTCCGGCATCCCCTGGTACAGCGCCGCGTACACGCTGCCCTTCGCGGTACTGCTGATCACCGGCGGCCGGCTCGGTGACATCGCCGGCCGCCGGAAGCTGCTCCGCCTCGGGGTCGCCGGCTTCGTCCTGGCCTCCACGGTCTGCGCGCTGGCCGTCTCCCCGGCGATGCTGATCGGCGCGCGGGCCGTCCAGGGCGCCGCGGCCGCCCTGGTCATCCCGCAGACCATCGGCCTGATCCGGGCCATGTTCCAGGGCGACGCGCTGGCCCGGGCGATGGGCAGCATCGGCCCGGTGATGGGCCTGGCCGCGGTCTGCGGGCCGGTGCTCGGCGGGCTGCTCACCCACGCCGACCTGCTCGGCTCGTCCTGGCGGGCGGTCTTCCTCGTCAACCTCCCGCTCGGCCTCGCCGTCCTCGCCGCGACCCCGCTGCTGCCCGAGGACCGCTCGGAGCGGCGGCCGCGGCTGGACCTCACCGGCACGGTGCTGGCCGTCCTCGGCACCGCACTGGTCGTCCAGCCGCTCCTCGACGGCGGCCTGACCCGGTTCGCACTGCGGCCGTGGGCCGTCCTGGCCACCGGGCTCGCCGTCCTGGCCGTCTTCGGCCTCCAGCAGCGCCGCCGCGCCCGGGAGGGCCGTAGCGCGCTGGTCGAGGCGGGACTGTTCCGCGGCCGCGGCTTCCCCGCCGCGCTGGCCGCCTCGCTGCTGTTCTTCGCGGTGGTGGGCGGCCTGATGATGGTCGTCGTGCTGCAGCTCCAGCTCGGCCTGCGCACCGACGCCCGGTCGTCCGGGCTCACCCTGCTGCCCTGGTCGGCCGCGATGGCGGTGGCGTCCTGGTGCGCCGGGGCCCGACTGGTGCCCCGCTACGGCTCCCGGGTGATGTTCGCCGGGCTCGCCGCACTGCTCGTCGGCACGCTGGCCGCCGTCGCCGTCTACGCCACCGCCCCCGCAGCCTCCTATCCCTGGCCGCTGCCGGTGGCGCTGGCGGTCTGCGGACTGGGGCAGGGGCTGTTCGCCGTCCCGTTCTTCACCACCGCACTGCACCGGGTCCGGCCGCACGAGACGGGCTCGGCGGCCGGGCTGCTCAACGCCGCCCAGCAGCTCGGCGGCACGCTCGGCACCGCACTGCTCGGCGCGGTCTTCTTCCACGCGTTCGGCACCCCCGGGCACCCCGCGGTCCACGCCTCCCCGCCGGCCGGCGCCCCCGGCGCGCTCTCGGCGCTGCACGGCGTACGCGATGCCTTCGCGGTCGCGGCCGCCCTGCTCGCCTGCACCGTCGTCGCCGCGGCCCGTATGCGGCCAAGTCCCGTAGCGGCTACGGCGGGTGATCGGTGAACGGACGGTCCTGGTGTGGGCGGGAGGCGTCTGCGAAGGCGTCTGCGGAGAGTGATGAATTGTCCACTCTGTGCAGGAATATTAAGAATTTCAGCTTTCGTCTGAAATTTCACGTATTTTCCTTGTTGTCAGTAGGTCGGCGACGTAGCTTGGGAGTTGGACGTCACCGGTAACGGGGCGTCGGAAAGGAAACAATCAAGGAGGCAGCATGAGCTTCCGGAAAGTCTTCCCGCGCAGGCACAGGCGCGATGACTGGGACCACGACAGGGACCGCTACAGGAGGCGTCGTCGCAGGCACGGCCGCCGGCACAACAGGCGCCGTTACTTCGACTACGACGACTGACTGACCCGAAGCACTGAGTTCGAGGCTGGCTCGCGTGGCGCGCGGGTCCGCCTCGTATGTTTGCGAGCGGGTGTGCGTGAGGGCCCCTCAGCGGCCTTTCCGCCCGGTCCGACCAGCCGACTGATACGGCGTAGCCATCATGCATCTGCGCAGCTCGCGACGGCGGCCGGTGCGCACCGAGACGCCACCGGCCCCGGCGCCGACCGAAGCCTTCGCACCACCGACAGCGTCAGCGCAACCAGCGCAGCCGACGCAACCGGCACAGCCAACAGAGCCGCTGCGGCCCGATGTTCCGGAAGCGCAGCCCGCGTCCGAAGGATTCGGCCGCGGCCTGTGGGGCCCGCTGGCCGACCCCACCATCCGCACCCGGCGCGTCGGGCTCAAGGAATCCGTCCGCCGCTTCTGGCCGCTGACCAAGGGCGACCGGCGCTGGCTGGTCCTGATCTGCCTGTGCGCCGTCGCCGCCGCGCTCGCCGAGACCGCGGCCATCCTGCTCTTCGCCCAACTCACCGACAACGCCCTGCAGAAGGGCTCGGTCAGCGCCTTCTGGCAGCCGGCCGGACTGTGGCTGACCGTGGCCGTCATCGGCGCGGTCGTGGGCTACCTCGGCAACTCGCTCGCCGCCTGGACCGCCGAGCGCTTCGTGATGCGCCTACGGGCCCGGGTCTTCGCCCATCTCCAGACGCTGCCGCCGCACTTCTTCCAGCGCAACCGGCGCGGTGACCTGGTCGAGCGGCTGACCGGTGACGTCGACGCCATCGAGCAGATGGTGGTCTCCGGTCTCATCCAGGCGATCGCCGCCCTCTTCGGCATCCTCTTCTACGCCGGTGCGGCCCTCTGGCTGCGCTGGGACCTCGCCCTGGCCACGTTCGTGCTGGCACCGGTCTTCTGGAGCGCCACCCGCCGCTTCACCGGCCGGGTCAAGGAGGTGTCCCGCCGGGAGCGCGCGGCGGACGGCGCGATCACCTCGGTCGTCGAGGAGGGCCTGGTCAACGTCGTGCTCACCCAGGCGTACAACCGCCGGCACGCGGAGGAGCAGCGCCTGGAGCGGCAGGCCCGCGCCTGGTTCCGGGCGTCGGTGACCAGCGCCCGCCTCAACGAGCTGTACCAGCAGATCGTCGAGCTCCTCGAAACGCTCTGCGTGCTGGCGATCATCGGCCTCGGCGCGTGGGAGATCTCCGCCGGCCGGATGACCCTGGGCCAGCTGCTCGCCTTCGCCGCCTTCATCGGCTACCTCTACCCGCCCATCCGCTCCCTGGGACAGCTGGGCCTCACCGCCACCGAGGCCACCGCCGGCTCCGAGCGCCTGCTGGAGATCCTCGACGCCCGCCCCGCGGTCACCGACCCGCCGCCGTCCCTCGTCGCCCCGCCGCGCTTCACCCGCGCCCTCGGCGAGGTCGAGGTCCGCAACGTCAGCTTCCACTACCCGGAGAGCCCCGACGAGGTCCTGCACGACCTGTCCTTCACCGCGGTCCCCGGCGAGCTGCTGGTCCTCACCGGCCCCAGCGGCGCCGGGAAGTCCACCGTGGCCGCGCTGCTGCTGCGGTTCTACGACCCGGACACCGGCTCCGTCCGCCTCGACGACATCCCCGTCCACCGGATGCCGCTCGCCCAGCTGCGCCGCAACATCACCCTGCTCCCCCAGGACACCCTCGTCCTGCACGACACCATCGAGGAGAACATCGGTTGCGGCCGCCCGCACGCCACCCACGAGGACGTGGTCCGCGCCGCCCGCGCCGCCGACGCCGACACCTTCATCTCGGCCCTCCCCGACGGCTACCGCACGGTCATCGCCCCGGGCACCGCCCGCCTCTCGGGCGGCCAGCTGCAGCGCATCGCCATCGCCCGCGCCATGCTGCGCGACGCCCCCGTCCTCGTCCTCGACGAGCCCACGACGGGCCTGGACATCCTGGCCACCCAGCGCATCCTCGCCCCCCTGCGGCGCCTCGCCGAGGGCCGCACCACCCTGGTGATCTCCCACGACCTGGACCTCGCCGCCGACGCCGACCGCATCCTCGTCCTCGACCAGGGCCGCCTCGTCGAATCCGGCACCCACCCCGAACTCCTGGCCCACGACGGCCTGTACTCCACCCTCTTCCACGCCCACCCACCGGGCCACAACGGACAGCCCGCCCCACCACACAGCCTGGCGGGCCAGCCGGGCGCGGCATCCTGGCACGGGTGAGGCGGGGGCGGGGCGGCGTACTCCAGGGGAGCCGACGGCTCGACCGAGACATCCAGTCGCGTCCCGGACCGCACTACGGTCGCAGGTCGCACGACCGCTGCCCCGGATGCCGTCGGCCTACAGACCACGAAGCGCTTCGTCGAAATCGCTGTAGGCGCTCCAGCAGTCGACACCGCCCTCGTCGGTCAGACTGCCCATGTACCAGTCCTCGTCGTTGACCGGCTTCACCAGGCACAGGTCATGGAACCCCAAGATGATCTCGGGATGGATCCGTTCACGGCCTCCCGGCCCGGCCACCCACTCGACGGAGCGATCGGTGGTCAGCGCTACGGCCTCCCGATCGCCGGAGACGTTGCGGATCGCCTCAAGAGTCCACCCGGCCGGCAGCGGCGCACCCATCAGCTTCACCCCGTGATCCGGA
The DNA here is from genome assembly GCF_055657085.1 of Streptomyces sp. NPDC107765. Taxonomy (NCBI): domain Bacteria; kingdom Bacillati; phylum Actinomycetota; class Actinomycetes; order Kitasatosporales; family Streptomycetaceae; genus Streptomyces; species Streptomyces sp. NPDC107765. The sequence goes on along the minus strand of NZ_JBVKBL010000013.1, from coordinate 256,032 downwards.
CGCCGAACTCCGGCCACTCGCTCGTCGGCAGACCGGCCGCTCCCGCACCGAAGCTCACCGCGCCGGTCGTGGTCAGCCCGGAAGCACGTCCCTGGAGGGACCACACAGCACCATCCATGGTGTTCTCCCCGGAGGCGCCGACGGCGAGGTCCGCCCTCCCGTCACCGTTGGTGTCCGTCAGTGCCACGGCCTCCCCGAAATGGTCACCACCCTCCGCCGCGCCCGGGACCCCGGCGGACCCCTGGTCGTACGCGCGTGCCGAGGTGGTGGCAAGACCACTGGCGGAACCCGGGATCACCGTGACGGAGCCCGTGGACTCCGCCGCGCCGATCGACTCGTAGGGAGCGCCGACGACGAGGTCTGCCCGGCCGTCCCCGTTGATGTCGTTGAGCGCCACCGCGTGTCCGAAGTTGTCGTTCGCTTCCGAGGCGCCGGGGATCCCCTCGGTGTTCTGTGTGATCGTCACGGTGGGGCGCGAGGTGTCCCGACCGCCGGCCGAGCCGTAGGTGAGGGAAACGTTGCCGCCCAGAGTCGTGCCCGCCATCGAGGACCGCTGATCCCACGGGTGACCGGTGACGATGTCGGCGTACCCGTCGCCGTCGACATCTCCGACTGCTGCTGTCTCGCCGTGTCCCGCATCGCCCGCGTACTGCGGCCGGGACGAGGCAAGTCCGAGATACAGCGACTGCTTGTAGAGCTCCCGGCTGTCGCTGTTGTGGCCGCCGACCACGATGTCGTCGACACCGTCAGCGTTGACGTCACCTGCGGCCAGCGAGATGACCTCGGTCAGAGACGTGGCGGGGAAGCCCGTGCGTCCCCCGAGGGTGCTGCTTTTGGTGGTTCCGCCCCGATAGAAGAAGACGGAGTTGTCCCCGGACAGCCCGACCGCGACGTCGTCGTGGAGGCCGTCCCCATCGAAGTCACCACTGGTGAGAACTTGGCCGTAGCCCCTCGGATGGTCAAGCGGGGGGATCTCCAGAGCGGTGCCGCCGGCCAGTCCCGTGCGGCTGCCCCACAGCACGGTGACCGCTCCGGTGTCCTCACCGGTGCCCGAGCCTGCGGTGGTGTCTTCGCCGGGAGCGCCGACGGCGAGGTCCGCGTAACCGTCGTTGTTGAAATCGCCGGCCGCGGTGGCTCCGCCGAAACGGTCTCCTTCTTCGGACGCGCCGGGCACCCCGCTGGAGCTCTGCGAGACGACCTGCGTCCTGCCGCTCCGCAAGCCGCTGGACGAGCCATAGGTGATGACCACTGCTCCGGCCTGGTCGTGCCCTCCGACGACTGTGCCCGGTGCGGAAACCGCGAGATCGCGATAGCCGTCCCCGTTGAAGTCGTCCGCGTACTTGGCGGAGACCGCCGTCGACGGCGCCGCGCCCACCACCAGCAGGCCGCCGGTCAACGCGGCGACCGATGCAGCGGCCAGGGCGGTGCGGAGTTTCTTGTGCATCGACGCTCTCCTGCAACAAGCGAGATGCCGCGCAAGCACCCCTCGTACGGACGGACCGGATCCCCCGCAGCCGCCCGGAGTTGCCCCTGGAACCACAGGATGATCAGCGCCCCCAAGACCAACAAGCCGTCCCAACGGTTGTACGGAGATCCCCAAAGACTTGGCCCCTCGCTCCACGGCGCCGGACCAGCCCTCCGCGGAACGAAGGCGCAAAGAACGACGAAGACCCCGACCGGCGAACTGGTCGGGGCCTTCACCCGCCCTGCTGGGCGAGTGCGGAGGAGATGAGATGGGACGCTGCCCCGACAGCATCTTCGGCGATGAGCGACAACGCCACAGGATTTCGCTGTGTCCCCACCGTGCTCGACCCAGGGCTCCGCTCATAGGCACAACCGCGGCCCCGGACATTCGGCAAAGCCGTCTCCGCTCGTGACGACCTTGTCCGCGTCTGCGTCATCTAGGCCGAATTGGTCCAAGGTGTGCCAGGACTCCAGCCGGTGGGCACCTCTGCTCACCGGCGAGGGATCGCCCAGGGCAACCTCAACTTCCTTGATCAGTAAGGCATCTACCAAGAGGCGATCAATTGCGATCCATGATCGCGCCAACATCTGCCACCTCAAGACCCCGCAACCGCACAGATGCTCCAAATCGGACCCGATCACTTGGCAGACTCCCTTCGGTTGTCCATCCGGGGGGAAATACATGCCAGGCAAGTTAAAGGTCCATTTCGGGACCTTGGCTGAGGCCACCGATGAGCTCGATTCCATAGCCAAGTCGCTCCAAGAGCACCTGACGGAGCTGGACCAGGCTGTGAGCCGGGTATCCGAGAGTTGGGACGGTGACGCCCGGCAGGCGTTCGACGTCTACTTCCAGCAATGGCGTGCCGCCTCACGCAGCCTTCACCGTGCCGTCCGCGCGCTGCACAAAACCGTGCACACCGCGCACGGCAACTACTCGGCGGCACGGACCGCCAACCTGCGCATGTGGGGGAGGGGCCGATGAGCCGCTCTTCCGGTCATGGCGGGAAGCCGATCGACCTGCATCCGGATGACCTGCACCGCGTAGCTCTGATGTTCGCCAAGGGCCAGGACCGCCTCGAAACGGTCTCCTCAAAACTCAACGCTGCGCTGCAGAACTTCGCGGGCATGGCGGGCAATGACGATTACGGCCACAAGTTCGGCAAGAAGTACGACCCGGCCGCCAATGCTCTCTTCCGTACGCTGTCCGCCGCTGTACGCGCGATCGGTCAGCATTCCACCGGGCTGGTGACCACGGCCAACAACTACCTCAAGGCCGACCACCACTCCAACGCCAAGGCATCGAAGGGTGGGCCGGAGCAATATCCGGCACCCCCTGTGCTCACAGACGTGATATATCCCGACCTGGATTCGGCCATCGGGCCGGGCGACAGCGGCGTCCCCGACGTCATCGCCAAGTACTGGCCCAACGGCCACCAGGACATGCTGCGTCTGGCAGCAACCGCCTACCGGAACGCAGCCACCGAGATCGACAACATCGGGACTGGCCTGCATCAGCAGGTGCGATCGATCACCGACAACGGCGACGACGACTCCATCGACGCAATGGCCGACTTCTGGGCGCAGATCTGGCAAGGCGGCCAGCGCGCCGGCAAGGCACCGCTGTCCGCGGCCAAGCACGCCTGCGACGAACTCGCCAAAGCCTGCGAGTCCTTCGCCCACGCCATCGATGAAGCCCACAGCGATGCTGAGTGGAAACTGGGTGCGGCAGGCGTCGCCATCACGGTCACGACTGCCCTGGGCCTCATTCTCACCCCTTTCACCGGCGGCACATCGGATGCTGGGGCTGCCGCACTCGACGGCGCAGAAGCTGCCGCGATCCTCGGCGGGGTCGAAGTCGCCCTCGACGACGCCCTCGCCACCATCGGCACCGACATGATCGCCGACCTGGAAACCTACCTCCAAGCGGCTGCCGAGAGTGTCCCCGAGTTCGAGGCGGTCGACGCCGAGACCACCGAAGTCGGCCAGGTCCTCGAACGCGAACTCGCCGAAACCGAAGCCCGCGAACCCGCCGGTGTGGGCGGCCGAGGCGGCGGAGGAAGCAAGCCGCCGAAGAATGGCGGAGGCGAAGAACCGCCTCCCGAAGAACCAGAGCCCGGAAAAATCGACGAGTCGGAGAAGCCCTTCAACCCGGAGGAACGCAAGATTGCCGAACTGCTTGAGTCTGAGGGAAAGCATGTAAAGGCGATCAAGGAATCCGAAGTCGATGGAGTAAAAACTGCAGATTCCGAGGTAGACGGAACACCCACAGAGTTCAAGAGCCTGCAGCCAGGCGCCCGCGCCAACACGGTAAAAAATCAGCTCAATTCGGCGAAGAAGCAGGCGCGGGATGCCATCATAGATACGCGTGGGAGCGGGCTCAGCGAAGGCGATGCACGCGAGGGTTTGGAGAAATTCCTACGCAACAACCCGCCCGGCCGGATGGACTTCATCAGGATCGTTGGGGACGGCTTCAACATCGTTTGGCCATAGGAGCGCATATGAGCAACTACCACTACATCTTCATTCATCCTGGCTATCCAGTCGACCCCATGATCGCGGACATCTCCACTGCCTGCGGCGTGACGTTGCGACCAGCAGAGGATGAATTCATAGACTTCAGTGCCCCTCTCGATCGAGCGGCGGTCGAAGTAGAGGTCGATCATGAATATGAAGAAGATCACGGGATTCCGTTCGAAAAATATGACTCGATGCTGACCGTTCGAGATTTCGATCGCGACATCGAGCGCCAGGAAGCTATTGCAAAACAGATCTTCCGCAATCTCGCCGATACCGGTAAGTACTCGCTTGTGCTCGTACTGGATCTCCAGAAATTGATCGACTCCGCCGGCCCCCCTCTCTGAAATCGCCCCCTTCGAGGATCGATGCACTCGCGCGCCATGTGCACATCTGGATCCACCCATGACGTCACATCGGGCCGTCGGGTTCCGCATATTGACCCACGACCCCCGTGCGCGAAGCCGCCGGTTTTCTTCCTCGCCAAGCAGATCTCTGGCGCCCTTTGGGGCGAGGCGGCACAGGAGGGGGAGGCGTAGACGCATGTGTCTCGGCGGTGGGCTCTCCGCTCTCCCCTGAGGCCATCGCCGAGACATGCGCAGCAGCCCGTCAGTACCTGTAGGCGTCCTCGTTCATCGACCAGATGAGGTCACCCCAGGTCGTGATGGGGTGATCGTCCATCTTGCTCAGGTAGTCGCCACAGGGGGTCTCGGCGTACGGCTTCGTCCACCTCTGCTCGTACTCATCGACGCTCCTAGCGGGCTTCGGACGCTTTGGCGGGTCGTGGTGCGCCTCGCCGCCGCAGCCCCCGAGCGCGATGGTCGCGGCAGCCACACCAAGCACCCAAGCAGCTCTGCTATTGCCCATCCGTGCCCCTGAGTCACGCGCCGTGCGCCCACGCTAGGTTCCCGCGGTCTCCGGCGGGGGCTTATCGGTCAACTGAGACGGAGAACGTCGAAGGGCCCCACCGCGAACGGTGGGGCCCTTCGACATCGTGCCCGGTGAGAGCACTGGCGGAGGATACGAGATTCGAACTCGTGAGGGGTTGCCCCCAACACGCTTTCCAAGCGTGCGCCCTAGGCCACTAGGCGAATCCTCCGCCGCAAACAATACAAGACGTTGGGGAGTGCTCGCGAACATGATCCGGGGGCGGGGTCCGGGAGGGGGTGGAGGAGGGGCGGGGTGGGGGACGGGTTCGTGGGTTGGGGGTGGGATCCGCTAGGGTGGGTCGCAGCCCCTCACGTGGCGCTATCTGACTGAACTCCCCCAGGGCCGGAAGGCAGCAAGGGTAGGTCGGCTCTGGCGGGTGCGTGAGGGGCGCTTGCGTTTGCGGGGCCCGGTGGATCGGGGCCGGTCGATTGTCGGTGGGGCCCGATATCGTCGTAAGCGTGTCGTCCCTTGCGCTGTACCGCCGCTACCGCCCCGAGACCTTCGCCGAGGTCATCGGGCAAGAGCACGTGACCGATCCGCTGCAGCAGGCGCTGCGGAACAACCGCGTCAACCACGCGTATCTGTTCAGCGGTCCGCGCGGCTGCGGCAAGACGACCAGTGCGCGGATCCTGGCCCGGTGCCTGAACTGTGAGGAAGGTCCCACTCCGACGCCCTGCGGGACGTGCCAGTCGTGCGTGGACCTGGCCAGGAACGGGCGGGGCTCGATCGATGTGATCGAGATCGACGCGGCGTCCCACGGTGGTGTCGACGACGCGCGTGAGCTGAGGGAGAAGGCGTTCTTCGGGCCGGCCGGCAGCCGGTACAAGATCTACATCATCGACGAGGCCCACATGGTCACGTCGGCGGGCTTCAACGCGCTGCTGAAGGTGGTCGAGGAGCCGCCGGAGCACCTGAAGTTCATCTTCGCCACGACCGAGCCCGAGAAGGTCATCGGGACGATCCGGTCGCGGACGCATCACTATCCCTTCCGGCTGGTGCCGCCGGGGACGCTGCGCGAGTACCTGGGACAGGTCTGCGGGCAGGAGGACATCCCGGTCGAGGACGGGGTGCTGCCGCTGGTCGTACGGGCCGGTGCCGGGTCCGTGCGTGACTCGATGTCGGTGATGGACCAGCTGCTCGCCGGGGCGGGCGCCGACGGTGTGACATATGCCATGGCCACGGCCCTGCTCGGGTACACCGACGGTTCGCTGCTGGACTCCATCGTGGAGGCGTTCGCCGCGGGGGACGGGGCGGCGGCGTTCGAGGTCGTGGACCGGGTCATCGAGGGCGGGAACGATCCGCGCCGGTTCGTGGCGGATCTGCTGGAGCGGTTGCGGGACCTGGTGATTCTGGCCGCGGTGCCGGATGCGGGGGAGAAGGGGCTGATCGACGCCCCCGCGGACGTCGTGGAGCGGATGACGGCGCAGGCCTCGGTGTTCGGGGCGGCGGAGCTGAGCCGCGCCGCCGACCTGGTCAACACGGGGCTGACGGAGATGCGCGGCGCGACCTCGCCGCGGCTCCAGCTGGAGCTGATCTGCGCGCGGGTGCTGCTCCCCGCGGCGTACGACGACGAGCGGTCGGTGCAGGCGCGGCTGGACCGTCTGGAGCGCGGCGCGGGCGCGGCGCTGCTGGGCGGTGCGGGTGCGGGCGGCCCCGGTGGCATGCCCGGCGGCCCCGGGGCGGGCCCCGGGGGTGCGGCGGTGCCCGTCGTGGCGTCCGGTGGCGGGCCCGCGGCCGGATACGTAGCCGGTCCGGAGGCGCATCCGCCGATGCCGGCCCCCGGCGGCCCGTCGGGGCCGGCTGCCGCGCGGGCCGCGGTACGGGGCACGGGGTCGGGCGCTGCTCCCTCGGCCCCTCCCGCTGCCCCCTCGGCTCCTCCTGCTGCTCCCTCTCCTGCTGCTGCCTCGGCGCCGGACGCCCCGGCTGCGGGGGGCGCGCAGGGCGGCGAGGGCGTGGCCCCGCAGGCCGGTGGGCCGGCCGATGGCCGTGAGGGTGGCCCGGCGCGGCCCGGTGCGTGGCCCGGAGGGACGGGCCGGGGCGGTGCGGGCACGGGTGCCGGCGCCGGTCCTGGTGGTGCCGCCTCCGGTGGTGCCGCCTCTGGTGCCCCGAGCGGCGCTGGTGCGGGCAACGGCGGCGGAGCCGGTGGCGGTGGTGCGGCGCGGCAGCCCGGGGGCTGGCCCACGGCCGTGGCGCCGGGGCAGGGCGGCGGTCAGGTGCCGGCGGCGCAGGCCGGCCGGACGCCCGCCGGGCCGCCGGCCGCGAGCGGCCCGTCCGGTGGCGTGCCCGGTGGGGCCTCAGGGCCCGGACCGCAGGCCGGGGGGCCGGCTCCGGGGGCGGCGCAGGGTGCCGCCCAGGTGCGCCAGATGTGGCCGGACATCCTGGATGCGGTGAAGGCCCGCCGACGCTTCACCTGGATCCTGCTGAGCCAGAACGCCCAGGTCTCCGGCTTCGACGGCACGACCCTGCAGATCGGCTTCCCCAATGCCGGAGCCCGCGACAGCTTCGCCAACGGCGGCAGCGAGGACGTGCTGAAGGACGTCCTGGCCGAGCGGTTCCAGGTGCAGTGGCGGGTCGAGGCGATCGTCGACCCGTCGGGCGGCGCGAATCCGCCGGCCGGTGGCGCGCCGCGGAGCGGGGGCGGCGGCTTCGGCGGTGCGCCGGCGCAGCCGTCCGTACCCCAGGCCCCGTCCTCGCAGGGCGGCCCGGCGGCGCCGGCGGCGTCCGGCGGGGCGTACGGCGGTTCGTACGGCCAGGGCGGCGGGCCGGCCGGTGGTCCCGGCGGCGGTGCCGGTGGTGGCACCGGCGGGGGCGGTCAGGGTGCCCGGATGGCGCGGGAGGCCGTGGCCCCGTCCGCGTCCGCGGGCGGCGCCCCGGGCGCATCCGCCGTGGAGCCCTCGTACACCCCCGAGCCCCCGCCGATGTCGATCGAGTACGACATGCCGGCCGAGGACGACCCCGACCTCGTGGACTCCGCGCTCAGCGGGCACGACCTCATCGTCCGCGAGCTGGGTGCGACGGTGATCGAGGAGTTCAACAACGAGTAGGACGGCGCCGCGTGGGCGGGGAAACGGGGGCAGGGACAGCAGGGCATACGGCAGCACATGCGGCAGCACGTACGGCATGACACGCGGCGGGAGGAGCGGTGCGTCAGGGGTCGTGACGGTGCGTGGCCGCGGAGGCGGACGTACACCGGACGTACACGTGTGCTCCTCCCTGCGGCGTAGGGCGCCGGGGCGTTGAAACACGTAGGCTCGGGCTACCGCACAATCGTTGTCGTATGGCAGGAGTCACGTCGTGATCCCCGGTGGTCAGCCCAATATGCAGCAGCTGCTCCAGCAGGCCCAGAAGATGCAGCAGGACCTTGCGGCCGCCCAGCAGGAGCTGGCGGAGACGCCCGTGGAGGGTTCCGCGGGCGGCGGCCTGGTCAAGGCGACGGTGACCGGCTCCGGTGAGCTCAAGGGCCTGGTCATCGACCCCAAGGCGGTCGACACCGACTCCGCGGAGGAGACGGCCGAGACGATCGCCGACCTCGTGCTCGCGGCGGTCCGGGACGCCAACGCCAAGGCCCAGCAGCTCCAGCAGCAGAAGCTCGGTCCGCTCGCCCAGGGTCTGGGTGGCGGCGGCATCCCCGGCCTCACTTTCTGAGGAATCCCCGGTCTCCCTTTCTGAGGAGTAGCCAACTAGCGTACGCAGCACGGCAGAAGAGAGAGAAGACGTTCCGTGTATGAAGGCGTGGTCCAGGACCTGATCGACGAGTTGGGCAGGCTGCCCGGCGTCGGTCCCAAGAGCGCGCAGCGGATCGCCTTCCACATCCTTCAGGCCGAGCCGACCGATGTCCGCCGGCTCGCGAACGCGCTGATGGAGGTCAAGGCGAAGGTCCGGTTCTGCAGCGTCTGCGGCAACGTGGCGCAGGAGGAGCAGTGCCGGGTCTGCCTGGACCCGCGGCGTGACCCGGCGGTCATCTGTGTCGTGGAGGAGCCCAAGGACGTCGTGGCGATCGAGCGGACCCGCGAGTTCCGCGGCCGCTACCACGTCCTCGGTGGCGCGATCAGCCCCATCGAGGGCGTCGGCCCCGACGACCTGCGGATACGGGAACTGCTGGCCAGGCTCGCGGACGGCACCGTCACGGAGCTGATCCTGGCCACCGACCCGAATCTCGAGGGCGAGGCCACGGCCACGTATCTGGCCCGCATGATCAAACCCATGGGTTTGAGGGTGACGCGACTGGCGAGCGGTCTGCCGGTCGGAGGCGATCTTGAGTATGCCGACGAGGTCACGCTCGGGCGGGCCTTCGAAGGGAGGAGACTTCTCGATGTCTGATGCCACGCTGCACAACGCGCGACAGAACCCGGACGACTTCGCCGTTTCGATCTCCGACTCGATCGAGAGCTTCATCGTCGCGGTCACGGAGGTCGCCAAGGGGGACGAGCCGGACAGCGCGGTGCCCTTCCTCCTCCTGGAGGTCTCCCAGCTGCTGCTCACCGGCGGCCGGCTGGGCGCGCACGAGGACATCGTCCCCGAGGAGCGCTACGAGCCGGACACCGGGCCGGAGCCCGATGTGGACGAGCTGCGGGAGCGTTTCGCCGTCCTGCTCGACCCGGTGGACGTGTACTCCGAGGTCTTCGACCCGTACGTGCCGCGCAGCGAGCCGGTGGCCTGCCGGATCTCGGACGACCTGGCGGACATCATCACCGACCTGCGGCACGGGCTGGCGCACTACCGCGCCGGGCGGATCGTCGAGGCGCTGTGGTGGTGGCAGTTCTCCTACCTGACCAACTGGGGGCCGACCGCCTCGGCCGCCCTGCGGGCGCTGCAGTCGCTGGTCGCCCACGTACGCCTGGACCAGCCGCTGGACGAGCTGGACGGGCTGGACACCGACAGCGGCGTCAACGGCGACGGTGACGAGGAGCGGCTCGCGGAGGAGGCCGGCAAGGTCATGGCGGCGGAGATCGCCGGGCCGCTGGGGCTGCGGGAGCTGCGGGGCACCTGAGCCCGGGAGTGGCGGGCTGCCGGGCCGGTGGCTGTGACCTGGGTTACCTTTCCGTGTGTACCGGCCCGTAGCGGGCATGTGCTCGCCGAGCGGGCGCGACGGTGCGCCACGCGGAACCGACCGGCGGGAGATCACGCGGTGGGCCGGGCGTCTCCCGACGTGCGGCACGGACGGTCCGTCTCACGGACGCGTCTCACCATGTGATAACGGCAGGGCGGACTCCGCTTGCTCGTTAGACTGAGCCGACCGCAGTACCCCCATGTTCCGGGGGTCCGGGAGGAAACTCCCGAAGAGACAGTTGCGAGGAGCGCACGTGGGCCTTGTCGTGCAGAAGTACGGCGGCTCATCCGTTGCGGATGCCGAGGGCATCAAGCGCGTTGCCAAGCGAATCGTCGAGGCCAAGAAGAACGGCAACCAGGTTGTCGTGGTGGTTTCGGCGATGGGCGACACGACGGACGAGCTGATCGATCTCGCGCAGGAAGTGTCCCCGATCCCGTCGGGGCGCGAGTTCGACATGCTGCTGACCGCCGGAGAGCGGATCTCCATGGCCCTGCTGGCGATGGCGATCAAAAACCTCGGTCACGAGGCGCAGTCCTTCACCGGTAGCCAGGCCGGTGTCATCACCGACTCCGTGCACAACAAGGCACGGATCATCGATGTCACCCCGGGCCGTATCCAGGCCTCCATCGACGAGGGCAACATCGCCATCGTCGCCGGCTTCCAGGGCGTGTCCCAGGACAAGAAGGACATCACCACGCTGGGGCGCGGTGGCTCGGACACCACCGCGGTGGCGCTGGCCGCCGCGCTGAACGCCGACGTCTGTGAGATCTACACCGATGTGGACGGTGTCTTCACCGCCGACCCCAGGGTCGTCAAGAAGGCCCGGAAGATCGACTGGATCTCCTTCGAGGACATGCTGGAGCTCGCCAGCTCCGGCTCCAAGGTGCTGCTGCACCGTTGCGTCGAGTACGCACGCCGTTACAACATCCCGATCCACGTCCGCTCGTCCTTCTCCGGGCTGCAGGGCACGTGGGTCAGCAACGAACCGCAAGGGGACCAGCCGATGGAGCAGGCAATCATCTCGGGCGTCGCACACGACACCTCCGAGGCGAAGGTCACGGTCGTCGGAGTCCCGGACAAGCCGGGCGAGGCCGCGCGCATCTTCCGTGCGATCGCGGACTCCGAGGTCAACATCGACATGGTCGTGCAGAACGTGTCCGCCGCGTCGACCGGTCTGACCGACATCTCCTTCACCCTCCCCAAGGCCGAGGGTCGCAAGGCCGTGGCGGCCCTGGAGAAGACCCGCGCCGCGGTGGGCTTCGACTCGCTGCGCTACGACGACCAGATCGCCAAGATCTCGCTGGTCGGCGCGGGCATGAAGACCAACCCGGGCGTCACCGCGACGTTCTTCGAGGCGCTGTCGAACGCCGACGTGAACATCGAGCTCATCTCGACCTCCGAGATCCGCATCTCGGTCGTCACCCGCGCCGATGACGTCAACGAGGCCGTGCGCGCCGTGCACACCGCGTTCGGTCTGGACTCGGAGAGCGACGAGGCCGTGGTCTATGGCGGCACCGGTCGATGATTCCGGCCGAGGCGGGCCGTCCGTCCCTCGCTGATACGGCGGGGGCACAGGCCCGCACGGCCCGGGAGCCGGCCGGCAAGCCGGATCTCGCCGTCGTCGGTGCCACCGGCGCCGTCGGCTCGGTCCTGCTCGGCATCCTGTCCGAGCGGGCCGACATCTGGGGCGAGATCCGGCTGATCGCTCCCCCAAGCCCTCCCCTGCGTTCGGGCAGGGGGGACCCGGGCCCGGTCGGCCGCAAGCTGACCGTACGGGGCGCGGAGGTGGAGGTCGTCCCGCTGAGCGAGGACGCCCTCGACGGCATCGACGTCGCGATGTTCGCCGTCCCCGACGAGGTCGCCGCGCAGTGGGCGCCGGTCGCGGTGTCCAAGGGCGCGGTGGTCATCGACTCCTCGCGCGCGTTCCGGCGGGACCCGGACGTGCCGCTGGTCGTCCCCGAGATCAACGCGCACAGGGCACGGGTGCGCCCGCGCGGCATCCTCGCCGGCCCCGGCTGCACCACCCTCGCGATGATCGTCGCACTCGGTGCGCTGCACGCCGAGTACGGACTGAGCGAGCTGATCGTCTCCTCGTACCACGCCGCCTCCGCGGCCGGCCGGGCCGGCGCCGAGACGCTGCGGGCCCAGCTGGCCGCGGTGTCCGGTACGGACCTGGGAGCCGCGCCCGGTGACGTACGGCGGGCCGTCGGCGACACCCTGGGGCCGTTCCCGGCGCCGCTCGCGCTCAACGTCGTGCCCTGGGCCGGCACGCTCCAGGAGGACGGCTGGTCCTCGGAGGAGCTCGACGTCCGTCACGAGTCCCGCAAGGTCCTCGGACTGCCGGACCTGCCGGTCGCCGCGACCTGCGTGCGGGTCCCGGTGCTCACGACCCACTCGCTGACCGTCCACGCCCGTTTCGAGAACGAGGTCACGGTCGGCGGCGCCCACGAGATCCTGGCGGCGGCCCCCGGCGTCGTGCTGTGCGACGCCCCCGAGGAGGACGAATACCCCACCCCGTCCGACGTCGTCGGCACGGACCCGACGTGGGTCGGACGCGTGCGGCGCTCCCTGGACGATCCGCGGGCGCTGGAACTGTTCGTGTGCGGCGACAACCTCCGCAAGGGCGCGGCTCTGAACACCGCCCAGATCGGGGAGTTGGTGGCGGGGGAACTGCGGGAGACGCGGGGGGCTCGGGCGGAGCGGGGCGCGCGGGGCTCGGACCGAGGGGGTTGTCAGTCGGCCCGGTGAGGGTTGTTGGTCGGCCCAGGGGGGGCGTTGGTCGGCTGTGTGGAGGGGTGAGTTGGCGGGATTGGCCGTGGCGGGCCGACCGTCTGGGGGATACTTTGATGGACGTGTGAAGATCCTGTGAGCGAATCGCTGGTCCGTACCTCTTGATCTGGGCTGACGATCTGTTCGACCATTCGCTCCCCGCCACACTGCAACCGGCAGTTCGGCGGGGAGCGTCTTTGTGGCCATCCCGAGGGGTGGTCCGGGATGCCTGCGGGTCTGCGCATGTGAGCCCCCGGGTGTCGGGGCGAACTCATCTGGATAAATGGGGCATTCGGGAAGAGCTGGTACGCATGAGGGCATTTGATGCATCGTCAAAAGCGGTGCCTTGCGCGTACAACCCTTATGGGGGGAAGCGTGTCCAACAGGCGTGGCAGAGGTACTCGGATTCACCATCGCCCCGGCGGGCGCGGCAGGCGCGGCAGTGCGTCCGCAGCGGCCCCGTGCAGTCGGGGGCATGCCAGTGATCGCGCCCTGGCCCACCACGCGTCCCGCGCAGATTCCTTCTCAGCGTGGGGACACTGACGACGCGATGGCCGTGGGCACCACAGTCGACCACCTCACCGAGACCTACCGCGCGCACTACCGCTCCCTGCTCGGTCTCGCCGCGCTGCTCCTCGACGACACCGCCTCCTGCGAGGACGTCGTACAGGAAGCCTTCATCCGGGTGCACTCCGCGCGCGGTCGGGTGCGCGACCCCGAGAAGACCCTCGCCTACCTCCGGCAGACGGTCGTCAACCTCTCGCGCTCCGCACTGCGCCGCCGCATCCTCGGCCTCAAGCTGCTCTCCAAGCCGATGCCCGACATGGCCAGCGCGGAGGAGGGCGCCTACGACCTGCTGGAGCGGGACCAGCTGATCAAGGCGATGCGCGGGCTGCAGCGCCGCCAGCGCGAGGTGCTGGTGCTGCGCTATTTCGCCGATATGACCGAGGCGCAGGTGGCGCAGACGCTGGGCATATCGCTCGGCTCGGTCAAGGCGTACGGGTCGCGGGGCATCGCGGCGCTCCGCGTCGCGATGGAGGCTCCGGCATGAGTGGCAACAGGTACGGCCGGTACGGGCCGTTGGGCACGGGTTCTCCGGGGGGCGCGGCTGGGGCGTGGGGGTCGGTCGGGCCGGCTGGTCCGGGCGGTGCTGATGTGGGTCCGGGTGGCGTGGCCGGCGGGCGCGCGGTCCCGGGCTGGGCGGCGGGGTGTGCCGGGGTGGACGACGCCTCGTACCGCACGCGCGGCGCGTCGGGCCATGGGCCGCAGGGGCTCTACCTCGTACGCGAGGCGCAGGACGGCGGTCCGGGCGAGGCCCAGGGGCTTCGTGGGGGTCATGGGGCCCGCGATATCTGCGGGAGCCGTGAAGCCCGCGAGAGTCATGAGTACGACCGGGGAGTGCGGGACCGTGAGACGCGGGCCCGTGAGACTGAGGCGGGGGAGGCCCGGCCCCGTGGTGGCGAGGCGGGGGAGAGCCGGTCCCGTGGGGGCGAGACCGGTGGTACCCGCTCCCGTGGGGGCGAGGCCCGCGAAACCCGCTCCCGTGGGGGCGTCCGCGACAACGATGCCCAAGCCGGCGGAGCGTTCGACGGCTCGGCCTCCGCGGTTCCGGCCTCTGCCGGTTCTGCCTCCGGGGGCAGTGGTGACGACGGTGACGGGGACGACCACGGGCGCAGCCATCCCACCGGCGGCGGCTTCGGTGGCGGCTTCGGCGACGAGGACGACCTGAGGCGCCTCCTGCAGTCCAGCGTCGACGGCCTCGAACCGTCCCCGGACGCCCTGGACCACCTGCGCCGCGCCGTACCTGCCCGACGCCAGCGCCGTCGGCACGCCGTCGTCGGTGCGGCCGCCGCACTGCTGCTCGGCGGTACGTCGATCCCCGCCATGCTGCACGTCGCGAATCTCGCCGACGGCTCCCCCGACCGGCCCGCCAACGCCGCGAACAGCCAGCGCGCCCACGACGCCGACGGGGGTACGCACGGCGAGGGCACCGAGCAGGCCGGGCCGCGCCCGACCGACCAGGGTGGCGCCAAGCCGGGCGGCGGGCAACCCGCGGGCAAGGGCAAGGCGAAGGAGAAGAACGGCGCCGGCCACGGCCCGGGTGCCGGAACCCCCGCCCCCGACGAGACCATGGACGTCACCTCGCCGGTCTGCGCGCGCGATCAGCTCGGCCAGGGAACGAGCAAGGTCGGCCCGGCGGACGCCGACGGCCGCGTCTACGGTGCGTTCCGGGTGGTCAACACGTCCGCCACGCCCTGTTCCGTCCAGGGCGGCGGCGTCGTCGTGGCTTCCGCGCAGGGGTCCACGAATCCCGACCACATCCATGTGGTCGACCACACCTCGGGCGACGAGGCCACCGGTCTGCCCGATCCGGCCACCACCCCCGACCAGCTGGTCCTCAAGCCGGGCGAGGCGTACGAGGTCAAGTTCGCCTGGATCCCGCAGGCCGGCGGCGGCCCGACCGGGTGCGTCAACCCGGGGCCCTCGCCCACTCCCGACCCCTCCAAGGACCCGGGGCAGTCCCCGGACGCGGGGGCCACGACGGGCACGGACACCGGCGGTCAGGCGGGTGGCGACGACGGCGGTGCCGGCGGTGGCGGCGCCGCGCCGGGAGGGATCGTTCTCAGCCATACGCCGGAGGCCGGCGAGCCCGCCGCAACCGACGCCAAGATCGCCGACGCCTGCGCCGGAACGGTCTACCGCACGGAGGCCGTGGCGGCCGAGTAGGGGCCGTGGTGGCGTAGGGGCCGGGGGACGTCAGCGTGGGGTGCGGCGCTCCGACGGTCCGTTGAGGGGGCCGCGAGCGGGGCGGTGAGCGGAGCCGCGAGGGGGCGGTGAGGCCTCGCGGTGCGGGCCCCGTACCGTTGATGGGGTGTACCGGTTCCTGCTGACCCCGCGGTGGTGGGGAATCAACGTCTTCGCCGTACTGGCGATTCCCTTCTGCATCTTCATGGGCAGCTGGCAGCTGAGCCGTTTCGAGGACCGCGTCGACACCCACCGGCAGCAGGAGGACCGCTCGGCCCAGGCGAAGGCCGCGGCCGCCCGGCCCCTCGACAGCCTGCTGCCCGTCGACAAGGTGACCTCCGGACGCCAGGCCAGCGCCCGCGGGCACTACGACACCGAGCACCAACTGCTCGTACCGGACCGCACGCTGAAGGACAAGCACGGCGAGCGGCAGGGCTTCTACGTCCTCACCCTCCTGCGCACGGACCACGGCAAGGCGCTCCCGGTCGTACGCGGCTGGCTGCCCGGTGACGCCGATGCGAAGGCCGACACGGCGAAGGTGCCCGCACCGCCCAGGGGCGAGGTGACGGTCACCGGCGCGCTGCAGGCCTCCGAGAACCAGGGCACCGACGGCGTCCAGGCGGGCGGCGGATTGCCGCACGGTCAGCTCGGCATGATCAGCGCGGCGTCGCTGGTCAACATCGTGCAGTACGACGTCTATGACGCCTGGATCACTCAGACCGACCCGCAGGCCCCGCTGCAGCCCGTCCCGCCGGCCGCCGCCGAGGGCAGCGGCCTGGACCTCAAGGCCTTCCAGAACCTCGGCTACACCGGCGAGTGGTTCGTCTTCGCCGGCTTCGTGGTCTTCATGTGGTTCCGCCTCTTCCGTCGCGATGCCGAAACCGCCAAGGACGCAGCACTGGGCCTTCTTCCGGAGGCGGACGAGACGACGGACGGGCCGGCTGGGAAGGCGGATGCGCCGGTTGGGGCGGAGGATGTGCCGGCTGGTGCTCCGGGTGTGGCGGCTGAGGCGGTGGACGGGCCGGCCGGGGCGGGGGACGGGCTGACTGGCCAGGAACGGGGCGGGGCTGCGGGAGTGGGGCGGGGCTGACGGGCTCGGCGGCTGCTCCCCCCGGGGGGCCGCCCCCGCCCCCGCCCCCGCCCCGCCCCACCCCTCCCACCCCACCCGGTCGCGGGTCCGGTCCGACCCGCAGCCTGCAATCGGTACCTGCAACGACATTGCACCTGGTCAGAGGCCGTACGACCGTTGTAGCCGCAATGGAATCGGTGTGCCACGGTAGCCCCATGGCAGGCAACCGCACCCCCTCGCCACGACCTGGCCACACCCACCCGCACAGCCATGACCACGCTCACCCTCCGCGCGCCGGTGAAGGCCATGGCGAGGGCCCCGCCCACCCGGCGGACGGGCATGGCGACGGCCCGCCGCACCCCGCAACGCACGGGCCTGCCGGCCACCCACACGGGCACCGTCACGGCCCCGGCACTGGCTCCCTACATTCCGGCTCCCACAGCACCCACGGCCACACTGCCAGCCACTCCCACCCCCACCTCACGTCACCGCGCGGGCGCTGGGGGCGAGTGCGGCATCAGATTGGTCATCTGCTCACCCCGCACAGCCATGCGGCCGCGGACAAGGTGGATGCCGCGATGGAGACTTCCCGGGAGGGCATGCGCACGCTGTGGCTCTCGCTCGGGATCCTTGGGGCGACCGGGCTGGTCCAGGCGGTCATCGTCACGCTGTCGGGCTCGGTGGCACTGCTCGGTGACACCCTCCACAACGCCGCGGACGCCCTGACCGCTGTACCCCTCGGCATCGCCTTCGTGCTCGGCCGCCGTGCGGCGAACCGCCGCTACACCTACGGCTACGGCCGCGCCGAGGACCTCGCCGGTATCGCCATCGTTCTCACCATCGCCGCCTCCTCCCTGCTGGCCGCTTACGAGGCCGTTGACCGCCTGCTGCACCCCCGTGACGTGACCCATCTCGGGGCGGTGGCCGTGGCCGCCGTCGTCGGGTTCCTCGGTAACGAATGGGTGGCCCGCTACCGCATCCGCACCGGCCGCAAGATCGGCTCCGCGGCCCTGGTCGCCGACGGGCTGCACGCCCGCACCGACGGTTTCACCTCCCTCGCCGTCCTCCTCGGTGCCGGAGGCGCAGCTCTCGGCTGGCGCCTTGCCGACCCCTTCATCGGTCTGCTGATCACTGCCGCGATCCTCGTCGTCCTGCGCGACGCGGCCCGCGAGGTCTACCGGCGGCTGATGGACTCCGTCGATCCCGAGCTGCTCGACACCGCGGAGACCGCCCTGCGCACGGTGGCCGGGGTCCGTGGCGTGGGCCAGGTCCGCATGCGCTGGATCGGTCACACGCTGCGTGCCGAGGCCGACATCGTCGTCGACTCCCGGCTGACCGTGGTGCAGGCCCACGCCCTCGCCGTCGCCGCCGAGCACGCACTCATCCACGCGGTCCCCCGGCTCACCGCCGCGACCGTGCACACCGATCACACGACCGAGGGCACCGGGATCACCGACCCGCATGCCGCCCTCGCCCATCACGCGGTGGCCTGAGAGGGGAACCGCTGCCGGTCAGGCGGTCCGGCTCCGGGCGGTCAGGTAGCGCTGGGTGAAGTCGAGTTCCAGGCGTATCTGCTTGATGCGTTCCTCGACGACGAGGGAGCCGTGGCCCGCGTCGTAGCGGTAGACCTCGTGCGGGTGGCTGCGCTGTTCCAGGCGCTGGACGTAGTTCTCCACCTGCCGGATCGGGCAGCGCGGGTCGTTGACGCCGGCGGAGATGTAGACCGGGGCCCGCACCGCGTCCACGTACGTCAGGGGGGACGAGGCCTCGAAGCGCTCCGGGACCTCCTCGGGGGTGCCGCCCAGGAGGGTGCGGTCCATGGCCTTGAGGGCTTCCATCTCGTCGTTGTACGCCGTGACGTAGTCCGCCACCGGTACTGCCGCGAGGCCCAGGGCCCAGGCCTCCGGCTGGGTGCCGAGTCCCAGCAGGGTGAGGTAGCCACCCCATGAGCCGCCGGACAGGACCAGCTGTTCCGGGTCCGCCAGGCCGGAGCTGACCGCCCACTCGCGCACCGCGGCGATGTCCTCGAGCTCGATCAGTCCGACGCGGTGCTTGAGGGCGTCCGTCCAGGCGCGGCCGTAGCCCGTCGAGCCGCGGTAGTTGACGCGGACGACCGCGAAGCCGTGGTCGACCCACGCCGCCGGGGACGAGGCGAAGGCATCGCTGTCGTGCCAGGTCGGGCCGCCGTGGATGTCGAACACCGTCGGGAAGGGCCCGTCGCCCGCAGGCTGCTGCACCAGCGCGTGGATACGGCCGCCGGGGCCTTCCACCCAGACGTCCCGCACCGGCACCGACCCGGGCGCCTTCATGCCGGGCGGGTCCAGCACGACCGCACCGCTCGTCGAGCGCACCTCCGGGGGCTGCGCGGCCGACGACCACAGGAACTCGACCGTTCCGTCCGGCCGTGCCGTCGAGCCCGAGACCGTGCCGGCCGGGGTGTCGACGCGGGTCAGTATCGCGCCCGTCGGCTCCTCTCCGAGGTCGTACCGCCACAGCTCGCTCCGGGCCTGGTACTCGTGCTCCACGAGGAGTGCCGAGCCGTCCGGGTACCAGTCGGCGCCGACGTCTCCCGGGAGGTCGATCTCCAGGGCCGTCTCCTTGCCGGTCAGCGGGTCCCAGATCATCGGCTCCCAGCGGCCCCGGCGCTGGTGCCCGACCAGCAGCCGGGAGTCACCGTCCACCGGTGCGAAGCCCAGCACCGACAGGCCCAGCTCCTCGGTGCCGCCGTTGGTGTCGTCCAGCTCGGCGACCAAGGAGCCGTCGGGCCGGACGACGCGGATCGCGGAGTGCATCGCGTCGCCGTGCTCGGTGTGCTCGATGGCGATCAGTGAGCCGTCGTGCGCGAGATCGCCGACGCCCGCCGACTCGCGGTGGCGGTAGATCTCCACCGGGGGCTCTCCCGGGCGTACGACGTGGATCGTCGAGCCGTCGTCGTCCGTGGAGCGGCCGACGATCGCGGTGCCGTCGCGGCCGATGGCCAGGCCGCCCGGATAGGAGGGGGCGAGCCCAGGGGTGGCCGGCTCGTCCGGGCCGCCGGCGAACGGCTGCCGCATCCAGACGCCGAACTCGTCCCCGTCGGTGTCCGAGAACCACCAGATCCATTCGCCGTCCGGCGAGAGCGTCCCGTCCGTCGTGCCGTTCGGCCGGTCCGTGGCCTGCCGCTGGGCGCCGGTCGCCCGGTCCCAGGCGTACAGCTCGAAGGTGCCGGTGGCGTTCGAGACGAACAGGGAGCGGTGCGGGGCGTCCTCGGCCCAGTCCGGCAGCCCGATCCGCGGGGCGCGGAAGCGCTTCTCCCAGGGGGGCATGTCCGCGGTGTCCGTCTTCGGCGAGCCGGCCGGGTCAGGTGTCGACGCTCCCGGGCCCGTTATGGGGTCGGCCGAGCCCGTCAGCGTCCCGGAGGAGCGGTCGGAGCGGTCGGGGCCGCCCGAGGAAGGGGCCGGGGCGGGGGAGCGGTCGGGGCCTGCGGTCGTCTCGTCAGTCATGGGCCCATTCTGCGCCCGGCGCTCGAAATGCGTTGGCGAGGGCCGCAACCCTGTGGATAACTTCGCGATATGCGAAGAAACACCGGCCCCGACGACTGGCGGGAGACCAATCGCGCGAGGTGGGACGAGCGGGTGGCCATCCACACCGCGAGCGATTTTTACGACCGGGAGCGTTTCCGCCGGGACCGGGACGTGCTCCGCGACTTCGAGACCGCGGAGGTCGGAGACGTCACCGGCCGGTCCCTGCTCCACCTCCAGTGCCACTTCGGGCAGGACACGCTTTCCTGGGCGCACCGCGGCGCCGCCCGCGTCGTCGGCCTGGACTTCTCCGAACCGGCCGTGGAGGCCGCCCGCGAGCTCGCCGCCGAACTCGGCTACGGCCCGGACCGGGCGGCCTTCGTCGCCGCCGATGTCTATGACGCCGTCGAAGCCGTCCCCGACGCGTCGTACGACATCGTCTACACCGGTATCGGGGCTCTGAACTGGCTGCCGGACGTGGAGCGCTGGGCCGACACCGCTGCCTCGCTCGTCGCGCCCGGAGGTTTCCTCTACCTCGCCGAGTTCCACCCGCTGACCGACAGCCTCGACGACGAGGCCGGCGCACGGATCGTCCACGACTACTTCAGCCGTGATGCCTGGGTCGACGAAGTGCCCGGTACGTACACGGACTTCGAGGCGCCGACGGTCAACAACCGCAGTGTCGAATGGCAGCATCCGCTCGGTGACGTCGTCTCCGCAGTGGCCGGTGCCGGCCTGCGCATCGACTTCCTGCACGAGCACGACATGACCATGTACCAGCGGTTCGCCGCACTACGGCGGGGCGACGACGGGTACTACCGCTTTCCCGGGGACCGTCCCCGCGTTCCCCTCATGTACTCGTTGCGGGCCAGTCGTCCTCGTTGAGGTGCGTTCGGTCCGGCCCGTCAGTCCGGGCCCCGGGGGTGGTGCCGTTCGTCCGTACCGCCCCCGGCTAGTGTGTCGGACCGGTCCCGGCCGGTCAGGCGGCGACGACGGGCACCGACGCAGAACGCAGCACACGCAAAACATCGCAAAACAAGCAGAACACGCAAAACAAGCAGAACACGCAGAACAACGCGGAACATCGCAGAACAACGGGGGATTTGCCGTGCGGAAGCCGATACGTATCGCGGGTGCCGCGGGTCTCAGCGCGCTCATGCTGCTGGCCGTGGGATGTGGCGGGCCCGGTAACGGCAAGGCGGCGCCGGGGCCGTCGGAGGCCGTGACGCCGGCCAAGCCGCTGCCGATGAAGGCCACGCCCCGTCAGGCCACCTGGACCGACTCCGACGACAAGGCGCACCCGCTGCGGATCACCCCGACGCGGCTGGCTCGCGGCTCGGACGCCGACCTCTCGCACATCCGGCTGGACGACGACCTGAAGGGGAAGGTGCCGTACTACCTCACCTTCTCCTACACGAACACCGGCAAGAAGACGGTGAAGAACCTGTCCCCGGAGCGGAACTTCTCCGTCAACGGGGCCGACGGCCAGCCCGCCCAGCCGGTCTCGCTGTTCCAGTCCAACCCGTTGGCCACCAGCTCCGGCTTGCCGCCCGAGTGCCGTGAGGGCGGCACGTCGCAGCTGGCGGCCGGTGCCTCGGCCGCGATCTGCCAGATCTACATGCTCCCCAAGGGACAGCCACCGACGACCGTCTCCTACAAGGACGACGGGGGTGACACCCTCATCTGGAAGGTGGGTGGGGGCGGCGGCGCGGGCGGTTCGTCCGACGGGATCCTGCCGGCGGGCAAGCCGGCCGACGGTGTCACGGAGGACAGCAGCAAGCGGCCCGTCTCGCTGCGGATCACCCCGAAGAGCGTGCGCGTCGGCTCCCTCGCCGACCTGAGCCGCTTCGACCTGGACGCGGACCAGAAGAAGATGGTCCCGTACTACGTGACCATGCAGTACCGGAACAGCGGCAAGTACGACCTGCTGCCCAGCATGAGCGACGGGGTGACGCTGCAGACCGAGGCCGGTCAGACCGTGCAGAAGATGACGTTGATCGACATCGGCGGCCCCGGCGTCAGCCAGTGCCCGGAGGCCGTCCCCGACAAGATGGTGAAGCCGAACGGCGTGGTCACCGAGTGCTCCATCCACCTGCTGCCGAAGGGCGACGCGCCGAAAGCGGTGATCTTCAACGGTGAGGGAGAGGGCTCGCACCAGGTCATCTGGCGGGCCTCGGTGGCCGGCAAGTAGCGCTACGAACCGGAAGAGGTGGCGGGGCCGGCCGTCCCGCCACCTCCGGGGTGCGGTGTCGCCCCCAGTCCCGGCTAGTGCGCGGTTATCGGTGCAGCCGCAGCGGCAAGGACACCAGCCGCCAACTGCCCGGCACCTGCGCACGTTCCAGCCGTTCCGGTTCGACGGCCAAAGAGACGTCGGGGAAGCGTGCGAGCAGTTTCCCGAGGGCGACCTCGCCCTCCTGTTTGGCCAGCGTCGCGCCGAGGCAGTAATGCGGTCCGTGGCCGAACCCCACGTGGTTCTCGGCGTGGCCCGCGGTATGGCGGGTCAGATCGAGGCGTTCCGGGTCGGTGTAGTGGCGGGGATCGTGGTTCGCCGACACCAGGATGAGCTGCACGGCGTCGCCCTTGCGGATCCGGGTGCCGGCGAGCTCGACGTCCTCGGTGGCGTACCGCAGCTGCGTCAGGTGCACCGGTCCGCACCACCGCATCAGCTCGTGGACGGCCCGCGGGAGCAGGGCCGGGTCCTCCTTGAGGAGGCGCAGCTGGCCGGGGTGGGTGAGGAGGGCCGCCGTGCCGTTGCCTATCAGGTGGGCGGTGGTCTCGTGACCGGCCAGGACGAGGGTGAGGACCATGGTCACCATCTCGACGTCACTCAGCCGGCTGCCGTCGTCGTCATGGGTGCGGATCAGCTCGCTGAGCAGGTCGTCGGTGAGCGCGCCGCGCCGTTCCCGGATCAGCTCGTGGATGTGGTCGATCATCGCGGGGAACGAGACGCTGAGCCGGTCCGGGTGGAGCGATACGAGATCGGCTCCCCATTGACGCCATTGCGGACGGTCGGCTTCCGGTATGCCGACCAGTTCACAGATGACCGTGATGGGCAGCGGGTACGCGAAGTGCTGGATCAGGTCGACGACGCCGTCCTCGGCGTGCTCGGGGAGCCGGTCCAGCAGGGCGTCCGTGATCTCCTCCACGCGCGGCCGCAGGTTGGTGATCTTGCGTGCGGTGAACGCCCGGGTGACGAGGCGGCGCAGCCGGGTGTGGTCCGGGGCGTCGTTGTTGAGGATCGATCCGAGCAGGTAGACCCGGAGGTGCTCGGGGAAGCCGAGCATGTCCAACAGCCGCACCGTGGGCGAGTCCTCGGGCCTGGCGCCCAGAGAGGAGGCGACCGGGTTGTTCGCGAACCGCGGGTCGCGCAGGACCTGCCGGACCTCCTCGAAACGGGTCACGAACCATGCGGGCGAGTCGTCCATGAACCGGCCGCGGACGACCGGCCCCTGCTCGCGCAACGCCCCGTATCCGCCGTAGGGGTCGCTGACCAGCGCGGGGTCCATGAGCTGTGGCTCGCCCGGGTGTTTCCCGACGTGCGCGGTGAGCGGGGAGCGGGGTAATGCCGACATCTTTCGTTCTCCTCCGGTCGGGAGTGGGTGAGGCGGCCGAGCTTGGTCACCGGCCGCCGTCTCCGGTCGTCGCCGCGCCCGCCGCGGCGACGTACCTGCCGCTGGGTCTCAGCGGCGTACCTGGCGGTTGAGCTCGCGGGCAGAGAGGTCCGCCAACCGCTCGTAGAGGGGGATGACTTCGGCGGCGGCCGCGGTGGCGGCCCGGTGTGCGTGGTCGGGGGCGGTTTCGAGCGTGCTCCGGACCGTTCGGGCCAGGATCTCCGCACGCGTCTCAGGGGTGTCCGGGGCCCGCTCCTGGAGCAGCGTCTCCGCGGTGAAGAACCCGGTGGCGATCGCCAGCAGCGCGTACTGCTGGTGGCGGACCTCCGTGTCGGTGCGCACCAGACCGTGTGCGCGCAGCACCTCGAGATGGCGCCGCAGGGTCCGGTCGGCCTCGGCGATCAGCTCCGCGCACTCCTTCTTGGCGTGGTCGTTGAGCCGGCCGAGGAGGTCGGAGTCGTCGGTGTACAGGGCGCGCAGCACGGGCTCGGTCAGGAAGTCCTGGAAGCGCTCCCGCATCATCCGGCTCGGCAGCACCTCCAGCGGATCGGCGCGGAGCCGCGCCACCTGCCGCTGCTGGCTGCGGGCCTGCGCCTTCAGCATGACGGCCAGGAGCAGTGCGTCCTTGGTCTTCCAGTGCAGGTAGACCGTTCCCTTGCCCACCTTGGCGCGCCGGGCGATCTCCTCGATCGTCACCCGCGCGTACCCCCAGGCGAGCAGCAACTCCCCGGCCGCCTCCAGGATCCGCTCGCCGCGCTCCGCCCGCTCCACGCCTTCTCCCCCTCGCCCGCACCCCGATCGGCACTGCGCCCGCTCCCCCGGGCCCGGCTTCTGGTCCTGACCCCGTGACCAGATCTGAAATCTGGTCACAAAGGTCAGGCTAGGTACGGCGGTGCGGCCCCGTAAGGCACTTTCCGGACAGGGGGCACGGGACAGGGGACGGGGATGGGAGGTTGGGGGTCGGGCGGGCAGGAGGAGCCGAGCGCGTCGCTGGGCCGGCGCCCCGGGAGTCGAGCCGCTACAGGAACAGGCCCCACGCCCCGTCCAGCGACCAGCTCTGCCAGCTCATCGCCGGAAGGCCGGCGACCGAGATCAGCGCCATCATCAGGTTCTGACCCTGTTCCGCCCAGTCGTGGATCATCAGCGCCAGGTAGATCAGATTGAGCACGGCGCCGGCGACCAGGGCTATCGGGGTGAGGAAGCCCGTGATCAGTCCGAGGCCGAGGGCGAGTTCGGCATAGGCGACGAGGTACGCCATCAGGCGGGGGTGCGGCTTCACCAAGCGGTCGAAGCCCTTGCGGACGACGGGCCACCGGTGTTCGGCCGCGATACCGGCCGCCCAGTCGATGCCGCCGCCGGCGAACCAGGTCTTCTTGTCCTTGTGCCGCCAGCTCTCCAGCCACCACAGCCCGAGGCCGATCCGGAGGACCGCGAACCACTCGGCGCCGCTGAGCCAGAACGTGTGCATGGCCATGTCCATGCCGCCTCTCGATTCGTCCGCAACGGAAAACGGAAGCCTGAGCTGATGGAGCTCTGAACTGATGGAGCGTCAGGTCGGTTCGCCGTGTGTCAGTTCAGCGGGCGGCGGCTCATCCCGCAAGGGGTGCGGCCCGGGCCGTGAGGGGCGGTCGTTCCCGCGCGGGGAGTTGCCGGGCGCGCCTTGTCGTCGTGAGGGGGAGGTCATAGCCTCGGAGCTGATGGATCGTCAGATTCGGGCCCGTAGTGACTCACCGACGGGCAGTTGGGGGTACAGCGTGATCAGCAACGAGAGCGGCACGGCGGAGCTTCCCAAGGTCATCAGCGTGGACGATCACGTGATCGAGCCGGCGCACCTCTTCGAGACCTGGCTTCCGAAGAAGTACCAGGACAGGGGGCCGAAGCCGTTCACCGCGGGCATCGGTGAGCTGGCGTACGTGGGCGGGAAGTACCGGTTCACCACGGACCCGGACGGTCAGATCACGGACTGGTGGGAGTACGACGGGCAGATCTTCCCGTACAAGCGCATCATCGCGGCCGTGGGGTTCTCCCGGGACGAGATGACGCTGGACGGGATCACCCGGGAGCAGATGCGGCGCGGCTGCTGGGACCCCAAGGCGCGGCTTGCGGACATGGACCTCAACCACGTGGAGGCGTCGCTCTGCTTCCCGACGTTCCCGCGCTTCTGCGGCCAGACCTTCGCCGAGGCGCAGGACAAGGAGGTCGGGCTCGCCTGCGTCCGGGCGTACAACGACTGGATGGTGGAGGAGTGGTGCGGGGACAGCGGCGGCCGGCTGATTCCGCTGTGCCTCATCCCGCTGTGGGACATCGACCTGGCGGTCGCGGAGATCCGGCGCAATGCCGCCCGCGGGGTGCGGGCGGTGACCTTCAGCGAGATCCCCACCTACCTGGGGCTGCCGTCGATCCACTCCGGGTACTGGGATCCGTTCTTCGCGGCGTGCGAGGAGACCGGGACGGTGGTGAACATGCACATCGGGTCGTCGTCGCAGATGCCGGCGGCCTCACCGGACGCCCCGCCCGCGGTCCAGGCCGCGCTCTCCTTCAACAACGCGATGGCGTCGATGATGGACTTCCTTTTCAGCGGCGTGCTGGTGAAGTTCCCGCGGCTGAAACTCGCGTACAGCGAGGGCCAGATGGGCTGGATTCCGTACGCCCTGGAGCGTGCCGACGACGTCTGGGAGGAGCACCGGGCCTGGGGCGGGGTGAAGGACCTGATCCCCGAGCCGCCCTCGTCGTACTACTACCGGCAGGTCTTCTGCTGCTTCTTCCGGGACCGGCACGGGGTCGAGGCGATCGAGACGGTGGGCGTCGACAATGCGACGTTCGAGACCGATTACCCCCACGTCGACTCGACCTGGCCGCACACGAAGCAGGTGGCGGCCGAGCACATGGCGGGGCTGCCGGACGAGGTGACGTACAAGCTCCTGCGCGGGAATGCGATCCGGATGCTGGAGCTTCCCTTCGATCAGGGGTGAGGGATCGTCCGGAGGGGCGCGGTCCGGCACCGGCTCGCGGTGCCGGACAAGGGGGGACGGGAGGAGGGCTTACGTCCAGCCGGCGGCCGTGGCGGCGGCGACGGCGTCGGCCTCGGCCGCTTCCGCTTCGGCGTTCAGCGGGTCACTGGCACCCCAGCCGTCCCGCCCGGCGGCCCTTCCCGCTGCCAGGGACGCCTTGAGGGCGGCGTCGTACGCGGCGTTGCAGAGCTGGTTGACGCCGTGGGAGCGGGCTATCTGGGCGGCGAGGACGGCGGCCGCGGCCGCATTGCGTGCGTGCCGGGCGTCCGCGGCGGGGTCCGGGCTGCCCGCGGTCAGCGCGGCGACGGCGTCGGCGGACAGACGGAGGGCGTTGGCGGCCTTCGCGGAGGCCGCCGCCGGCACGGCCACTACGGAGCCGGGGTCGGCCGCGAATCCGGCGAAGCGGCAGGCGGCGGCCGTACGGGCACAAGCGCTTCGGGCGCGGGCGGTGTGCCTCGCCCTGAGGGCGTCCGGCGAGGTGTTCCTCCGGCGTTGCTCGTCTCCACGGAGCTCGGTCATGGCGGTCTCCTTGCCTGCCTCGGCTGTCGTCGTCGGCCACGGATACGACGTGTGCCGGGGGCCGACCAACGGGTGCCGCGCAGGGTGGCACGCCGGGCATCAACAGGCCAGAGGCGTGACGGGGGAACCGCGCGATCGACTCACCCTCGGCCGACGCCCCTCAGGCGTCGCCCCTCAGCCATCCACTCCTGGTCACCGCGCCTGGGTCCTCGTCCCTCGGATAGCGCCAGTCGACGTGTGCGAGCGCGCGTGCCCGGGCCTCGGCGACCGCCATCCGCGCATGGCGCTCCGCGGTGTCCGTGTGGGAAGGCTGGCTGGTCGCCTGGCCCGGCCACTTGCGGTAGAGCAGGCCCACCTCCGAGGAGAACCAGCCGCGGCTGGTGGCGTTCAGGGCGAGCAGCAGACCGGTGTCCTCCGAGGCGGGCAGGGCCATCCAGCCGCCGAGGGCGAGGAGCAGGTCGCGGCGTACGAAGAGGGTTGCCGGGTGGACCTGGGCGCGGAAGTCGTTCGCCTTCCAGAAGTCGAGGACGGCGCCGCGCTCGATCGGCCCCGGCGCGGGGTCGCCCGGGAAACCGGCGGTCGAGCCGTCGGGCAGCAGGTCGAGGGCGCGGGATGTCGCCCAGCCGAGGCCCCGGTCGCCCTCCAGGGCGGCCAGGTCGCGGGCGAGCGCGCCGGGCGCCAGCTGGTCGTCGGCGTCCAGGACCTTGAGGTACTCGCCCTCGGCATGGGCCAGGGCGAGCGTCCGGGCGACACCGGGGCCGCCGGACCGTCCCTGGCGGAAGGTCACCCGCGCGTCGTCGGGCACGTACGGGGCGACCTCGTCGGTGCGGCCGTCCTCCTGGACGACCCAGTGCCACTCCCATCCTTCGGGGAGTTCCTGTTCGCGGAGGGACTTGTACGCCTCCGGGAGGAAAGGGGCCGAGGGGGCGTGGACGGCCGTGACGATGATGATGCGCCGGCGCACGGCACTCACCACCTTTCCAGGGGAGTGGTGAACAGCATTTCCGTGCGGTCGCCGGGCAGGACGACGTGCGAGACGTCAACGATCCGGTCCCGGGTGTCGATCGACGTCTTGCGGAGTACGAGTACCGACGTCCCCGGCGGGAGCTCCAGCTCCGCCGCTTCCTCGGGCGTCGGCGGGCGGGCGGTGACCCGTTCCTCGATGCGGTCGACCTCGATGCCGACGGTGGAGAGCTGGGCCTGCGAGCCGCCCGGCCACGGCTCGTTGGCCGGGTCGAGCAGGTCCGGGTTCGCCGCGATCAGGTCGCGGACGAGATAGGACGTCACCAGGCTGAAGGGGGCGTTCTCGGCCGCGCAACGCGTCCGGTAGGAGCGCGCGAGGAGAGGGGTGCCCTCGGGGAGGCCGAACGCCGCCGCGAGGTCCTGGTCCGCCGTGGTCTCGCGGTACGCGGCGTGGAAGATCAGGTCGTCGACCTGCAGGCCGGTCTCGTGCTCGGTCGCGCCGGTCCGGGCCCGCTCCTCCAGGGGCCGGCGGGCGCGGTTCTTCTCCCACTGGTGGCGAAGGTTGGTGCGTACGGTCGTGGTGCGGGCGCGCCGGACGAAATTTCCGCGCCCGTGCTGCTTCTCGATCAGGCCCTCGTCGCGCAGCACCCGGAGCGCGTCCCGGACGGTCGGCACGCTGCGTCCGAACTCCTCGGCGAGCTTGGACTCGGCGGGCAGGCGGTCCCCGGGCTTCAGCCGACCTGCGCGGATGGACCGCCGAAGCTGATCGGCGATCTGCTCGTACGCCACTGCCATCGGTCTCACCGTCCGTCGTTCGGTGCTCTGCCCCGTCCGGCGGGGCTGACTGCGGCCGGCCGGTCCACACCAGGCTACGACTCATCAAGAGGTGTTGACGAGTTGGGGAGCGTGGGGCGAGCCAGGGGTAGCAGGCGTGAACCGGGATCAACCGGCATCGTTCGGGAGCGATGCGCAGGAACCGGAAACGGCGGAATGAAAGCGCCCGATCGCTGGCGACGGGGGATGCACCAGCGATCGGGCTGCGGCCAAGAGTAGCAAGGCTGTCAGCACGACGGGAGTCAACTGCTCAACCCGGACCCGGAGTTGTGATCGGAGTCACGTAGGCCCAGGTCGTCGTCATGCGCTGCACGGCGGCTCGTACGAGAGGTGGGGCAGGTACTCGCGCCATTTCTCCGGTGTCAGGACGCCCCGCGTGGTGGAGCAGATGCGGCGGATCGCCGGGTCGGGGTCCAGGCTCCACAGGCGGACGGTGCCGGCGCCGCTCGACACCCCGAGCAGGTGGCTCTTGGGGCTGAACGCCAGGAAATTGCCGGTCTTGGCGTTGGGGCTGGTCGCCTGGCCGATGGGCAGGGCCCGGGACGGGAACGAGACGTTCCAGAACTGCACCGAGTTGTCGTCGCCGCCGCTCGCCAGGGTCCGGCCGTCCGGGGTGAACGTCAGCGACACGACCGCTTCGGTGTGGCCGGTGAGCGCCGGGCCCAGCGGCGTCGCCCGGCGGGGGTCCGTGACGTTCCACAGCCGGACGGTGTCGTCGTCACCGCCGCTGGCCAGCGTGTGGCCGTCCGGACTGTAGGCGAGCACGTTGACGGGACCGAGGTGCCCCCGGAGCGGGGCGCCGGACCGGGCGGGGCGACGCGGGTCGGTCACGTCCCACAGCCGGATGGTGCCGTCCGCGCTGCCGCTGGCGAGCGTACGGCCGTCCGGACTGAAGGCGAGGGAGTTGATGAAGCCCTTGTGGCCGGTGAGCGGGGGGCCGAACGGAACCACGTGGGAGGGGTCGCTGACGTTCCACAACTGGACGGTGCGGTCGTCGTACGCGGTGACCATGGTGCGGCCGTCGGGGCTGTAGGCCAGGGAGTCGGGGCCCGCGAAGCGGGTGTGCAGGGTGAGGGGCGGCCCGGCCGGGACCGGGCGGGCCGGGTCGGCGACGTTCCACAGGTACACCGTCCGGTGCCCCGTCCGTACGACGAGGGTGCGGCCGTCGGGGGAGAACGCCATCGAACGGTGGTAGCCGTCCGCCTGCATGAACGGTCTGCTCAGGGGCACCGGCCGGCCGTGGGTGTGCACGTTCCACAGCCGGACCCTGCCGTCCCGCGCGGCCGTGGCGAGCACCCGCCCGTCCGCTCGGAACGTCCCATTCCGGCCGATCATGTCCGAGGCCGGTATCGACCACAGGCGGGCCTTGCTGTCACCGTTGCCGGTGGCGAGGGTCCGGCCGTCGGGGCTGAAGCCGAGGGCGTACATCTCGCCGCTGCCGCCTGCGAGGGGCTCCCCGACCTGCGACGGGTACGCCGGATCACTGACGTTCCACAGGCTCGCCGTGCTGTCCGCGCTGGCCGCGGCGAGCATCCCGCCGCCGGGGCTGAAGGCGACGGACCAGATCGGACCGGTGTGGCCGGTGAGCGGCGAGCCGATCGGCTCGGCGTGCTCCGGGTCGGAGACGTCCCACAGCCGGATGGTGTCGTCCGCGCTGCCGCTGGCGAGGGTCCGGCCGTCGGGGCTGAAGGCCACCGAGTGGACCAGGTCCGTGTGGCCGGTGAGCACCCGGTGGATCGGTTCGGGGTGACGCGGATCGGACACGCCCCACAGCCGGATGGTCTCGTCGTCGCTGCCCGCCGCGAGCGTCCGTCCGTCGGGGCTGAACGCGACGGAGCGTACGGCGGCGGTGTGGCCGGTCAGTGTGGCGAGCGCCTTCGGACGGCGCGGGTCGGCCACGTCCCACAGGCGGACGGTGTGGTCGTCGCCGACGGAGGCCAGGGTGTGGCCGTCCGGGCTGAAGGCGACCAGGTAGATCGTGCCCTGGTGGCCGGCCAGCGGCGGGCCGAGCCGGGACGGGTGACGGGGGTCGGTCACGTCCCACAGCCGGATCGTGCCGTCGTCGCCGGCGCTGGCGAGGGTGTGCCCGTCCGGGCCGAAGACCGCGCTGCTCACCCAACTCGTGTGGCCGGTCAGGGGCTTGCCGAGCGGCTCGGGGCGGCCCCGGTCGCGCACGTCCCACAGCCGGACGGTCCGGTCGTAGCCGGCGGTGGCCAGGGTCCGCCCGTCGGGGCTGAACGAGGTGAGGTAGACGGCGCCGGTGTGGCCCCGGAGCGGGGTGGCCAGCGGGGCGTTCACGATGGAGAGCAGCCGGTTCTTCGCGCCCTCGTCGTGGGGGCGCAGCTGGTGCGCCACCAGGTCGAGTTGGGCCGAGAGGGACGGGTCCGTGTACTGCGCGCGATCGGCTTCGGTGAGCACCTGCTGGAACACCGAGTCGTCCCGCTGCTGCCACGCCACCACCGCCGAACCGAGGGCCAGCATCGCCATGACGACCACGGCCGCCACCGCACCGCGGCTGAGCCACACCGTGCGCCGGCGCAGCCGCACCGCGGCGGCCAGGAACTCCACCGCGCTGCGGGTCAGAAACGTGTCACCGGCGGATTCCGCCCAGCTGCGGGCCTGCTCCAGCCGGGAACCCCGGTAGAGGAGCGACGTGTCGCGGTTCGAGCCCTCCCAGGCCCTGCCGTCCTCCTCCAGGCGCTGGCGCAGCAGATTGCCGTTCCGGTCCTCGTCGATCCAGTCGCGCAGCCGGGGCCAGGCGTGGAGCAGCGCCTCATGGGTGATCTCCACGGCCTCCGCGTCGAGCGTCACCAACCGGGCGTGCACCAGCGCTTCGAGCGATTCCTCCGTCTTGTGGGGATCGGTCGACTCGTCCGCCAGTTGGCGCCGCGTTCCCCGCCTACGGGTGGCCTGGGTGTCCTCGCCCAGCCGGACCAGCCTGAGGAGGAGCAGCCGTGCGGCCGTGCGTGCCGTCGGGTCGAGACCGGACCAGGCCCGCTCGGCGGTCGCCGCCACCGCTCCCTGGATCCCGCCCGCCGCGCGGTAGCCGGCCAGCGTCAGCCGTCCCGCCTTCCGCCGCTGCCAGGTGGCGAGCAGGGCGTGCGAGAGCAGCGGCAGGACACCCGCGTCGTGCGCACCGTCGGTGCCGTCGGCGCTCACCTCCCGGACGATCAGTTCCGCCAGCCCCGGTTCGAGTTCCAGCCCCACGGCCTTGGCGGGACCGGTCACCGCCTCTCGCAGCTCCGCGCTGGTCAGCGGGCCGAGCACCATGTGCCGGTGCTGCAACGCATCGGCCAGTTCGGGATATCCGAGACATTTCTCGTAGAAGTCGGCGCGTATGCCGATGATGACGAGCGCGGGGGCCGGGCCGCCGGAGCGTGAGGGTCCCCCCTGTTCGAGCGAGGTCGAGGACGTGGGGGAGGGCGGCGGCGTGCACGCGGCGTGGAGGAGCTGGATGAACGTCCGCCTCGCCGCCTCGTCGGAACAGAGGGTGAACGCCTCCTCGAACTGGTCCACGATCACCACCGGCCGAGCAGCAACCGCCGCCCCACGCCCCGCCCACCCCGAGACGGCTTCCCGCACGGCGCGCGCGAAGTGGGGAGTGCCGGGGGTCGGCGGGGGGCTGGGATTCGTTCGGGTGTTGGGCTCCGGCGCCGCGGACTCAGGCGCCGCGGGCTCTTGCGCCGCGGACTCCGCGGCCGCGGGCTCCGTGACCGCGGACTCCGTGACCGCGGACTCGGCGGCCGCGGGCTCCATTGCGCCGGGCACGACGTCGGCGAGCTCGGGAATCCGGCGGATCAGCTCTCCGAGCGGATCACTCCCCGGCACGAGCTGCAGCACCTCCCGCGCCCCACCGCCCGCGTCGTCGCCCCCCACGCCGCTCCGCAACGCGGGCACCAGCCCGGCGTTGAGCAACGACGACTTTCCGGCCCCCGAGGCGCCCACGAGCATGACCAGGCCCCCCGTCCGCTCCGCCGCGCGGAGCTGGGCGAGGAGAGCCTCCGTGCTCCGCTCCCGGCCGAAGAACCACCGGGCGTCCTGCGGACGGTACGACGCCAGTCCGCGGTACGGGCACACACCGGGTACGGGCGCGGCCTCGTCCGGGGGGCGTTCCTCCTCCTGCGCGGACGCCGCGGCACGGTCGCCGACCGCCCGCTCCCACAGCCGCTGCCACTGGGCCAGGTCGTACAGGCCCGTGGACACCGGCACCGGCCGCAAGCGCCGGGCCTGAGGGATCAGCACCTGCAGCACCGCTGCGAGGGCGGCGAACTGCGCGGGCACGTTCTTGGCCCGCCGCCAGTCGCTGATCCGCTGTACGGACACCCGCACCGGCCGTCCCCGCTCGTCGACCCGCTGCAGCCGGACGACCGCCTCGGCCACCTTCTTGAGGGGAGGGTTGCCGGCCTCCTTGTACAGCAGCGCGAGACGCTCGGCGAAGGCTGAGCGTGCCCCTGAGTCGGAACTCAAGGTCTCCACTCCTTACTTCCCCCGCGGCTGGACATCCGGACCGGAAAACTCACCTTAGCGGGCTGACCTGTGGTTAAGCCCCCGGCCCGACTCCGGAATCTCCTCGCAGGGACGCACGACTGGCAGTATCACGAGCCAGCGGCGCAGCACCCGGGCCTTGCCCGGCCGGGCGAAGCCCGGCCCTCCGGAGCAACAACTCCTGACGCCTGTTCCCGGCCACCGCCCGCCGGAATCACCAGCCGGTGGTGACGGCCGGGGGTAACGGTCGGGACGCCTCAGCACGAGGACCCGAGGAGCCGGCCCGGCCCGGACTGCCGCCGCGTCGACCACGGTCCGGCCCACCCGGATCCGCGCCGGTACGGGGGGCGCGGATCGCCGCCGCCCGCGCTGTTCGGCACCGGTCCCCACGAGGGGAGGGACCGGCGCCGAATGGCGCGGCGTTGTTTTCATCCACCACTTCAGCCCACACCGGCGGCAACCAGGACTGGGGCCACACCGGCGATAAGGCCGCCGGGGACATCCGACCGGTGTGAGCGAGATCACCACCCTGGTCGTTCGCTGGAGGGCATCTTGACCCGCCGTCACCGGCGGGCGGGTGCTCCTGCCCGGGACCGGTGTGAGGGTGGCCGGGTAATCAATTCGCCTGCCGCGCAAGGAAACACAGCGCCCCTCGTGAACTCGCCACCCTGGAAGCGCTGGAGCGCCTCGCGTGGGGCCCGTACGGCCCGTGGGGCCGCGGCTCCGTCCGTTCCGCCCGCTCCGCCGTTCATCCCCCTCGTGCCGGCGAAGATCCTCGGCAGTCCTCAGAGGGGAATTGGGAGTCGGACGCGCGAACAGGCAGCCACGGGCCGCCGCGTGAGACGCTCGCCACACCTTGCTGGCGACCGCGTGCTGGGCCCCCACACGAAGATCTTCTCCGGCATGCCTCCCGGGCGATCCCAGAAACGGATCAGGGGCCTGATCCGCGATGCGAATCAGGCCCCTGACCTGGTGTTCCTTCAGTCGGGGTGGCGGGATTTGAACCCACGACCTCTTCGTCCCGAACGAAGCGCGCTGCCAAGCTGCGCTACACCCCGAAGCAACGAGCTCTACTTTAGCGGACCGATCCCCGTAGGCGAAATCCGGTTCCGGGAGAGACGTGGGGAGGGCCTGACCTGGTCGATCGCGATGGTGATCACGGGGAGGAGGCAGCTCGCCAGGGCGGTGGTGAGGGTGGTCGTGAGGCTGCCTGGGCGGGTGCCGGTCGTGGCGGGGAGGGCGAGGGTGGCGGCGAGGTAGAGGAGGGGGTACGCCGGCCACTGCCAGGCGTGGCGGGGGCGGAAGCCGCGGGGCGTGGTGAGCAGCAGCCAGTCGGCGAGGGCGGCGAGCGGGGTGAGCGTGGTGAGGAGCAGGGAGGAGAGGGAGGAGAGGGAGGAGAGGGAGTGGGGGGATGCGCCGGGCGTGGGGCTTGGGAGGGCGAAGGCGGTGGGGGAGGTGGCGGGGAGGGCGTGGTGGGGGACAGCGCTGAGGGTGAGGAAGAAGAGGGCGGCGCCGGTGAGACCGGGGCTCAGGGGGCGGCGGCCGGTCCAGGCACGGTGGGCCGAGGCGGCGGAGACCAGAGCGGCGGCGATGCCGGCCTGCGCGGTGAAGGAGGCGAGCACGCGGGCGGGGTCCTGGGTGGCGACGGCCCCCAGGACCAGACCGGTCAGGGCGGTCGCGGTGATCAGGAGGCGGTAGACGGCGGCCAGGCGGTGGCGGGTCGCGGGGGCGACGGCCGCGGCGGGAGTCCGGGCGGCGGCGCCGGCCGGCCCGGTGGCGTGGCGCGTGGACTGCGAGGTCCGGTTGGGGTCGGACATTCCTCCACGTTAGGGGGAGGGAGCCGCAGGGAGGAGGGAGGCCCCCTGGGCGGTTCGCCCACCAAGAGGGAGGCCCCTCCGGGCGGTTCGCCTCAACTGGGAGGAAGGCCCGCCAGAAGAGCCTGCCGGAAGAGCCCGCAGGCAAGGCCCGCCAGGAGGGTCCTCCGAGGCGGTGCCCCCACCCGGAGTGGGCGCGGGGAAGCCGCCCCGGATCAGGCGTGCGGGTCAGTCGCGGGCGGTGAGGGTGAGGAGGGTCGCTTCCGGGGGGCAGGCGAAGCGGACCGGGGTGTAGCGGTTGGTGCCGCAGCCGGCGGAGACGTGGAGGTAGGAGGTGCGGCCGGCGGCGGTGTGGGTGGACAGGCCCTTGACCCGGTCGGTGTCGATGTCACAGTTGGTGACGAGCGCCCCGTAGAAGGGGATGCAGAGCTGGCCGCCGTGGGTGTGGCCGGCCAGGATCAGCGGGTAGCCGTCGGCGGCGAAGGCGTCCAGGGAGCGCAGGTACGGGGCGTGGACGACGGCGAGGGAGAGGTCGGCGCCGGCTTCCGGGCCGCCGGCCACCTCGGCGTACCGGTCGCGCTTGATGTGCGGGTCGTCCAGTCCGGTGAGGGCGATCTCGAAGCCCTCCAGCTTGAGGCGGCCGCGGGTGTTGGACAGGCCCACCCAGCCGGCCGCGTCGAAGGCGTCGCGCAGTTCTTCCCACGGGTTGTGGACGGCGCCCACCACGGGAGCGTTGCCGTTGAGGCCGTGGCGGCCCTGGACCCGCTCGATCAGATAGCGGGCCGGGTTGCGGAGCTTGGGGCCGTAGTAGTCGTTCGAGCCGAAGACGTAGGCACCGGGGAACTCCATCAGCGGCCCGAGTGCGTCCAGGGTCTCCGGGACGCCCTCGGGGTCGGAGAGGTTGTCACCCGTGTTGATGACGAAGTCGGGGCGCAGCCCGGCCAGCGACTGCAGCCAGCGCTGCTTCTTGCGCTGGCCGCTGACCATGTGGATGTCCGACACCTGCAGGACGCGCAACGGGCGCATACCGCGCGGCAGTACGGGGACCGTGACCCGCCTCAGGCGGAAGGAGCGGACTTCGTAGCCGGCGGCGTAGGCGAGGCCGGCCGCGCCGACTGCGGTCAGGGTCAGGGGTACTCCGTATCGCGCGCGCATGGATCCCATCGTCGCAGAGTGGCGAGGCGTCGGTACACAGGGAGGGGCGGGCCGGGCCCGTACGGGTGCCGTCGCGGACGGGGTGCCGGTGCGTACGGGGTCGACGCGTGCGGGTGCCGTCGCGTACGGGTGGGGACGCCGGCTGGAGGCGCATACGGGTGGGGCGCATACGAGTGGGGGCCGGCCCGGCGGCCCGGCCGCTCGGCGGGGCCCGGCGGGCCGTGGGCTCGCGGCGGGGGGCGGGAAAAGGCGCGGCTGTTGTCGGTGGGTGGGGGCATACTCGACGGCATGACCACGCTCAAGTCCAAGCTGCAGCAGGACCTCACCGAAGCGATCAAGACGCGCGATGAGCTGCGTTCCTCCACCCTCCGTCTCACGCTGACCGCGATCCAGAAGGAGGAGGTCGCGGGCACGGAGGCGCGCGAGCTGTCCGACGGCGAGGTCGAGAAGATCATCGCTCGGGAGGCGAAGAAGCGCCGGGAGGCCGCGGAGGCGTTCGAGCAGGGCGGCCGGGACGAGTCGGCCGCGCGGGAGCGCGCCGAGGGCGAGCTGCTCGCCGACTACCTCCCCAAGCAGCTGACCGACGAGGAGCTGGAGTCGCTGGTCGCGGCGGCGGTGGCGGAGGCCAAGGGCAGCGGCGCCGAGGGGCCGAAGGCGATGGGCGCGGTCATGAAGATCGTCAACCCGAAGGTGGCCGGGCGCGCCGAGGGCGGCCGGGTGGCCGGAATGGTGAAGAAGCTGCTGGCCGGCTGAGCGGTCGGCCGGGGGCCTTCACCCGCAGGCGAACGGGCGGAGGTCCTCCCCCGCGGGTACGGACCGAAGCCCCGGGCGCCCGCGTGACAGACGAGGTGACAGACGAGGGGCCGCCCCAGCACCGGCTGGGGCGGCCCCTCGCTTGTCTCTCGGCCTCATGAGGCGGGCGCCAACCGGGCCGTTACCACCCGCCGTTGCCGCCACCCAGGATGTCGGGCCAGCCGGGGAGGTGCCAGCCGCCGCCGGGCTTGTTGTCGCCGCCGTGGCCGCGGCCGGGCTTGTGCTTGCCGCTGCCCTTGTCGTCGCCCGACGCCTTGCCCTTGTCGGGGTCGTCGATCGGGACGGTGGGCAGGGCCGGCGCGGGCCGGCCGGCCAGGGCGCCGGTCATCGCGTCGCGCCAGATGGGGCCGGGGGTATCGGCGCCGTAGACCTTGTCGTGGGGTACGCCGCCGATGGTGATGTTGTACATCTTGCGCTGGTGCTGGGGGTCGCCCACCCAGACGGCGCCGGCCGCGTTCGGGGTGTAGCCGACGAACCAGGCGGCGTAGCGGCTGTCGGTGGTGCCGGTCTTGCCGGCGCTGTCGCGGCCCTGGAGGCCGGCCTCCTTGCCGGTGCCGTCCTCGACGACGCCCTTGAGGAGGGTGTTGATCGTGTCCGCGGTCTTCTTCGACATCGCCGTACGGCAGCGGGTCTGCGGGACCTTCAGGGTCCGGCCGCGGGCGTCGGTGATCGACTCGATGGCGACCGGCGAGCAGTACTCGCCGCCGTTGGCGAAGGCGGCGTAACCGGCTGCCATGGTCAGCGGAGACATCTCCTGCACCCCGAGCGTCATCGACGGAACTTGCTGCAAGGGCTTGCCGTCGGCCCGCTCGATGCCCATCTTCTGCGCCATCTTGACCGCGGGGCAGATGCCCATGTCGCTGATCAGCTGCACGAAGTAGGTGTTGACCGACTTCGCGGTCGCCTCCTTCATGGCGTACGGGCCGGCCTCTTTGCGGTTCTCGTTCTGCGTGACGTCGGCCGGGGAACCGTGCCACTCGCCGTCACAGGTCTGCACCGGGCTCGGGTACGGCATCCGGTACGGCGAGGGGTACTCCTGCTCGGGGCTGGTGCCCTGCTCCAGGGCGGCCGCCGCGATCACCGGCTTGAAGGTCGATCCGGGCTGGTAGCCGGCGCCGCCGCCCATGTTGTGGTCGACCGAGAGGTTGAGCATGGTCTGGTTCCCGCGGAAGCCGTACGGCCGCGACTGGCCCATGCCGAGGATCTTGCCGGTGCCCGGCTCCACGATGGTCGCGGCGGTGGCGACCGGGTCGTCCTCGTAGACGTGCTTGCCGATGGAGGCCTGGATCGACTTCTGGGTCTGCCGATCGAGGGTGGTGCGGATGGTCAGGCCGCCCTGGTCCCAGCGCTTCAGACGGGCCTTGCGGCTCTTGCCGAAAGTTCTGTCGCTGAGAAAGACCTTGCGGATGTAGTCGCAAAAGAAGCCGGCGCCGTCGGACGCGGTGATGCAGCCGTTCTTGGGCCGGCTGATCGCGAGCTTGATCGGCTTCTTGGCGGCCGCGTCGGCCTGCTCCTGGGTGATGTTCTTCAGGTCGGCCATCCGCTGCAGCACGGTGTTGCGCCGCCGGGTGGCCTCCTGCATGTCGTTGACCGGGTCGTAGCGGCTCGGCGACTGGACGATGCCGGCCAGCAGCGCCGACTCCTGCAGGTTCAGGTCCTTCGCGTGCTTGCTGAAGTACCGCTGGGCGGCCGCCTCGACGCCGTACGCCTGCTCGCCGAAGAAGGTGATGTTGAGGTAGTTCTGCAGGATCTTGCGCTTGCCGAGCTCCTTCTCGACCTGGATCGCGTACTTGAGCTCCTTGACCTTGCGGCCGATCGTCTGCTGGGTGGCCTGCGCGACCTTGTCCGGGTCGTCGCCGGCCTCCTCGACGAAGACGTTCTTCACGTACTGCTGGGTCAGCGTCGACGCGCCCTGGGAGACGCCGCCGGACTGGGCGTTCTTGTTGAGCGCCCGCAGGATGCCCTTCACGTCGATGGCACCGTGCTGGTAGAACCGCGCGTCCTCGATGGCGACGATCGCCTGCTGGATGTACGGCGACATGTTCTTGAGGCTCACGACCGTGCGGTCACGGGAGTAGACCTTGGCGATCTCGTTGCCGTCCGAGTCCTGGATGGTGGTCCGCTGGCTGAGCGGTGGCGTTTTGAGGTTCGCCGGGATCTCGTCGAAGCCCTCGACCGAACCCTTGGCGGCAAGGCCCAGCGCCCCGGCCGCCGGCAGCGCGATACCGGCGAGCACCGCTCCGGCCAGGACGCTGACACCGAGGAACCTGGCGGTCCGCTGCGTCGTGGACAGACCCCCGCCATCGCGCTTCTTAGCCATGGGGGGCAGCCTAATCCGTTGCCACATACGTGCGGACGGAGCGGGGGGTCCGGGGCCGTTCGTACACCGGACGGTGACTTCGCGGCGGTGCGGCTGTGACCTCGGCGGCGAGCCGCACGTGTTCTCCGCCCCCGGCCGGGCCGGCCTCCGGCGCAGTCGCGAGGCGATCTTCGTATCCGGCCGGATCTGATCTCCGTGCTCGGCCGGATGTGATCCGTCGATGGCCGTACGGGCGCGGTCGCGGCGCACGTGAGGGGCCGAGGTTCCCATTCGCCGGACAGGGGCGCACCTGTTCGCTTAGCCTGTACTCAGTTGCCGCTGCCGAATGGTTACGCCTCAGTTCGTCAACCCCCACCTCTCGCGGACCGAGCCCCCACGTGTCCGCGTGTGCCGACAGAAACCCCGTGTCAGGGCGGCGAACTGTCCCGCCTTGTGCGCAATGTGACGTATGCCGCACGGTCACTCCGTTGGGTGATCTGCCGCGTACGCATAGTCCGTTCGGGCCATTCAAGATTGGGCCCGAAGGGGGTGTTGCGCCCTGTCCGCCTTCCGTAACGTCCTCAACTGGCAACGGTGAATATGCCGTTTGCCGCCGTGGGGGAGCCTCGATTCGGGAGAGGACGGCGCCAGCATGAGCTGGGTAACCGACTGGAATGCACAGGCAGCCTGCCGCACTACCGATCCGGACGAACTGTTCGTTCAGGGTGCGGCGCAGAATCGCGCCAAGGCAGTGTGCACCGGATGTCCGGTGCGTACGGAATGCCTGGCCGACGCCCTGGACAATCGGGTGGAATTCGGCGTGTGGGGTGGAATGACCGAGCGCGAGCGGAGGGCGCTGCTGCGTCGCCGCCCGACCGTGACGTCATGGCGTCGCCTCTTGGAGACGGCGCGCACGGAATACGAGCGCAGCACCGGCATTCTGCCGATGGACTGCGAGGACGAGACCTTCGACGAGTACGCCGCGGTCGGATAGCCGGACGGCCGGGATCCACCGGCCGGCGGAACAGAGCCGGTGGGGTGTGGTCCGGGTGTGTCCGGCGGGCCCGTCGACGGCGGTGCAGGCAGCCGTTCGGGCGGCGGTTCAGCGTCCGGTTCGTTCGGCGGTTCGGTCGGCGATGGCAGTCGCCGGTTCGGACGTCGGTTCAGTCGTCGGTGTCGTGGTCCGTCGTGGCGCCGTTCAGCGCCAGGCGGTCGCCGATGGCGCGCAGGCCCGCGAGGTCGTGGACGTCGCCGGGCAGTGCGGCGACCTCCGTCACCGGAACCTCGGGGTGGAGCGCGGTGAAGCGGTCCCGGGTGCGCCGTTCGCGCGCGAGGACCTGCATACGTTCCGCGTGCAGGCGGAGGAGCCCGGCGGCCAGTTGAGCCGCCGAGGCCGAGGTGGGTGCTGCCGGGTCCGCGGCGGCAGCGGGGGAGAGGCCGCCAGCGGTACCGGAGGCATCCTTCCCGCCGTCGAGATCCACAATGCCGGTTGGTTCAAGATTATTTTCGGTGTGGACGCCCTCGGCGCCGTCGTCCTCCGCGAGGTCCTCGCCCAGGGTCTCCGCGGCGGCCAGGGCACGCTCGGCGCTGAGTTGGGCGGCGCCACTGCCGTGCACGCGGTTGAGGACCAGGCCGGCCAGCGGCATCTGCTCGGCGGCCAGCCGCTCGACGAAGTACGCCGCCTCGCGCAGCGCGTCCCGTTCCGGCGCGGCGACCACGAGGAACGCCGTACCGGGGGCCTGCAGCAGCCGGTACGTGGCATCGGCGCGGGTGCGGAAACCGCCGAACATGGTGTCCATGGCCGCCACGAACGTCTGGACGTCGCGCAGGAGTTGACCGCCCATGAGCTTGCTGAGCGTGCCGGTCATCATCGACATGCCGACATTCAGGAACTTCATGCCGGCCCGGCCGCCGACCTTCGCGGGCGCCATCAGGACCCGGATGAACTTGCCGTCCAGGAAGGAGCCGAGGCGTTTGGGCGCGTCCAGGAAGTCCAGTGCGGAGCGGCTCGGGGGCGTGTCGACGACGATCAGGTCCCACTCGTTGCTCGCCCGGAGCTGGCCCAGCTTCTCCATGGCCATGTACTCCTGCGTGCCCGCGAAACCGGCCGACAGGGACTGGTAGAAGGGGTTCTCCAGGATCGCGCGGGCCCGGTCGGCGTCCGCATGGCCCTCGACGATCTCGTCGAAGGTGCGCTTCATGTCCAGCATCATCGCGTGCAGTTCGCCGCCGGCGACCTCGTCCACGCCCTTGACCCGGCGGGGGACGTTGTCGAGCTCGGAGATGCCCATCGACTGCGCCAGCCGCCGGGCCGGGTCGATGGTCAGTACCACGACCTTGCGGCCGCGCTCGGCGGCGCGCACGCCCAGTGCGGCGGCCGTGGTGGTCTTGCCGACGCCGCCGGAACCGCAGCACACGACGATGCGGGTGCGCGGGTCGTCGAGCAGGGCGTCGACCTCCAGCCGCGGGGCCGAGTCGTCCAGCGTCGTGTCGTCCGAGGTCATATGGGCCCCTGTTTCCGCAGGTCTCTGGCCAGTTGGTACAGCCCGGCGAGGTCCACTCCCTCGGGGAGCAGCCCCAACTCGTAGGTAGGCAGGCCGATCGCGGTCAGCTCGGCGTACTCGGCGCGCTCCAGCTCGACCCGCTCGGCGTGCTCGCGGGCCTGCTCCAGCAGGGGGTCGATGAGCCGGTCGGCCAGCCCGCCGCGGCGGGCCCCGCCCAGCCCGGCCTGCGAGAGCGCCTTGGCGACGCCGGCCCGCGCCCCACGGGCCGCGAGGAGGTCGAGATCGCCGTTGTCCAGCAGCGCGGGACGGGTCATGTTGATGACGATGCCGCCCACGGGGAGGCCGGCGGCGCGCAGCTCGGCGACGCCGTCCGCGGTCTCCTGGACGGGCATCTCCTCCAGGAGCGTCACCAGATGGACCGCGGTCTCCGGTGACTTCAGGACCCGCATCACGGCCTGCGCCTGATTGTGGATCGGGCCGATCTTCGCGAGACCGGCGACCTCGTCGTTGACGTTCAGGAAGCGGGTGATGCGGCCGGTCGGCGGGGCGTCCATCACCACCGCGTCGTAGACGAACCTGCCCTGCTTGTCCTTGCGGCGGACCGCCTCGCACGCCTTGCCGGTCAGCAGGACGTCCCGCAGGCCGGGGGCGATGGTCGTGGCGAAGTCGATCGCGCCGAGCTTCTTCAGCGCCCGGCCGGCGCTGCCGAGCTTGTAGAACATCTGGAGGTAGTCCAGAAGGGCGCGTTCGGCATCGATGGCCAGGGCGTGGACCTCGCCCGCCCGTCTCCCGCCACCACCCCGGGCGGAATCGCTGCGCGACGCACCCTCTGATGCGGGGCCCACCGCGATCTTGCGCTCCTCGTAGGGAAGCGCCTCGGTCTCGAACAGCTGGGCAATGCCCTGCCGGCCCTCGACCTCGACCAGGAGGGTACGGCGTCCCTCGGTGGCCAGGGCGAGGGCGAGGGCAGCGGCGACCGTGGTCTTGCCGGTGCCGCCCTTGCCGCTGACGACATGGAGCCTGCTCACGCAAAGGAGCCTAACCAGTCCGCGTCGCGGCTACGCACGGGATACGCCTGGGAAGACCCGGAGATCCGTCCGGGCCGAGCCCGGAGACGGGTCAGGGTTGTCCCTTAGGGGACCGGCCGGCGCGGGCCGGGCGGCCCGCGAGGGACGGCGTCCGCCGCCGCCCTGGACAGGCATTACGCTCGGCCCATGACCAAGTGGGAATACTCGACCGTGCCGCTGCTGGTGCACGCGACGAAGCAGATTCTGGACACCTGGGGCGAGGACGGCTGGGAGCTGGTCCAGGTCGTGCCGGGCCCGAACAACCCCGAGCAGTTGGTGGCCTATATGAAGCGGCAGAAGACGGAGTACACGGCGTGAGCGCGGCGGAGGACAAGATCGCGGCGCTCGGACTGAAGCTGCCGGACGTCGTGCCGCCGCTGGCGGTCTACCAGCCCGCGGTGCGCTCCGGCTCGTACGTCTTCAGCTCCGGCCAGCTGCCCATGGTGGCCGGCGCGCTGCCGGTGACCGGCAAGGTGGGCGCCGAGGTCAGCCCGGAGCGCGCCCAGGAGCTCGCCGCGACCTGTGCGCTCAACGCGCTGGCCGCCGTGAAGTCCGTCATCGGCGACCTGGACAAGATCCGGCGCGTGGTGAAGGTCGTCGGTTTCGTGGCCTCCGCGCCGGACTTCACCGGCC
Source organism: Streptomyces sp. NPDC107765 (assembly GCF_055657085.1). Taxonomy (NCBI): domain Bacteria; kingdom Bacillati; phylum Actinomycetota; class Actinomycetes; order Kitasatosporales; family Streptomycetaceae; genus Streptomyces; species Streptomyces sp. NPDC107765. The sequence goes on along the minus strand of NZ_JBVKBL010000013.1, from coordinate 212,283 downwards.
AGCCGGGCGTCCTCAACGGAGCCAGCGAGCTGCTCGGCGAGATCCTCGGCGACAAGGGCGTGCACGCCCGTTCCGCGGTGGGTGTGGCCGTGCTGCCGCTCGACGCGCCGGTCGAGGTCGAGATCCAGGTCGAGGTCGCCGACGAGGCGTAGGCGTTGCCGGTCCCGGCCGCCAGGACGGGCCTCGTGCGGTCCGTACGGCTCGGCGGCGGCTTCCCGGCGGCCGCGGGATGCGCGCGCCTCGTAGGAGCGCGCTCCCGCCGGCCGGCCGGAGCGGTCGCCGGCCGCGGCCCGGCGGGAAAGGACCCCTCGAACATCCGCGCGTGAGCGCATAGCATCCGGCCATGTCGTCCACGACGAATGGCCAGTGGTACCCACCGGAGTGGCCGGGCCGCATCCGGGCGCTCGCGAACGGCGAGCTCACCCCCGCCGAGCCCCGCCGGGCCGCGACCGTCCTGCTGCTGCGCGACACCGGGACCGGCGGCCCCGCCGTCCACATGCTGCGCAGACGCACCTCCATGGCCTTCGCCGGGGGCGCGTACGCCTATCCGGGTGGCACGGTCGATCCCCGGGACGAACGCCCGGTGGCCTGGGCCGGCCCGTCGCGCGCCCAGTGGGCGGTCCGTATGGGCGTCGATCCGGCCACCGCACAGGCCATCGTCTGCGCGGCCGTACGGGAGACGTTCGAGGAGGCGGGCGTGCTGCTCGCCGGGGACTCGGCGGACACGGTGGTCGAGGACACCACGGGCGAGGACTGGGAGGCCGACCGGGCCGCGCTGGTGGCCCACGAGCTGTCCTTCGCCGACTTCCTGGGCCGCCGTGGCCTGGTCCTGCGCTCCGACCTGCTGGCCGCCTGGGCGCGCTGGATCACCCCGGAGTTCGAGCCCCGGCGCTACGACACGTGGTTCTTCGTCGCCGCGCTGCCCGAAGGCCAGCGCACGCTTCCCCAGGGGCAGCCGGTGAGCCCCGGCGGGAACGCCGTCGCGGCCGGTGAGGCGGACCTCGCGTGGTGGATCCGGCCGGGGGAGGCGGCCGCCGGGTACGACCGCGGCGAGCTGCTGATGATGCCGCCGACGATCGCCACGCTGCGCGCGCTGGAGCCGTACGCCACCGTCGCGGACGCGCTGGCCGCCGCCCAGGCCCAGGACCTGACGCCCGTATTGGCGCAGGCTCGCGTGGTGGGCGGCGAGATCGTACTGAGCTGGCCGGGCCACGACGAGTTCACCAAGCACATCGCGCCGGGGGGTGCCGGGGACGGCGCCACCGAGGGCGCATCCGCCGGGGACGGTTCCGTGGCGCACGGGGACGCAGAGGCGGGGGGCGGTTCCGACGGCCCCTCAGGGGCCCAGCGGGCCACCGGCGTCCCAGGAGCCACCGGCACGCCCGGAGGCACCGGCACCCCGGGAGGGACCCTCACATGACCGAAGCAGCCGCTCTCCCGGGTCAGCCCCGGGGCGGAGTGATCTCCGGGCCCGCCACTGCACGGGCGCACTGCGTGCTGGCGCCGAACCCGTCGGCGATGACCCTGGACGGCACCAACACCTGGATAGTCGCCGAGCCGGACTCCGACCTGGCCGTCGTCATCGATCCCGGGCCGCTCGACGAGAGCCACCTCCAGGCCGTCGTCGACACCGCCGCACGGGCCGGCAGGCGCATCGCGCTGACCCTGCTGACCCACGGTCATCCGGACCACGCCGACGGCGCCGCCCGGTTCGCCGAGCTGACCCGGTCGTCCGTAAGGGCGCTGGATCCGGCGCTGCGCCTCGGTGGCGAAGGGCTCGCCGCGGGGGACGTCATCACCACGGGCGGCCTCGAACTGCGGGTGGTGCCCACCCCGGGGCACACCGCCGATTCGCTCTCCTTCCACCTCCCGGCCGACCGCGCCGTCCTGACCGGTGACACGATCCTGGGACGCGGCACCACCATGGTGGCGCACCCCGACGGGCGGCTGGGCGACTATCTCGACTCGCTGCGCCGCCTGCGCTCCCTCACGGTGGACGACGGGGTGGCCACGGTCCTGCCGGGCCACGGGCCGGTGCTGAACGACGCCCAGGGCGCGGTGGAGTTCTATCTGGCGCACCGTGCGAACCGGCTCGCCCAGGTGGAGACCGCGGTCGAGGCCGGCCACCGGACCGCGGGCGAAGTCGTCGCCAGTGTGTACGCCGATGTCGACCGCTCCCTGTGGCCGGCCGCCGAACTGTCGGTGCGGGCCCAGCTGGAGTACCTGGGGGAGCACGGGCTGATCGAGGAGTGACACCTTCGGGGGCCGGGCGTCCCGGGAAGGCGCTTGCTCCGCCGGGGTCCTACGGGCGGGGAGCCTTCGCCCCGTGGACGGCGAGGTATTCCTCGGCCAGCCAGGGGGCCAGGCCGGACAGCAGCTCGTCCAGCAGGTGGGGGTACGCGGCCGGGGTACGGGCGGCGCGGGCCGCGGCGCGCATCTCGCCGGCGTGCGCCGGGTAGTAGCGGCCGAAGACCTCCGCGGACTCGGCGAGATCGCTGGTCCAGCCGCCCCAGCGGGGCATGACCAGCGTGAACCCGGTGCGTACGAGCCGGCGTGCGACGCCCCGGGTGAGCCGGGTGCGCGCGGTCTGAGTAGGGGCCGCCGCGGCCTTCGCGCGCAAACCGGGGAGGTCGCGGAAAAGGTCCCCGTTGGTCTCACGGGCGAGAAGCGAGGTGGGGCGGTAACGGGGCAGCCGGCCGGCGAGGTCCGGGCCGTCGAGCGGTGTGCACAGACAGGCCACGAACCAGCCCAGGTCGTACCGCTCCAGGTCGCTCAGCAGTCGGTCGGCGGCGAACAGCAGCAGCCCCGCGCCGTCGATCTCCGGGAACGCGGTGTCCAGCGCCTCCCCGACGGCACGGGCGGCGGCGTGGTCGTCCTCGGTCGGCTCGTCCCGTAGGGCGAGCAGGGCGTCCAGGTCGGAGACGCCGGGAACGGCGGTGCCACGGGGGATGCTGCCGAAGAGGTAGCTGCTGTGCAGGCGGTCGCCGAACTGGTCCGCAATACGGGAGCGCAAGCTCGCCACCACGGGCGCGAACTCCCAAGGCACCCGCTCCAGCGAGCCCTCCCGTACGAAGCAGCCGTCGCTGTCCAGACCTCTGCGGGTGCCTGTGCCTGCGCTGCTGCCCGGGCCGTGGTGCGTCCTGTCGTGGGTCCCGTCGGGCGTCATGGCGCCACTATGGCGAGGTCGTGCGGCGGGAGCGACCGTATTTCGCGGGGCGCGGGGCGCGGGGCGCGGGGCGCGGGGCGCGGGGCGCGGGGCGCCGGGCATGGGGCGCTGGCCACTACGACGGAGGGCCCGGGCCATTACTGCGAAGGGCCCGTCCCCACACGGCGAAGGGCCCCGCCGGAGCAGGGCCCTTCGCCGTAGGTGCCGGTTTGTCAGCGCGAGCGCTTGGCGAGCCGCTCGACGTCCAGCAGGATCACGGCGCGCGCCTCCAGGCGCAGCCAGCCGCGGCCCGCGAAGTCCGCCAGGGCCTTGTTGACCGTCTCACGGGAGGCGCCCACCAGCTGGGCCAGCTCCTCCTGGGTCAGGTCGTGCACGACATGGATGCCTTCCTCGGACTGCACGCCGAAGCGGCGCGACAGGTCGAGCAGGGCGCGCGCCACGCGGCCCGGCACGTCCGAGAAGACCAGGTCGGACATCTGGTCGTTGGTCTTGCGCAGTCGGCGGGCGACCGCACGCAGCAGGGCCGTGGCCACCTCGGGGCGGGCATTCAGCCAGGGCTGAAGGTCGCCGTGGCCCAGGCCGAGGAGCTTGACCTCGGTGAGGGCGGACGCGGTGGCCGTGCGCGGGCCCGGGTCGAACAGCGAGAGCTCACCGATCAGCTCTCCGGGACCGAGGACGGCGAGCATGTTCTCCCGGCCGTCGGGGGAGGTGCGGTGCAGCTTCACCTTGCCCTCGGTGACCACGTACAGGCGGTCGCCGGGGTCCCCTTCGTGGAACAGGGCGTCGCCGCGGGCGAGCGTGACCTCTCCCATAGAGGCGCGCAGCTCGGCCGCCTGCTCGTCATCGAGCGCCGCGAAGAGCGGTGCGCGCCGCAGAACGTCGTCCACGAGATCTCTCCTTGTCGACATGCTCCGGGGGACTGTGGTCCCCATCATGCCGGAATGCAAAACAGTGCGATCAATCACAAGTTTGCCGGACCGGTGCCCCGAGCCATAAGGCAGGGGGCCGATTGGAGTCAGGGATCACGGTGATCGAGCCGGATGTCAGTGGCTGGCCTTAGTCTGGCCGAGTGTCCAATACGCCGGTGAGAGCAGAGGACTGGGGGCCGGACGAGTGAGCGCGGGACATGATTCCGCTGTGGGCGAACAGGCGTCCGGCGGAGCTTCCGATCCGGACAAACGTAACAAATCGCTCTCCGGGGTGAGGCCCACCCGGAACCCGACCGTCCGGAAGTCTGGCGCGTCGCGGTCCGCGACGCAGGACACGAACGAGGCGGGCCCGGCCTCGGTACGCACCGCCTCGGCAGGGAAGAAGGCCGCCGTGAACGAAACCCCCGAGAAGCCGGTGGCCGCGAAGAAGGCCGTCACGAAGAAGGCGACGGCCAAGAGGGCCGCCACGACGAAGGCAGCGACCAAGCAGGCGGCCACCAAGAAGGCGGCCGGCGAGACCGCGCCCGCGAAGACCGCCGCCACGAAGAAGGCGACCGCCAAGAAGGCCGCGGCCAAGAAGACCACGGCGAAGAAGACGGCCACCAAGAAGACCGCCGCCAAGAAGGCGACCGCCAAGAAGGCCCCCGCGCGCAAGGCCGAGTCGCGTGCGGCCATGGTGCGCCGGGCCCACCAGATCAACGACGGGCTCGCCGAGCTGTATCCGTACGCGCACCCCGAGCTGGACTTCAGCAACCCCTTCGAGCTGCTGGTCGCCACGGTCCTGTCGGCCCAGACCACCGATCTGAGGGTCAACCAGACCACGCCACGGCTGTTCGCGGTCTGCCCGACGCCCGAGGACATGGCCGCCATGCCCCCGGAGGAGCTGGAGGAGCTGATCCGTCCGACCGGCTTCTTCCGGGCCAAGAGCAAGGCGCTGCTCGGCCTGTCCGCCGCGCTCCGCGACCGCTTCGGCGGTGAGGTGCCGGGCCGCCTGGAGGACCTGGTCACGCTCCCCGGGGTCGGCCGCAAGACCGCCAACGTGGTGCTCGGCAACGCCTTCGGCGTCCCCGGGATCACCGTCGACACCCACTTCGGCCGTCTTGCCCGCCGCTTCGGCTGGACCGCCGAACAGGACGCGGAGAAGGTCGAGGCGGACGTCGCGGCGATCTTCCCCGAGAGCGAGTGGACGATGCTCTCGCACCGCGTCGTCTTCCACGGCCGCCGGGTGTGCCACTCCCGCAAGCCCGCCTGCGGCGCCTGCGCCATCGCCCCGCTGTGCCCCTCGTACGGCGAGGGCGAGACGGACCCGGAGAAGGCCAGGAAGCTGCTGAAGTACGAGCTGGGCGGCCGGCCGGGCCAGCGCCTGAAGCCACCGCCGGACTACCCGGGGCAGCCGGCGCCTCCGCTGGCGCCCCCGGCCGCCGCTTCATGACGGCAGCCATGACGCCCCCTCGGGGGACCGATGATCCACGCCAGGCCTGAGGGGGCGCGTATGAGGAGTGCACGGGAGCAGCAGTACGGCGAGGAGGCGGGCGTCGGCGCGACGGCGGCACCCGGCGCGGAGGTCACGGTCTCGGCCGACGGCCTGCCCGAGTGGCTGGGGCCGGTGGCCCGCGCGGCCGCCACGGTCGAGCCCCATCAGCTCAGCCGCTTCCTGCCGCCCGAGGACGGCGGCCGGCAGTCCGCGGTGCTGATCCTCTTCGGCCACGGTCCGCGCGGCCCCGAGCTGCTCCTGATGGAGCGGGCCGGCACCCTGCGCTCCCATGCGGGCCAGCCCTCCTTCCCCGGTGGCGCCCTCGACCCGGAGGACGGCGATCCGGAGGGCGCCGGTCCGGTGCGGGCGGCGCTGCGCGAGGCCCAGGAGGAGACCGGCCTGGATCCGTCCGGCGTGCAGGTCTTCGGCGTGCTGCCGCGGCTGTACATCCCCGTCAGCGGCTTCGTGGTGACCCCGGTCCTGGGCTGGTGGCGCCGGCCGAGCCCGGTCGGCCCGGTGGACCAGGCGGAGACCGCCCGGGTGTTCACGGTCCCCGTGGCCGATCTCACGGATCCGGCCCATCGTGTGACCACGCGCCACCCCAGCGGTCACGTCGGTCCGGCCTTCCTCGTCGAGAACGCCCTGGTCTGGGGCTTTACGGCCGGGGTGATCGACCGGATCCTGTACTACGCGGGGTGGGAGATTCCGTGGGACCGTGACAAGCAGGTCCCGCTCGACTGGCGCTCGTGAGACGGTGTCCGGCGTGAACGTCCTGGACATTCTGCTGCTGGTCGCGGCCGTGTGGTTCGCGATCGTCGGCTACCGGCAAGGTTTTGTCGTCGGCATCCTGTCCGTGATCGGCTTCCTCGGAGGCGGCCTGATCGCGGTCTACGTGCTGCCCTTGATCTGGAACGAGGTCACCGGCGACGCCACGCCCGGTACCTTCGCGGCCATCGCGGCGGTCGCCATCGTGATCGTGTGCGCGTCCGTGGGCCAGGCGCTCACCACCCACCTGGGCAACAAACTCCGCCGCCACATCACGTGGTCACCCGCGAGAGCGCTGGACGCGACCGGCGGCGCGCTGGTCAACGTCGTCGCGATGCTGCTGGTGGCCTGGCTGATCGGCTCCGCGCTGGCCGGGACGTCCCTGCCCACGCTCGGCAAGGAGGTCCGCAACTCCAAGGTGCTGCTCGGGGTGTCCCGGGTGCTGCCGCAGCAGGCCGGCACCTGGTTCGCGGACTTCTCGTCGGTGCTCGCGCAGAACGGCTTCCCGCAGGTCTTCACCCCGTTCTCCAACGAACCGATCCACAACGTGCCGGCGCCCGACCCCCAGCTGGCCACCAGCCCGGTGGCCGCGCAGGCCAGGCGCAGCATCGTCAAGGTCGTCGGCACCGCCCCGAGCTGCGGCAAGGTCCTCGAAGGCAGCGGTTTCGTGTTCGGCCGGCACCGGGTGATGACCAACGCCCACGTGGTCGGCGGGGTGAGCGAGCCGACCGTCCAGGTGGGCGGCGTGGGCCGGACGTACGACGCCAAGGTCGTGCTCTACGACTGGCGGCGCGACATCGCCGTCCTGGACGTGCCCTCCCTGGACGCCCCGGCGCTGCACTTCGCCAAGACGGACGCGAGCAGCGGCCGGAGCGCCATCGTGGCCGGCTTCCCGGAGAACGGCGGCTACGACGTCCGCGCGGCCCGCATCCGCAGCCGCATCCAGGCGACCGGCCCGGACATCTACCACCGCGGCACGGTCGGCCGCGACGTCTACTCGCTCTACGCCACGGTCCGGCAGGGCAACTCAGGCGGTCCGCTGCTCACCCCGAACGGCGAGGTCTACGGCGTCGTCTTCGCGAAGTCGCTGGACGACTCGCGCACCGGCTACGCACTGACCGCCGACGAGGTCCACCAGGACGCCCTCAAGGGGCGTACGGCCCAGCAGCAGGTCGACAGCCAGGGCTGCGCGATCTGAGGCGGCCAGGGCGCCCTCACGGGGCCTCGGCGGGGCGTCACGGCACCGGCAGGGGCGTACGCACCGCAGGGGGCCTCCGGCGCGTCGACGGGCCGCCTGGCACCGTCCGGTCGCCGCCGGCGCGGCGGGTAGCGGTCAGGTGCGGGGATGGCGCAGGCGCGCGCTCATCCAGCGCGCCCGGCGGCGCAGGATGCGCGGAATGCCCATCGGATGCGCCGGGTCGGGGGACGCGCCGGACCTGAGGTCCGGAGTGCCCCTGTCCTGAGTGCCCACTGCAGCGGCACTGCTGCGGCGGTTGCGTGCCACGTCACGGTAGTCGTGCGTCCAGCCCATACCCTCGACTCTGCCCGTGGCCCAAGGTCCGTAACCGCCTCGGGGACGGCCAATTGGCCTATGCGCCGGGCAAGTCGCCGTTCGCCATACGCACGTTCGAGCACCGGGTGCACGCGCTCCGCCGAGCGGTACGCGCCCGCCCCGTCAGCGGTCCGGTTCCGGGTCCTTCAGCCAGTTGATGAGCTCGGTGGAGAACGCCACCGGGTCCTCCTCGTGCGGGAAGTGCCCGAGTCCGTCGAACAGCCGCCAGCGGTAGGGGGCTTCGACGTACTCCCCGGAACCGGCCGCGCTGCGGGTGCGCATCACCGGGTCCAGCGAGCCGTGCAGATGCAGGGTCGGGACCCGGACCGGCAGCTTCATCCGGCGGTTGAACTGGATGCCGTCGGGGCGCGCCAGCGACCGCACCATCCAGCGGTACGGCTCGATCGAGCAGTGCGCGGTCGACGGGATGCTCATCGCCCGCCGGTAGACCTCGACCGCCTCGTCGTCCGGCAGTTGGGGGCCGGACCAGTCCCGGATCATCCGGCCGACCAGCGCCGCGTCGTCCGCGGTCAGCCGCCGCTCCGGCAGCCAGGGCCGCTGGAAGCTCCAGATGTGCGAACTCCGGGCGCTCTGCCGGACGTCGGCGAGCATCGCCGCGCGCCAGCGCCGCGGGTGCGGCATCGAGGCCACCGCGAGCCGGCGCACCAGCTTCGGCCGCATCACCGCCGCGGTCCAGGCGAGATAGCCGCCGAGGTCGTGCCCGACGAGCGCGGCGTCCGGTTCGCCCAGGGACCGTATGACGCCGGTGACGTCCAGCGCGAGGTTCGCCGGGTCGTAACCGCGCGGGGTGCGGTCGCTGCCGCCGACGCCGCGCAGGTCCATCGCGACCGCGCGGAAGCCCGCGTCGGCGAGCGCCGGGAGCTGATGCCGCCAGGTCCACCAGAACTGCGGGAAGCCGTGCAGCAGGAGCACCAGCGGGCCGTCGCCCATCTCGGCGATGTGGAAGCGCGCACCGTTCGCCGCGACGTCGCGGTGCGACACCTCTCTGTCGCCGGGGACGTCCAGGCGGACGACCGAGGCGGTGCTGTCAGGGGCTGTCATACCGATGAGCGTGTCACAGACTCCAGGACCGGATGGTCCTTGGTCTCCACGCGCGGGTGCGGCTTGGCGTTCTGCAGCACGGCCGCGGTCTGCCGGGCGGAGTTGATCGACTTCTCCGGCTTCTTGATCTTCTTGATCTTGGCCATGGCGATGAGGGCCAGCAGACCGGCGAGGACCAGGAAGGCGCCGCCCACGATCAGGAAGGACCAGGCGAGCCCCAGGCCGAGGTTGTGGATGCCGTACGCCGCCGCGAAGCTGAGCACCGGCAGCGCGAACAGCGCCAGCGAACCCGCCACGACGAACGCGGCGCTGCCGATGCCGGCCCGCTTGGCGTCCTGCCGCAGCTCCGCCTTGGCCAGCGCGATCTCGTCGTGCACCAGTGCGGACATCTCGGCGGTGGCCGTGGCCACCAGCTGTCCGAGGCTGCGGTCCGCGCCTGTGTCGGCTGCGCTCATCGCCGTCTCCCTCATCTCGTCAACCGGATGCAAAGCCTCTCAGATCATGCCGGACCATCGTCTCCGGCGTGCGTGCCGGAGGCCACTTCGGCAAGCCGCCGGTGTTCGGCGGCCTTTGCCTCGTGGATCGCGGCCATCCGAAGGTGGTATTCCGGTTTGTCGAGTTCGTAGACGTCGGGGATGCCGTCCTGGTCCTCGTCCCGCTCCTCGTCCTCCGTCAGCCTCTTGTACTCGGCGTTGCGGATCTTGAGCAGGATGCCGGCGAAGACGGCCGCGAGCAGCGAGCCGACCAGCACCGATGCCTTGATCTCGTCGGTCAGCGCGGCATTGCCGGCGAAGGCGAGCTCGCCGATCAGCAGGGAGACGGTGAAACCGATCCCGGCCAGGGAGGCGAGCGCGAAGACGTCCGGCCACTTGAGGTCGGGGTTGAGCTCGGCCCTGGTGAAGCGGGCGGTGACCCACGTGCCGCCGAAGATGCCCAGCGCCTTGCCCACTATCAGGCCGAGGACGACACCGAGCGTCTCCGGGCGGGTGAAGACCTCGTGGAGGGCGCCGCCGGAGAGCGACACCCCGGCGGAGAACAGGGCGAACAGCGGCACCGCCAGACCGGCCGACAGCGGGCGGACCAGGTGCTCGATGTGCTCGCCGGGGGACCGGGTCTCGCCGTCGCGGCGGTGGCAGCGCAGCATCAGGCCCATGGCGACGCCCGCGATGGTGGCGTGCACCCCGCTGTTCTCCATCAGGGCCCAGACGACCACGCCGAGGGGCACGTAGACGTACCAGCCGCGGACGCCCTTGCGCAGCAGCAGGTAGAAGGCCGCCAGGCCGACGGCGGCGAAGCCGAGCGCCAGGAAATTGATCGTCGAGGTGAAGAAGACCGCGATGATCAGGATCGCGAAGAGGTCGTCGACGACGGCGAGGGTGAGCAGGAAGGCGCGCAGCGCGGCGGGCAGCGCGGTGCCGATCACGGCGAGGACGGCGAGCGCGAAGGCGATGTCGGTGGCGGTGGGGACGGCCCAGCCCCGCAGGGACCCGGCGTCGAGGCCGTTGACGGTGACGTAGACGAGCGCGGGCGTCACCATGCCGCAGAGGGCGGCGATGACCGGGAGCGCGGCGGCCTTGGGGTCGCGCAGTTCGCCGGCGACCAGTTCGCGCTTGAGCTCGATGCCGGCGACGAAGAAGAAGATGGCCAGCAGGCCGTTGGCGGACCAGTGCTGGACGGAGAGGTCGAGCCCGAGGGCGGCCGGGCCGAGGTGGAAGCCGCGGACCGCCTCGTAGCTTGCGCCGAGGGTGTTCGCCCAGATCAGGGCGGCCACGGCGGCGGCGAGGAGGAGGACCCCGCCGACGGTCTCGGCGCGCAGCGCTTCGGCGACGAAATTCCGCTCGGGCAGGGACATCCGCCCGAGGAATATGGATCGGCGGTTGCTCGTGGGCGCGCTCACGCGGTGACCTCCGGCCTTCGGCAGCTGTGTACGGCTGTGTCAGTTGCCGACCAGACTTCCCGGCGCACCCAGAGTTCCTCAGCGCGTCATTGACGCGGTTCCCACTGTACCGGGCGGGTGCGACGGAGTACTCGGTGGCCTCACTTTACGGGCAATTCGGGCGGGTGGCTGCCGGGGTGTAGGGCCGATGTACCGGGGCGGGTGGGGGTGTGCCGTACAGGCGAGGGGGTGCCGGGCCGCTCCCGGCCCGGCACCCCTCCGCCGGGGGTCCGGCTCAGTCCTCGGAGGCCGCGCTCGGCAGCTTCGCCTGGATCAGGTCCATGACCGAGGAGTCGGTGAGCGTCGAGACGTCCCCGAGGTCGCGGTTCTCGGCGACGTCCCGCAGCAGCCGCCGCATGATCTTGCCGGAGCGGGTCTTGGGCAGCTCCGCCACCGGCAGGATCCGCTTGGGCTTGGCGATCGGGCCGAGCTGCTGGGCGACATGGGCGCGCAGCTCCTCGACCAGTCCCTCGTCCTCCGCCGCGCTGCCGCGCAGGATGACGAAGGCGCAGATGGCCTGGGTGGTCTGCGGGTCGGTGGCGCCGACGACCGCGGCCTCGGCCACCTTCGGGTGCGAGACCAGCGCGGACTCGACCTCGGTGGTGGAGATGTTGTGCCCGGACACCAGCATCACGTCGTCGACCCGGCCGAGCAGCCAGATGTCGCCGTCGTCGTCCTTCTTCGCGCCGTCGCCGGCGAAGTACTTGCCCTCGAAGCGGGACCAGTACGTGTCGAGGTAGCGCTGGTCGTCGCCCCAGATCGTGCGCAGCATCGACGGCCACGGCTCGGTCAGGACGAGGTAGCCGCCGGCGCCGTCGGGCACCTCGTTGGCGTCGTCGTCCACGACGGTCGCCGAGATGCCGGGCAGCGGCACCTGCGCGGAGCCGGGCTTGGTCGCCGTGACGCCCGGCAGCGGGCTGAGCATCACCGCGCCGGTCTCGGTCTGCCACCAGGTGTCCACGATCGGTGCCGAGTCCGCGCCGATGTGCTTGCGGTACCACATCCACGCCTCGGGGTTGATCGGCTCGCCCACCGAGCCCAGGACGCGCAGCGACGACAGGTCGAACTTCGCCGGGATGTCGTCGCCCCACTTCATGCAGGCCCGGATCGCGGTTGGCGCGGTGTAGAGGATCGTCACGCCGTACTTCTGGACGATCTCCCACCAGCGGCCCTGGTGCGGGGTGTCCGGAGTGCCCTCGTAGAGCACTTCGGTCGCGCCGTTGGAGAGCGGGCCGTAGACGATGTACGAGTGGCCCGTCACCCAGCCGACGTCGGCGGTGCACCAGTAGACGTCGGTCTCCGGCTTGAGGTCGAAGACGGCGTGGTGGGTGTACGACACCTGGGTGAGGTAGCCGCCGGTGGTGTGCAGGATGCCCTTGGGCTTACCCGTCGTCCCGGAGGTGTAGAGGATGAACAGCGGGTGCTCGGCGTCGAACGCCTCGGGGGTGTGCGTCTCGCTCTGCCGGTCGACGATCTCGTGCCACCACACGTCGCGGCCCTCGTGCCAGGCGATGTCCTCCTGGCCCGTACGGCGCACCACGAGCACACTGCGGACGTTCTCCGTGCCGGGCCTGGTCAGGGCCTCGTCGACGGCCGGCTTGAGGGCGGACGGCTTGCCGCGGCGGTAGCCGCCGTCGGCGGTGATCACCACGCGGGCGTCGGCGTCGTTGATCCGGGTCGCCAGCGCGTCCGCGGAGAAGCCGCCGAAGACCACCGAATGCGGCGCGCCCAGGCGGGTGCAGGCCAGCATGGCGACGACCGTCTCCGGGATCATCGGCATGTAGATGGCGACCCGGTCGCCGGCCCGCACGCCCAGCTCGGTCAGGGCGTGGGCGGCCTTGGAGACCTCGCGTTGCAGCTCGGCGTAGGTCAGGGAGCGGCTGTCGCCCGGCTCGCCCTCGAAGTGGACGGCGACCCGGTCGCCCAGGCCGTTCTCCACATGGCGGTCGACGCAGTTGTAGGCGACGTTCAGCTTGCCGTCGGCGAACCACTTCGCGAAGGGCGGGTTGGACCAGTCGAGGGTCTGGGTGGGCTCGGTCTCCCAGGACAGGCGTCGGGCCTGCTCGGCCCAGAAGCGCAGCCGGTCCGCCGCGCCCTGTTCGTACGCGGCAGCCGTGACGTTGGCGTGCGCGGCCAGCTCGGCGGGGGGCGCGAACCGCCGTTCCTCTTTGAGCAGGTTGGCCAGGCTTTCGTTGCTCACGACTTCTCCCAATCACAGGGGTGTCCGATGTGTCCCGGCCATAGCTCATCAGCCCGCACGGGGCCCTGACAAGGGCTGTGGACAAAAAATGGTCCAGACCTGTTGACGGCCAGTCGGTTCCGTGCTGGCCGGAGGCCTTCGGCGCAGGTCAGACCCGGGCCGGGGACGCCTCGCCGCGGACCGCACGGAACCGCCCGGTGGCCTCGTCGAGCACGTACGCCTGGGCCTCACCGACATGGAAGTACATCCCGTGCAGGGTGAGCGTTCCCTCCGCCACCCGGCGCGCCACGCAGGCGTGCGCCCTGAGGTGGTCGAGCTGCTGCCGGACGTTGACCAGTGCCAGCCGTTCCTGATCGTCGCTCACCGGGCGGCCGCACAGCGCGACTTCCCCCCGGCCCAGCCGCCCGATGCGCTGCATCCGGGCCAGGCTCGGCAGGCCGTGCCGCAGCCAGCGGGAGAGCGGGGTCGGCTCGCCGTCCTCGGGGGCCGCGGAATTCAGCAGGGCCCCCATGGCGCCGCAACCGGAATGCCCGCACACCGTGATCGAGCCGACCCGCAGGACCTCGACCGCGTACTCGATCGCCGCGCCCACGGAGTCGCACGAGGCTTCCGAACCGGGCGGTGGCATCAGATTGCCGACATTGCGCACGGTGAACAGATCGCCCGGACCGCTGGCGGTGATCATGCTCGTGACCACCCGGGAGTCGGCGCAGGTCAGGAACAGCTGGGTGGGCCGCTGGCCCTCGCGCGCCAGCCGCGCCAGCTCCTCGCGCACCAGCGGGGCGGTATGCCGCTGGAACGCACTGATCCCGCCCAGCAGTTGGCTGCTGCCCTCCGGGGCCGGGCCCTGGTCCGGGGCGGTCCGGGTGCACTCGTGGTGGCGCCACGGCGTCCACGGCCGGCAGGGGTGCGCGCCCGCCGACTCGGCGAGCGGCCGGGCCGAGCGGCCACCGAGGGTCACCCAGCCGCCGTGCGCCCGATGGGCCGCCGACCAGGACTGCAGCGCCTCGTGGGCGGCGTGGTCCATGAAGGAGCCGCGGAGTTCGATGACGACATCGGTGTGGGCCGGGACCAGCGCCAGCGCCCGGGTCAGCCGCGGCACCGCCAGGAACGTCAACTGGCCGCTGATGCGGACCCGGTAGCCCTCGTCCTCCTTCGTGACGGTGACGCGCGTGTGGGTCAGCCGGCGCAGCGCGAGGAAGGCCGCGACGGCGATCCCGGTCAGCACGCCCTGGAGGACACCGAGCAGCACCACACCGCCCAACGTGGCGGCGTAGACCGGGAATTCGCGGTGCCGCTGTACGTGCCGGATGTGCGCGAAGCTCACCATCCGTACGCCGACCACCATCACCAGGGCGGCCAGTGCGGCCAGCGGGATGAGCTCCAGGGCGGCCGCCGCCAGGCCGGCGCACAGCAGCACCCACACGCCGTGCAGCACGGTGGCGCGGCGGGTGGCGGCGCCGGCCCGTACGTTGGCCGAGCCGCGGATCGCACCCCCGGAGACGGGCAGCCCGCCCAGCAGGCCGGAGACGGCGTTGGCCGCCCCCTGGGCGGCCAGTTCGCGGTTGAGGGCCAGGCGGCCGGTGGGGGCCCCGGGCCGCTCGGCGGCGAGCCGGTCCACGGCCACGGCGGACAGCAGCGACTCCATGCTGGCGACGAAGGTGACGGTCAGCACTGCGGCGGCCAGGGCCGGAACGGACGCCTCCGGCAGCACCGGGAGCGTGGGCACCTGCCAGGACGGCAGCGCCACGCGCGGCACCGCCGACCCCGCACCGACCGCCGTCGCCGCGGCCACCGCGACCAGGGGCGCCGGCAGCGCCCGCGCCCACCGCCCGGCGCGGCCCGGCAGCCGCCCCCAGCCGGCGAGTACGGCCACGGTGACGGCGCCGATCAGCAGCGCGGTGGGGTGCGGATGCGCCAGCTGTCCGGGGAGGGCGGCGACGTTGTCGAGCGCCGAACTGTCGGGCCGGCCGCCGAGCACCACATGGAGCTGCCCGATGGCGATGGTGGCCCCGATGCCGGCCAGCATGCCGTGCACGATCGCCGGGCTGACGGCCAGCGTCGCCCGGGCCACCCGCAGGGCGCCCAGGGCGAGTTGGGTCAGGCCGGCCAGGACCGTGATGGCGCAGGTGGCCCGCCAGCCGTAGCGCTGGACGAGGTCGGTGGTGACCACCAGGAGGCCGGTGGCGGCGCCGCTCACCTGAAGGGGCGCGCCGCCGAGCAGTCCGGCGACGATGCCGCCGACGACCGCGGCGATCAGTCCGGCCTGGAGCGGGGCTCCGGTGGCCAGCGCGACGCCGAGCGACAGCGGGACGGCGAGCAGGAAGACGACGGCCGAGGCGGAGAGGTCCCGGAGCCAGGCGGTCCGGCCGGCCCGCTTCGTCGGGGGCTGGACGGGCTGGAGGGGCGGCTCGGGAGGGACGGCTGCCCGGTGCGGGGAGCGGGGCGGCTGCGGCGGCGACTTCTCGATCTGCGACATTCCCGTCTCCTCCGGGGCGACGCGGTCGCGCGGGGCGCGATCGTGGGCTGCGGTGTACTGCGGCGGGTCGCGAGCGGCCGGTGGGCGTCGCGGTGGGTGACGGTCCGGTGACTCTCAAGCAGCGGTAAACGAAGCGTAATGACGTGTAAAGGTCCGGAGAAGACTTTGCTGGCATTCGCCCCAATTCACCCCTCTATCGGGTGAAGCTCCCGGCTCCGGCGTTGCCGAGAGCGGTAAACGGGGCGGCGGGTCCGGTGGGCCCGGCGCGAGCCGTGCGACGACTCGCGCCGGCCGGCGATCAGGCCGGCTGCGGGGTGGCCGTCCCCTCGGAGAGGACGAACGCCGGGTCGACCTGGGCCGCGAGATCGACCCCCGTCTTGGCGTTGCCCCAGCTCTCCGCGTTCTTCAGGTGGAAGTGCACCATCTGGCGCGTGTAGCGCTCCCAGTCGCGACGCCCGTAGGTCGCATCGGTCGTGTCGTGCAGCGTCTCCAGGGCGCGCCGGTTGGCCTGCTCCAGATAGGCGAAACGGGCCGGGCGGCCCTTCTCCATGGCGCGCACCCACTCCGACTGCCCGACCGTCACCAGCAGGTCGTCGCCCGCCGCGTCGCGCAGGAACGCGAGGTCGTCCGGCCCCTGGACCTTGTTGCCCACCACCTTGAGGGGGACCCCGAAATCCCGGGCGTACTCCTTGTACTGGCGGTAGACCGCGACGCCCTTACGGGTTGGCTCGGCGACCAGGAAGGTCATGTCGAAGCGGGTGAACATCCCGGAGGCGAAGGAGTCGGACCCGGCCGTCATGTCGACCACGACGTACTCCTCGCGGCCGTCAACAAGGTGGTTCAGGCACAGTTCGACGGCGCCGACCTTGGAGTGGTAGCAGGCCACGCCGAGGTCCGACTCGGTGAACGGCCCGGTGGCCATCAGCCGGACCGGGGTGCCGTCCAGTTCCACCGTCCGCGCGCACGCGTCGTAGACGGGGTTGTCCTCGCAGACCCGCAGGAGGCGCGACCCCTCACCGGGCGGGGTCGTCTTGATCATGGCTTCGGCGGACGGGATCCGGGGGTTGCTGCCGCGCAAATAGTCCTTGATGAGCGGGAGATGGGCGCCCATCGCGGGAAGCGCGGCGGCCTCCGCCTCGTCGAGGCCGAGGGCGGCACCCAGATGCTGGTTGATGTCGGCGTCCACGGCGATCACGGGAACCCGGGCCGCGGCGAGATGGCGGACGAACAGGGAGGAGAGGGTGGTCTTGCCGCTGCCGCCCTTGCCTACGAAAGCGATCTTCATGTTCACCAAGGGTAATCCGGCAGTTCCGGTGAGTGAGAGCCCTGCGTGAAGAAGACCACTCCTTCGAGGGGTTCGGGCTGCCGGTGCGTAGGGTCGTACCCATGGCTGGAAACTCCCGGGGGACCACCCCCGCACCCCCGAAGGCGAGCGACGATCCGCTCGCGACCCTGGCCTTGCTCCCGGGAGTCGCCGACTCCGTGGACTCCGTGCGCAAGGGCGTCGACCGGGTCTACGGGCACCGGGTCATGCGGCGTCGCAGCAACGAGGTCAGTTCCGAGGCGGCGCTGCGCGGAGCGCGCGGTTCCGCGGCCCTGTCGGGCGCCGACTGGGCGCTCGAAGAGGTCCGGCGCCGGACCGACTTCGGCGTCGAGGGCGAGCCGCGGACGGTCGGCGCGGCCCTGCGGCTGACCGCCGAGGCCGGCCAGTTGCTGAGCGTGTGGCGGCAGTCGCCGCTGCGGGTGCTGGCGCGCCTCCACCTCGTGGCGGCCGGCAAGGAGGCGGCGGACGACACGGTGGGGCGGCCCCGGCTCGCCGGGGAGCCGGTGAACGAGCCGCTCGTCGAGCTGCCGCTGCCGGATGCCGACGAGGTGGCCGGGCGGCTGGACGGCCTGTCGCGGCTGCTGCTGGCCGGCACGGAGGCGCCGGCCCTGGTGCTCGCCGCCGTGGTGCACGGCGAACTGCTGGCGCTGCGGCCGTTCGCCTCGCACAACGGGCTGGTCGCCCGGGCCGCGGAACGGGTCGTGCTGGTCGGCAGCGGCCTGGACCCCAAGGCGATCTGCCCCGCCGAGGTGGGACACGCGGAACTGGGCCGGGCGGCCTACGTGGCGGCCCTGGAGGGCTACGTCTCGGGCACCCCGGAGGGCGTCGCCGGATGGATCGCCCACTGCGGACGCGCGGTCGAAATCGGCGTACGGGAGAGCACGGCGGTCTGTGAGGCCCTCCAGCGCGGCGCGGCATAAGCGGCGGGGGCGCGGTATCCGGCCGTTGAGGGCGGCGGTATCCGACCCGGTAGCCGGAATTCCGGAACGCATTGCTTGATTTGGCCCGAACACAGGGTTGCGGCGGTACCAATCGGTGGTACCGCCGCTGGCATGTCTGCCGGGTTACCAGGCGTGCTCGAATATTTGCCCATCAGGTCGGAATCTTCGTCCGGTTACCTGGTGCGGCTGGCCCGTAATCGACGGGTCGGCGTCGCGTGGGTGCCCGGCATTCATGCATCGGTCCGTGGGCCACTTGCTGCGTTAAAGGTGTTCCTCTCGGATGTCCTTGGTCTCGCGGGCCGTTAAGTCCTTTGTACTACTCGTACCGGGCAAGTGGAACCCCGGGCCACAGATCTTTACGTTTGGCTTCAAACGCGGTCAATACGGGCGGCGCGGCCGAGCCGGCCAATACGGGCGAGGCGCGGCTTTGCGGTTTTCCGCCGGCTCGCGTACCAGACCAGGGTGGCCGTGGCGGCCGCCGCGCTCACCGCGGCCATGGCGGCGAGCGCCGGCCGGGACGGCATGGACAGCGCCGGCAGCCGTTGCTTGAGCGGAACCGGGCGGTTGAAGGAGAGGACCGGCCAGCCCCGCGCGACGGCCTCCCGGCGCAGCGCGCGGTCCGGATTGACCGCGTACGGATGACCCACCGCCGACAGCATCGGGACATCGGTTGCCGAATCGCTGTACGCATAACAGCGTTCCAGGTCATAGCCCTCGGACTCGGCGAGCTCCCGGACGGCCTCCGCCTTGGTGGGACCGTAGGCGTAATACTCCACCTCTCCGGTGAATCGGCCGTCCTCGCCGACGACCATACGGGTGGCCACGACCCGGTCGGCACCGAGAAGTTCCCCGATCGGTTCGACGACCTCGGCACCCGAGGTGGAGACAATGACGACATCACGTCCGGCGGCGTGATGTTCCTCGATGAGTGAGGCCGCCTCGTCGTAAATGATCGGGTCGATCAGATCGTGCAGCGTCTCGGCGACGATCTCCCGCACCTGGGACACATCCCAGCCGCGGCACAAGGAGGAGAGATATTCCCGCATCCGCTCCATCTGATCGTGATCGGCACCGCCCGCGAGGAACACGAACTGGGCATACGCAGTGCGCAGTACGGCCCGCCGATTGATCAGGCCGCCTTGGTAGAACGACTTGCTGAAGGTCAGCGTGCTCGACTTAGCAATCACGGTCTTGTCCAAGTCGAAGAACGCAGCAGTACGGGGCGTCGAGTGAGGCACGGAGTGGTTTTCCACGGGGCGAGCATAGGCGGCCCACCATTCGGCGTAAGGTGTGGCGCGTGGGTTTGCCTGAGAAGGCTCTCGGGTACACCATGGAAGTCACGGATCGTTCGCGACCGTGCTAACCCGGTCCGGCTCCTCCCCCCCCCGAGTCGGCCGTGGGGACGACCCCCGCTCTCCCCCCCGGCGGGGGTCGTCGCATGTCCGGGGGCCTTTTCCGCCGTGAGGCACCGATCCGCCCGTCTTTGTGCCCGCTCGGCGCCTGCCGTCGGGACGCCTCCCTCCCCTTACGCACCGTAGTCACCACGCTGCTCTGAGGAAGGCTCTGACGGGCCGCTCCCTCGTGTCCCTGGAGTACCTCGCGAGGCCCTCTTGCGTCACGGAAGTGGCCGCCGGTCGCTGGAATAGGTGACGGGGATATACACAGGCGCGGAGTTGTCCACAGTTTTGGACCAAGATCCACCCGGATTTCCCGATCCCTGCATCGTAAAAGTCCGCGAGTTCGCGAGTGCGAGTCGCGTAGCGATAGGGGGGACGGGACATGGCTGGAACCACGCCATCGGAAGGGCCGGCCCGGGCCGGCGAAGAGTGGGGCGGCCCACTGATCGTCACCGAGGACGAACGGCTCCTCGACGACCTGCTGCGGCTGTGTGCGGCGGCCGGCGCGCTGCCCGAAGTGGCGCACGGCCTGCCGGCCCGCAAAGGGGGCTGGGAGGCGGCGCCCCTGGTGATCGTCGGGGCCGACTGCGCGGGCAGGTTACGCGGTGCCGGACGCCGCCCGGGCGTGATCCTCACGGCCCGCGGCACCGACGACCCCGAGACCTGGCGGCAGGCCGTCGCCCTGGGTGCCGAGCGGGTCCTCGGCCTTCCCGACGGGGAGCGCTGGCTGGTCGACCGGATCGCCGACGCGGTCGAGGGGGACGGGCCGCCGGCCCTCACGGTGGGCGTCATCGGCGGCCGCGGTGGCGCCGGGGCGAGCACCCTGGCCGCCGCGCTGGCCGTCACCGCCGCGCGGACGGGGCGGCGCACGATGCTCGTCGACGGCGACCCGCTGGGCGGCGGGCTGGACGTCCTGCTGGGCGGGGAGAAGGAGAAGGGACTGCGCTGGCCGGCCTTCGCCGAGTCGCGCGGCCGGGTGGCCTGCGGCGCCCTTGAGGAGTCCCTGCCCCGGCTGCACTCCCTACGGGTTCTCAGCTGGGACCGGGGCACCGAGATCGCCATTCCGCCGCCGGCCATGCGCGCGGTCGTCTCCGCGGCACGCCGCCGCGGCGGGGTCGTCGTGGTGGACCTGCCGCGCCGCGCCGACGAGGCGACGGCGGAGGCACTGTCCCAGGTGGACGTCGGGCTGCTGCTGGTGCCCACGGAGCTGCGGGCGGTGGCGGCGGCCCAACGGGTGGCAGCCGGGGTGCAGCCCCTGCTCGGCGATCTGCGGCTGGTGGCGCGCGGAACCCCCGACCGCCATGGACACGGCCTGCCCCCGGCCGAGATCGCCCGCCTCATGGATCTCCCACTGGCCGGCGAACTCCCCTGGGAGCTGGGCCTGTTCGCGGACCTGGCCCGCGGTCTGCCACCGGGATCCCAGGCGCGCGGTCCGCTGGCGCGCTTCTGCGGGGAGTTCTGGTCCCGGGCGACGGGGGGCCGGGACGGCGCCGCGGAGCGGGGAGCGGACCGGAAGGGGGCGCCCGGCGGCGCAGACCCGACGGCCGCGCGCCCGGACGGAGCGGACGGAGGACGGCCGTGAAACAGGGCGAGGGCCTGCTGGAGGCGGTGCGGCGACGACTCGCCGAAGCCGGGGCGGAGCCGACCCCGGCCCGGGTGGCGGTGGCGCTGCGCGAGGAAGGGCGGCTGCTGGGGGACACCGAAGTGCTGGGCGTGGTGGGGGCGTTGCGCTCCGAGATGGTGGGCAGCGGACCGCTGGAGCCGCTGCTGACCGCGCCCGACGTGACGGACATCCTGGTCACCGCGCCGGACGAGGTGTGGGTGGACCGCGGCGCCGGCCTGGAGCGCACGGACGTCCGCTTCCGGGACGGCGCGGAGGTCCGCCGGCTCGCCCAGCGGCTGGCGGCGGTGGCCGGCCGGCGGCTGGACGATGCCCGGCCATGGGTGGACGCCCGGCTTCCGGACGGCACCCGGCTGCACGCCGTCCTGCCCCCGGTGGCGGTCGGCGGGACGTGTCTGTCCTTACGGGTGCTGCGGCCCCGGGCCTTCGCGCTCGCCGAGCTGGTGGCGGCCGGGACGGTCCCTCCCGGCGGCGACCGGTTGCTCCGGGCGGTGCTGGCGGCCCGGCTGTCCTTCCTGATCAGCGGCGGTACGGGCTCCGGCAAGACCACGCTCCTCAGTACGCTGCTCGGCCTGGTCGGCCCGGCCGAGCGGATCGTCCTGGCCGAGGACTCGGCAGAGCTGCGCCCCGACCACCCCCATGTGGTGCGGCTGGAGACCCGGCCCGCCAATCAGGAGGGCGCGGGTTAGGGCAAGAAACTCTAGATGTCTCAAGGGTCCTTCCTCAGTGGTTGATGTGAGCGGGAAAGTTGTTAGGTTCGATGAACTCGTGTTGTCTCAATGGGGGTTGAGTTGGACCACTTCTTCGTTTCGCATGGCAAGGTCCGCCGGTTCTACGAAGCGCCTGCGGGAGTCGATCTCGACGCCGCTGCGTACGTACAGAGGCCGGGGGCGCTGAAGGAAGGTACGCCGTTCTTCCTTGGGCCGGACATGCGGCCAGTAGAGCCGTTGTGCTCGTTCTTCTTTGAGATGTCGAAGGCGCTGAAGGCGAAGTCCCTGGAGGACTACACGTATGACGCGCTGGACCTGGTGGACTTCCTGGCGGACTTGGAGCCGCCGACCGATCTTCTGTCGGCCACTGAGGACGACTTGGTGGCCTACCGCGAGGACTGCACCGAGCTGAGGGAGGCGCCCGATGCCCCGGCAACCTGGAAGCGGCGCCGGGCAACGATCAACAACTTCTACGACTGGGCGGTACAGGAGAAGTTGCTGGACATGCGGCCCTATCACCGGCGCCGCAGTGGCCGGGATGTTCTGGCCTGGGGGGCGACCACCGAGCTGGATGTGCGGCACCTGACGTATCGGCAGTGGCGGTTCTTCAAGCAGGTGGGCCTGCGCGGCTACCTGCCAGGCGACCGAATAGATCCCGCCTTCCGCGGGCGGTCGCCGCTGCGCAACAGTGCGGGCGCGGAGTTGGCGATCACAACAGGGATGCGGCTGCGGGAGTTCAGCTGCCTGCTCGACATCGAGGTGGGGCCGCCCCGCCGGGACGGTTCAGCGGCTGAGGTGCCATTGCAGGCAATAGCCAAGTACGGGCTGCCCAGGACGGTTGCGATCCAGGACGCAACGCTGCGGGAGCTGGACATGTATCGCCGCACCGAGCGGGCGGCGACGGTGCGGGCCTCGGCGAAGGCGCTCTACCGGCGTCGCGACGAACTGTTCATCGTCGACGACGTCAACATGCGGCAGATGAAGTTGAGCGGGATGCTTCACGGGCGGCGCCGGACGTTCCGCATCAAGGCGATGCCGGCGGAGGTTCGTCGTCTCGCCGCCATCGAAGGGGACCGGGGCCTGGAGCCGATGGCGCTGTTCGTCGGCCGGGGTGGGCGGATGCCGTCCAAGCAGCGCTGGGAGCAGATCTTCGCCGAAGCACTTGGGCGGACTCTGTTTCTGATCGAGGAGTATGAGCTCGACCTCGTCATGCCGTCCCAGCTGCGGATCCACGACACGCGCCACACCTTCGCGATCTACATGCTGCAGATGCTGACGCAGCTGGTCCTGAGAGAAGAGGCTCAGCGGGTGGCAGCTGGCGGGCACGGCGCTTTCCTTGCTGACCACCTGTCACGCAACCCGCTGATGATCCTGCAGCGGCTACTAGGCCACCGAAATATTACTTCCACGATGCGGTATCTCGTTTACATTCGCAACACGAATGCGCTGGTCAGCCAGGCAATCGCCGAGTGGAACGACAGGGACAAGACCTACGCCGATTATGCAGCGCACGTGGTGGGCGGGGGTGCGGCTGATGGCTCGCCGAGGTGAGCGCAAGCCCCGGCAGCGGACGGCGCCCAAGCGCGAAGACGCACGGCGAATTGAGCACGTGGGACGGCGAGTTGTCACCAGCGAGCGCCGGGGCAAGGTTTCCCGGCATGTGATCGACCCGGCGGACTACCAGTGCTCCCTCCTCGCCGCGCAATTGGCGGATGAAGCGGTGGACTACATCCGACGGATGGGCCTGCAGGACGCCGGCTCGACCTATACGAGCCCGGTGCGGCACTTCGCACGTTTCATCGACGAAGAACTTCCCCGGAGGGGCCTGGCCCCCCAGGATGCGCGGCTTGACGGCGCGCAGATCGATCTGGCGGACGTGCTCTTCGCCTGGGAGGAAGCCCTGCGGAAGGAGTACAGCTCCCATTCACCCATGCCTTACAAGATGGCGAGCACCTTGCTGCTGCTGATAGAACAGCGGGCCTCCTGGGATAAATCAGTGCCCGAAAGGCTGCAGCTGCGAGCACAGGCGCCGCCCACGGCGCCCAAGACCGAGGGAGAGCCACTCGATGAGTTCTCCAACGCGGAACGCATCACATTGCGTGACGCCGCTCGCCGGGCAGTGCGCGAACTTGAGGAGCGCCTGGCTCGGGGGAAGGAACTTTTGGAGCATGGCGTCGATCCCCGGGATGGCGGCTGGCGCGAGCTGGCCAACCTGGTTTGGGCCGCCCGCCACGGCTTGCTGACGACGGCCGCAGTGCTGGAGCACCTGCCGGTCCGGTGCCGCTGGTGGCCGCAGGAGCTGAGGGACCTGCTGGACGACGAGGGCAAGGGCAAGGACTGCCGCGGATTGGTGATCGCCGTGGGACGCCTGCTGTTCCCCTCGGAGAGGGACCTGATGCCCTTCAGGATCTTGCTGCTGCTGGAGATGAGCGACACCACTCCGGAGGAACTGCACGACCTGCAAATGTCCGACATCGAACTCACCGATGCCGGCGTCCGACTGGTCCAGCGCAAGCAACGAGCCGGCCGCATCCGCGCCGACCTTCATCCCGGTCCCGATCCGGAGGAGAACGCGACGGCTGCAGAGACGTTGGCCTTTCCCGGACGCGGCGAATGGGACGTCCCCGGTCTGATGCGACGCCTGTTCGCGGCCGTTGCGCTGACCCGAGAAGCGTTCATGGCGACGCCCTGGTTGTTCCTGGCCGTTGAACTCCCCAAGAAGACGGGCGAGCTCACGGCCGCTTGCGCAGGATTCAGGCAACGCGGGCGACGATTCTCCAACTGGATCGACGCACAGTGCGACACCAACGGCAATCCGTTGGCCATCTCCTTGCCCCACAACGTCCGACGCCTCCGCAAAACCGCGAAGACCACGCGGGCCGTCGCCCTGGGCGGCACGGTGACCGACCTTGCGGGTGATGACCACCATGTCGAGATCTACCGGAACCATTACGCCCACGGCACTACTGCCCACGTCATGGCAGGCCGGGCCGTCAACCGGGCACAGCAATGGGTATTCGAGCGTGTTTCCCAGAGGCCGCTGTTCATCGAGGAAGAGGCCGAACAACGGCTCGAAGAGCCCGAGGTGGCTGAGGCAGTTGGCATGGACCCTGACCAGGCCCACAACATGCGCATGGGGCAGCTGGACATGGGCCTGACGCACTGCCGCGATCCCTACGATTCCCCTCACACTCCAGGGGCTCAGCTGTGTCATGTCGCCCCGGCGATGTGCATGCTTTGCCGCAATGCGGTGATCTTCACCTCGCAGCTGCCCCGACTGCTGTTGTTCGCCGACCACATTGAGCGGATGCGTGCGGTCCTGGACCCGTCCCGCTGGCAAGCGGTGTGGGGTAAGCAGGCAGCCGCGCTGAAGGGGCTGTTCGCCGAGTGCGCAGATCAGTTGCCCGCCGCGCGGCAGGAGATCACGGACCGTGGGCTTCACCTTGATCTGCCACTCGGACTTCGGACGGAGTACGACCGATGATGGCAAGTGCCGCTCCCGTGTCGCTGCCCTCGCAGGTCTTCCGCGACGACGAACCGGTCTTCGGAACGGCACATGCCCTCCTTCCCGAGGTGGATATCCCGGTCTTTGGGCAGACCCGAGCCTGGTCAGGGGAGTGCATTCGCCGCCCCAGCAACCGGTCTCGGGCCAGCTGGTCGGTCCGGTTCTGCGAGGAAGATGCTTTGTGGAATCTGCGGGTGAGGGAGGTTTCCTTCGCCGTACTCAACCCGGCCCACCGTGTCCTGCGCGAGGCCAACATCTTCCGCCCCCGTCCGACGGCGCTGGGAACGGCCGCGACAGATGCTTATCTGCTCGGTGAGCTGGGCAGATGGGCTCGCAAACACCATATGCCCGACGACCTCAGCAGCTGGCCATCCGACGCATGGTTGGGCTTCTTGCACGAACAGGCCGGCGAGGAGGGCGCAACGGGCCTTGGTAAACACGTTCACGCCGTCCGCCGCATGCAGTCCGTATCCCGCATCCTTACCGGCACAGCCTTCTTTGACGACCCGTGGCCGGGGCAAACCGGTAAGGAAGTCAGCGACAGCGTGCTGGGAGGTTCCGTTACGGCCTCCGACGACGGTATTGCCACACCGTCGATCCCGCCTTCGACCTGGTGGCCTCTCCTGCGGGCTGCCTGGACCTACATCCACACCTTTGCACCCGACATTCTCGATCTCCGAGACAAGCTGTCCGACGAGCGGGGTGAGGGTGAGGCACTGCCGGATTTGCCCGGGCCGATGAGTAGTGAGGATGCGGACCGACTGGTGCACGAATGGCTCGCAGACTCGGCGCATCTGGTTCCGGTCCACGACCGTGACTTCGGCGGCGCGAAGGCCGGCACTCCGGTCTGGACGACACTGAGCCTGCAGATAACCGGCGGCAGGAGCAAGAACCTGTTCACCGAGAAGGGTGCGAACCGGGGTGAGCGCCACCGGGCTCGGCGGGCGAGCGCGCTCCGCGCAGTTGCTGAGGGAAGAACCCAGCTGGTCAACAGCACGCGGGGTGCTGCTGCTGTTGGCGCCACGGCTTACGCCCCGAGGCGGACGATTCGCAAACAGGCCGACATAGATGCTGCCATCGAGGCGTGGTTGGCGGACCCCAGTCATCGAGTGCCGGTGCGGGCGAAGAGCGGTCGCGGCGGCGGCGTGGGAACCCCGAGCTTCAAGGTTCTGCACCGTCTGATCTTCGAGAATGCGGCGTCGGGCAATGTGTTCCTGGGCACCTCTGCCCATCGCCGACGTCGTCGACAACGGATTGAGCAGGCAGTGGCCTCTGGCCAGGCGGTGGAACTGGGCGGGGAGGCCACGTATCGCGACGTGCCGATAGCTTGCCCGGAATTTGCAGTGGTGAGAAGGCCGGACGGGCACCACAGGCCATGGCGTTCGGAGATCACCCTGAACAGCCTCGACGATGAGCTGCGGATGGTCAGAGCCGCCTGCTACATATTCTCGGCTGGGCTAAGCCTGATGCGTGACAGTGAGATTCAGGAGATCGAACGGGGCGCTTTGGGCAGCCATTATGGCTCGCCCGCAGTGGTTTCACGGAAGATCAAGAAGGATCCAGCACAGCCGTCTCGCCACTGGTGGATCATCGAACCCGTCGCCGAGGCGCTGACGGTGCTTGAGCGGCTGTCCTGGCACCCGACGCACCTGTTCGCCTCCCTTGACCCGCCGAAGTCTGCGGAGGGAAAACGCGCCTACGGACGGCGGGGCATCATCCCTGCCAGCGACATCG
Source organism: Streptomyces sp. NPDC107765 (assembly GCF_055657085.1). Classification (NCBI taxonomy): domain Bacteria; kingdom Bacillati; phylum Actinomycetota; class Actinomycetes; order Kitasatosporales; family Streptomycetaceae; genus Streptomyces; species Streptomyces sp. NPDC107765. The sequence continues at coordinate 185,488 of NZ_JBVKBL010000013.1, read as the reverse complement.
ACTTCTTCATCGAGAAGAGCAACGCCGATCGGGACCGGACCGGTCTACAGGAAATCCCGATGGCACACGTGAGACCTCACATGTTTCGCAAGACCATGTCGATCATCACGGGGCAGCAGCCAGACTCGGAGATCGCCCTTGGCATGCAGCTCAAGCACGCCGCACGGCGAGCGCTGGCAAACTCGCTCACCCCGGCCTACGCAAAGATGGACGCGAACTGGGCCAAGGAATTCAACCAGGAGCTGGAATCCGCCGCCGCACGGCGGCTGGTGGGACTGCTCAAGGACCGGCGAAACGGCGAAGCAGTGGCGGTCGGGCCGGGGGCGGCTCGCCTCCATGCCGGCCTGGACAAGGTGATCGACATGATGGACAGCGACCCGTCACTGCGGGCCCAGATCGCCGACGAACGCCTCCAAGCCTCGCTGCTGACCGCGGAATTCCCCGACCTGCACCTGGGCACCCTGAACCATTGCATGTTCGATGCCCCGCAGGCCGAGTGCCAGAACCAGCTCCCAGAAGCACAGCGCGGCCAGGCCCCGCTGATCGGCGCCTGCCAGCCCGCACGCTGCCGCAACTCTGTGGTCACCCGCAAGCATGCGCCCATCTGGACTGCCGAGGAGGAAGACCTGACAGCCATGGTCAAGGACCGCAGCCTGGCACCACCGCGCCGCGAAGCCGTGCTGATCCGGCTCGCCGACGTCCAGCGCATCACCCGAGCACTGAGAGAACAAGAAGAAGGAGGAGCCGCCTGATGCCGGTGTCCGCTGCGACCGAGACCAAGCTGCGGGAGGCCATGGCCCGGCTGCTGGCCGGAGAGCCCCTGCACACCGACGGGTCCCTGACCAAGGAAAACCTCGCCCGCGAGGCCAAGGTCAGCCACGCGACCGTCCACCGGGCCGAGGACATACTTGCCGAGTGGGACGCAAAGGTCGCCCGCCCGGTCCTCCGCACCCCCGGCGAAGTCCAGCGGGACGAGACCATAGCCGAGCTCCGCAAGCAGTTGCGGGAGGCCAAGGCCCAGGTCACCGAGGTCCAGGGCAAGCTCGACGCCCTCGCTTCGGTGACCGCGAACCTCTACCACGAGAACCTCGCGCTGAAGAAGAAGCTCGGCAACAGCCGACGGCTGGCCTCGGTCCCGGCACAGGAATGATGCCGCCTGGCATCAGGCACGAAGTCGTACGCGGTTGAGCACGTTCCGTCTGTACTTCCTCGAGGGGGGAAAGCAGCCGCGGCGTCTATGCGACGGGGTGGAGGTCGTCGCGGGAGGCGACGGCCTTCACCTCGTCGGCCAGGGCAGCGGGGCCGAGCGCCATGAGGGGGGTGATGGCGCTGTCCCTGCGGCCCGCGGCCCAGATCCCCAGTGGCGGCGTGGTGAAGGGGGTGACGGTGATCGAGAGGGTGGTGAACAGCTGCGGCTGGAGGTATCTCATGCCGCCGGTCCCGCACAGATACGCGCGGGCGCCGGTCGCGGCGGCCAGGTCGGCGAGCCGCTGCGAGCGTCCGGGCCGGGCGGGCAGTCGGCTGCTGGAGAGGATCTTCCCCTGCCAGCCGAGCAGGTCCAGCAGGACGCGGGTGGAGGTCTCGGCGACGGCCGCGGTCCGGCCGGTGTCGAACGCGGCCAGCACCTGCTGAAGGGCCTCCTCGAACGCGGGCCAGTGGGGGCTGGAGCGATAGGTCTGCCGCAGTATCCCCGCGGTCTTTCGCCGGGCCAGGTCGGCATCGACGATCAGAGCTTCACAGATGGCCGTCTGGCGGCCGTGGGGAAGATGGGTGGGGATGGTCAGCCACCGGCGCCCCTCCGCCTCGCCAGGGGCCGGGAGGAGGGCCCGGTGCTGGTAGTCGCGGCGGGTGAACTGCACGTCGTCCAGGACGATCCAGTAGTCCGCCGCGAACAGCTTCGCCAGCGTGGTCAGCCGAGGCAGGAAGTTGGGCTGGTGGATGGCACACAGCCCGCCCGGGGCCGGCAGGTCAGGAGTCGAGGAGCCGGCTGGTGAAGCCGTCGCGGATGAGGGATTCGTACGCGCCATGCACGTCCTCCGGGACCTCCTGCTCGATGGCGAATCCGAGCTTCGGATACTCGATCACCCTCTGGAGGTCGCCGACGAGCTGGTCAACGACGTGCTTGTCGTCGCCGATCGTCTTGAGGTAGTCGTCGAACTCCAGTGGCGCCGAGGCGCAGATGACCTCGACCTCGGGCCACACTTTGCGGGCGGTGGCGAATGCGCGTCGCTCCATATAGGGCATGGAGGCCAGCAGCACGGTCTGGGGGATGATCCCGGCGGCGGCCAGGACGTCGCGGGAGAAGGTGAGGTTCTGGCCTGTGTTGCGAGCCGTGGGCTCCAGCAGGATTGCTTCGGCGGGGACGCCGAGGTCGATGGCGTGCTCGCGGAAGTGCACGGCCTCTCCGCGGGGGAATCGTTCCGGGGCGGTGGGGTTGGGACCGCCGGTGAAGACCAGCGTTGGGAACAGCCCGGCTCGATACAGCTCGGAGCAGAAGGCGGGGACGCCGAGGTCGTGGCTGCCCAGGCCGATCGCGGCGTCGACCGGCCGCACCTCGTGGCTCATCTGGTGGTAGCCCCAGATCAGCTTGGCCCGCTGGCGCTGGTCGTCGGTGATGGCCCGTTGGTTGTCCGTCACTCGCTTCTCTCCCTGGTCACCGTCGCCGGGGACGCGGTGTCCCCTGGATCGTGGTCCGGATGCCCTCGATGCTGCGGAGTTGGTGGCTCATGCCGTATTGCGCGGCCGTCTTCGCGGCGTGGTCGAGGACGTGCAGTCCATCATCCCGGGTGGCCGGGTCGGAGAGCAGGATGTGTCCGTGGGCGGTGTCCAGGCGAACGCGTTGCATCGGTGAGTCGGTCGTGCCGGTGGTTCGGGCGATGTCGATGAAGTGGAGGGCTTTGGTGAGGTCGCCGGCGCCGCGGTGGGCGAGGGCGAGTTTCTGGTGGGCGACGGACCAGTCTTCGGGCTCGGACAGGTCCTCGAAGTCGCGGGTCGCGGCGAGCATGACGCGGGCGGCATAGTCGTGGTTGCCGTCCTTGCTCAGCGCGGTTCCCACCCACAGGCGGGCCCTGGCCCGGTCTCGGCGGGAGAGCCGGTCGTCCACGGCGAGGGTTTCGTAGTGGCGGGCGGCGATTTCCAGCTTGCCGGACATCTCGGCGACCACGGCTAGTGACAGGTCGAGCTGGGCGATGCGGCGGGGGATGTCGAGCTGGGTGAACGCTGAGCGGGCGCCGACATACGCGTGCTGGGCTGACAGCGGTCCCAGCACGGCGCCCTGGTCGCGCTGGAGATCGCCGAGCAGGGCTGTTGAGCGGGCGAACAGATACAGGCCCTTGTCGTCCAGCTCGGCTGGCTTGAAACGGGCCAGCCAGCGGCCCAGCAGGTTGTCGGCGAACGCGAAGCTCTGGCGGGACAGCGCGACCACGACCCGGTCCAGGTCATCGGTCCAGGACTCGTACTCCCAGGACCTCGGGCCGGATGCCGTCACCCGCCGTCCCGGCCCGGCCGCCGGGCGGCCGGTCTCGGACAGCAGTGTCTCGAACCGCAGATGCACCGCGGCGTCCGCACGGGCCAGTGCGGTGTCCAAGATCGCCTGGGTGTCGGGTCTCGGCTCGGTGGACTCACGGAGCTGGTCCCACTTGGCAACAGTGCGCTGAGCGACTCCGAGGTGCTGGGCGAAGCCCCTGACGCTCATCCGCAGCGCGAGCCGCAGGGCATGGGCCTCCAGGCCGGTCCAGTGGTGCACGGTCGCCACGCGTCGCTCCCTTCCGCACAGCATCGAAGCACGCTGCAGGCGGGAGGGGGCACGCAAGTGCAACGGAAGTACAACAGTGGGTCATTTCCCGGGGGTTGGAGCAGGGCCACTCTCGAAGCGTCGGCCCGGATCCTGTCGGGCCACGTCTTCCGCCCCTTTTGATCCTTTGGACGGACCTGCATATGGAACCCCTCACGGAGCATCGCCCGGTGAACGGCCCGGTCGTCTATGGCTTTCTCCGGCTCGCCAAGAGCTCCGCCGCTCGGCAGACGGCCCTGGCCGGGGTCTTGGCGGAATACTGCCGCAGCCACGAGCTGGTGCTGGGTGCGGTCTTCATCGAGCGAGGAAGCGCCACGTGCGCCCACAGTGCGGCGTTCACCGGGCTGCTGGACGTGCTCGACATGCCGGATGTCTACGGAGTGGTCCTGCCCTCCGACTCCCACCTGGGACCCAAGTCGATAGCCGCCGAGCGGCGACGGCAGATCACCGGTTCCGGAGGGCGGCTGATGCTCGTCCGCGGCAGCAAGACGACTCGCCGGCCGCCCGAACGCTCTCGTCGCCGCAATCCCAGCTCTGCCCCTGCCCTGGACGCCGAGACATGAGGCTCGCCATGCCCGATGCCATCAAGAGATTCTTTGACCCTGTCCCCGAATCCGTGGGTCAGGCCCGTGACTTCGTCCTGCGCACCCTGGCCGCTTGGGACCTGGAGGGACGGGCCGACGACGTCCGCATCTGTGTCTCCGAGCTGGCCACCAACGCCCTCGCACATGGCACACGATGCGGCCACGGCTTCCACGTCACGATGAACGCTGAGGACGACGTCGTCCGCGTCGAGGTCCACGACTCCAGCCCCCGCCGCCCCCGGCGCCGTCGCCCCACCAACGACGACGTCTCCGGCCGCGGGCTGCACATCGTCGCCATGCTCTCCGATGACTGGGGCATCGAGGACCGCGGAGTGACGGGCAAGGTCGTCTGGTCACGCTTCAAGACCGCCCCGGCCACCCAGGGGGCACCATGCTGACCGCCTGCACCCCGCTGACCGCCGCGGGCCCCGGCCCCGGCCTGCTGGCCACCCTGGGCGCATGGACCTGGCTCGGCGTCGACCCGGACGACACCGACATCGCGCACGTCCTCCTCACCCACCCACCTGGTCACACCAAACACGACACCGCCGATGCCATAGAGGCCCGCATGCGACGTCTCTCCGCATCCCTGGGTGGCTTGGCCGAACCGCAGGACCTTGTTCCTGACCTCGGGGAACGTCTGCTGATCGTGGGCACCACCACGGTGCTGCTGCGGTTTCACGGCAGCCGCTTCAGCACCCGGCTGCCGGTCCGCCCCGGCTGGACCCAGCACGTCCGCGACCACGGGCAGGCCGTCATCGTGGTCGGCCTGGACCCTCTGCCGCGAAGCGCCGACCTCGCCCGCGTCGACGCCTACCTCGATGCCGGCCTCGCCTCCGGCCGCCTCCTGCTCGGCCTCGCCCGCCCTGCCTGAACATCCCCAGCCACCCATGCACTGCCCTGACTCATCGACGAGAGGGAACGGCCATGGAAACCTTCGAACGCGCCCGATTGGACGCCTACTTCGCCAAGATCGCCGCCCAGTTCGCCCCCATCGACCAGGTCACCTCGTTCCTCGTGACCCACCTACTGCCCGAGCGGCCCGGCTTCGTCCGCGCGGTCGCCGCGCTGAGCCGCCTGCGGGCGGTGCTGCCCAAGCCGAAGTCCATCACCCCCGCCGCCCAGCGCGAGGTCGAGCAAACCATCCCGGTCGATACGCTCTCCCGTGAGTTGTTCGCCGACCCCGACGCCGCGATGGACTACTTCGAGTCCCGCGCTGGCGGCGAGCCCGTCATGCTGCTGGACGTCGGCGGCTACTTCGCCCCCGCCCTCGCCGAGCTGCACAGCCGCTTCTCAGGGCAGATCCTCGGAGTGATCGAGGACACCGAGAACGGCCACCGCCGCTACGAGGACCTCGACAAGCTGCCCTGCCCGGTCATCTCGGTCGCCCGCTCACCGCTCAAGGACCCCGAGGACTTCCTGGTCGGGCAGTCCGTGGTCTTCTCCACGGAGGCCGTCATGCGCGGACGCGGCGACATCCTCCACGGCCGCCCCGCGCTGGTGATCGGCTTCGGCAAACTCGGCAGCTCCATCGCCCGCCTTCTGCACGCCAAAGGAGTCCAGGTCACCGTCCACGACATCGACCCCGTCCGCCGCACACAGGCCCTGTCCCAGGGCTTCACCGTCGCCCGCGACCGCGAGGACGCACTCAAGGGGGCCGGCCTGGTGCTCTGCGCGACCGGCGCGGTCTCCCTGCACGGCGAGGACTTCCCCCACCTGCGCAACGGCGCCTACGTCGCCACCGTCACCTCAAGCGAGGACGAACTGGAACTGGACAGCCTGCCGGACGTCTACACCCGCACCACCGTCGGGGACCACGTCACCCGCTACCAGACCACCGGCCACTACTTCTATCTGGCGAACGGCGGCAATGCCGTGAACTTCCTGCATGGCGCCAGCGTTGGGCCGTTCATCTTCCTGGTCCAGGCCGAGATCCTCGCCGCGATCAGGATGCTCACCCGCGGGGACCTGGCCCCCGGCCTGCACGAGGCCCCCGCGGCCGACCGAGCCGCTATTGCGGCGACCTGGCTGTCCTACTTCAACAGGTGATCACCATGGCCATCACGGCAGACCACATCCGAACCACCACCACCGCCTACCTCGACCAGCACCCCGAGAACAAGGGCGAACTCGCCGTCGTCCTCGGCCTCCTCGACGACGGTGACGACCTCACCAGCCGCAAGACCCTGCCCGGACACGTCACCGCCGGCGCGATCCTCATCGGAGCCGACGGTCGTGTCCTGCACATCCACCACCTCGCCACCGGCAAATGGCTGCTGCCCGGAGGCCACTTGGAGCCCTCCGACAGCACACTTCTGCAGGCCGCCGGCCGCGAGCTCGCCGAGGAAACCGGCATCCCGCCTCACGTAGTCACCCCGCATGGCGAGACCCCGCTCCACGTTGACGTTCACCCCATCGACGCCAACCCCGCCAAGAAAGAGCCCGCCCACCAGCACTTCGACTTCCGTTTCCTCTTCCGCACCACCGCCGACATCGGCGAACTGCAGACCGAAGAGGTCTCCGACGCCGCTTGGCGCGAGATCGACTACATCGGTGACGAACGCCTTCGCCAGCGGATCATCCAGGCGATTCGCTGACGCCCCCCAACAGCGCGTCGGCCGGGCAAGTGCCCGGCCGACGCGCAAAAGCGGATTTCTGGGATGGTCAGTTCTATTTGGGCAGGAGTTCGCTCACCAGCCCCTGGACGCGTGTTTCGATCCGGTTTGGATCGGGTGGGCGGCTTCGACGCCCGCATTCTGCCCGTTCCGGAGACATTGTCAGTGGGCGACCTCACACTCATGGGATGAAGCCCACTAACAAGCTCTTCAGCATTGGCGACCTTGAGCATCGCCTGCGCGGCATCACGGCCTCCGCCGCAAAGTGGAACGAGGACCGCCTGCTCATCACCCCTGAGCCCTGCGGCCGGGCTTGACGGGCATCACATGGATCATCGGCGGGTGGGTGCCGTCGGTGCTCCAGGTGAACTTCGTCCAGTAGTGCTGGCCGAGGGAATTCTCCAGCATGCCGATGAGTATCGGGTCGGCCCCGTTGGCGGCCCTTCAAGGCACTTCGACCCACTCGCCGTGTTCGCTTGGGGCATTCGCTGTGACTCTGCCGCTGGGAGCCTGCCCCTCAGGGGCAGTGGTGCTGGTGGGGGTTGGGGGTTCTGGAACGGTCGCGGCGTGGGGGATTGTGGCGGCGCAGGCGTTGCAAGTGTCGGCGAGGTGCCAGGTCCGGCCGTGGTCCGCTCGGATAAGTAGCAGCCGAAGGGTGCCAGAGCACGGCCCTTGCCGCCGGTGCCATACGCAGGACTGCTCGCGACAATGGCACACCCGAAGGTGTGCCGGCAGTTGGCACTCGGCCAAGTGGCGTGCAAGGTGCCGACGGATCTCGGACCCCCCGGCGGTGCCCGTCACGTGTGTGGGTGAGGGGCAAGCGCTGCACGTCAGTACGGGTCGCCCCACCTGACTGCTGATCGTGGCGCTCCACGCACGTGAGGGCAGGGCAGTGGGCATTCGGTCCCTCCAGGGTGCGATCGGGCAGACCTCGGTCCACCTCATGGACCGGTTTCGGGCGCGGACACCGTAGTGCAGACCTGTGCCCTGGTGGAGATGTCTCAGCGGGCATGTAAATAGGGCAGAAGTCTGCACTGCCAGGGCAGGGGTGTGCACCGTCGGATAGTCGGGTGACGATCTTCCCGCCGCCGGAACCCGACCCGACGGCGCTGCGGCAGTCCCTCGCTCGCCTGCGCGCGGAGCGTGGCTGGAGCTATGACCAGCTCGCCGCCAATAGCGGCTTGTCCCGCCGCACCCTCATCGAGATCGAGCAGGGTCGCACCATCGGCACGCTGGGCACCTGGCACGCCCTCGCTCACGCCTTCAGCGTCCCCCTGGGCGAGCTCCTCGACCCGCTGTGCGCCGGCCACGAACCCCCACGCCCGGAACGCTAAGCCAGCCTTCCCCTGATCCCTCGAAGGGGATGCCGTTGGCGAACTCTTGCCCGAAAGGTGCACATCTGTGTGCTTCTTGGTACCCGATCGAAGGGACCCCACGGCGTGCACATAAGCCGTGGGCGTGTCTGCTGGCACTTTCTACTCCGGCATCTGCCCCAAGAAACAGGCCCCCTTTCGCCCGTCCAGAGCGTGGTGTGGGCCGTCAGGCTTCCGGAGAGCTCTTCACATGTCCTTCGCCCCCACCGATGAACAGGTTGCCGCCCTTGAGGCGTTCGGTAAGAGCGAGCATCTCGTCATTCAGGCCGGTGCCGGCACCGGCAAGACGTCCACCCTTGCCTTTCTCGCCGAGCAGATGCCCGCCCGCCGCGGCCGCTACCTCGCTTTCAACCGCGCCATCGCTCTGGACGCAGCCACCCGTTTCCCCGCATCGGTGCAGTGCAAGACCGCTCACTCCTTGGCGTACGCCGCCCTCGGCCACCGGTATCGCGATCGCCTCAATAGCCCCCGCAGACCGGGCTGGAGGGTCGGACAGGACCTGGGCCTGAACACCCCCGCCCGGATCAACGGGCGTGATCTCATGCCTGCCACCCTGTCCAATACGGTGCTGCGGACGGTCACCCGCTACTGCCAGTCCGCCGACACCGAACTCGCCCCGCACCACGTCCCGCCCCTGCGCGGCATCGACACTGAAGATGCACAGGCGGAGCTTGCCGATCTTCTGCTGCCGTATGCCGCAAAGGCATGGGACGACCTGCAGGGCCCCAACGCGGGCACGGTGCGCTTCGAGCACGACCACTACCTGAAGATGTGGGCCCTGACCGAACCCGTACTGCACGGCGACTTCCTGCTGTTGGACGAGGCCCAGGACACCAACCCCGTCCTGGAACAGATCGTCCTGGCCCAAAGGGACCACACCCAGATCGTCATGGTCGGCGACTCCGCGCAGGCCATCTACGGCTGGCGAGGAGCCCGCGACGTCATGACCGGCTTCACCGGCCACCACCTCACCCTCACCCGCTCCTTCCGCTTTGGTCCCAAACTCGCCGCCGAAGCCAACCGCTGGCTCACCCTCAGCGGGGCCCCTATCCAACTCACCGGAACTCCCGACATCCCCACCACCGTCGGTCCGCGCACGGAGCGCCCAGACGCGGTCCTGTGCCGTACCAACATCGGAGCCGTCACTGAGATCCTCGCGCTCCTTAACGTCGGCACTGCAACGGCACTGGTCGGCGGAGGGGAAGCACTACGTGCCCTGGCTCAGGCTGCCCGCGACCTCATCGGTGGACGACGCACCCACCATCCTGAACTCCTGCTATTCACCACCTGGAACGAACTGCGCGACTACGCCGAACTCGACCCTGCCGGCGCAGACCTGCAGCCCTTCGCCAACCTCGTAGACGAACACGGCCCCGACGCCATCCTCCACGCCGTCGACCGCCTCGTCCCGGAAGACAAGGCGCAGGTCACCGTATCCACCGCCCACAAAGCCAAAGGCCGGGAATGGGCCCATGTCCGCATCGCGCCCGACTTCACGCCGCCCCCCGACACCGACGAAGTTGACGCCACCGGCCGTCCCGTATCCAGCCCCATCAACGAATCGGAAGCCCGCCTGGCCTACGTGGCCGTCACCCGAGCCCGCCACCACCTTGACCCTGCGGGACTGGACTGGATCGATCAGCACCCCGACAACCCCACGGGGCTTTGCCCCTGAGGGCGCCGATCCCGTGGCACGGCCCTCCCACGGCCATGGGGGCTTCCTCAGGGAACGATGGACAGGCTGCGCGTCGCAGCAGAGGCGACGTGTCGACCCTCGCCCTCGAAGGCCATGAGGGTGAGACCGAACAGGAGCCGGTTCATCTCGTCGCTGGTGAGCCCGAGTTTGGCAGAGAGGGCATCCTGGACCAGATGATCAAAACCCGGGCGCCAATCACGATGGCCGCGGTCGCGCCCCGCGGACGTCTCGTGCACGTCCCTCAATGAGCATGCCGACGCCCAGCCTGGTCGACGAGGCGATGAACCAGGCCGCCGGCCGACGCGACCAGGACCGCCAGTCCGTCTAGGACCCGAGTTCCGCGGCCAGGGCGATGGGGCCGAGGGCCATGAGAGCGTTGACCGCACTGCTCTTCCGCCCTGATGTCCAGGTCCTAGAGGACAGGGGAGAGAAGGGGGGATGACGGTGATCGCGCAGGCGGTGAACAGCTTCGGCTGAATGTAGTGCAGGCCGGGGCACCCATCAGCGCAAGAGGACCGCATCCTCCTCTTTTGGCACGCGAGGGCGTCCTGATCATGGGACCCTGCAGCTGACGCGCGCGTCGAGCGAGTGAGGTGGCTGTGAAGCACTGAGAGCACTTCGGGCAATTCGGTGTATCCGCAAGAGTTGTGCCAGCCAGGGTCGCCGGGCCTGGGTGAGCCCCTAACAACAGTGCTTATCTAAGCACTGTCTGGTCTCGCTCGATCGTGCTCCGTGTCAGGATTTCGCGGTTGCGCCCACTCTCTGTCGTTGATGGGCCACTCGCGTCAGCAACGTCCAGGCCAAATATCTCGGCGCGATAAGGCGCTGCAATCAATGGCGGAGGCGGAAAAGGCCCACTCCGCCCACCCGGGACGACGTCCTTTTGTGGGATCTCCGCAGTGTCTTGGACCCGATAAGTTTGCGTGCTGCAGAAAGTCGCATCAGCGATTCGCGGGGCTCGACGTTCAGGGCTGATATGGCGCTTGCAATCCCTTCCGTGATCGCTTCACAGTTGCCGTACACCTTTTCTCGTTGCCATCTCTCTCCGGTCCATTGTTGTGAAAAATATGAGCCCGCTGTGGCCAAGCAATTGAAATATGGGGCAACGTTCTGTCCCAGGGTGTGCGTTTCATCGGTAAATGAAGAGAATCGTTGCGCCCCGTCTTCTAGCGCTACGAGTAGGCTTCTCATGTCACTAGCCGAATTGAGTGCTGACACTGCCGCCAGGCCCGGCCTGACGAGCCCAATGCATGTCTCATCTGCTTTGGCCACCAATGCCTCGGCAACGGACAGACTCTGCTGCTGGGTAACCCGGAAGACGACTTCCGGCACGGTGATTTCCACTCCTTCTGAACGTCTTACGTCAACGCATTGACGCGCCGATCGAATAAGATCTCTCGGCAGGCCACCGCTTACAGCGTGGCAGTAGAGAATCAGTTCGTCGGGGAAATGTATGATCCTGCGATTCAACAGTTCTCTGGATTCGCTTACATTAAATCGGCGCACCGGAACTATGAGGTCGAAGGAAGAATCAAATGCGTCTCTGAGGGGGATGCCTCTCAAGGCGAAGCTGTGAAGAGCATCTTCGGACACGGAAACGATAAAGTGGGTGTTCGGCCCGTGTAGCAAGTCTTTTATTCCGTTAATGAAAGCCAAGGCGCTTTCCGTGGACTCCAATTTATCCAGTTCGTCCAGTGCGACGATGATGCTCCGGTCACTCACTTTATGATAGCTCAGCGTAAAAGCCTTGAAATCTCGCACCCTTTCTGGGTGTGTTTGCTCCCTCTCGGTCAGTTCTAGTTGGTCTTGGTCCTCCATTGTGAAGAAGCCGCTGAACTTCAGAGTATTCTTCAAACCATGCTGCTCCTTCGTGCTGTAGGTAAGGGACCTCAGCGCCCTACGTGCCAACATCACCTCTTTCCCTTCACGCTGCGGTGGACGGCCGGCGAGGGAAGCTAGCAGGCGACTCGCGAAACTATTCATGCTTGCAAAAGCGCTACCTAGGTAGAGGACTAGGCCAAAAAGCGCCATGAGTACGCCAAGTACGTCCGACGTTGTGACCCTCTGATTGAGATTGGTGGAAGGTATGTGGTTCAGAAAAACTATCAAGACGCCAAGAAAGGCGATCGCCATGCCGAGTATTGCGCGGAGGAGGGCCTTTTGCCAGTAGCGGCTCATTTCGGGGCCGCGTCCTGCTTTGCGGTCGTCGAGGATAGCTTGCGCCACCTGGCCATGCAGCAACCGAATGAAATCAGCCGCCGTGTATTCCACCGGCGTGGGAATGTATACTCCCAAACATCTCTCTGGAGGGTTGTTGCAAACATGCTGCATCACTGTAGTCTTGCCGACGCCTCGTGGTCCGCTAAGCCCGATGGCTGATGCATCGTGGTCTCGCACGAAATTTGTAATTCGGGCGACAGATTCTGACACCAGAGTGTCCGGCGATTCCAGCTCAACCAATCTCGGAGCCCGCGGATTCTCCAATACTGGTACGCGTCTTCTGTCGCGTTCATGTCGTTCATTTATTATTGATGACAACACTCCTTTGGCTTCTGTGTTGAGGCTCTGTGCGAAGAGGTCAGATGCCACTTGAAAACGTGTGTTTGCCTGCTCCCTTCTCCTTCTCGAGGGAATCTCCAGCAGAGAAGCTAGGGATGCGAGCAAAATTGCGAGAAGTAGGCATGTAATTGCCACGGTCAGGCGATCATACTTGAACGGTAGGTACGAGGAGGCCCCGAGGAAGAACAGTGCAACTGCGACTAGTAGGGCGGTAATCGCGAACAATGAAGATGTGTAGACGCCCAAGGTCCTGATGGTGGACCGTCGGCTTTCACTCTTCTCTATTAATGCATTATTAAATTCTGTGCGCTGCATTTGTGTTGCGGCCAGCAAGGTACTGTATTGCGTTCGGAGTTCGTCCGCCGACGAAGAACTCGCCTCGGGCTGGAGGTCGCTACTTTCTATTGCAGAGGTAACCGCCTCATCCAGAAGAATCCGCTCTATAGTGGATGGGCCTGCGCCGTGTAGTGGCGCGACTGTTAAATGTTGGGTGGTCACCGTGACCTCCCCGGTCGGCTCGTCTCTCGGCAGTTCGAGCTTAGTTGCGTGCCCTCGTTTGAGCATCTTGGTGCTCTCGTAATCATTTAGGACGACGCTGCATAGTTGCCCTGCCCGTTATCTGCGGATCGGGCTTCCGGCCAGCCCTTCGGCCGTGCGGCGGTCGTCAGCAGCCGGCGAGCGTGGACGAATGGTCACGAACACATAACAGTGCGTCCAGGTCTCTGAGACACATCCGCGGCTCACAGGGCGAACAGACGGAACGCTGGTTCTCCGCCCCACTGAGACGGCTGGGCGGCTGAGACAGGCGAACTGTTCCTAATGGCGGGCGGGTGACACTGCGGGACCTCGTACGCCAGGCGCTCCGGATGCGGCCGGACCGGCTGGTGGTGGGCGAGGTGCGGGGCCCGGAGGTCACGGACCTGCTGGCCGCCCTCAATACGGGCCATGAGGGCGGCTGCGGCACGGTCCATGCCAACGCCGCCTGCGACGTCCCCGCGCGCCTGGAGGCCCTCGGCTCGACCGCGGGCCTGGACCGGGCCGCCCTGCACAGCCAGTTGGCGGCCGCGCTGTCCGTCGTCCTCCACCTCGTACGCGACCGGACCGGCCGCCGCCGGATCGCGGAGGTGCACGTCCTTGAGCGCAATCCCGACGGCTGTGTGGTGACCGTCCCGGCGGCTGTCTGGAGCCCGGACGGCTTCCAACCGGCCCAGGGGTGGGGACGGTTGAGCCGCCTGTGCGAGCGCGGCGGGGGCGAGTGGTCATGAACGGCGCCGCGGTGGCGCTGGTGGGCGCGGTGGTGTGTGCGGGGGCCGCGGCCCGGCTGGCGGCCGGGAGACGGGAGGACGTACGGCGGCGGGCCCGGGCGGTCCTCGGAGGCGATGCGGACGACCGGGCGGCCCGGGGGCGGGCCCCGCGGCTGGGGGAGGAGGTACGGGCGTGGTGCGCGGGACGGGTGACCGACGGGGAGCGGCGCTGGCGCCTCGGGCGCCGGGCCGACCTCGGCCGGGAGCTGTGGTGCCTGCCGGCCGGGCTGGCGCTGGGCGTACTGGGCGGGTCCGTGCTGCCGGTGCTCGCGGCACCGGTGGCGGGGTACCTCGTTCGGCGGTGGCTCGCCGGCCGTCGGGCGGAACGGGCGCGCGAGCGGCGCACCGCCGAGGTGATCGGGCTGTGCGCGGCGGTGGCGGGGGAGCTGCGGGCCGGCCGGCAGCCGGCCCAGGCGCTGTACGCCGCGGGGGGACCACCGGCGCTGGGCCCGGCGGGCCGGGCGGCGGCCGCGGCCGCGCGCTACGGCGGGGACGTGCCCCGCGCGCTACGGGCCGCGGCGCGGCAGCCCGGGGCCGAGGGGCTCACCGCGGTGGCGGCGTGCTGGCAGGTGGCGGTCGAGGGCGGTGCGGGCCTGGCCGCCGGTCTGGAGCGGATCGCGGCCGGACTCCGCGTCCGCCGGGAACTGCGCGAGGACCTGCGGGCCCAGTTGGCCGGGCCCCGGGCGACCGCACTGATGCTGGCGCTGCTCCCGGTGGGCGGCCTCCTGATGGGCACCGCACTGGGCGCCGACCCCCTGCGAGTGCTGCTGCACTCCCCGGCCGGCTGGGGCTGCCTGGTGCTCGGTGGGCTCCTGGAGTGGGGCGGGGTGGTGTGGACGACCCGGATCGTCGCGGAAGCGGAAGGCACGGGCGGCATGAAGGGCGTGCGAGGCGCGCGAGGAACGGACGACGCGGAAGGGGCGGGCGACGCGCAAGGCACGGAAGGCGCGGGAGGCACGCCAGGCACGCGAGGTGCGGAAGTGCGGAACGAAGGCGCGGGCGTACGGAAAGTATGCAGAAGGGACATGTGGTGAGCGCGGTGATGGGTGCCGGGGTCGACGTGGTGAAAGTTGTCCACAGGGTGGGGATGACGGTGGCCGCCGGGTCGCCCGTCGCCACGGTGCTGCTGTGTGCGGTGGCGGTGGCGGCGGTGGCAGCAATGGTGGTGCTGGACGGGGTGCGCCGGCGGCGGGCCGTGCGGAGACGGGCGGCGGCCGTCCTGGGCCATGGGCCGGCCGCGGACGGCGGCCGCGGCGGTGGTGGCGGGCCCGGCGGATCGAGCCGGCTCCCGGGACCCGGATGGCGCGCAGGTCGTACGCGAGCGACGGCCTGGGACCGTCCAGGGGGAGCCGGCGGGCCGGCGAGATGGGCCGGGCCCCTGGGAGCGGCGGTCTTCGTGGCCCTCCTCATCGGCGGGGCGGCCGGCGTCCTGGCGGGTCTCGTCGCAGGGTTCGTCGCGCACCGCAGGCTGACGCGCCACCAGGAGGCCCAGGCCGCACGGTCGGCGGCCGAGGAGGTGCACCGGCAACTGGCGCCGGCCGCCGATCTGTTGGCCGCCTGCCTGGCGGCCGGAGCCGGTCCACGCGAAGCAGCCGAAGCGGTCGGGCGGTCCCTCGACGGACCGGTGGCCGAACGGCTGCGGCAAGTGGCGGCGGAGCTGCGACTGGGAGGCGAACCGGCCGCCGCATGGCGGCGGTTGGCCGCACTGCCCGGCGCCGCGGAACTCGCCCGCTGTATGGAGCGCGCCGGGATATCCGGCGTGCCGGCGGTGGAGTCCGCGTCCCGGATCGCCGCTGCCCTACGCGCCGAACGGGACAGAGCCGCGGCCGCACGGGCCCGGCGGGCCGGCGTGCTGGTCACTCTCCCGCTGGCCGGGTGCTTCCTCCCGGCGTTCCTCCTGCTCGGCGTGGCCCCGGTGCTCATCGGTCTGGCGGACGGCCTGCTGGGGCGCAACTGACTGCGAGGACTGACCACAAGGACTGACAACAAGGGCTGACCACAAGGGCCCTCCACAAGGGATGGCACGAAGCGCCGACACGAGAAGGCGCAGCCAACCAACGACAACAACCCAAGCAACGAATACGACAACGACAACGGCAACGACAGCGACAGCACGACAACAACCCAAGCAACCACACGACCCAGACAACGACGACAACGAACCGGCCGGGAGGCGGCCGGGGAACGGGGGTTGGAATGTTCCGGCGATGGAGGAAGCGGCTGCGCGGGATGGCGGCCGACGACCGTGGGATGGCGACGGCCGAGTACGCGATCGTCACGCTCGCGGCCTGTGCACTGGCCGTGGTGTTCTACCGGCTCATCACGAGCGGGACCGTGCGTGCGGCGTTGCGGTCATTGATCGAGCAGGCGCTCCATGCACCGTCGTGACGACGGAAGGCCGCTCCGCGGGGCCCGCGCGGCCCCGCGGAGGGTGCGCGACGCCGGCTCTGTGACCGCGGAGACGGCTCTGGTGCTGCCGGTGCTGGTGGTGGTCGTGGCGGTGCTGATCTGGGGCCTGATGGCCGCCTGTGCCCGTATCGAGTGCGTGGACGCGGCGCGGGCCGGGGCGAGGGCTGCTGCGCGGTCGGAACCGCGGACGGCGGTGCTCGCCGCCGCCCGGCGCGTGGCGCCCCGGGGCGCGCGGGTGGCGCTGGCCCGGGAGGGCGATCTGGTGCGGGTACGGGTCGAGGCCGCACTGCCCGGTGTCGGGGAGCTGACGGTACGCGTCGGAGGGGAGGCGGTGGCTCTTGCGGAGGAAACAGTGGGGCGATGAGGGCTCGGCGACGGTCTGGACGGTCTTCGCCGCCGCGGCGCTGTGCGCGGTCTTCCTGGCCCTGATGGGACTGGGCCAGGCCGTCACGGCACGCCACCGGGCGGGCGGGGCCGCCGACCTGGCCGCGCTGGCGGCCGCGGACCGAGCCGTACGGGGTCCGGCCGCTGCCTGCGCGGCGGCGGGCCGGGTGGCGGCTGCGCAGTACACGCGGCTGGTGCGCTGCGCGGTCTCCGGCCCGGTCGCGGACGTCTCGGTGGAAGCCGGCAGCGGGCCCTTCACCACCCAGTCACGGGCCCGCGCCGGACCGGCAGCACAAGAGACGCCCACTGCCCGTAGGTAGGCGCAAGGGCTGTCCTCTGCCCATACGGAGGCGCAACGGGCCTCCCCTGCCGGTACGCCGCCGCAAGGGACGCCTCTTGCCCGGCCCGGCGCCACAAGAGCCGTCCCCGGCCCGTACGGCGGTCCAGGAGGCCCGTGGCCGGCCCGGCGGGTATACGGGCCCGGCGGCCGCTCGTACGACAGCACAAGGACGCCCAACGCCCACCGGACGGCACACGCACCGTCCTCCCCCTCGGACGGCACACGCACTCGGCTCCCGCCCCCCGGGACGGCACGCGGACCACCCGCTTACCGCCGGCCAGCACGGGCGCCCGCATACGTGCACCCCCACCGGCCTCTTTCCACCCACCACGGGAGGGGACAGACCGGAGGACGAAGTCCGTAGGGCTGGCGCCGCACCCGACACCCACCGCCCGCCGCAGGCGCAACGGCGAACAGCGCTCACGGCCCGCAGACGGCCACGTGGGAGGGGCACCCAGCGCAACGGCGAGCAACAGGCACGGCGCCGCAGCCGACCACGTGGGGCCAACCACCCGTCGCTCCCGGCCGGTGGCTCAGGCGGGGGTTTTCGGGGCGCCGCGGAGGAGCTCGGCGAGGAGGCGGATGGCGCCGCGTTTGTGGAGGGGGTCGTTGCCGTTGCCGCATTTGGGGGACTGGATGCAGGAGGGGCAGCCGGCCTCGCACTCGCACGCGGCGATCGCGCTGCGGGTGGCGGTGAGCCAGTCGGCGGCCGTGTGGAAGGCGCGTTCGGCGAAGCCCGCGCCGCCCGGGTGGCCGTCGTAGACGAACACCGTCGGCAGCAGGGTGTCCGGATGCAGCGGGACGGACACCCCGCCGATGTCCCAGCGGTCGCAGGTGGCGAAGAGCGGCAGCATGCCGATGGAGGCGTGCTCCGCGGCGTGCAGCGCGCCGCCGAGCTGCCGGGGGCCGACGCGGGCGGCGTCGAGCTGGTCCTCGGTGACCGTCCACCACACCGCGCGGGTACGCAGCGTGCGCGGCGGCAGATCGAGCTTGGTCTCGCCCAGGACCTCGCCGGTGATGAGCTTGCGGCGCAGGTAGGACACGACCTGGTTGGTGACCTCCACGGAGCCGAAGCACAGCCGGGCGTCCCCCCAGGGGACCTCGGTGTCGGTCTCCAGGATGGAGATGGCCGTGGTGTCGCGGGCCGTCGTGGAATACGGCGGGCTGGCCTCCTCGACGAGTGCGACGTCGTCGTCCAGGTCGAGGTGGCGCACGAGGTACGTACGGCCCTGATGGAGGTGGACCGCGCCGTCGTGCACCGTGGTGTGCGCGGCGCCGGCGTCCACGGTCCCCAGCAGCCGCCCGGTGCCGGCCTCCACGACCTGCACCGGCGCACCGCCCTGGCCGCGGATGTCGGTGAGGTCGGCGGCCCGTTCGCGGCGCGTCCAGTGCCAGGCGGTGGCCCGCCGCCGCAGCAGGGCCGCGGCCTCCAGCTGCGGCATCAGCCCTGCGGCCGCGGGACCGAAGAGCGGGAAGTCGGCCTCGGTGAGCGGGAGTTCGGCGGCGGCGGCGCACAGGTGCGGGGCGAGCACGTAGGGGTTGTCGGGGTCGAGGACGGTCGACTCGACCGGCTGGTCGAAGAGCGCCTCGGGGTGGTGGACGAGATAGGTGTCCAGCGGGTCGTCGCGGGCCACGAGCACCGCCAGCGCGCCCTGCCCGGCCCGTCCGGCCCGGCCGGCCTGCTGCCACAGGGACGCGCGGGTTCCCGGGTAGCCGGCGATGACCACGGCGTCCAGACCGGAGACGTCCACGCCCAGCTCCAGCGCCGTGGTGGCGGCCAGGCCCAGGAGCGCCCCGCTGTGCAGGGCCCGTTCCAGGGCGCGGCGCTCCTCGGGCAGATAGCCGCCCCGATAGGCGGCGATCCGCGCGGGCAGCGAGCGGTCGACCTCCGCGAGCCGTTCCTGGGCGATCAGCGCGATCAGTTCCGCGCCGCGCCGGGAGCGTACGAAGGCGACCGTGCGCACGCCCTGGACGGCGAGGTCGGTGAGCAGATCGGCGGTCTCGGCGGTGGCCGTGCGGCGCACCGGGGCGCCCTGTTCGCCGTGCAGCTCGGTCAGCGGCGGCTCCCAGAGCGCGAAGACCAACTCGCCGCGCGGCGAGGTGTCCTCGGTGATCTCCACCACGGGCAGACCGGTGAGCCGGGTCGCGGCCCGGGCCGGCTCGGCGGCCGTGGCGGAGGCGAGCAGGAAGACCGGCTCCGAGCCGTAACGGGCGCAGACCCGGCGCAGCCGGCGGAGGACCTGGGCGACGTGCGAGCCGAACACACCGCGGTAGGTGTGGCACTCGTCGATGACGACGTAGCGCAGCGCGCGCAGGAAGGAGGACCACCGGGGGTGGGCCGGCAGGATGCCGCTGTGCAGCATGTCGGGGTTGGTCAGCACGTAGTTCGCGTACTGGCGGACCCACTCGCGCTCCTCGACGGGGGTGTCGCCGTCGTAGACCGCGGGCCGGACGGCGGTGCCCAGCGGGGCGGCCAGCTCGCGCACGGCGCGTCGCTGGTCGGCGGCCAGGGCTTTCGTCGGGGCCAGATACAGCGCCGTGGCCCCCCTGCCGTTGGGCGCCTCCGCACCGTCCAGGAGCGTGGAGAGGACCGGCGCCAGATAGGCCAGGGACTTGCCCGAGGCGGTGCCGGTGGCCACCACGACCGACTCGCCGCGCAATGCGTGTTCGGACGTCCGTGCCTGGTGGGCCCAGGGACGCTCGATTCCGGACGAACGGATCGCGTCGATCACTTCGGGCCGGATCCGATCGGGCCAGTCGGTGTGGCTGCCGATGCGCGGGGGCAAGTGCTCCGTATGAGTGATGCGCGCAGCGCGGGTCGCGCCCCGGGCGAGACGTTCGAGAATCATGCCTGGGGAAGGGCGCGCGCCCGCATCCGGCGGGAGTCGATTGGAGGCCATCGGCACCGAGTGTGTCACCGGAGTGACGGACAATGCTCAAAGGGCGTCGTGCACGCCTGCTGGTAAGTGATTGAATGCCATCGCGGCTGCCAGATCCGCCCCTACTTCGGTGGGGAGGCCCCAGGGGGGCGACCGCTCGATAGCAAGGTGCTGGAGGATCCGTGGACCTGTCCCTGTCGACCCGGACCGTTGGCGACCGTACGGTCGTCGAGGTCGGTGGCGAGATTGATGTATACACCGCGCCCAAGCTGCGTGAGCAGCTGGTCGAGCTTGTGAACGACGGAAGCTACCACCTCGTGGTGGACATGGAACGTGTCGACTTCCTCGACTCCACTGGGCTCGGCGTCCTGGTCGGCGGACTCAAGCGGGTGCGCGCCCATGAGGGCTCGCTGCGCCTGGTCTGCAACCAGGAGCGCATTCTCAAGATCTTCCGTATCACCGGTCTGACCAAGGTGTTCCCGATTCACACCTCGGTCGAGGAAGCCGTCGCAGCCACCGACTGACGGCTTGCCGGGCCCCCGCGCCGGCAGGCGCGGGGGAAGGAAGGAGTGGGGGGTACCGGACGGGTGTCCGGCCCCCTGCGTCGCACGCCCGCATATCGAGGGGGATGGCATGGCCACCGTCGAACTCCGTTTCAGCGCCCTTCCCGAGCATGTCCGCACCGCGCGACTGGTCGCGGCTGCCGTGGCACGGCGGGCCGGGGTGGACGAGGCCGTCCTGGACGAGGTGCGGCTCGCGGTTGGCGAGGCCTGCAGCCGGGCCGTGGGGCTGCACGAGAGCCATGACATCGAGTCGCCGGTGCGGGTGCTGCTGATCGAGGACGAGAAGAAGTTCTCGATCGAGGTCGGCGACGGCGTGCCCGGCGGGCCCACCGCGGCGGGTGCCCGGGGTGCCGGCGAGGCCGAGGGCGCCGCGGAGAGCGACGCCGAGGGCGAGGACGAGATGGGCCTCGCGGTCATCAGCGGGCTGGTCGACGACGTCGAGGTGACCGCCGGTGAAGAGGGCGGCATGATCCGCATGAGCTGGCCCACGACGACGGCGGCGACCATCTCGTAACCGGGACCGACGGCTGCCCTGCCGCAGTCCGTACCCGCTCGTACCCGTACATGTACTCGTGCCCGTACCGAGCGTCTGTACGTCTTCATGGCATGTCCCTGCGCGCTGTTCCGCGCGGGGGCCACGGGGTGTCCGCCGCCCCGCTCCCATGCGTTGCGATCCGGACTCGATCTGACGGGTCCTCATGGGCCGTCATGAGCCCTCACGGTCCCTCAGGGGGGCGTCTGAGGGCGGTGGGTCACCCGTTCGGCCGCGGCCGGGCGGCTCAATTCTCTCCGAGGTCTCCTGTGACCCATTCGGCCCAGCCGCCGGGACGGTGTCCTTGAGCAGCGGCGATCAATGCGTGATCAAGCGGTGATCAGTACGACGAAGAGATCATCTGCCGACGGTCAGTGAATTCGGTGCATTCCTTCGTCCGGGCGAATTCCGGGCGCCGTCTGCCTTTTGATCTTCGCGACTACCGGCGAATTCCCTTTGAGGCGCCCTGTTTTGATCAACCGGGGCTCCCTACAATCCGTCCACATCTCTTGCTCAGGACGCCTGAGCGTGCTTCCGCGCGCCCATGTGCCAAACGTCAAGGAGGACGAATGGCGGGGCCTTACACCCCTCAGTTGCTTGACACCCCCTCTTTTCTGGCCGGGCCGTCACTGACCGCGGGCAACCGCGGCATCGTGCTGGTGATCGCCGTGGTGGCGCTGGCGGCGCTGGCCGTCGCGGCGGTGCTGGTCCGCCAAGTGCTCGCGGCCGGTGAGGGAACCGACAGTATGAAGAAGATCGCGGCGGCGGTGCAGGAAGGCGCAAATGCCTACCTGGCACGGCAGTTGCGGACCCTCGGCGTATTCGCGGTCGTGGTGTTCTTCCTGCTCATGCTGCTGCCCGCGGATAACTGGTCGCAGCGCGCCGGACGCAGTGCCTTCTTCTTGATCGGCGCGGCATTCTCGGCGGCCACCGGCTATATCGGCATGTGGCTCGCGGTGCGCAGCAATGTGCGTGTGGCGGCGGCTGCCCGGGAGGCCACTCCGGCCGAGGGCGAATCACGGGAAAAGGATCTTACGGCGGTATCCCACAAGGCGATGAAGATCGCTTTCCGTACCGGTGGCGTGGTCGGCATGTTCACCGTGGGACTGGGTCTGCTCGGTGCGTCCTGTGTGGTCCTCGTCTACGCGGTCGACGCGCCCAAGGTGCTGGAGGGCTTCGGTCTGGGCGCCGCGCTGATCGCGATGTTCATGAGGGTCGGCGGCGGCATCTTCACCAAGGCCGCCGACGTCGGCGCCGACCTCGTCGGCAAGGTCGAGCAGGGCATCCCCGAGGACGACCCGCGCAACGCCGCGACCATCGCGGACAACGTCGGCGACAACGTCGGTGACTGCGCCGGTATGGCCGCCGACCTCTTCGAGTCGTACGCCGTCACCCTGGTCGCCGCCCTCATCCTGGGCACCGCGGCCTTCGGCGACGCGGGACTCGCCTTCCCGCTGCTGGTGCCGGCCATCGGCGTGATCACCGCGATGATCGGCATCTTCGTCGTCGCGCCGCGGCGCCGGGACCGCAGCGGCATGACCGCCATCAACCGCGGCTTCTTCGTCTCCGCGGCCATTTCGCTGGTCCTGGTGGCCGCCGCGGTCTTCACCTACCTGCCGTCCAGCTACCGCGACCTGACCGGCGTCAGTGACCCCGTGGTCCTGGGCCACAGCGGTGACCCGCGGATGCTGGCCCTGGTCGCGGTCGCCGTCGGTATCGTGCTCGCCGCGCTGATCCAGCAGCTGACCGGATACTTCACCGAGACCACCCGGCGGCCCGTACGGGACATCGGCAAGACCTCGCTGACCGGGCCGGCCACCGTCGTCCTCTCCGGCATCTCGGTCGGCCTGGAGTCGGCCGTCTACTCGGCGGTGCTGATCGGACTGGCCGTCTACGGGGCGTTCCTGCTGGGCGGCGCGTCCATCACCCTGGCGCTGTTCGCGGTGGCGCTGGCCGGCACCGGCCTGCTGACCACCGTCGGCGTGATCGTGGCCATGGACACCTTCGGACCGGTCTCGGACAACGCGCAGGGCATCGCCGAGATGTCCGGCGACGTCTCGGGTGACGGTGCGCAGGTGCTGACCGACCTGGACGCGGTCGGCAACACCACCAAGGCCATCACCAAGGGCATCGCCATCGCGACCGCCGTACTGGCCGCCTCCGCGCTCTTCGGCTCCTACCGGGACGCGATCGCCACCGCCGTACGCCACATCGGCCGGGCCGCCGGCGGCATGGGGCTCAGCCTGGACATCTCGCAGCCCAACAACCTGGTCGGGCTGATCCTCGGCGCCTCGGTCGTCTTCCTGTTCTCCGGGCTGGCGATCAACGCCGTGTCGCGGTCGGCGGGAGCGGTGGTCTTCGAGGTGCGCCGGCAGTTCCGGGAGAAGCCCGGAATCATGGATTACACCCAGACGCCCGAGTACGGGCGGGTGGTCGACATCTGCACCAAGGACGCGCTGCGCGAGCTGGCCACCCCCGGCCTGCTGGCGGTGCTCACGCCGATCGCGGTCGGCTTCTCGCTGGGCGTCGGGGCGCTGGGCTCGTTCCTGGCCGGGGCGATCGGCACCGGCACCTTGATGGCGGTCTTCCTCGCCAACTCCGGTGGCGCCTGGGACAACGCCAAGAAGCTGGTCGAGGACGGCCACCACGGCGGCAAGGGCAGCGAGGCACACGCCGCCACCGTCATCGGGGACACCGTCGGCGACCCGTTCAAGGACACCGCCGGGCCGGCGATCAACCCGCTGCTGAAGGTGATGAACCTGGTGGCGCTGCTGATCGCGCCCGCTGTGGTGAAGTTCTCGTACGGCGAGGACAAGAACATCGGCATCCGGATCGCGGCGGCCGTACTGGCGCTCGCCGTCATCATCGGTGCCGTGTACATCTCCAAGCGGCGCGGGATCGCCGTGGGTGACGAACACAACAACTCCGAGGAGCCCGACGGCGTCGCCAAGTCGGCCGAGACGGCGGTGGCGTCCTAACCGGAAGCGACGTCGGAAAGGCTCGCGGACCGCTCAACTGGGCGGGTGGACGGCGCATGTTGCAGGCGCCGGCCACCCGCCCTCGGTCTGCCCGGGTGGCCCTGCGCTCCTTGATGCAAATGGCTGCAATGAGAGCCGGACCGGATGCCCGACCCGGGGACCAGGCCGTTCGGACGTGTATGTTCCGGGGCCGAGAGCCATGGAAGGGACCAATCCGGTGAACAAGAAGCTTGTGGCTGCACTGTCCGGCGGGGCGGCACTGATGCTCGCGCTGACCGGCTGCAGCGAGGACAACGGAAAGAAGCTCAACGACTGGGCGAAGAGTTTCTGCGACCCTGCGCAGGCTCCGTTCAAGCAGATCCAGGACGCCAACGCCGCCATGCAGAAGGCGGACAACGCCAGCGCGGACTCCAAGAAGGTCCAGCAGACCGACTCGGCTGCCTTCCAGAAGATTTCCCAGGCGTACGCGTCGCTGGCCAAGGCCCTGCAGCAGGCCGGGCCGCCGCCCACCGACCAGGGCAAGCAGGCGCAGGAGAACGCGGTCAAGGAGCTCAACTCGCTCTCCAAGGGCTACGCGGACCTGCAGAAGCAGGTCAACAAGCTCGACACCTCGGACAAGCTCAAGTTCGCCGACGGGCTGCGCGACCTGTCCAACGGCATCAACAAGCTCAACAAGCAGAGCGAGGCCGCCTTCAAGAACCTGGAGGCCGGTGACGTCGGCGCCGCGATGGCGAAGCAGAAGGGCTGCCAGAACCAGGCCGCGTCCGGTTCCCCGGTGCCCACGCCGTCCAAGAAGTCGTAACGCCTTGGCGGGGCCTGTTGCCGGCCCGGCGACGCGCCCGGGAAGGGCGTGCCGCCGGGCCGGCGCCGATTGTCAGTGGCAGCACGGACAATGGTCGGTGTGAGTACGCACCTCCCCACCGCTGATGTCCAGGACCCCGAGAGCAACGCCCGCACCGCCCGGCTGCGCGAGGCGCTGCTGACCGCCGCCTTCACCGCCGACGGGCTGCTGGACCTGCTCGGCGCGCCCGCCTACGCCGCGCTGGCGCGCAACGAGACCGTCCCCGCGCTGCGCGCGACCCGCGGCGACAGCCCGCTTGCGACCCTGGTGCGGCTGTTCCTGCTGCAGCGGCCGGTGGAGCTGGGCCGGGCGCGGGCCGCCCTGCCGGTCGAGGACTGCCTCGCCGACGGCTGGGTGGTGCAGGACGGCGACACCCTGCGCGCCACGGTGGACGTCCGCCCGTACGGCGGCCCCGAGGGGCAGGACTGGTGGATCGTCTCCGACCTGGGCTGCGCGGTCGGCGGCGCCGGCGGCATCCGGGGCGCCGGGGAGACCGAGCGCGCCCAACTGGTGCTCGGCGTCGGGGGCGCGTCCACCACCCTCGCCGGTATCACCGTGCGCCGGCCGGTCGCCAGGGCGCTCGACCTCGGGACGGGCTCCGGCATCCAGGCGCTGCACGCAGCCCGGCACGCCACCCGGGTCACCGCCACCGACCTCAACCCCCGTGCCCTGCGGATCACCGCGCTGACGCTGGCGCTCTCCGGGGCGGGCGCGGCGGACCTCAGGGAAGGCTCGCTGTTCGCACCGGTCGGGGAGGAGACGTACGACCTGATCGTGTCGAACCCGCCGTTCGTGATCTCGCCCCTCGGGCCGGACGGCGCCCGGCTGACGTACCGGGACGGCGGCATGGGCGGCGACGACCTGTGCCGGACCCTCGTCCAGCAGTCCGCCGCGCACCTCAACGACGGCGGGTACTGCCAGCTGCTCGCCAACTGGCAGCACGTCGAGGGCGAGGAGTGGCACGACCGGCTGCGCTCCTGGGTGCCGCGCGGCTGTGACGCCTGGATCGTGCAGCGCGAGGTGCAGGACGTCACCCAGTACGCCGAGCTGTGGCTGCGGGACGCCGGTGACCACCGCGCCGGTGACGAGGAGTACGCCGCGCGGTACGACGCCTGGCTGGAGGAGTTCGCGGCCCGTAAGACCAGGGCCGTCGGCTTCGGCTGGATCACGCTGCGCAAATCCGGGTCCGACGCCCCGTCCGTCACGGTCGAGGAATGGCCGCATCCGGTCGAACAGCCGCTGGGGGACGCGGTCGTCGCCCACTTCGAGCGCCAGGACTATCTGCGTGCCACGGACGACGCCGCGCTGCTGGCCGGGCGCTTCCGGCTCGCCGACGGCGTGGTCCAGGAACAGGTCGGGCTGCCGGGGGCCGAGGACCCGGAGCATGTGGTGCTCCGTCAGAACCGCGGTATGCGGCGGGCGACGAAGGTGGACACCGTCGGTGCGGGCTTCGCCGGCGTGTGTGACGGCACGCTGCCCGCCGGGCGGATCCTGGACGCCATCGCCCAACTCGTCGGCGAGGACCCGGTGTTGCTGCGGGACCGTACGCCCGCCTCGATCCGGATGCTGGTCGAGCAGGGCTTCCTGGAGCCGGTGGCGGAGGAGGAGTAGAGGAGTAGTAGAGGAGGAGCAAGGGGGAGCAGAGGGGGACGGCGCGGGGGCGGAAGGCGTTCATCCGGTGTTCGCCGGGACGCCGCCCCGGGGTGCGACGCTGCGCGCATGGAGAGAGGACCCGAGGCATTCGCCGGTGTGGCGTTCGCGCTGTTCGGTGCCGGACTGCTGGTGTGGACGGGGGCGTGCGCCCGGACCGGCACGCCGGTCGCCGAGGGGGTCAGCCGGCCGGTCGCCGCGGTCACCGCGCTGCTCGCGGGCGTGCTGTTCCTGATCACCGGGGCCTGGCTGCTGGTGGCGCTGTAGCCGGGCGGCGGGCGGAGGCGCGGCGGTACGTCCAGTTCCAGACAGTTCCGTAACAGATGGCTGATCTGTGACGGTACGCGGAACGTCCGCGGGCCGTCCGTCATGTTCCTCGGTGAAGGGCACCAACGGCCACCACACCGACAGTGAGGAACTCCCATGAACCGCGCACTTCGCTACGCCACCGTCGGCGCCATCGCCGTCTCCCTGCTCGCCGGGGGCTCGGCCGCCGCCTTCGCCGCGCCGCAGGACCTCCACGCCGCCAAGCCGGTCGTGGCCACCGCCCCTGCCGCCGCGTCGCTGACCGCCAAGGCCAGCGTGAACTCCGTCAATGCCTGGCAGGAGTTCCGGATCTCCGGCGCCGCCAAGGGCATCACGGCGGGCACCAAGGTCACCGTCCAGCAGAAGCAGGGCACGAAGTGGGTCTCGCTGCCCGCGCAGACCCCGGTTGCCAAGAGCGGTGCCTACTCGGTGCGGGTCAAGCTCGGCATCAAGGGCGCCAACCAGCTCCGGATGGCCGCGGGCACGACCGTCTCGCCGGTGGTCTCCGTCACCGTCCGCTGACCCCGCTGAACCCGCTGGTTTCCGTCCCCGTCGGCTGAGGCTGCCGGGGCGTCAGCCGGCGAGATTGCGGACGAGCATCCACACCGCGGCAATGCCGAACACCACGGCATTGCCGCGGCCCGTCAGTTGCAGCCGGTATGCGCGGCCGCGCAGCCCCAGGACCAGCCAGCGCAGCAGGACGTACGCGATCGCCGGCACGCCCAGGGCGAGCAGCACCGCGTTGTCGTGGAAGGCCCGCACCACGTCGCCGTGCAGCAGGTCGTAGGCCATCCGGGTGCCGCCGCACGCCGGGCACAGCACCCCGGTCAGCAGCCGGAACGGGCAGGGGATCAGCACCTGCCCGGGCTGGTGCGGATTCGTGTGCCAGAGGTAGACGGCGGCCGCCGCACCGGCGGCGAGGGCGAGCGACGCCCGCCGGACGGTGCGGCTCCGGATCGCCGCCCCGGAGGGCGGCCCGGCCTGTTCCACGTCGCTCACACGCTCAGCGACCGCGCGTAGTTGACCTGGTTGAGCACGAACATGACCTGCTCGCGCGACTGCACCGGGACCATCGTCGAGTGGTGCCGGCCGCCGCTGGCCACCGTGACCTGCACGAAGCCGGTCGTCGTCCGCTCCTTCATCAGCAGGAAGAGCAGACCCAGCAGGCAGAAGAAGAAAAAGATGATGGCGAGCACGACCGCGTGCGCCGGCATCTTCTCCTCGGTCCGCGACATGTCCGTCGCGGTCCACACGGCGCCCTTGAGCGGCATCGCCCCCGTAGGCGTCATGATCGTGTCGCCGCTCACCGCGATGTCCCCGAGCGACAGCGCCATCCCGCCGGGCTGCGGACCGGCCTGGAAGCCGCCGGGCCCGGGCGGCGGGGGGCCGGCCGGAGCGCCGGGCGGCGGGAAACCGGGCGGCGGGGGCGTCGATGCGGGCTGCGGGTAGCCGTATCCGGGCTCTCCGGGGCGGCCGCCCTGCGGATAGCCGTAGGCGGAGTCGGCCGGGCCGGGCGGCGTGGCGTACGGATTCTGGCCGGGCTGAGCGGGCTGAGCGGGCTGGCCGGGCTGCTCCGGTGGCGGTCCGGGGTACTGGTTCGCCATGGGTGAGATTCCCCCCGAGGGTATGCGTGGCGACGGCGGTTTCCGGCCCGAGCGGTGGGCCGTGCCGTGTCCATCCTGCGCCCATCCTGCCAGCCCGCTCACCTGACGTACCAAGACAGTGACGGGATCCGGGGCCACCTTGTGACAGTCGCCGTGGTGGGGGCGCGGATCGCGAATCCGGATCATGCGCGGGCCTCCGGGCGGAGCCGCGGGGCCGTCATGATCCAGATGGCGCGAGCCGGACCCGTGGCGGACGGCTGAGGTGGTCCAGGCGGCATGAAGGCATGTAGTCGGGTTACCGTTCGAGTGGCGTTGCGGGGTTTTTCCGTTTGACACGGGGGCGGGAGGTACCGTCACACTCCGCAGCGTCAAGCGTCACCGCAGTGCGCCCCCGCATCCGGCCGGGGGGCATTTTCCGCGTCGACCGGAGAGAAGAGCGAAGTTGTCCCCGACCAGCGAAGCCACGAAGGGCGGCGGCCGCCGACTTGTCATCGTCGAGTCGCCTGCCAAGGCGAAGACGATCAAGGGCTACCTCGGCCCGGGCTATGTGGTCGAGGCCAGCGTGGGGCACATCCGTGACCTGCCCAACGGCGCGGCGGAGGTCCCGGCCAAGTACAAGGGCGAGCCCTGGGCCCGGCTCGGGGTGAACGTCGACGCCGATTTCCAGCCCATCTATGTGGTGAACAGTGACAAGAAGGACCAGGTCAAGAAGCTCAAGGAGCTGCTGGCCGAATCCGACGAGCTCTACCTCGCCACCGATGAGGACCGCGAGGGCGAGGCCATCGCCTGGCACCTCCAGGAGATCCTCAAGCCCAAGGTCCCGGTCCACCGCATGGTGTTCCACGAGATCACCAAGGATGCGATCCGCGAGGCCGTCGCCAATCCGCGCGATCTGAACCAGAAGCTGGTCGACGCCCAGGAGACCCGCCGGATCCTCGACCGCCTCTACGGCTACGAGGTCTCGCCGGTCCTGTGGAAGAAGGTCATGCCGCGGCTGTCGGCCGGCCGGGTGCAGTCCGTGGCGACCCGTCTCGTCGTCGAGCGGGAGCGCGAGCGCATCGCCTTCCGCTCCGCCGAGTACTGGGACCTGACCGGCACCTTCTCCACCGGGCGGGCCGGCGACGCGAGCGACCCCTCGACGCTGACCGCCCGGCTGAACACCGTCGACGGCCGCCGCGTCGCGCAGGGCCGCGACTTCGGCCCCAACGGGCAGCTCAAGAACAACGAGGTCCTCCACCTGGACGAGGCGCAGGCCCGCGCGCTCGCCGCCGCCCTGGAGAACACCGACTTCGCGGTGCGCTCCGTGGAGTCCAAGCCGTACCGGCGCTCCCCGTACGCGCCGTTCAGGACCACGACCCTCCAGCAGGAGGCCAGCCGCAAGCTCGGCTTCGGCGCCAAGGCGACGATGCAGGTGGCGCAGAAGCTGTACGAGAACGGCTTCATCACCTATATGCGTACGGACTCCACCACGCTCTCGGACACCGCGGTCGCCGCGGCCCGGGCGCAGGTGACGCAGCTGTACGGCGCCGGCTACCTGCCGGACAAGCCGCGCACGTACGCCGGCAAGGTCAAGAACGCGCAGGAGGCGCACGAGGCGATCCGCCCCTCCGGCGACCGCTTCCGCACGCCCGCCGAGACCGGGCTGACCGGCGACCAGTTCAGGCTCTACGAGCTGATCTGGAAGCGGACCGTCGCCTCCCAGATGAAGGACGCGACCGGTAACTCCGTCACCGTCAAGATCGGCGGCACCTCCGCCGACGGCCGGGACGCCGAGTTCAGCGCGTCCGGCAAGACCATCACCTTCCACGGCTTCCTGAAGGCCTACGTGGAGGGCGCCGACGACCCGAACGCCGAGCTGGACGACCGCGAGCGCCGGCTGCCGCAGGTCGCCGAGGGCGACGCGCTGGCCGTCCGGGAGATCACCGCCGACGGGCACGCCACCAAGCCGCCCGCCCGCTACACCGAGGCCACGCTGGTCAAGGAGCTGGAGGAGCGGGAGATCGGCCGCCCGTCGACGTACGCGTCGATCATCGGCACCATCCTCGACCGCGGCTACGTCTTCAAGAAGGGCACCGCGCTCGTCCCCTCCTTCCTCTCCTTCGCGGTGGTCAACCTCCTGGAGAAGCACTTCGGCCGGCTGGTCGACTACGACTTCACCGCCAAGATGGAGGACGACCTCGACCGCATCGCCCGTGGTGAGGCGCAGGCCGTGCCGTGGCTGCGGCGCTTCTACTTCGGCGAGGGCGAGGAAGCGAGTGCGGTGGGTGCCGCGTCCGACGCCGGCAACGGCGACGGCGACCACCTCGGCGGGCTGAAGGAGCTGGTCACGGACCTGGGCGCGATCGACGCCCGGGAGATCTCGTCCTTCCCGGTCGGCGAGGGCATCGTGCTGCGGGTCGGCCGCTACGGCCCGTACGTCGAGCGCGGCGAGAAGGACAGCGAGGGCCACCAGCGCGCCGACGTCCCCGACGACCTCGCGCCCGACGAGCTGACCGTGGCGTACGCGGAGGAGCTGCTCGCCAAGCCGAGCGGCGACTTCGAGCTGGGCATGGACCCGGAGAGCGGCCACCAGATCGTCGCCAAGGACGGCCGCTACGGCCCGTACGTCACCGAGGTCCTGCCCGAGGGCACCCCGAAGACCGGCAAGAACGCGGTCAAGCCGCGCACCGCCTCGCTCTTCAAGTCGATGTCGCTGGACACCGTGACGCTGGCGGACGCACTCAAGCTGATGTCGCTGCCGCGCGTCGTCGGCAAGGACCCCGAGGGCGTGGAGATCACCGCGCAGAACGGCCGCTACGGCCCGTACCTGAAGAAGGGCACGGACTCGCGCTCCCTGGAGAGCGAGGAGCAGCTCTTCACCATCACCCTCGAAGAGGCCCTGGCGATCTACGCCCAGCCCAAGCAGCGCGGGCGGGCCGCCGCCAAGCCGCCGCTGAAGGAACTGGGCACTGACCCGGTCAGCGGCAAGCCGGTGGTGGTCAAGGACGGCCGGTTCGGTGCGTACGTGACCGACGGCGAGACCAACGCGACGCTGCGGCGGGACGACGACGTCGAGACGATCACGCCCGAGCGCGGCTACGAGCTGCTGGCGGAGAAGCGCGCCAAGGGGCCGGCGAAGAAGAAGACGGCCAAGAAGGCGCCGGCGAAGAAGACGGCCGCCAAGAAGACGACGGCGAAGAAGACCGCGGCCAAGAAGACCACCGCGAAGAAGACGACCGCCAAGAAGGCCACCGCGAAGACCGCGGCGGCAAAGAAGACGGCGGCTTCGGCGGAGGACTGAGGCCACCCGGGCCGGGGCCGGGGCAGGCCCTGCGCCCCTGGTGAGGCGTGATGTGCGGGCGGGCACGACGGACGCGTTCCGTCGTGCCCGCCCGTTTGTTCGGGCGGGCGGTCGACGGTCTGCACGCTCCCGATAGGCTGGCGGGATGACGCGTGCCGAGCAGCCAACGGTCGTGACCCCCACTTCTGGCGCCCTAGCGGCGGATTCCCGCGAGCGCGCCGTGCGAGCCCTGCTGCGCTTCCCCCCACTGAAGCGGCTGTGGAGCGCCCAGTTCGTCGGGGGCATCGGCGATGCCCTGTCCATGCTTGTCCTGGTGGTACTCGCCCTGCAGGCGGCGTTGTACGTGCCGCTGGGCGGTGAGGCCGTCTTCGGCGGCGGCTATCGCGGTGCCGCCCTCGCCGTCACCGCGGTCTTCGGCGCCCGGATGCTGGCGACATTGCTCTTCGGAGCCGTCCTCCTGGGCCCCCTGTCCGCGCTCACGGCGCCCTCCGGGCCGCTGGACCGCCGCTGGACGATGATCGGCGCGGACGTGCTGCGGCTCGCGCTCCTGGTCGTCGCCCCCCTCTGGATCGACTGGACGCCCGGCAATGCCCTGGCCTGGGTGCTGGTCACGGTCTTCGTCACCGGCGTCGCCGAGCGCTTCTGGACCGTCGCCAGGGAGAGCGCGGCGCCCGGCCTGCTGCCCGCGCCGCCCCCCGAGGGCGTCGCGGGCCGGCCGCTGCCGGACCACCTGGACGCCCTGCGCCGCCTCTCGCTGCGCACCACCTTCATCTCCCTGCCGATCGCGGCCGCCGCCCTGGTGGTCGTCACCCTCCTCAGCAAGCTCCTGGGAACCGGCATCGACTGGTTCCACCTCCACCAGGCTGCCCTCGCCTCCTACGTGGCGGCCGGCCTGTTCGCCGCCTCCGTGTCCCTCCTGTACTTCATCGAACTCCCCGGTGGGCAGACGCCGCGGCCGCGCTCCCCCCTGGAGGGGCTGCGCCGCCCGAAGGCCGCGAAGTCGGCCCAGGGCGAGCCGGCCGGCGCCGAGAAGGGCCGCACGGGCGCTGTTCCGCTGCTGGTCACGGCGTGTGCGGCGGTCGCCGCCGGGATCGCCGCGGCCGTCTCGCTGGCCGTGCTGCACGCCTACGACCTCGCGGGCGGACCGGCCTTCTTCGCCCTCCTGGTGCTCGCGCTCACCGGCGGTACGGCCGCCGGCATCCGCGGTGCCCACCGGGTGCTGCCCGCGCTCTCCCGGCGCCGGCTGCTCGCCCTCGCGGTGGCCGCCACCGGCGTCGCCCTGCTGGCCATGGGCCTGGTCCCGGACCCGACGACCGTCCTCGTTCTCGCGCTGCTGGCCGGCGTCGGCGCCGGCATCGCCGCCAACACGGGACACGTTCTGCTGGACCAGGAGGCCGAGGAGCTCCGCACCGCCCGTACGACCGAGCACCTGCACGCCGTCGTACGGCTCGCGATCGCGCTGGCCGCCATCGTGGCGCCGCTGCTCGCCGCCCTCATCGGCCCGCACCACCTGGGCAACGACACCTTCAACTTCGCCTACGGGGGCGCCGCCTACACCCTGATGCTCACCGGCGCGCTGCTGCTGCCGGTCGCCGCCTGGGTCCTCGGCAAGGTCGACGACCGGCACGGCGTCCCGCTGCGCCGCGACCTGCGGGAGGCGCTGCGCGGCGGCGACCCGGCGCAGGCACCCGCGCCCACCGGCTTCTTCATCGCCCTCGAAGGCGGCGACGGGGCCGGCAAGTCCACCCAGGTCGAGGCGCTCGCGGAGTGGATCCGCCACAAGGGCCACGAGGTCGTGGTGACCCGCGAACCGGGCGCCACCGCCATCGGCAAGCGACTGCGCTCGATCATCCTGGACGTCGCGACGACCGGGCTGTCCGACCGGGCGGAGGCTCTGATGTTCGCCGCCGACCGCGCCGAGCACGTCGACAGCGTCATCCGGCCCGCCCTGGAGCGCGGTGCGGTCGTCATCACCGACCGGTACATCGACTCCTCGGTCGCCTATCAGGGCGCCGGGCGGAACCTCGCCCCCACGGAGATCGCCCGGATCAACCGCTGGGCGACGGACGGCCTCGTCCCGCACCTGACCGTCCTGCTCGACATCTCCCCGGAGACCGCCCGGGAGCGCTTCACCGAGGCGCCCGACCGGCTGGAGTCCGAGCCCGCCGAGTTCCACCAGCGGGTACGGGCCGGCTTCCTGACCCTGGCCGCCGCCGACCCCGCGCGCTATCTGGTCGTCGACGCCGGGCAGGACCCCGAGGCCGTCACCACCGCGGTACGGCACCGCCTCGACCAGGTGCTCCCGCTGTCCGAGGCCGAGCTCAAGGCCCAGGAGGAGGCCCGTAGGGCGGCCGAGGAGGAGGCCCGCCGCCGGGCCGAGGAGGAGGCCGCGCGCAAGGCCGAGGAGGCGCGCCTGGAGCGGGAACGCCAGGAGCAGCTCGCCAAGCTGCGCGCCGAGGAAGAGGAGCGCAAGCGCCAGGAGGCCGAGCAGGCCAAGGCGCTGGAGGCCGCCCGCCAGGCCGCGGAGGCCCGGCAGCGCGCCGAGGAGGCCCGCCAGGCGGCCGAGGCCGAGCGCCAGCGCCGGGAGGCGGAGGAGCGGGCCCGCCAGGCCGAGCAGGAGCGGCTGCGCAAGCAGCACGAGGAGCAGGCCCGGCTGCGCAAGGAGGCCGAGGAACGCCGCCTGGAGAAGCAGCGCAAGGCCGAGGAGGCCCTGCTCCGCGCCGAGCAGGCCCGGATCGCGGCGGCGGAGGCGGCTGCCGCGGCGGAGGCGAAGGCGGCTGCCGAGGCGGCCGCCGAGGTCGAGGCTGCGGAGGCGCCCACCAGGGAAACGCCGGTGGCGGACCTG
The DNA here is from genome assembly GCF_055657085.1 of Streptomyces sp. NPDC107765. NCBI lineage: Bacteria > Bacillati > Actinomycetota > Actinomycetes > Kitasatosporales > Streptomycetaceae > Streptomyces > Streptomyces sp. NPDC107765. The sequence continues at coordinate 150,953 of NZ_JBVKBL010000013.1, read as the reverse complement.
CGGAAGCGGCTGGGGGAGGAGCACGGCGACGGCTCCTCGTCCGGGGCGGGAGCATCCGGTTCCGGTTCCTCCGGCGCCGCTTCGCACGAGCGGACGGAGTCGCTGCCGCGGCCCGAGGCCCCGGACGGCCATGCGCCCGGCGCGGCGGACGAGACGGCGGTGCTCCCGCCGGTCCGTGACGCCGGCCCCGAAGCGCGCTCCGGTGCGGGCCACGACGCGGGCACCGACGCCGAGCAGACCGCCGTCCTGCCGCCCGTACGGGACACCCGGCCGGGTGGCCAGGAAGCCCGGCAGGGCGGTCAGGACGCCTGGCACCAGGAGACCCGGCAGGAGCCCCGGAACGACGGGCAGGGCCGGAGCGACTGGCAGGCGCGGGACACCCGGGGCGAGGACCCCACCGAGCGGGTGCCGTCGTGGATGTTCCGCAAGGAGACCCCGAACAGTCCCCCAACCGCGGAGTCGGGCATCGAGCGCACCCGCGAACTCCCGCAGATCGACCCGACGACGGGCCACCCGGCACAGACCCCGCCGCGCACCCGCCGGCGACCCGAATGGGCGGAAGAGACCCCGCTGGACGATCTGCCGACGCTCGCCGACGAACTGCTCGGGCCGCGTGACGACGAGGACGCGGACGACGGTGCGGGCGACGACGGCCGCCGCGGGGGCCGGGGGCGGGGCCGCTAGCCCGGACGGGAGCCGTTGCGACAGTCGTTGCAGGGCGGGCCGTGGCCGCAGTGGGAACACTGCGGCCACGGCCTTTTCGCGCCTTCCGCGGGTTCCTGTGCAGCGCCTCCGCGGGGCCGGTCGGGGCTCCGTCCGACTGCTCCGGCGCCGGCTTCCGGATTCGTTTGTCAGTGGGTTGCACCACAATGGGTCAGGTCGCGGGCGACGCGCGGACGGCGATCCCGGCCGTGGCGGCGACCAGCGGTCACAGACACGAAGACACCGGAGAAGAGGAACGGCGGCAGCGATGGCGGTGTGGGACGACGTGGTCGGCCAGGAGCGGGTGACGGCTCAGCTGGCCGCTGCCGCGCGGGACGCGGACGCCCTCGTCACCGCCGAGGCGGAGGGCCGGGCCGGTGCCTCGGCGGACAGTTCCGGTGCGCCGTCCCCGGGCGAGCGGGGCGGTGCCTCCCAGATGACCCACGCCTGGCTGTTCACGGGCCCGCCCGGCTCCGGCCGGGCCACCGCCGCGCGCGCCTTCGCCGCCGCCCTGCAGTGCGTCAGCCCCGACCGCGCCCTCGGTGGCGCCCCCGGCTGCGGCTTCTGCGACGGCTGCCACACCACCCTGGTGGGCACGCACGCCGACGTCGAGATCGTCCGTACGGACCTGCTGTCCATCGGCGTGAAGGAGACCCGCGACCTGGTCCGCCGGTCCTCGCTCTCCCCGGCCGGCGGCCGTTGGCAGGTGATCGTCCTGGAGGACGCCGACCGCCTCACCGAAGGCGCCGGCAACGTCCTCCTCAAGGCCGTCGAGGAGCCCGCGCCCCGTACGGTCTGGCTGCTCTGCGCGCCCTCCATCGAGGACGTCCTCCCCACCATCCGCTCCCGCTGCCGCCACCTCTCCCTGCGGACCCCGCCGGTCGCCGCGGTCGCCGACGTCCTCGTCCGCCGGGACGGCATCGCCCCGGAGGCCGCCGACCGCGCCGCCCGCGCCACCCAGGGCCACATCGGCCGGGCCCGCCGCCTGGCCACCGACGAGCGCGCCCGCGCCCGCCGCGCCGCCGTCCTGAAGCTCCCGCTCCGCATCGACGACATCGGGGGCTGCCTCAAGGCCGCCCAGGAGCTGATCGACGCCGCGGGGGAGGACGCCAAGCAGGTCGCCGAGGAGGTCGACACCAAGGAGACCGAGGAGCTGCGCGCCGCGCTCGGCGCCGCCGCCGGGACGGGCGGCCGGCTGCCTCGGGGCACCGCCGGCGCCATGAAGGAGCTCCAGGACAAGCAGAAGCGCCGCGCGACCCGCACCCAGCGCGACAGCCTCGACCTGGCCCTGGTCGACCTCACCGGCTTCTACCGGGACGTACTCGCCCTCCAGATGGGCGCCTCGGTCCCGCTCGCCAACGACGAGGTGCGCGACAGCCTGGAGCGCATCGCCGCCGGTTCCACCCCCCAGCGCACCCTCCGCCGGATAGAAGCGGTGATCGCCTGCCGAGAGGCCCTGGACCGCAACGTCGCGCCCCTGCTGGCGGTCGAGGCCATGACCGCCGCCCTCCGAGCCGGCTGACCACCAGCCCTCACCGCCCACTCCGTAAGCCGCAGCGGCCCCACCCGCCCACCCAACCAGCCAGCCACGACGCAACACCGGCCAACAGCCCAGCCGCACCCGCGCTTCAGCACCCCCACCGAAGCGTCCGAAGCACCACTCAGGCCGCATCACCCCGCAAGACGCGCCCCCGCCGAAGCACCACCCAAGGCACCCCACCCAAGACCCCTCACCCAAGACCCACCACTCAAGATCCACCCCCAAGACGCACCACACGAGGTACCCGCAACCCCCGACCACCGGCTCTCCCGGCTACCAGACCCAGGCTCCAGCTTCCAGGGACCGCGACCAAGGGACCGTCCATGGCCACCAGCCGTCTGCTCCGCATCCCCGCCGCCGTCGTGGCGGCCACCGCTCTGCTGATGTCCGGCTGCTCCTCGGGCAGTTCGTCCCCCGATGCCCACGCGTCCCCGGGCCGTACGACGGAGGCCGGCGCCCAGCAGCCCGCCGACGACGCCACCCTCCGGCCCCTGCCCGCCGCGATCCCGCCCGACCTGCGCCCGTACTACGACCAGAAGCTGACCTGGCATCCCTGCGGCGTCGCCGGCTTCGAGTGCGCGACGATGAAGGCCCCCCTGGATTACGCGCACCCGTCCGCGGCCACCGACCTGAAGCTCGCGGTGGCCCGTAAGAAGGCCACCGGCCCCGGCAGCCGGCTCGGCTCCCTCATGGTCAACCCGGGCGGCCCCGGCGGTTCGGCGATCGACTACCTCCAGCAGTACGCCCCGCACCCCGCGTCGGTCCGCGCCCGCTACGACATGGTGGCGATGGACCCGCGCGGCGTGGCCCGCAGCGAACCGGTCGAGTGCCTCACCAACCAGCAGATGGACCGCTACACCCAGACCGACCAGACCCCGGACTCACCGGCCGAGGTCAACAAGCTCGTCACCGCGTACCGCGACTTCGCCAAGGGCTGCCAGGCCCGCTCCGGCAAGGTGCTCCGGCACGTCTCCACGATCGAGGCGGCCCGTGACATGGACGTCCTGCGCGCCGTTCTGGGCGACAAGAAGCTGACGTACGTCGGCGCCTCCTACGGCACCTTCCTCGGAGCCACCTACGCCGGCCTCTACCCCTCCCGCACCGGCCGCATCGTGCTGGACGGCGCCATGAACCCGGAGCTGGACTCCCGCCGGATCAACCTCGACCAGACCAAGGGCTTCAACACCGCCTTCACCGCGTTCGCCGCGGACTGCGTCAAGCAGAAGGACTGCCCGCTCGGCCACAAGAACGCCGAGGACGCCGGCAAGCGGCTCGCCGCCCTGTTCAAGAAGCTCGACGCCCACCCGGCGGAGACGGGCGAGGCCCGCAAGCTCACCGAATCCCTGGCCACCACGGGCGTCATCGCCGCGATGTACGACCAGCGCGCCTGGCCCGTCCTGCGCGAATACCTCGCCCAGGCCGAGGCGGGCAACGGCCGCGGCCTGCTCACCCTCTCGGACAGCTACTACGAGCGCGACCCCAGCGGCAAGTACGCCAACCAGATGTACGCGAACCCCGCCGTCAACTGCCTCGACCTGGCGCCCCCCTTCACCGGCCCCGACCAGGTCCGTGCCGCCCTCCCCGGCTTCCGCAAGGCCTCCCCGGTCTTCGGCGAGAGCTTCGCCTGGTCCGCGCTGAGCTGCGCGTACTGGCCGGTGAAGGCCACCGGTACGGCCCACCGCATCCCGGCCAAGGGCGCCGCCCCGATCGTCGTCGTCGGCACCACCCGCGACCCGGCCACCCCGTACGCCTGGGCCCAGGCCCTCGCCGCCCAGCTCTCCAGCGCCACCCTCCTCACCTACGAGGGCGATGGCCACACCGCCTACGGCCGCGGCAGCACCTGCATCGACAACGCGATCAACACCTACCTCCTGACCGGCACCACCCCGCCCAAGAACAAGCACTGCACCTGACCGAGCCCCCACCCCACCGCGTGACCCGCCCCACACCCCTCCCCGCCCACCTCCCCGTCCACCTCTGACCAGCCCCGCAACCGGTTACGAACCACCCCTCGGTGGTGTGTAGACTGGGCCGCGCACCACGCCGCCTTAGCTCAGTTGGCCAGAGCAACGCACTCGTAATGCGTAGGTCTCGGGTTCGAATCCCGAAGGCGGCTCAGTTGAAACCCCAGGTCGGAACATGCTCCGACCTGGGGTTTTGCCGTTCATTGGATGCGGCGACGACGGCGGGAGCGGGCCGCGCGAGTGTCGGCGGTCTCAGTTCTGGTCTCAGTTGGGCCAGGATCGAGGGCCGGGGGAGCGGGCACGAAGAACTCCCCCATGCGCCGCATCGCGTCCTTCGACAGGTGCGATCTGCCCTTCACGTACCGCCGGGTCTGGCTGATCTGGGTGTGCCGCAGGATCTCCATGATCGTGGGCATGTCGACGCCCAGCTCATTCAGGATCGTGCCGGCCGTGTGGCGGCTCCCGTCGTACAGGCGACGGTCGTCGATCCCCGCTTCGGCGAGCAGTTCCTTGAACTCCTCGTAGTCGGCGCGCGGGTCGAGGGGGCGTCCGTCGGGCCGCGAGAACACGACGTGGTGCTCCTGCCACAGCTCCCCGGCGGCGGCTCGCATCTCCTCCTGCTGAGCCTTGTGGTCGCGCAGGAACGGCACGAAGACGGGCGGGATCGGGACGGCGTTCCGGCTCTTCTTGGTCTTGGGCCGGGTGAACGTGAGTCCGCCTTCCTTGCGTTGCGGGCAGGCGCTCGCATGCTTGGCGCACGTCTTGGGACACGGCTTCGGACAGCCCCGCTTGTAGTTCCGGTGCGTGGTGCAGTCGGGCGGGCACGGCTCGAAGCGGTGGAGGCGGGCACCGCAGGCCCGAGGGTCGTCACAACCGTGGCGCCACGTGAGGCGCTGGAGTTGCCACTCCGGCCGGAACAGCTCCGCGTCCAGGTCAACGTACGGCCACCGCAGCCCCAGCGTCTCGCCCTGCCGGAACCCCATACCGACACCCACGATCCACCGCATAGAGGTGGGTCGCTTAGCCGCCGCCTCAAGGAACGCCTTGGCCTCCTCCTTCGTGAAGGGGTTCGCCTCGGTCTCGTCGACGCTCGGAGGGTCCACGAGCGTGGCGACGTTTTCGCCGACGATGCGGCGGCGGTGGGCGATCTTCAGGGCACGGGACAGGATGCGGTGCACCTTGACCACGTGGGAGGGGGCGCGCCCGGCATCGAGTAGCGCTCGGTACATCCGCTCCAGGTGCTCTGGCTGCAGTTTGTCGATGCGGTGCTTGCCGACGCCCGGGACGATGTCATTGCGGGTCTTGGACCAATAGTCGTCCAGGGAACGCGGCTTGAGCTTCAGGCTCGCGATGTCGGTGAGGTACGTCTCCATCCACTGCTCAACCGTCGGCTTACGCCCTGCGGCCGGGGCTCGCCCCTGGTCGCGTTGACGCTCCAACGCCCGTACCTTGCGCTTGATTTCGGTCTCAGTCTTGGCGCGGCGGTGCCGGCGGTCGGGGCTACCGTCACTCTTCACGCCCATCGTTACGCGGCCGTGCCACCAGCCGTCGATGCCGAAGTAGATGGACGACTCCATGTTGGGCTTACGGGGGCTCATCTGCTCCTCCATGCGAGAGGCGCCCCGAGCGGAGTGCTCGGGGCGCCTCGGGGCGGGCTCTGGTCAGTTGGGCAGGGGGGCGAGGTTCGCTACGTACGCTTCGAGATCAGCCCGTCGAATCCGGCGTGTGCGTCCCAACTTGATGTACTTCAGCGCGCCTTCGGCCATCAGCTCGTAGACGGTGGATCGGCCGATGGCGAGCGCTTCGGCTGCTTCCTCGGGCTTGTACAGAAGTCGGTCGACGGGGGCGGCGATCGCGGTGCTCATCCAGGTGTCTCCTTGAGCGGGAGAATCTTGGGCACTTGTCAGGGCTCGCGCCTGTCCGAGGTGCGGATTTCTGCGTCATGGCGTCACGCACGTCATTTGTGGCTCTGACCTGCGGTTATGCGGTGACGCGGGCAGCTCGGGGCGTGTCACAGGACGGGGTGGAGTTCTGTCACCCGTGACGCGGGTGACGCGGGAATGACACAGGTTTTGCCGTCTGCGTCACCGCTGTAATCGCTGGTCAGGGAGCGGATTCGGGTGTCTGGTGACATGGGTGACGCAGGATCTCTTCTCTTAGGAAAAAGATGGGGTGGTGTCTGTGGTGGTGCGGTGCGGCTCAGGACGTGAAGAAGGAGCCGCTTCGCGGCACGCCTTGCGCAGCGGCGGCAAGCCGCCGGAACAGCAAGAGGAGCACCCGCGCGGCGCGGGGTGCTCCTCTTGCTTGTTCAGTGCGGCGCCGTGATGGCGCGGGTCAGAACGCCGCTTCCTGCTGGTGTGGGGTCAGTGACGCGTGGCGTGCCATCTCGATGTAGCGGGCGGCGCTGGTGCGGCCCCAGTCGATGAGGACGCCGCGTGCGGCGAGGGTCGGCTGTAGCCGCTTGAGGCGGTCGGAGAGGACCTTGCCGGTGGTGGGCCAGCCCTTTGGCAGGGGACGGCACTCCTCGCCGCTGTAGAGGCTTGTGAGGCAGTGCAGCCACTCCGAGGACGTCATACGGACTTCCGTACCCGCGTCGAGTCCAGCCGCGTGCTTCAGAACCGTCTGCGCCAGCAGGTCACCTTCAATGACGTCGTCGTTGAGGTCATCGAGGCTGGCCCGGTACGCGGCCAGCGAGCCGAAGCCGGTGGCCGTGTCGAGTTGCGCGCACAGGTGGGCGAAGTCCGCCATCCGCAGGTCGGTGGGGGTGTCCGCCTGGGCGGCACGCACCTTGACCGTCAGGTCCAGCAGGGAGCCGAGCACAGTCGGCAGAATCTCCGCGTACTCCGTCCACAGCTCTGCCTCGGTTCGCCGCACCCGGGGCCGCACGAGACGGAGCGGCAGGAGGCGTTCGGCGAGGTCGGGCCGGATGACGCCGACGTCGATACCGGTCAGGAGCATGGGGCGCCGGTAGCGGGAGCGGACGACGTCGCCGTCGGTGAACAGGGCGCGCTTGATGCTCTCGGCGCCGGTCACGATGCAGCACATGAGGTCGGAGAGGTCCGGGGGCAGGTGGGAGAGGTTGTCCAGGGCGGTGACCCATCCGGCGGCGACGGCCGTGATCATGTTCTCCTCGTCCTTCGGCGCCCGGCGCAGGTCACCGCTCATCCCCTCGATGATCCGCACCAGCATCCGGCCGCCGGTGGACTTTCCCGCCCCTTGGGGGCCGGTGAGGAACGGGGCGGGCACGGGCACGGACGGCTCCAGGCAGCCGATCAGCCAGGCGAGGGCCAGGCACTCGGTCTCGGCGCTGGCGAAGTTGCACAGGCGGAGCAGTTGGTCGATGCCCTTGCCGTTGGTGTCCTTTTCGGGGAGGGGGAGTTCGCCGGTGAGCTGGGTGCGCCGCCAGCAGACTTCGTGCGGGTCGGGGGTGAGGATGTCCCAGCCGGTGGGGTGGATGCGGACGGACATGCCGTCGTCGCGGCCCAGGTCGAGCCAGGTCGCACCGTCGAACCCGGGAGCGACGCGGATGTGAGTGGGCTGTACGTCCTCGGTCAGCGCGAGTGCTTCGATCAAGTCCAACGCCTCCTTGAGTGCCGTGCCGTTGAACACGCCGGCCCCGTCCCTGTACAGGCCGACCATGAGTTCCTGACGGTGGCTTCCCGTCGTGCCCTGGGAGCGGATGGGCCGGGCCACGGGGTGGCCGTTCTTCTGCGCGTACACGGTTCCGTCGATGGTGCGGAAGTACCGGAAGTGCGCTTGCGCGTAGTCGGTGATGATCTGGCGGGCCGGCGTCTTCTCGTCCTCGGACACGGCTACACCCCCAGGGCAGTGCGGGCGTTGGCCCAGGCGTCGGTGCAGTGCCGGGGGGATTCGCCCTTGGCCTGCGCGGCGGTGAACAGTCGCGCGATGTGGGCGTCGGTGAGGCAGCCGCACCGGCCGTGGGCGGACAGCACGGCGAGGAACGTGCGGTAGACGGTGGTGTGGACCGCGCTGCGGGCCTCGGTGATGCGCTGCTCGGCCATGGCGATGCCCCGGTCCAGATAGGCGGGCGTGCGGTGACGGCACTCCCCGCCCCCGGCCAATGCCGGCACGGTGATGGCATGCGATGCGGGCCGGGCCGTGGTCTTCATCGCCACCAGGGCGCGGACGGCGTCGGGCAGGGGAGCCGTGGTGCCGGTTCCAGGCCCGCGCCAGCGTGCGTAGGACATGAGCGACTTGATGTCCACGTCGGGGCGTACGCGGTTTGCGGAGGGCATGGTGCCGCGGTAGATCCAGTGCTCACCTCGCGTGGTCTGCACGGTCCGCGTGGCGGGCAGCGTCTCTCGGGCCCAGGCGACAGCGGCTGCGTTGTCGAGGTCCACCACGGTCAGCCCGGCGCCGGCGGGGTGGTAGGCGACGGCTACCGCCTGGCGCCACGCGGTCTGCCAGGCCGGGGAGGTGAGGACGGCGGGGTCGGTGGTGGCTGCGGCCCAGCCGTGGCACGGCCGGGGGCACTGGCACGGGCCTGCGGCCTTCATGTGCGGGCGGTCCCCGCAGGCGCTCTTAGCGCACTGGGGGCAGTTGCCGAAGGGCTGCTTCCCCTGCCGCAGGGGGAGTACCGGCACGCCAAGGGCGGCCAGCGTCAACGCGGTCGTCAGGTGCTCGCTCACGCGGCCACCTCCAGCGCGGTGCGGGTGAGGAAGGCGTTGGCGAGCCAGAGGCCGTAGGCGGGCGGGATGGCCTCGGCGATTTCCTTGCGTACGTCGGTCCAGGTGATGCCCATGGCCTGCTGCCACTGGGCGACGGTGCCCTTGCCGCCGCCCTCGCCGTAGACGGCGAAGTACGGACCCTCGTACCACTTGCCGTGCCGCATGCCGGCCACGCGGCCGCGGTGTGGCCAGTGGGTGGGCTTGTGCGCGGTCCAGTGGCCGAGTTCGAAGTTGCGGTGGCGGATGACGCCGAGCCCGAACATCTCTCCGCACAGCGTCACGTCCACGCGCATCCGTTTCGACGCCCGGCCCGGGGGCTGTTCGATGACGTAGGGGCGGCCGGTGGCTTCCAGCGCCTCCCGGGTGGGCTCAAGCAGGTCGGGGTAGGTGGAGCGCTTGGTGGCGTTGGTGCCGGCGGTCAGGGTGCAGTCGAACTGGCACGGCGGTCCGGCGTGGATGAAGTCGTACTCGTGGCCATGGGCGCGGATGTACTCGACCGCGTCGCCCTGGTGGAAGACGTCGCCGATGTAGCGGGGCTGGGGGGCGAGGTCCACGCCGGTGACATGGCACCCGGCCGCGAGGTAGCCGGCGGTGTCACCGCCGACACCGCAGAAGGCGGCCAACACCCGCGGGCGGGCTCGCCGGATGAGGACAGGGTGGGTCATGCTGGAGGTCTCCTGTTCTGTGCAATGAGCGGGGAGACCAGGGCGGCCGCGGATCTTTGCCGAGAGGCGCGGCCGCCCTGGGCGTTGCTAGCTGTTGCTGCTGGCCCACGGGTCGCCCACCTGCTCGGCGATCCAGTGGGCGTACTGCCGGCGGACGTAGGCGCGCGGGTCGTAGTCCCGGGACGCCTGGTCGAGGTCCAGCAGAACGATGGCGGTCGCCTCGGCGTCCTCCGCGGCGCAGGTGTCCTGGTCGGGGTCATCGCGCAGGGCGACACGGTCGAGCAGCGCGGCATGCCGCAGGTACCAGTCCCGCTCCAGCTCGTCGGCGGAGGCGTTGGCGGTGCTTTCGATCCACGCCTGTTCGTAGGCGATGGTCGGGGCGTCGGCGTACGCCTCTTCGGGCGTGGGCCACTTCTGGGCCAGGCGGCGGGCGGCTTCGTAGGTGTCGGCGGCCATGTCGTCGAGGGTGGCGAGCACTGCGCCGAGCTGTCGGCGGGTGATGTCGCAGGTGAAGGGGGCGGTCCAGTCCGGGCAGTCCAGTTCCACGGTCACGATCTCGTTGGTCTCGAAGCTCATGTCAGCTCTCCTGGTGAGTGGTGCGCTTCAGTTGCGATGACTCTGTGTGGCAGGGAGGGAGGTAGGAGCCTCGTCGAGAACCCCGTTTTCGGGCCTCCGGGTGCTTCGGGGAGGCTGCCTCCCTGCCTCCCTGGTTGCGGCATAGCTGCTGATCAGGCCGTATGTGGAGGGTGAGGGAGTCGGTCAGGGAGAACTCCCTCCCTCCCTGGCCACCTCCCTTCACAGAGCGTTGATTTCCTCGGCGTCTGCGGCCTGGTCTGCTTCGTGCTCGGCGAGGGCTTCGAAGACCCGGGCGCGGCTGATGTGCATCCGGCCGCCGGTCTTGTAGGGCTTGGCGCCGTAGGGCTCCAGGGCGGTCTTGAGCTCCGCGGCGGTCCACTCCCCGTACCGGGCGGGGTTCCGTGCGGCGAGTTGGGCCCGCACGTGGTCGCTCAGCAGTACCCGGGGCTGCCCGTCGGCCTCGGCGAAGACCTCGGCAACGGCCCGCAGGTCCTGAAGGTCGTCTTCCGGCCCGGTCGCAGCCTCGGCAGCCGGCGCCACGCTCATGCCCTCCCGCAGGCCAAGAGCGCGGGTGACGACGGGGGTTACCTCGTCGGTCTGGGAGTCCTTGCGGACGTAGTAGGACCGGATCAGCTCGAACGCGTTCTTCGTGAACCCCACGGTCAGTGCCGTGCCGATGTTCTCCGCGGGGTTCAGGGTGGTGGCGGTGATGCCGGCACGGTGCTTGCCGGTGCCCAAGAGTCCGTCGTTGGCGACGTGGTCGCCGACCGCGAACGCGACTCGGTGGTTGGTGTTGCGGGTGACGTCCTTCGGGATGCTGTCCGCGGTCGGGGAGACGGTGACCCAGATCAGGGTGATGCCGACCTTGCGGGCCTTCTTCATCACCTTGATGGCCAGCTCTTCCGCCTCGGCCCCGTACTTCTTGTGCATGAACAGCTCGTGGCACTCGTCGAAGACCACGACCTTCGGCCGCATCCGCGGGTCTTCCGTGGCGATTTTCCGGGTGAGGAGGACCTCTTCCCCGCCGAGTTCTTCCAGCAGCTTGCCGCGCTGGGTGACCTCCTCCCGCAGGCTCCGCAGCGCCTTGAGGGCGGCCTCGATCTGTTCGTCCTCGTCGCCCTTGACCAGGGTCTTAAGGCGCGGCTTCATCGGGTCGTAGTCGACGTTGTAGGCCATGACGTACGCCTCGATCTCGACCAGCGGGTCGAGCATCGCGCCCAGCAACAGGGCGATGACCAGGGAGGACTTACCCGAACCCATGATGCCGCCGACCATGTAGTTGGCTGCCATGAGCCTGCCGAAGACCGGCTCCCCGCGCTGGGAGACGCCGATGGGCACGCCCTTGAAGTAGTCGGCCTCCCCGCCCTCCAGCAGCGGCCACGGTGGGACCTTGCCGGACAGGGAGCCCTGGTCGGCCACCCACAGGTCCAGCACGCCGGGCATGTTGCTGGGTTCGGTCGGCCAGACCTCCACCGGCAGCCGCATCAGGTTGTTCGCCAGAACCTTCTTCTTGCCGTTGATCATCTCGACCGTGACGCCCATCGGCGTCTGCAGCCGGGTATGCCAGCCGTTGCCCATCCGCGTGGTCGGCGAGACCCAACGCGGCTGCCAGCCCTGCTTGAACGCCTGATTCAGCGGCCCGATCCCCAGGTGCCGCAGTGCGTCGAGGATGGCGCCCTCATCGGGCACCACGTCCCGCTTGTCGCCCTGGTCCTCGGGTGTGGTCCAGGCGGGGGCGGTGCCGCGGGAGCGGCCCACGGCCCACAGGCCCAGCAGCGTCAGCCACGGGGCCGCGGCGACCAGCGGGCCCCAGACGACGCTGACGACCACACACACGGTGTGGATGAACTCGATAAGGCCCTGGGTCGGGGCGATCACGTCACTGATCTGTCCGTCGTCGCTGCACGCCATGGCCATACCGATGGCCAGCAGAACACCCTCCAGCACCCCCGCACCGATCAGGACGCTCTTGGCCATGTCCGGCACGCCCTTGATCAGCGCCATACGCCGATCGTGACGTTCCTTGCGGAACCGGTCGGCCTTGTCCTGCCACTCGGCAACGGCCACGGTGTCGCCGGCCGCCGAGGCGGCGGCAATCATCCGCTGATGCACGGCCGCGGTCCGCCCGTCCCACGCCCGGCGAGCCAGGACGACCGTCCCGCCGGCAACGTAGGAGCCATGCCGGGCCACCAGGCGGCCCGCCGCCTTACGCGTCGGCTCGTGAGCGGCCGCCAGGCGCACCACACGGGCCGTGCGGGCCCAGGTCGAGGGCCTGGGAGCCTCGGCGGCGGAGTCGGCGGGGGTGGTGTCTTCCTGAGGCTCACTGGGGCCCTCGGGCGCCCGATCGGCAGGCTTGACCAGGGATACCGGGGGCGGTGCTGCCGTGGTGGTGCGGGTGGCGCGGTGTTCGTCGAGGTCGTGCACGGTACCCATCGGCTCAGCCGCGGGTTCGGTCATGATGGTGTCTCCTGTCGCTGCTGAAGGGCGTGCAGGGAAAGGCCCGGGGCGGCCGGATTCCTTGGCCGGGTGCGGCCGTCCCGGGGCGTAGCTACTTGGATTCGGCCCGCTTGGCGGCGGTGTCGAGGATGCGCTCGACCTTGCGCTGAAGGTCGGACAGGTCAACGTCCTCGCCCGCCAGGGAGCGCTTGCACATGCGGGCGGTCAGAAAGGTGACCTTGGCCTTCTCGGCGGCGGTCAGCGGCGGTTCCTGGGCCATGACGCTCCGATCTGGAGCCAGACTGTCCAGCTCCCCTCACCGCCCGTACGAGACGGGCGGATCGGGCAGCCGTCAGCCGCGCTTGCGGCGGGCCTTGGCGACGTTCTCAGCGGCGGCTTTACCGTCCGGCCCGCCGAGCGAGCGCACGAGGGTGACCGACCCCCACCCGAGGACGACCACGAGGAAGGCAACGACCGCGAGCGAGATAGCCATCGAGGAGAGGACGGCGACCAGCAGCGGGCCGAAGTAGACCCCGGCTGCGACCGCCCCGCCGCCGACGCCAGCGCCGAGGGCGACGCGCTGAACGGTGCGGTCCGGCGGCGCCTGGTGGATGTGCTGCACGATGACCTGCTGGCGGTCGTAGGCGGCCGGTGCGGGCAGAGGTTCGGGCCGGTAGACGACCGGCTGTTGCGGATCTCGTGGGGCGGGCAAGGGGTTGTCGAACTGGTAGCGGCGCGGCGTCACGGCCCGCCTCCTTTCAGCAGTTCAGCGGCGGTACCAGGGCACGTGCTTTTCGGCCTCGTGGACCGCCGCGTTCAGCTCGCGGTAGGTGTCGGTCTCATGGGTGATGCCTGCCGCGATCTCTTCGCGCTGGTTGTCGTGCAGCGCCTTCAGGGCGGTCTTGTGGGCGGTGACGGCGTCGTTGCTGCTGCTCGTGCGTCCGAACATCAAGTCCTCCATGCCATGGGCCGGGGCTGTCCCAGCTCCCCGCCCGCCCCGGTGCTGGCCCGGGGCGGACAGGCAGCCGGTCAGGCCACAGCGGGGCGGGGCATGGCGCGGCACTTCTCGGCGTGCGTCTGGGCCCACTTCGCGGCGTCCTCGCGGGCGGCTTCTAGTGCCTTCTCCTCGGCCTCCGCCGGGCTGTACTCGCAGTCCAGGTAATAGCCCTCGTAGTTGAAGGGCTCGTGCGTGGCGTTGCAGAGCTGGCCGGTGCAGGCTGCGCTGGCGAAGCCGCCGGCGTCGGTCCGGATGTCGACGGTGGCGCTGCCGAGGGTGAGGTATCGGGCGATGACGCCCTCGGGCCACGCGGTCGGGGTCGTGGTGGTGGTCTGCATGGCGGGTCCTCTCAGACGTTGACGGTGACGGTGGAGTGGCGGGCAGCGTCGGCCGCGACGGCGCGTGCGGCGGGGTGGTAGCGGGGGGTGTCGCCCTTGCGCCGGCGGGGCGGCGCGGACCGCTTGCGCGGGGCCTTCGCACCCTTGTCGGAGGCGGGGGGCATTTGGTTCGCGACCTGCGGCTTTTCACGGCGCAGCGGAACGACGTTGCCGGTGTCGGGAAGCACGTACTGCGGGTGTTCCAGCCCTGCGCGGATGCGTCGGCCGATGGCGTCCGCGTCCGGTGTGCGAGCTTCGGTCAGACGGGTCGCAGCGGCGGCCGCGTGGCGCTCCAGGTCCGGGGTCATGCCAGGGTCGGCCGGGCCGTGGACGATCGTCCACGCACGCTTCCAGGCGTCCTCGGCGGGCAGCGTGCCGAACGGTGCAGCGGAGATCAGCCGGTGGGCGACGCGCAGCACCTTGCGGTGGTGGCGCCGCCGGCGGGCCGCGTGCCGACGTTCGTCGCGGACCTGCTCGTCACGGCCTGCAAGCGTCGAGACCCACTGTCGGATCTCGAACACGACCGGCCCCAGGACGGTCACGGCCGCCAGCCCCACGCCGGCGGCCTCAGCGTCACTGGCGGTCAGCCCGTGTCCCGCCAGGGAGAGGCCGTAGCCGTAGTTGATGGACGCGGCGAACGCAGCGCACACGGCGACCAGGCCCCGCAGCAGCCATCGCACCCACCCGGGCGCGGAGCGCGCATCGGCGTAGGCGACGCCCGCCGCCATCACCCAGGCCGCGCCCTCCAGCCCGAGCGGGACCGGCAGCAGCATCGGGTGGATGCCGACGAAGTGCGCGATCTGCGCGGGCAGAGAGGCCAGCCCGGAAGCGACGACCAGGGCGAGCGTGCCGTTGCGGTAGATCCGCTCCGGGGTGAGGGCCTGCGCCCGACGCTCGGCACGCTCGCGCCGGCGGTCCTGCCGCGCGGCACGGTCGGCGGCCTTGTCCGTACGGACCTGCTCCCGCAGCCGTGCTGCGCGCTCATCCTCGGCCCGCCGGCGATCCGCCCGCCGTTCCTCGGCCGCCGCAGCGTCGAGGCGGCGCTGCTCGGCCTTGGCGGCATCGTCGGCGCGTTGTTCTTGGCGGTAGGTGCTCAGGCTCACGACCCACCGCCCCACGCGAGAATCCCTGCGACCACCAGCAGGCCGCCGGCCAGGTAGGTCAGGTCGATCGCGCGTTGCAGTCGGCCGAACTTGAGCACGGCGATGCGGGCGAGCACGGCAATGTGCGCGTGCCGGTCGTCCTCGCGCAGCGCCTCGCGGATCTCGTCCGGGGTGAGGGTGGCCCACAGCGGGAAGCCCTGCGGCCGGTCCCCGCCCAGGTTGGGCCGGACCGTGAACAGCAGCAGCCCCGCCGCCGCCAGCAGCACCGCCACCCCAGCCGCCCCGAACGCGAGAGCGGCCCAGATCAGGTGGCCGTTGGTAGCGACCGACCAAGCGCCGGCGAGCATCGCGCCGATGAACGCCAGCAGCAGACTGGCCTTGGTGTCGGTGCGGGCAAGCTCGGCCTTGACCTCCGCGTGCGCGGCGGTCAGTGCCGTGTCCTGGTAGCTCATGCCCCCACCTCCGGCACGAACGCCGTGGCGGAGAGGTTCGACAGCTCCCGTCGAGCCACCAGCACCTTGCGGACGGCTCGACGGATGCGCTGGGCGTCCACCTCCGAGGGCATCCGGTCCAGGACGATGATCTGCGCGTCGAGCAGTTCCACCTCCGCCGAGATGAGCGGCATCTCGACGTCGATGGCGTCCAGCTCCGCAGCCGTGGGGCCGCGGTCGTACTCGTTGGCGGTAACGACCGCCTGAACAGCACCGATGTACCTCATTGGGTCGTGCTCCTTTGACGAGACGGGACGGCCCTCAGCGGCCCCGGGATTGCGCCCCGGGGCCGCGTGCCGTTGGAAGGGGCCGCACAACGTGTGTGCGGCGGGCCGCCCGCGTGGGCGGCCGGTGCCCCGGGCCGGATTCGATCCGGCACCCTTCACGGCTGCATGCCGGGGCGGTGAATGGGGTTAGCGCTGGACGACCGGGCGGTGCATGTCTCGGTGGGTGATCGAGACCCGGTAGCCATCGGCGCGCAGCCTTTCGGCGAGCGCACCGGCGAAGGCGGGCGCGCGGTGGCGTCCACCGGCGCAGCCGTCGGCCACGGTGACCGTTCCGGCGCTGGGCCCGGACGCGAACGCGGCCACGGCCGTGGCGGTGGCCTCGACCAAGGCCGCGATGCCGGCGGTGTTCAGCACGGCGGTACGGACCGGCTCATCGGCGGCGGTCATGTAACGCAGTTCCGGGCTGACGTGCGGGTCACGGAAGCGGTGCCGCAGGTCGATGGTCAGGTGGGCGGTTCGGCGTGCAGATAGCCGAACGACACGATCTCCACAGCAGCGCTCATGAGAACTCCTCGGAAGCGAAGGAATGATCCGGCTCCCCTCAGCCCCGCCCGTACGAGCAGTCCCTCGAAGGGGGCGCCCGGACGGGCGGAGGAGGCAACCGGCCGCAACGCGTTTCGCTGCGCTGGGCGGGAGGATGTGACCGGGCTGTTCGCCACGGCGTGAGAGCCGTTCGCGAACCGGGATGTACTCAGGCGCCACCGTGCCGGTCGATCACTGCGGCGCCCAGGTTCTTCGTTGTCTACGCACGGTGCCTCCTGGTCGGAAGCGGACGTGGACAGGTCTCCTTCGGGGGTGCCGTGCCCGTATCAGGTAGCGCGGGGTTGCCCCGTTGTAGGCGTATGGAGACAGGACCTTTCGGTCTAAGCCCTCCGGTGAATGACAAGGCGCCGGGCCGCCTCCCCCCGTCCGCTGCGGGGCTCCTGGGTGGTGCACCCGGGCGCCGACGAAGGCGTCCAGGCAGGCAATGCACGGGACCGAGGGCCCCTGAACTCCTACACTCATGTACTTATGTGCAGGAGTTGCTGAGATGAGAATGCCCAACTCCTGTACATGAGTCAACCCGCCGCGAGAGGTTTCTTCGCGACGGGCTGGAGGAGTTGAGGCAGCGTCAGTCTCCCGCGGGAATGCGGTAGTCGAGAACGAACTGGTCAGCGGCCATGACGGTGTCGCAGACCTCGACCACCCGGCCGTCCTCGCTCTCCGCGTTCCGGACCAGATGGATCACGGGCGAGCCGGGGCTCAGGCTCAGGGCGCCGGTCTCCTGCTTCGTGGCGAGCCGGGCGCGGACGGTCTCCGTGAACTCCTTCAGCATGTGCCCGTTCTCCTCCAGGCGTGCGTAGATGCCACCGCCCCCGGGGTTCTCCGCGAGCAGCTCGGGGATGTCCTCGGCGATGTCCCACGGGAGGTACGACGTCGCCTCCTCCGTCGGCGTCCCGTTGCTGAAGTACAGACGCCGACGCGCCAGCACCTTCGTGCCGGCAGCGACGCCCAGGCGCTCCGCGATCTCCTCAGGCGCCTCAGTGGGGCCGACGTACAGCACGGTCACGCCCGCGGTCTTCCCGGCCTGTTCGGACTCCGCGAGGTAGGCGGCCTTGCCGGCCTTGCGATGGGACCGCCGGAAGCGGTCGGACGACTTGCGGCGTACCGGCGGCTGGCTCTTCACGAATGAGCCCTTGCCGTGGTGCGTGTCGATCAAGCCGGTGGGCCGAAGCTCTGCCACGGCCTTGCGCGCCGTTCCCTGGGACACGGAGTAGCGAGCCATGAGTTCCGACTCGCTGGGCACCTTGGCCCCTGCGGGGAGGACTCCGGACCTGATCTGCTGAGCCAGGTCTTCCGCGATCTGTAGGTACCGTGGCTGACCTGAGTCTCTAGAGGCTGCTGTGCCCATGTCCTTCAGTCCTCCTATGCTCCTGTACATGAGTAACGCTAACCGGGAGGGCCGGTCAATGTCGCTTCACTCGGTTTCGGTGGCCGGAGTGGTGGTCCGCAAGGACGGCCGTGTTCTCGTGATCAAGCGTGCTGACAACGGCGCCTGGGAAGCCCCGGGCGGCGTCCTCGAACTGGACGAGCGGCCTGAGGAAGGCGCCTGCCGAGAGGTCCTGGAAGAGACCGGCATCAAGGTCGAGACGGAGCGCCTTACCGGCGTCTACAAGAACATGAAGCGCGGCGTCGTCGCCCTGGTCTTCCGCTGTCGGCCGGTGGGCGGTGAGGAGCGCACATCGGACGAGTCGGCGGACGTGCGCTGGTTCACGCGCGAAGAGGTCGAGAGCCGAATGTCGGAGGCTTATGCGGTCAGAGTGCTCGATGGTCTCGACGCCAATGAGCCTAGAGTGCGGTCTCATGATGGAAGCAGGGTTCTTCCGACGTGAGAAGACAGGCCGTGAAACCCTGGATCGAAAATCGCGGCTTGAGTATTTATCGGTTCCTGGACTCAATAGGAAAGGTAGCTCTCTTAGAGACATGCCTTTCCTTTAGATTTAAGTGCTTAGAATGTCGCGAACAGCTTGTTCGAGTGGTGCAGGGTTGGACCAATCAGGCCACACTAGCCAGCGCACTGGCTTCGCGAACTGGGCTTCAAGGCGCCGCATCTCGGATGTTGCATTTGTTGTGAACCCAGAGTTGGAAATCACCAGCACGGCGTCCAAATCTGTCGCCGTCGCAATTTTCTCGACGTGGTCAATGGCTAGCCAAGACAACGGGCGATTAATCCAGATCTTCACCTCGATGGCGATATTTTTGAGTGGATGCTCCAGGATCAAGTCACACTGCGGCCCCGTAACCCCGTTAGGCAGTGCGTCGACAAGGACACCGGCGTTGCGGAAGGCGGATTCTAGATGAGCTTTTACGCGACCCACGACTTCAGTCCCGGTCAGCACCGAATAATTTGCCTGCTGTACTTGTTCGATAGCCTTCTCGCTGACGGCCTCATCGACGATCGGAGCTGCCCTTGACATGAAGGCTGAAAGAGACTGCTGATAATAAGGGACATTCGCAATCTCGGCCATTTCCCGAACCAGCTCTACGCGTGGGCCAATAGTCCTTCCTCCATGCCGGCGGTACCAATCTTCTTTGACATCGTTAGTAATCAAGAGGGTGGGAAGGTGTTCTTGCTGTGCATGCTGCAGCAGTTGAAGCCATAGTAGTGCATCGCCGAGTGCATTATTGGGCTTGTTTGAGTCCTTATATCCGGGGGGCACGTTGTCGCTGATTCGCTTTTCGGCCGCCTCCTGATGTTCCTCCAATTTCTCAGCGCCCGGGTGGCAACCCATGCTGCCATCAAGAATATCCTGCCATGATGCCAAGATGGGATCTTCTCTTAGGGCGATCTCAAGCTTGGTGTCGCGTCCCTTGCTCATCCGCTGCACCGCCTTGAGTGCTTGATCGAGATGATTCCTGATGAAATCTGCCCGCTCATCGGTAACGATAGGGTGGCCAACTAGGGTCTTGAGATGGTCCTCGACTTGCTGCCGGGCGTTGCTTATAGGCGCTTCGAGCTTTTGGTAAATTTTCTCCTCGCCGCTGATTACGCGGGGGCGATTTTCGAAGAATTCCCAGCCAGCTTGATAAGGTACCCAAAGGCGGTTTTTGAGCTTTCGGAGCAAGTGGAATAGCTGCTGGCGCGTTTCAGCGTCTACTTTATAGGGGGCGAGCAAGACGTTTGCGTCTAGGGCGATTAGTCCACTGGTTAGGAATTCCTTATACTCTTCGTTTGTCGGCGAGTAATATTCCTGGAAAGTTTTTCGCATGGTTCCCGTCCTAAGCGGCTGGGGGATCTGAGGTTGAGCTTGCGGACGGCAGCGTCGGCTGTCCTATCTTGACGGGTTCTGAGGTCACGTGAGTGGGGATTGCGCGAATCGTTTGAAGGATGCGCGGCCGAATGCTCGGGAGGTAGTGGCGAATCCAGCCCCAGGGGTCACGCTGACCGTGGTTAGAGCCCTGTGATGGGCAACGATGTCGGATCGGGCGCCTGGGCGGAGTCCTTGAGTAGAGCGATCTCGACCGGGATGGAGAGGCGGCATCCGTCAGCACCTGCTCCGAAGCAACGTGCTGCGCGGACTGTGTAGGTCGAGCTGGACGAGACGTGACGCTTGTGCCTGGGCACTCTTGGCGGAAGGATCACGATCGTCAGCCAGGAGGGCGACGAGGCGGCCAGGGGGACGAGTGGCGCTGAAGGACTTCTTGCCATTGATAGGCGTCGGTGTCGGCGGCCTGCTGACATGGGCCGGCCAAGCGCTGGCGGACAAGCGGGCACTACGACGTGATCAGATCGCGGCAGAGCGCAATGCGGATCAACAACGTCGCACAGACTGGCTGCTCTTGCAGCGGCAAACGATCACGGAATTGCAGGAGCACGTAGGCGTGCTGGCTGCTACACATAGGCAGCGCTCTGGGCAGACACTGAGGCCCAGCGTCGGGGATGAAGCGGCCCGCGCTACCACGACGATCCATGCACGGATTGCTCGCTTGGAGGATAGGCAACTAGCCCAGGACGTCTTGGCCTGGTTGCATACAGCCGTAACCCCCGATGAGCATGAGGCGACTGCGAGGGATCTGCAGGAACGCCTTGGCGAGTTGCTGCGGAGCCTCCACTAGGCGTCAGTCTCTACTTGAGGCAAGCCCACGCGAGTCGTCGGGCAAACTGACATCAATCCCTGACATCAACACGGGCGTACGTCCACAGACGCGCCCACGCTGGACGTGCAGGGTGCTCGCCCTCGCGCCTTGGTTGGGCAGAGAGCTTCGACCTACGGCACCCGCCTACGGATCAGATGACACCCCTCGGCCTGGCCGTACCTGCGTGTGCGCGCCCCTGCGCACTTGTGTGCGCTCCGGGCGGCAGACCTACAGTCCCGCTCCGGTTCAGCAACGTGATGGCGCTCGAAGGGAATCCGGTGGACGAGGACGCACACAAGCTCACTGCCGAAGTACTGGACGAACTAAGCACTCCCTCGCACGTACAGATCCGCTCCTCCTCAGAACTGGCCGACAACGTCGCGCATGCAGCGTCGGCTGAGGACAAGAGGCGAGTTGAGGATGGGCGCGGCCACATGCGCCGCCGGACCGGCTACGGGCGGGTTCCGGGAGTTGAGCGATCCCTGACGGTCACTCCTTGGCAGGTCATCCATGCCATCGGTTTGGGAGCGGCACTGGCTCGCCAAGGGGCCGGCAGAGGTCTCGCCGAGCACTGGGGCAGCCTCCGGTACAGCCAGGCGCTGGCAGCAAATCGTGGCGGCTATCTGCAGCTGTCACCGGAGGGTAGGGACTTGCTGCGTTTCTACAAAGCAGCGCAGTCTGGCGAGATCGGGACGGGGTTCGCCTCCCTCGTTGCCGAGCGAATCGTCAGGTCTCGGTATCCCGATCACTCGGTCTCCGTGATCCCTGCGGACATCGCATTGAGGGCCGGCTGGGCCCTCCGTAGCACTGGCAAGGGCCCCCGCCCTGAAGCTCTCCAACGGCGACCCCACTTCTTCGTCGAGGCATGGCGGCCAGGACACCCATCGAAAGTCCTGCTCGTCGCTTCAAAGGGAACTCACGGCAAAGTGAGCCAGGTGCACAAACAACTTGCCACGGCGACGGCCCACGTGGAGTCGGTGCACGTCGGAGCGTACGGAACGGTCCCGTTCCTGCTGGTAGACACCGAAATTCCTGCCAAGGAAAGCCTGGTTGTGCATCTGTTAGAGGCGCCAGCAGAGACCGTCCTACACCCGTCTGCGGGGGAGCCACCCGCCGACCTGAACCTTCTCTTGGAAGACCGCAACGAGCCGGCCGAAGTCCACCTGGATCGCGAGCGGCATGGTGAGCGGACCGTCCCGGGGTTCCACGTGCGGGCAGACTCCTTCACGTGGTTCAGCATCGTGCTGGCCCGGGCGGAAGCGGCCACGCTCATGGCGTTCACAGGTGGTGGAAAGCCGACTGCTCAGTACCTGACCAGCGAGCAGGGAAGGCGCCACTTCCGCCACGACAATCAAGCTGGCACTGGCAGCGTCCGGGACGCACGACTCAACATCCACGGCATCGACTTCGTAGGCACCGATCACGTGTTTCGCCTCAATGGCAACCGTGTCGAAGCGTTCTCCGGGCTCGCAGCGGACCTCTACGCGCATCTCCACCACGGACGAGTGAGCGACTACCGAGCCGACGTCCATGCTCTGCGTGCTCAGTGGCCCGTCGGTCACACGGCGAAGGGGTGGGGGCCCGTCTCTATTCGGTCTGACGGGTCCATCATGGCCATGCGGCTTCTACGCACCTGATCCCAGAGCAGAATGAGGCTCGTCTGCATGACGACTCCCGTTAGTGGTCCACCCCCCCCAGGTGTACTCCAGGTCTGCTGGCTCGGTCTGCCTCCGTGCATCTTCGCCGGCGTGCGAGCGTTCAGGACCGGTCTCAGTTGCAGTCTCATTTGGTGCTCGGTCCGGCACCGTCTATCGGGGTCCACCGAAGTCCGTGAACCTCCCTGATCAGGGAGAAAGCCTGCTTCGAGGACGCCTCCGGACGGCCCCGGACCAAGATCGGACAACTCGTAATGCGTAGGTCTCGGGTTCGAATCCCGAAGGCGGCTCCGCGGAAAAGCCAGGTCAGATCCATTCTGACCTGGCTTTTTGCCGGATCGGCGGCGCGATCTCGGTTCGTGCCGCCGAAGACTGCAGGGTGTCCCAGGTCGATTGCGGGTCCTCGAAGGGGGGTCGCCAGCGGACACCTCGGCAAGATCGGCAGCAATCTCAACCAGCTCACACGGTGATGCCGAAGGTGATCCTCGGCAAGAACCCACACGCCACGCGCCGCACGATCGGCTACCTCTTAGGTAAGGGCCGGTCCAACGAGCACATCGGCCCCCACCCGGTGGCCTCCTGCAACGACTTCGCCCTTGACCCCGGCCGCTGCCCCCACCGCAGCCCGAAAGACGTGGAGAACCAGCTCGCCGCGTAACCCCACCAGCTCGTGCAGATGCTGGGCGAGAAGGCACCCAAGTGCACCGTGTGGCACTGCCCCGTTCGTGCCGCTCCCGAAACCCGATCCTCACCGATACCCGGTGGGCCGAAATCGCCCGCCGGATCGTGGCCGCCGCCGGTATCGCTTCCGAAGGGGACGAGGAAACCTGCTGCTGGGTGGCCGTGCGCCACGCCGACGACCACATCAACGTCGCCGCCACCCTCGTGCGCCAAGATGGCCGCCGCCCCGCTGCGACCACGACCAGTGCGCCGTCCCACGCGAGGCTCGCCAGGTCGAAGTCGGTTACGGGCGGTGGCGGTTGAAGCCCGGCGACGGCACCGGTGCCAAACGCCCCACCAGCAAGGAGCACTTCAATGCCAATCGCCTGGGCCAGGATGCCACCGCCTGCGAGGTCCTGCGCCAGCAAGTGCGGCCGCGCGGTCGCCACCTCAGCCGACGAGACCGAGTTTTTCGCCCTTTCGCCCTGCCCGGCGACACCAACGACCAGGGTGAGCCGGTGTTCCGAGACCGGGAGAGCGGCACCTGTCGGATCACCATCGGTGCCATTGCGGATGATCCGACGTCACTGCCCCAGGAGGCCCTCGAAGTACCCGAGTCGAGGGTCGTCGGGGGTACCGACGAGCAGGGCGCGGTCGAGCAGGATGTTGTTGTGCTCGCAACTCGTCTCCGGGAGCATCACGCAGGCGTGGCAGGACGCCAGGTTGATCCCGCCGGCCCCGGACGCCTCGGTCTCCATACAGAGCGGGTCCGAGGAACACCACGCGGCACGGCGGACAGCCGAATGCACCGTACGACCGAGAGTCTCCGGTTCACCTTGGGCGACCAGACCACCCAGGCTGCCCGCCGAGTCGCTCGTCGCCGTGTAGACGAGTACCCCGGCCATGTCGTCGGCGGCGTACAGGCGCTCGCGCAGGGCCGCGGCCGGGTAGCCCGCCTCCAGACTCCACTCATTGATGAGGACGTGGGCCAGCGTGTGCAGCAGCACCATGCGAGGGGTTGCGGGGGAGGGTACGGCCCTGCTCGGGTCATCGGCCCGCTGCTCGAGCACCCGCTGGTGGGCGGTACGCATCCGTTCGACCCGGGCTGCCACTGCCACGCTCTTTTCCCAGGCGCCGAGTCGGTTCTCGTCCAATCGGAGGAAGACTCCCTCGCCCCTCACCTCCATGGCCGGGAGCCAGCGCAGGGGACGTTCCGACAGTGGCATCTCCGTGGAGTCGATCGTCGACTCGGCGTCGACGAGCCGGGTGAACGCCTTCAGGGCGCGCACCTCACGAAGCTTCTTGACCAGCATCGGGCCGGTGACGCCCAGCGGGTCGAGCACGCTCTGGTCGCCCAGCGGGGCCTCACAGACGAACTGCTCGTTGCGGGAGTGCTCGCTCTCGTCGTTGCCCGCGCGGAGACGCTCGTACTCCTTGTTGCGCAGCGCGCGGTAGCGGTGGTCGAAGGTGGGGGCCGTCTCGCTGTCGGGGTCCTCCTCGCGCTCCGCATCGAGGAGCGCCATCACCTCGTCCAGCGGTACCGGACACTTTCCCTTGAAAGCACCTTTGAGATAGATCTCGACTTGCTCGCGTGCGTCGTACTCACGGAGCGCTGCCCAGTGTTCGGCGAGCGGATCCGAGCGGCCGTCGCTCCACGGCGGGATGGAGAGCGCCGACTTCAGCACCGGCTGCCACAATGCCGACGAACCTCGCTGAAGTGTGCGCAGAGGGAGTCCGCACTCCTGAGCGGGGGCGGACGCACCGAGCCACGGGCGGGTTCCTTGACACGTGAGGCCCAGGTCCTTGAGCGCGCTCCTGCGGAAAGAACCCTCCATCGAGACCTCGGGAGCCTGCCCACAGGCGCAGGAGACGAGAATGGAGCGGAGCGAGGATGTGCGCCCGGACGTGCGCATCTTGAGCTTGCCACCGCACTGTGCCACCCTCGTGGCACCACGGTCCGTGGAGCGGTGCACCCACTGCCAGTACGGGAACTCGCCCAGGTGGCCGGCCTCGCAGGCGACGACGAAACGGGAGGGGACCAGGTCGACCTCGCACGTGCCGCAGACGCTTCGCCCGGCAGGCGGGCTGAAGTCGCGGTGCCGTTGCAGGTCGTTGCACTCGGGGCAGAAGTGCATCAAGGGGAATCGTCGGACCCGGAGACCGTCCTTGCTGGTGTCGTCGGAAGCGGGCGGCGGCCGGAAGTAGTCGACGTCGAGCACTCGGGCCAGGCGCCGTTCGTAGATCCGCGGGGACTCGTCACGGCTCCAGCTCTGCTCGGCCTCGTCGAGTCCCGAGACGATGAAGGACTCGTGGTCGACGGCGATAAGCGACCCGACGCCGTACGTGGTGATCGCCTGGGCGCGGCGGACCGCACCACGCCGCGGAAGGTTGTGGGCGGGCGCGGCGCCGTTCGCAACGGTTCGGCGGCGGCGGGCGGGGGGTGGGGTCATCGGGTTCCCTCCATGAACAGGGCGGTCTCCGCGTCGACGTCGCGCAGGCTCCACAGCGTGGACCACGCCTCGGCGTCCTGTGACTCGTCGTCGTACGCCTTCAGGAGCGAAGGGGTACTACTGCCCCTCCGAGGCTCGAACAGCAGGCCGTTGTGGATGTCGGCTTCGGCGCACCACCACTCGACGAACTCGTCGAAGGCCTGCGACACGGCGCCGGTCTCCTCCTGCGTGACCGCCTCCACGCGCTCCAAGAGGATCGACTTGATGCGGCCCCGGAGCACGTCTTCGTATGACTCGACCTGGCCGGCGCCCTCGTTGGGTCGGGCGGCGGGGATCATGATGCGGGCGAGGGCGACGATCACCGCGTGCAGGCCCCGGTCGCGGGCCCGGGCGGAGAACGGGGTGATGGAGGTGGACTCGACCTCGCGGTACAGGGCGGAGTGGAAATGCTGGAAGCTCTCGTAGTGGGAACGGTCCCTGGACCGGGTCGAGTTGAGCATGACCGCGACCAGCCCGGGGTGCGCGCGGCCGACCCGACTGGTGGCCTGGATGTACTCGGCGGTCGTCTGCGGCTGGCCCATCACGGCCATGAGACCGAGGCGGTCCACGTCCACGCCGACCGCGATCATGTTGGTGGCCAGGAGGATGTCCACGGTGTCATCGTCGGGCAGCCGCTTCTCGATGCCCTTGAGGCGGGTGGGGATATCGCTGGCGTCGATACGACTCGTCAGCTCCGAGTAGTTGGCAACCGAGCGGACTTCCACCCCCTCGCGCTCGGCGAGCATCTCCAGATAGGCCACCACGTCGTCATGGACCTGGAGTTCGGCCGCGGACAGCAGCCGGAGGCTGTTGAAGTAGCCGACGAGAGTCCAGTACGCGTCGCGCACCTCGTCCTCCGTCTTCGCCTGCTCGGCCCGGTGCAGCAGGGTGGCGTATGAGCGGATCAGGAGGGTGGACTGGCTGGTGCCGGGGGCCAGGAGGCCGACGTAGCGGCGGCTCGCCTTTTCCTCGCGCGGGGTCTCCACGGCGAACCACGAGTCGCGGGCGTCCAGACCGGCGGGCGGGAACTGCCGCACTTCGCGGGCGAAGAGGTGGCGGCCCTGATCGGCGGCGCGACGGATGGTCGCCGTGGAGGCGATCACCTTGGGCCGGTCGGCGAGCGCGTCCACGGCGGTCTCGTAGAGACCCGTGAGCGTACCCAACGGGCCGGAGATCAAGTGGAGTTCATCCTGGACGATCAGGTCTGGGGGCGGGGTGCCGCCCTCCGGGGCGTCGTCGCGGTTGAAGAGCGCGGAGGTCGCCGGGCGCCATGGCATCGACGCGAACTTGTCGACGGTGGCGATCACCAGGGTCGGCCGTGCGTCGTACACCGCCTCATCGATCAGATGGACGGGCAGGCCGTCGGTGAAATCACAGTCCGCGCCTGGGCATCGGACATGCATCCGCTTGGCTTCCTCGTCGGCTTCGTAGTTCCGTGCGTCCAGGCGGGTCCCGCACCAGGGGCAGGCGTGTAGCTGGACGGGATTCTCGGTGGCGAGGCGCTTGTCGAGATTCCTCCGCAGCTCATCGAGCTTCAGGTCTGCCACGGCCAGCGTGTTGGGGGTGGCCGAACGCCCCACCCACATGCCGACGGAGAACTCCTCATGGCCCAACTCGGGCGTACGGCGCCGCATGTGCTCCATGGCACAGAGCAGGATCGCCGCGCGCTCGAACTGCTGGAGGGTGAGCAACCGCAGCGTGTAGCGCATGAGGACGGTGACACCGCCACCGTCCGCACCCTTGCGGATCCGACGCAGGAACGACGTGAAGGCGATCAGACCGAGGTAGGCCTCCGTCTTGCCACCACCGGTGGGGAACCACAGCAGGTCGGAGATCTGCCGGTCGTGGTGCTCGCGGTCGTCGATGCCGGCCAGGCAGAGCAGCACGAACGCGATCTGAAAGGGGCGCCAGTGGCCGGCGGCCGGGTCGGGAGCCCCGACGCGTCCGTCCTTCACCCACTTGCTGCGGGCACGCTGGTCTGCCATGGCGCGGTTCGCGAGACGGAACGCGTGCATGAGATCGGGTTTGGTCCGCAGCAGCTCGATGCCCTCACGGATTCGGTCGAGCGCCTCGCGGCAGGCCGTCAACTGCTCCTGCGCGGGCTTCTCGTGGGGGCTGCCCGTCAGAGCGTCTGCCTCGGCCGACTTGCCGTCGATCCAGTACTCGTAACCCGTGGCGAGTCCTTCCAGAGCGGCCAGGACCTCGGCATCGGACTGCTCGGCCAGCCCCAGCATGGACAGCGCCGAACTGTCGATCTCCGGGTTGGAGTCGGTGAGCAGCACTTCCACGCTGGGCACGAACTGACTCCGCACCTCGGGGACGGCGGGCGTTACGGCTTCGGTCATACCGATCGGCTGCGGAGTCCAGTCCCACTCGGCGGCGCAACCGTGGCCGACCGCGAAGGTCGGGGCGTGGCGGTGCAGCAACCGACTCGTGGCGATCTCCGGGTCATGGCCGGCCGCCGGGGCGGGACGCTCGACGAACGCGGTGGAGCCGTCGGCGGCCCGGACCGTCAGACCGCACTGGAACAGGGAGAAGGCGTCCTGGAGATCCCATTCTCCGACCTTCTGAGTGTTGATCAACGTGACCGTGACCGTGACCGTGCCGGTCCTCGGATCGAGACGCCGGACGTTGACGTGCAACGAGGCTTCCGGGGCGAGTTCGATCGTCATCTTCGGATCCGGCTCGGTCACGTCGATGGTCCGGTCAGGGAGGGCGAGTTCCTTGCGCAGCCACCGCTCCCGCTGGTCGGCGGTGGTACGGGCCTCGGCGCGGCGGGCCGGGACGCGCCTGCCATCGGCGTCGGTGGGCTCGTAGACGGCCGCGCGGGCCGAGACCACGATCGAACTGCTTATGGCCGGGCTGACCGCGAAGGTGAGACCCATCGAGGAGGGGCGCCTGTCCCCCGAGGCGCCGACCTCCTGCGCGGTGCCGGACTCCTCGACGTCGTCGCGGGAGAGCAGAGGGGCAGTGTCCAGGCCCTGCTGTTCTCCGGCGCCGTCGACCTGCTGCTCCTTCGCGGCCCTGTCCGCGGCACGCGGATACAGCACGCCGGTCAGGTACCGGTCGATCGGGGCGTCCTGGGTGAGCACCTCGCCCCGATCGTCCGGCACGGCGTCCTCGGCGGGGCCGAGGAGCTCACGGCGGAGCCCCACGAGGAGTTCCTCGTCCCGGACCCGGTAGTGCTCGGTGTGTCGGCCTGCCACCTGCGTCATGCGCCCTGCTCCTCGTGGTTGTCGGCTCTCCGATATCGACCGATGCCGGTGATCCGCGGGGCGATCCACACACCTCGATCACCGAGTCCGGCGTTGGCGCCGGCGGCTTTGCTGCCCGTCACGGTCTCCAGGCTGTCGATCCGCAGGTCGTGGATCTCGTCGGGCCACCAGGGATCCCAGGTACGGTTCACCTTCTGCACCTGGAACAGGTCCTCCCGGAAGCGGGACGACGCCTCGCCGATCTCCCGCCCACCGTGTACCAGGACATAGGGCGGGCTCTGTGTCTCGCCCATCGTTAGATCGTGACGCCTGCGCAGCACCACTTCCTCGCCGGGGCGTACCTGTCCCAGGAGATACTCCTGGGTGGCCACGGCGTTCGTCTCGTGGCCGGGCGGGTTGTCGCAGCAGACGTCGCCCGCGTCGGCGACGATCCCGTACCTGTCGTACGACCGCCATGACCCGAGGTAACGACGACCGTGGCGCCGACGCCCGGCCCACTTGAAGTGCGGCAGTTCGGGCGGGGCAACGTGGTACAGGTCCTGACGGGCACGAGTCATCGCCACGTAGAGAGCTCGGGCCTCGGCCGGGAGGTCCAGCTCTTCCTCGTACCGCTTGCGGAGCTCCGCGACGGTCGGTGGCATGAGGACGATCACTCGGTCGAACTCCAGCCCCTTGGCTCGATGCACGGTCGAGACAACGATCCGGGACGTCTCCGGGTCAGCCGCTTCGTCGGGAAACCTTCCCTCGCCGACCGCGCGGCGCAGTCGGTCCAGATCGAGTACACCGCGCCCCGTTCCACGAGCGACCCGACGCAGCACCGTCCACAGGACGGCGGCATTCGGTTCGTACGGCAGAGGGATCTCCGAGAGGAGAGCACGGAACCGGTCCTCGGCCAGGCCGGTCGCCTCTGTACGGCGCAGCAACTCGGCCACCCAGTACGGCACAGGACGCTCCTCGAGCGGGCGCCGCAGCCGGTGTGCGATGCCGTGCGCGTGCAGCAGGCCAGAGACCACGAGGGCCTGCTGGTTCTCGCGGGTGAGGACGGCGCATGTGTCGGACACGTCCCGCAGGCCGTCCAGGGTGAACTCGTCGTCGAGGTCGCCCATGCCGTTCGCCGGATCCAGGAGGAGGTCGCGCAGTTCGTCGTAGAGAGTTCCCGCTTCGTCCGGATCGCTCAGCCGCTGGAGACGGGGGCCGAGGTTCAGTGCGACCCGGGCCTCTTCGGTGTTGGCCCGGAAGTTACGTGTGAGACGCAGTTCCACCAGGTCGTCGGGGTAGGAGCAGCGCAGCCAGTCGAAGAATCGGCCGGTCTCGTCGGCACGTTCGCTCAGATCCTCGATCTGAAAGCCGTACACCGACTGGGCGGCGTCCCCGACGACGGTGAAGCCGCAGCCGTCCTGGTACCGGTCGAGAAGCGTCTCCACCAACTCGCGGCGCCCACCGAGCAGGTCCTGCACCTCGTCGATCACGACGTGGGCCGGCGGGACCGCGTCGCCGATCTCCAGCGCGCCCTTCTCGATCGCCCGGGTCGCAGCCGCGATCCGCTCGTCGAAGCCGACCGCTCCCCACTCGCCGTCCGGATACGCCTGAAGGAGCACCTCGTAGGCCCACGCGTCGAGGGTCCAGGCACGTACCCGGTGGGCTCGTTCCCCGTGCCGGGAGATCCGCTCGCGCAGCTCCCGGGCGGCGGCCCGGGAGAAGGTGAGCACCAGGATCTCGACGGCCTCCATAGCCTGCTCGGGGTCCTCGTGTCCACACAGCGTGTCTAGCCTGCGCACCAGGGTGTGGGTCTTTCCGGCCCCGGCGCCCGCGGTGACCAGGACACGAGCGTCCCAAGGCTGCTCGACCACGGCCAGTTGCTCGTCGGTGAGCGGGGGGCTGTCCTGGTAGGCGTCGGTCACTTCCGGCTCCAGAGGTGCTCGAACTCGTTGAAGGCGAGGTCGGTGTCGAAGTTGGTGATGTTGTCGCTGATGTTGAGGATCAGACAGCTTTCCTTGCCGCCGTTCCGTGGTCCGCGCAGTCCACGACCGATCATCTGCTGGTACACGTTGGTGCTGTAGACCGGCCGGGCCACGACGACGGCGCGGGTGGCCGGCGCGTCGAATCCCTGGGTGAGCACACCGTAGTTCGTGAGGACCCGGATGCGTCCATTTCGGAAGTTCTCGATGCGAGTACGACGGTCCTGCGCACTGGTCGTCGAGTCCACGGCGGCGGACCTCACGCCCCGGTCGTTGAGCATGGCCGCCAGGTATTTGGCGTGGTCGACGGAGGTCGCGAAGAGCAACGTCGGCCAGTCGTCCGGCAGTTCGGCTACCGAGTCGACGATGCGCCGACTGCGCGCGTGGTCGTCGGCGAGCCGCTGTTCGGCGGAGCGGGAGAGCATGGCCATGCGATCGGCGTGCGTCTTCTCGTCCCGGGTGAGTTCGATACGGCCGCCCTCAAGGGTGCGGTGCTCGACCTGGGCGAGCATCCCCCAGTCCTGGAGGTCGTGGTACGGATCGCCCGATGGGAAGACTCCTTCGTCGAGTCGCCGATTGCCGAAGCGGCCCGCCAGACGGCGGGTCTCCTCCTCGTTGCGGTTCCGGAACGGGGTGGCGGTCAGGCCGAGGAGGTGCCGGCTGGTTTCGTACTGGGTGAGTCCCAACTGGCCGAGGACATCGGTGTATCGCTTGGATATGGCGGTGTGCGCCTCATCCACGATCACCAGCACGGCCTGGCGCAGCCAGGAGTACTGGTCGGTGCCCAGGCACCGCTCCAGTTTGGCGTCGGTGGCGACCACCAGGTGCGGGTGGTCGACGACTTCACCGACCTCGTTGGTGCTCCACAGCCGGCTGACGGTCAGCGGCCGTTCGGCGCCGACCTTGCTCCAGACGAACTTCCAGCTCTGGACGGCCTGTTCGCACAACTCCTCGGTCTGAGCGATCCACAGCAGCGGACCCTTGAGGTCGCCGACCCGTTTCACCCAGCGGATCACGGCCTCGGCGGTGACCCGGGTCTTTCCGGCGCCCGTGGGCAGGGACAACATGCCGCGCTGGGGGGCCAGTCGGTCGAGCATGATGGAGATGTTCCGGACCAGGTCTTCCTGGTACTCGTGGAGGCTCGGGAAGTCCCGGGGGCCCTCGACGGTCTCGAACGGGGGCGGGGAGGGAGTCCTCGAACCGGCGAACGCGACGGGCAGCTTCAGTTCCGAGACGAAGGCGATGGCAGCCGACGAACCCGCATATGCGACCGGGGCGTTGGGGAAGCGTGCCTGGATGTCCCGGGCATGCTGCTGGAGCACTCCGTCACCGTGCGCGTTGAACGCCATCTGAGCGATCCGTCGCCCGGACGGCTCCACGCCGTCGGTCTCCTGCAACTCGGCCTCCATCAATCCCTCGGGGAGGCCGGTCCGGAGCGGGTCGGCACCGATCAGCAGCTCGATCTTGGCCACCACGTCCTCGGTCTCGCGTACCGCCTTCTGCGCTGCTTTCAGCTCGCTGTCCCGGGCCATGCGGTCCTGGTGTTCCAGTACCGCACGGCAACCGGCAGGACCGAGGCCCAGGCCGAGTTCGCGGTCGATCAGGCGCAGCATCGGCTCGGGTTCCAGAGGGACGCGGACCTTGACGGTGCTGTCCTGGCGCACGGCGTCCAGCGTGGAGGCATGCGTGCCGTTGGGTGTACGGGTGACCTCCTCCAGCTCGCTGCACCGCTGCACCATGCTGTTGCGGTTCCCGCTGTTCAGGCGCTGCCGCAGGGCGGGGAACAGCTCGACCAGCGGCACGGGGTCGCCTTCCGCGACTTCGCGGGTCTCCAGGCTGATCACATCGGTGTAGCGGAGCATGCCCCACTTCTCGATCATCAGCTCGGCGTCGTCGGTGGTCGGTACAAGCAGCGCCGGGAGCTGCTCGGCGCGCAGCGCGCGGTACTGGGTGGCCCCGACGGCGAGGGTGATCTCGTTGTCGGGGCGGGTGCCCCAGGCGTCACCGATCCGGCAACGGGTCAGGGCGTCCTCGGGGAAGGCCGCGCCGAACCGGGTCAGCATCACGTAGGTGGCGCCGACGAAGGAGTCGTCGTCGCTGTGGGTCACCTCGTCGAGGAGCGAGTCCCAGCGGTCGGCCGGGACCTCGTCGACGGTGGTCGGGAGCCGCAACTTGCGGGCCTTCTCCGGAGAGATCTCGGCCACCGGCAACACATCGCGGTAGGCGGTGAGCTGGGGGCCTACGGCCTCCTTCAGAGGCTTGACCCCCTGGGAGGTGACGACCGTTCCGTACTTCCACAGCATCCACCGGATCGGTGAGATCACCGCCTGTCGAGTGCCCGTCTGCGCGCCGATCTGTCGCGTCCAGTTGTCCACCACGGCGTCGTCGGGCAGCACCTTCAGGAAGGCGGCGCGGGATTCCTCGGAGAGAGCGCGGAAGAGGTGGAGCGGGCCGCCGATCGCGGCACCCTCGACCTTCATCCGGTTCAGCGCGGGGCGAGGGGCGCTACTGTCCAGGCGGCGCAGGTAGGCGGCGTGGACGGCTTCGCGGTACTCCTCGTACCACGTCTCGCCCTCCTGGGGCCGGATCCCGCCGGACGGCCGTTCCCGCAGACCGACCTGGGAGAAGAAGGGGGCGTCGTCGGAGTGGAACGCCATGTCGACGGCGATGCTCGGGTCCCGCTTCGCATCGACCACGACACCCGGCAGCATGCAGTCCTCGACCGGCCTGAACCGACCGCCGGCGGTCCGCACCCGGAGCGTCGAGCGTGCTGTGGGCACCCGCTCCAGGACCTTGTGGGCCAGCCTACGGACCCCGGCCTGACGGAACAGCTCCCAGAACCGCTCCCAGTCCGATTCGCTGTAGTGATCGAAGCCTTGGTCGAGAACGCTGTCGAACCGACCCTCGACATCGGCCTCCCGAATGCCCAGGACGTCGAGCGCGTGCGCCAGCGAGGGGTCCTGGGCGAGTTCGTCGACCACGTACACCAGAGATTCGCGCAGTCCGCCCTGGTCCGCGCGGCGGTACACCTTGCCGTGTACGGGGGCGACGAGGCCATGCTCCTCGGTCAGGACGATGTGGGCTTTACGGGCCTCCTCGACGAACGGGGAACCGACCTCGATCATGTCGGCGAGAATGCGGACTGCCGTCCTGGACGCCTCAGCGGTGCCGCTCTCGACAAGGGCCTCCAACCAGTCGCGAATGTCCGCTCGTTGGTGCTTGGCCGCACCAAGGATGTGCTCGACCTTGCCGGAGCGCAGAGAATCCACTTCGACGCTCGGGTGCAGCCAGTTCGCCGGGCGGCCCGGGCACTCGTGCCACAGCCGCAGCCAACGCAGGAGAGACTTCGATTCCCTCTTCGGGTCCTTGGGACGAGGGTGCACCCGCAGCTCGGTCGGCACGCGCAGCACGCCGTTCTGGTCAGGAAGCGATGCGTTCACCGCGGTACGCATCCAGATCTCTTCGGTCAGGAATTCGTCCGCCCAACTGATCGCTTCCTTGACGCGGCCGGGCAGCAGGGGAAGGTAGGCTGCCGGGTCCTCGATGGGTGCCAAGGCCGGGAGCGACTCGACGACCAGTTGCGCCGCCGCGCGGATCATCTCCTGGTTGAAAGGGGAGGAGTCGAGGAGATTCTGACGGTCCTCGTTCGTCTTCCAGGCGCCGTTGAGGATGCCGCTCAGCGACATCTCGTACTTGGTCGGGAAGAAGGACCAGAACCTGCCGCGTCCGCGCGACCGGGGACTGACGTACAGACCGCTCTCCGGATCCTTCTGCAGGGCGGGCACGCCCCAGGCGAGGTCGAGCGAGAGCCTGTCGTGCAGCTCTCCGGCATCCGCTCGGGCGCTCGGGCCGGGCTCGTGGGTGGTGGTGAACACGCGCCACCGTTCGGTGGCGATGGCCTTCCCGGTCCGCTCCTCGACCACGGTGTGCAGGTCGCCGGTCTGCTGGGCAGTCAGCGTCCGACGGGCCATGGGCCGTGGCCGGCGGTCCTCCAGCACGACCTTCGCGACGTGCGGCGAGAAGAGTTGGAAGCCGACCGGGAATTCCTCGCGGGGCTCGCCGTGGTCCTTGGCACGTCCGCCGTGCATGTCCCGGCCCAGCCGGTCGTCGGCCTTCGGGAGCAGGGGCAGGCGGACGACGGTTGTGGCCCAGTTGAGCAGTTCGTTCAGGACGTTATCGGAAGCGCGTTCGGCCTGCACGTCCAGAGGTCGGGCCATCCGCAGCACGGGAGCGTCGAACTCCGGGCCGTAGCGCGCTGCCACGCCGGGCACGGCCTTGATCTGCTCGTACGACCAGGATCGATCGAATCCGAAACTTCCGGTGCTGCTGAAGAATTCCGGTGCGTTGGTCACCACGAGAACCGATTTGACGCCCACTCCGAAACGCCCGATCTGGCCTCCACGCTTCTTCGACATACTCATTCGAAGAATTGTCTCCGCGCCTTCCGGGGTTACCGGATTACCCTCGTTCGCGCAGTACAAGTGGGTTTCCGTGAGGACGACATAAACTCGCCCGCCTTGCTCGTCTGCCATTTCGTCGGCCGCGTTCTGCACGAGCTCGAAAAGCTGACGATCGCCATATCCGCCCTGGGTGATACGGCGCTCGCCATTGGCGTGCTCGGCTACGAGACCGGGGTCTACGGCGTAAGTTTGCAGGACACGCGAGGATTGTTCGAGAACGGTTTGAACAATCGAAGAGGGCGATGACGGCACTGCTTCTGTGCTCCTGGGTTTCAAGATCCGGACGAAATGACGAACGGCGGGCCGGCCACCGGCTCGTCGGCCGGCCCGTGTTCGTCGTGGCGCTGGGCGTCGTTTTCCACAGTGCCTTCGTGAAGCGGAGGGTTCACGGTGAAGTCGCCGGTTGTTGCGAGACCGAGACTTCGGGCCCATGACGTGCTGAATCAGACCGGGGGGCGACCTCGTCCGGAGCGTCCGGCAGCCCCTGGGCCACCTTCGCCAGGACGGGGAACCTGTTGGCGAAAGCCTCCTCGGACAGGCCGTGTTCGTGAAGAATCTCCAGAACCTCGACCGTGCTTTCCGCTGTCTTAATTGCCAGCTCGAATGCGCTCGACTCCCGAAGTGAGTCCAATGATTCGCCGTCCTGCTCATTCATCCGATATACCCCCGTCGGATCGCATCCTGCAGCTGCACAGGGGTGTATTCGGGCATGCGTCCCCCGTGTGAAACGAAATAAATAAGTTGACGCCTTGGGCGAGACTCCCTTTCCCCGAATTAAGCTAGCGGATGGAGGTCTCGTGCAGCCAGTCCTTTTCGTAAGGACTTTCCTTTACGGCTCCGTGAAGGTGTCGGCTTGGCGTGGGGTCGGAATTTTGGCGCACTTCTTCCCTGGTCGCCCGACCTTCCCGATTTCGGGTTTCGCGAGCGAGATGGGATTCCCATCGTCAATGAACGTATCCGATATTCACTCGAACGCACAACCCGAACTCCCGCTCGACTGGAGGGAGTTGACCGCTCTGCTTGTCGAAGTGCCTCACGTGGGGCGGAGCTTGATCATTCGAGGCAAGTTGGGCATCGGGGTGAAGCAGTTTGGGTGATCGAGCTCAATCAACTGTTGGTTGACGCTGCTGCGGTTGTCAAATTAGCCTCGTGGTCCACACCATGCGATCGGCGTGGGACTCCTAGGAAAGAGCAGACGGCGCGTGGAGACAGGTGAGAAGTTCGGGCCTTGGTTGGCCCGACAGCTCAAGCTCGCAGGGAAGACGCAGGCTGAACTGGCCGACGAGCTCGAGCTGACTCGGGCCGCTGTGTCCGCATGGATCACCGGCAGGTCGACGCCTCGCCCGACCGTCATGGCGGACATCGCCAAGGCGCTCGGCACGGATGTGGGCACGGTGCACACCCGCACCACCGACACCCAGGCCGGCCTCCCGGTCACCTGGTACCACCGCCCCGGCTACCCCGACGGCGGCCGCGACCTGGGCAATGCCGCCGCCTTCGCCTTCGACGCCGACGTGCAGGTCCTCGCGCGAGAGACTTGTCAGAACAGCCTGGACGAGCGGCTGACGGAGAACGGCCGCCCGGTCAAGGTCCGCTACACCCTGCACGAGCTCACCGGCGAAACCCTGGACGCCTTCCGCGACGCGATTCTCTGGAACGATCTCTTTCCGCACTACTCAGCCGTCTCGGAGACCGCCGGTAACCAGAAGGTCGGTCGGGTCGTGGACGCTGGGGTGCGCGACATGTACGAGAAGGGTCGCTTGGTCCTGCTGCGCGTCGACGACTACAACGCCTCCGGGCTCATAGGCGACGACTACGCGGACGGCAAGTTCGCCGCCGTGGTCAGACGCCAACTGGAGAGCCTCAAGTCCGGCCCTGGCGCCGGTGGTTCGTACGGCTTGGGCAAGGCGACGCTGTGGGCCACCAGCGCCCTCGGGCTCGTGCTCATCAATTCCACTCTTTCCGTGCCTCACGAGGGACGTACCGAGCGACGGGTCATCGGCCGTCTCGAACTGCCGTGGCGTGAGGTCGACGGTAAGTCGTACGCAGGCCCCGCCTGGTTCGGACGCCCTGATCCTGACTCGCCCGGGGCCATGGTCGCCCGTTCCTGGTGGGCGGACGAGGAGACGGTGGAGAGTCTGCATCTGACCCGGGAGAACGACGAACCCGGTACGTCCTTCCTCATCGTCGGTGCGCACGATGTGGCCGGCCTCGCGGCGAACTCCTCCGATCCCGACGACGGGTTCATCAGTGACGAGGAGAGCGATGAGGACACGCGTGACATCAACACGATGCACGCCCGACTGGTCGAAGCACTGGGGCGTGACTTCTGGGCCGCGATGACCGGAGGGGGCAGCAAGTTCCCCCTCCTGGAGGTCTCTGTCCGTGCCCTGCGGAACGGCAAGGAGGTCGTGGCGGAACAGCAGGTGGACCCGTCTGTCGAACAGCCCTCCCGGACCCGTGCCCTGAGGGCGCACTACGAGGGCACCACGGTGGATCGCCTCACCGAGGCCGGGCAGGTGGCGGTGCGGAGAGTCCCGCTGAAGCTGCCGCTGTCCGGAGGCGCCCATGGGACGTTCGGTACGCACCAAGCGGTTCTGCTTGTCACCGAGGCCGAGGGGGACAGGGACGGAGCGAAGAACCGGATGCACTCGTTGCGTGGCAATCGCATGACCGTCAAGAGGGCCGTTGTCCCGAGGCTGCCGAACAGCACCAACCCTTTCCAGGCCGTTCTGTTGGTGGGGGAGGCGGCCGGAGAAGCGGCTCCCTTCGCGAAGGAGGCCGAGGAATTCCTGCGTGCGGCGGAACCTCCCGAGCACGACCGTTGGGGGCAGACGGAAGAGCTGACACTGCGTTGGTCACCGTCCGCGTATCGACGGATCAACGCGCTGACCGCCGAGGCCAACAATGCGGTGAGAGAACTTGTCGCACGGCCGAAGCGCAGCAGCGGAGAAGGCGGCGAGGCCCTGCGCAAGGCGTTGACAGTGCGAACGAGGCCCAAGGCCAAGAAGCCCGCCGGCCCGGTGGTTCCGGTCCTGGACGGGCTCGACGCGACGGTCGGCGATGGCGGGGAGTGGCAGATCACCGGCGAAGTGAGCATCCCGCGTGGCGACGAGATCGCCCCGATGGTGCCGGTGGCTCAGTTGGACGTGCGATCGGGGGGCCGCCCCAGGCTGGACTGGGCGGAACTCATGGGCGTCGAGGGCTGCGAAGCGAAGGACGGAATACTGCGCTTCACACCCGGCGCGCGGCGTGCGAAGTTCCGAGGAACCACCGACGTCACCAGCCACCCGGTCAGGACCACTCTCACCCGTCTCGTGGTCGAACTCCGCGCCGGCAAGGGGGAGTGACGCGTGAAGTTCTACCCGTACAAGCGCCTCAACCGGTCGGTCACGCTCAGAGTGACCTCGGTCTCCCTCAAGCTCTCCGACGGTACCCGCGACCAGTTGGAGACCACTGCGTACTCGACCCAACAGCAGGCTGTCGCGCTCGGCATCGCGGGCCACACAGACTGGGTGAGCGCCACGATCGGTCTTTCGGCGACGCTGCCGCCCGGAGCGAACACGCCGGACGCGCCCTGGTCGGATCTGTGTGTCCTCGCCGTGCTGACGGACGGCGAGACCAATGTCCGTACCTCTGCACATCTCACGCTCGACGCGGAGGACGGCCGGGACTGGTCCGGCTCGCTGGATCTGTTCCGTGACGATCACCTGGGGCGGGCCTCCCTCGCCGTGTACGCCGTCGGGACAGTGGACGGAGTGCGCGGACGGTCGATCGCCGAGACCGACGGGAGCTGGATCATCGACACGGTTTCCGACGAGCCGGTCCGTGGGCTCCAACTGGACGTCCAGAAAGCGTCGTTCAAGAGAAGCTCCCGGGAGTGGCTCCAGGCCTACGCCGACGCGCCCTGGATCGTGGACACCTCGGCCAGAGTCCCCACCGTGTTCGTGAACACCGATGTCGAAGGTGTCATCGACCTGCTGGACGGTAATGGCTCGGGTGTGGGCAGCAAGGTGCGTGACCTCCTGGTTGCCCAGATGGCCACCGACGTCTGGACCGCGGTGTTCCACGGTGCCATCGGCGAGCTGGAGGTGGAACCCGCTGGCGGGCCGGTCTTCCCCACCAACTGGCAGGGCGAGGTGCTGCGGGAGATGCTCCCGGACGTGATTCCCGGCGTTCATGTCGAGGAGGCCCTACGGCAGGTCCATCGCCGGCGCACCGGCGATTCGGGCTGGGCGGAGCTACAGACGCGTATCCATTACGCGGCGGTCCGCCGCGCCGATGCCACCAAGGCGCTTGCCTTTGTCATCCGCAGTCTGGAACAGATGAACCGCGAGAGTGAGACGTGATCACCCAACCGAACCACGTACCGGAGCGCCTGGGGCTGCTCGCCACCTCTGCCGTCGATCCGTTCCTCACCGAGGAGCTACTCAAAGGCGAACAGGTTCACGGCGGCATCGATCTCGCCAAGGTCGTCGAGTCGCTCCCCGAGGACGACGCCAGGTGGCGGGTCGAGCCGATCCGGAGCCTGGTGGAAGACGCCATGTTCGAGTTCCGGGAGGACCGCACCCGAGCCGACGCATGGCTCGCGCCACGGCTCCACGCCACGCTGCGCCTGACGCGGCGAGAAGCGGCGGACAAGCGTCTGTGGAACCACCTCACCGTGGCTGTGGCCCCGGACTATGTGGTCTGGCGGCACCTGCCGGAGCCGACGGCGAACAGGCCGGTAAGGCGCATCGCTGCCGAGCGCTTCCGCGGCCCCGCGGACCGTCAGTGTTTCTCCCGCCTGTGGTGGGCGGCCGAACTCTTCAGGAACGGGTCCGACTACGAGCCGGTCGAGGTCGCCTGCGGAAATCAGGACCTCATCCACACCGTTCTCCGGAGCGAGTTGATCGATCACCGTCCCACAGCTCAGGCCCTGGTCCGTCTACTGAAAAGCGGCCAGGTCTCCGGCGGGCGAGAGATCAACGGCCTCAGCGTCGCGATCAACGCGGCGGGAGCGACCTTGATCTACGACATCCTCGCGCCGGACGAGCCCCGCGACCCCGCCCATCTGCGGGACTGGATCGCGGAAGCGGAATCGGCGCCTCCGGTCGAGCGGTACGCACTCCCGAACGGGCCCGACGAGGACCCTGTCCCGGAGGAATCCGTGGCCGCGCTCACCAGCTACTTCGCGGATCTGTTCGAGACTGCGCCGGTCAGGGGCAGGAAGAGCGGGGATTGACCTGGGCCGTGCTCGGACTACTTCGCCGACGCATTCTTGCTCTTACCAGGGCGCACGGAGGAAGGGGGAGGCACCTGGTCCTTGGGGCGCGGGCACCTGTTGGTGCAGGCGTCGGCGGCCCCGCAGCCGTTGCTTCGCAGTTTGGCCCGCTGTTCCTCCGTGGCCGGCTGCCACGGCTTCCTCAACGCCTCCGGGTCCGGCTCGGGGAGCCCTAGAGCGGCGCTCAGCAGGTGTGCACCGAACAGGGGCGGTACGGCGTTGCCCACCTGCTGGGCCTGCGCCGTACCGGACCACGGATAGTCCGGCGGGAAGCTCTGCAGCATCCCGGCCTCGTTCATGCTGAACCGCGGGCCCTCGTAAACGATCTTCTCGTCGAGGTGCTCGAAGACCACGAAACGGGAGATGCGGCCGGTGACGGTGGCAGCGGGCTGCTGGTCGGTCCGCACTCCACGCCTCCCCGGGTTCCCGGAACTGCCGTAGTTCGAGCGGACCAGGAAGGGAGTGCGACGGCCCGGATGCGAGCCCACCGGTTTCGCGAGGGCATCCCGCATCGATCTCCAGGGCCGCAGGTCCGCGTCGCTCTTCGACGCGGTGGCGCCCTCGTAGAGAGTCGGCTGATGGACCTGGTCCGCAGCCTGGTCGGGTTCGCTCGTTCCGTTCTTCCGGTCCCATTCCTTCGCTTCATAGGAACGGTGGGTCGGGGCGGGAAGCGAGGGCTCGCCGAGCCCTTCACGCCGAGCGATCAGTACCGCGCGGGATCGTGACTGTGGCACCCCGTAGGTCTCGGTGTCGAGGATGTCGACGACGACCTTGTACTTGGTCCCGTCGGGGAGCCCCGTCTCCTCCAGCACCTTGGCGTAGTGCTCCCAGAGCGGGGCCACCGCGGGGACCTGCTCCAGGACGATGACGTCGTACGGGCGGTGCTCCCGACTCGGGCTCCTGGTTGCCTGAATCGCGTACCGGAGAGGTTCGAGGACCAACGCAGTGCGCGGATCGGTGAGGGTCTTCAGGTCCTCGTCGATCTCCTGGCCGGACTCGCCCGCCATCAGCCGCTCGATGTACTCCTTGACCCGGTCCAAGGCTTGGCGTCCGGCGCCGTGCCCTGCCACCGAGTACGTCTGGCACGGAGGGCCACCTGCGAGCACGTTGATCTCCGGCGGCAGGGACTCGAAGGAATCCCTGCGTACCGCGCTCACGTCGGCGTGAAGGGTGTCCAGCCCGGCCGCGTATCGCGTGAGGCAGGCACTTCTGTCCCACTCGATACCGAGACTCGGGATGTCGAGCGCGTGCCCAGCGACATCCAGCCCTCCGGGTCCTGCGAAGAGATCCAGGACAAAGGGCTTGTCGAGGATGAACTGGTGGTGCGCCGAGCTGGTCATGTGGCGGAAGTTTAGCCGGCCGCGGGGACTCCCGGATCCCCGTTCAACGCTTCGGCGACAGCCCGTCCCAGCGCCTCTCCGACAGGTGGCGGGGTCGCGTGCCCGATCTGGCGGTACCGGGCGGTCTTGAGGCCGGAGATCCCCCACGCTTCGGGGAAGCCTTGGAGGAGGGCGGTCTGGTCCACCGTGATCCGTACCAGTCCGTCGTCCCCGAGTGACGGATCCCACGTGAAGTCGGGGCCGGGCGGTTCGTTCCCGAACGACTTCGTGCAGACCCCCATCCGTCGCCACTTGGCCTTCGTGCCGCTCGGTCCGAAGTCGGGGCCTCCGTGCGTCTTGGATCCGCCCACCAAGGTCGGTGCCACACTCGTCGCTTGGGCCGCCCAACGGTCGGCGTCCGGCCAGCCGCAGGAACGCATCGACGGCGCCAGCGCCTCTCCGACCGACACGTGTTCGTGGACGCTGGGTCGGGGCGGTCGGAAGGCACTCGCCCACTGCTGCTTGACGGCC
This sequence comes from Streptomyces sp. NPDC107765, assembly GCF_055657085.1. Classification (NCBI taxonomy): domain Bacteria; kingdom Bacillati; phylum Actinomycetota; class Actinomycetes; order Kitasatosporales; family Streptomycetaceae; genus Streptomyces; species Streptomyces sp. NPDC107765. Next base: position 108,960 of record NZ_JBVKBL010000013.1, on the reverse strand, counting down.
ACGAGGATGCCTTGCATGCGGTCCTGGGGCACTCCGAAGTCGGAAGCGTTCAGTATGAACCAGGTCAGTGCGTAGCCGAGGTGCTCCAGCTCTTCGCGGAGGAAGTCCCGTATCGGCGCCAGGGAGTCCTCGTCGACCAGGTTTCGCACGTTTTCGATGATCAGCGCACGTGGCTGGACGGCGTGGACCAGATAGGCAGTCGCCTCGATGAGGCGTAACTCGGTGTCCGACGACTGGCGCGTCACCGTCGCACTCGACCTCACCCTGGGGAGACCGGCTGCCAGGAGATCGACGTCGTACACCTCGGGGTGGTCCACGGGGTCGAAGTCGAGGAGGTCCGCTTTGAGCACCTTCCAATGCGGCCGGTTGGCTTTGAGCGTGTCGCAGGCAGACGACTCGTTGTCCAGGAGGAGTCGAGGCGTGAAGCCCGCTCGTTCCAGCCCCAGAGCGAGTCCACCCGCGCCCGAGCACACATCGACAAAGGTCAGCCCACTCAACGATTCCTCCCCCGTCCCCGCTGGGTCTTTCGCGGCTCAATCGCCGCCGCGATACGGAGAGCCACGTCAGCCGGTGCTTCATGCTCCCAGAAGCGCAGTACCTCCCCGCCGGCCGCTACGAGGTGCTCCGTGGTCTCCATATCACCCGCCATGTTGCGGTCCAACTTCTGCCGCCACCACTCTGCGTTCGACTTCGGCCGTGTCGCGTGTTCGGGGTAGCCGTGCCAGAAGCATCCGTCGATCAGGACAGCTACTTTGACCGAGGTGAACGCCACGTCGATCCGGCGTCGCGCCATGCCCGGCACTGGGTACTCCACGCGGTGGCGCAGGCCGGCCGCGTGCAGGAGGCGTCGGACCAGTAGTTCGGCGGGCCGTGTCCTTGCTCGCCTGCCTGCTCATGCGTGCAGAGACGGAGGGCGACGACGGTTTCATTGTGCTCAAGACGGCTGTGCCTCACGATCGTGGCTCGGTCCCGACGACAGTCGAGCCGGGGCGGTCGAGCCGCCGGACTACGGCTGTCGTGTCGATTCCATCACGGGGCCGAGCGCTGCCGCACCGGATTCCACCTGCCGGGCCGTACCACCGATGCAGGCGGCCTCGGGAATCGCCGTATCAGCCTGTCGCCCGTTTTCAGGCCCCGGGTCGCCCCGTGACAGGCGTCGTAGTTCTGAGTGGACCCACACCACCCCCGGCCCCCTCTCCGGCGGCCAAGCCTCCGCCCTCCCCCTCGCCGCCAACGTCTTCGCGTACTGCGGCAGCAGCGTCACGTCGTCCGGCGGTGATCCCTCCGAGGCCGCGATGCCCGAAGAGGGCAGTTCCCGGAGCGACGACTCTATGGTCGACAGGTGTCCCTCATGGGATGGGTACTCCGCGGACAGGGCCGAGTGCGCCGAGATCAGTTCCGTCAGTTCCGTGGCCGGCCGGTGCAGGACTGCCACCGGGAAGGGGTGGGGGAGGGCCTCGCGGTAGGCGCCCAGTTCGGGGTGGAGGCGGGGGATTTCGGCGGCCAGTTCGGCGGGGTTGTCCGAGCCGCCGGGCCAGACGCGTTGGGTCGTGGAGTTCGTCCAGGGAGACAGGAGCCGAGTGGAGGGTGTCCGCCAGGGCGTCCCAGTCGTCATGGGGCAGGCCCAGCATGCGGCGGACGAGGTGGCGGCCATAGAGGAGGGGGTGGCGGTGGAAGGGGGTTCCGTGCCCTCCGGCAGCAACAGGTGGGCGGCCTCCGTGAGGGTTCGGCCGCTGATCCCAGTTCGTCGTGGGCTTCGAGGGATTCCGCCGCGATCAGCCAGGGGTCCAGGGCGCGGGGCGGCGAGGCGGATGCCCTCGAACCCTGGCCTCGGCCTCGTGACCGTACTCCCAGAGGTACGAGGCCTTCACAGGGGAGGGCTGTCCAGGTCGGCGGTGGTCGACAGCAGGGAGTCGTAGAGCGTGGTCGCGGCGGGGCGGTCGCCGGACAGTTCCAGGTGGGCCGCGGCGCGCAGGAGCAGGGCTTCGGCGTCCTCGGGGGGACAGGCCAGAGGTCCGCTCCAGGCGTGCCGCTCCTGCGGTGTGGTCGACGTTCTCGGCAGGCGAGGCAGGCGAGGCAGGCGTGTCGCGGCGCATGGAGGACACCGTATTGCCGCGCGGTGACAAAAATGAGGCGCGGAGGGGGCGCGAGGCAGGGCCTGACGGCCCTCGTCTCATCTTGCCCCTAATGCGTAGGTCTCGGGTTCGAATCCCGAAGGCGGCTCCGCGGAAAAGCCCAGGTCACGTTATGTGGTCTGGGCTTTTTGCGATGTCTTGTGGGCCGGCGACGGGCTCAGTCGTGGTCGCGCGGCGGAGCCGGTCGTGGTGAAGGCGGCCGTCGGCAGTGCGGCCGGGGGTGCCAGGGCGGGCGCCGTGCCGACGTAGGCGCTGTTGTAGATGGCGCAGTGGTTGTCGCATCACCGAGCTGCATGATCAACCAGCGGGCGTCCAGGCCCGGGACAGCCAGATAGCTTCGGGGTAGGGCTGCTGCGGGCAGACGTAGCGTCAGGTCGTCGGGAGACGGTTGCTGCTGCTGCGCGGCAGCGGTAGGGCTTGGTGGGTTGATGAGGTCGAGTGTGCGGGGCCGCCTGCGGGGCTATCGGCTTTTCTCGTGCTGAGGCTGGTGGGTCTAGCGGGCCTCGTGGGCCTGGAGGGCCTGGTGGCCGTCCTTGGTGACCGTGATGTGCTTGGGGACCTCGACCGTGAATCTGGCGTCGCACAGGGCGAGTCCACTGCAGCCGGCGTCGATGTCGAGGGTGTCGCCCTTGAGCGTCCACTTCAGGTGCACGGTGCCCGCGGCGGTGTCGAACCAGCGGGTGACCTTGATGTCCTTGCGGTCCGTCGCCACCAGTTTCGTCGCGACCTCGTGAGTCAGCAGTTTCAGGGACGTGCCGGCGTACGGGAAGCGCTTCGATTCCGGCTTCGCGGTTTTGGCGTCCACGGAACAGCCGGTGAGACCGAGTGCAGCGACAGCTGCGAAGGCAACGGCGGTCGCTGCGAGGGATGCGGGGGTGCGGGATGTGCCTGTGGGGTTGAGGGTGGGGGACGGTACGCCTGAGGGCATCGGAATCTCCGGTGGGTGCGTGTTCGGCTGGGGAGCGGTGGCTCCGGGGAGAGGATTCCGGGGGGCGGTGGCCGGCACATCTGCCGATCGGTAGATATCGCGGAGGCAGGTATCGCGGAGGCAGGTGTGGCGAGGGAGCGGTCGTCACTTTGTGAGGAGAGGACTCCTCAGCAGGTGGGCGGCGTGGGCAGGAGGCAGCGCACCTGCCAGCCCTTTCCGTTTTCGTGCGGGCCGGCTTCGAGGGTGCCGCCGAGGGCGCGGACGCGTTCGTCGAGACCGGCGAGGCCGGTGCCTCCGCCCTGGCGGGGGCTGCGGGCGGATGCGGCTCGACCTGCGGTGTTGGTGACCGAGATCTTGAGGGTGCGGTCGGCGGCCCGGCCGACGGAGACCTCGACCCGGTCTGTCCGCGGGGCGTGGCGGCGTACGTTGGTCAGTGCCTCCAGCACTACTCGGTACGCGGTGTCCTCGGCCTCTCGGGTGAGGCTGTCGGTGCCGGTGAGCTCGGTGAGCTCCAGTGTGACCTCGGCGGGTGTCATGGACGAGAAACGGTCGACGAGTTCCGACAGGTCGGTCAGGCCGTGGGGGCGGGTGGGTGGGGGTTCGTTCCCGTTGGGTGGGGGTTCGCTTCCGCTGCTCCGCTCTTTCCCTTCGCTCCGCTCGCGACTTTCCGTGGTGCGTAGCGCTGCCACCGTACGGTCCATGGATTCCAGGGCCCGCAGCCCGGCTTGCTCGATGCGTTCGAGTAGGGCGTGGTGTTGTTCCTGCTGGTCCTGCCGTTCCTGCTGGTCCTGCTGTGGGTGTTGGTGGGGTGGGTTGGAGGTGTTGGTGGTCGGGGGCGAGGTCGAGGGTGGGGGGTCGGTGAATCGGGCCGCCTGTACTTCTAGGACGATGCCGGTCACCTCATGGGCGACGAAATCGTGGAGGTCGCGGGCGACTTCGAGGCGTTGTTCGCGGCGGGCGAGGGCCACCGCGTGCGCCCGGCGGGTGTCCAGCGACCGCAGGTAGAGGCCGACGCCGGTCGCGCAGGCTGCCGGGAAGAAGGCCAGCGCGACGATGAAGATCGATTCCTTGAGCCCGGTGTGCGGCGCGTGCAGGGTGAAGCGCAGCGGCAGCAGCACCGCTGCGGCGCCGGTCAGGCCGCCGACCAGGCCCACGCGGGAGCCGGGCACCTGGCGTACCACCCGCCCCAGGAGAACGAGCAGTGCCACTGTCTCGAAGGGGAACCAGAGGAGGACGAGGCCCGGCGGCCCGAAGTACGCGATATCGGTGGCGAGCGAGAGCAGCGCCGTACCGACCGCCACGTGGGCGAGGTCGTACCGGCGTATCGGCCAGGAGAGCAGTGAGACGACGGTGGTCAGTGCGGCCAGGATGGCGAGTGGGGCGGCGCCGGGCGGGGCGAGGAGCGCGGGGGCGAGCAGCAGTACCGCGGCGGTCGTTGCCCATGCCCGGCGGAAGCGGCCATTCCGTTGGACCGGCCGGTTCTGGTGGGGTGTGGGGGGACCTTGCTCTGCGCCCCGGGGCTGCCGGGGCGGGGTGATGGACGGGGTCATCGCGACGGTCCCAGTGGGCCCAGTGGCCCTGGGGGTCCCGGCGGTCCCAGTGGACCCGGCGGTCCCGGTGGTCCCGGTGGTTCTGGCGTTCCAGGAGTGCGGCCGGTGGCGTAACCCAGTTCCCAGGCCCGGACCGCGATCCCCACCCGATTGCGTACCTGCAACTTCCGCTGAATGCTGGCGATATGGGTCTTGACCGTGCCCACGGAGATGAACAACTCGCCGGCGATATCGGAATTGGTCTTTCCCTCGGCGACCTTTCCGGCGATTTCCCGTTCCCGTTCGGTCAGCACGGAATCACGGTGACGGGTGCGACGGCCCGACGTGCTTCCCGTGACGTGCTGTAAAAGCCGTACGGTGATCGACGGGCTGATCAGGCTGTCTCCGGCCATCGCCGCCCGCACCGCCTCGATCAGCATGGCCGGCCCGGACCGTTTGAGCAGAAAGCCCGAGGCGCCGAAACGCAGTGCGGGATAGACGTATTCGTCGAGGTCGAAGGTGGTGACGACCACGACGCGTACCGGGTGCGCCGAGGCGGGATCGGCCAGCCGACGGGTCACTTCCAGGCCGTCGAGGTGTGGCATACGGATATCCACCAGCGCTACATCCGGCGCGAGAGCCCGGCCCAACTCGACGGCGGCCACTCCGTTCGCCGCTTCGCCGACCACTTCCATGTCGGGCTGGCTTTCCACGATGCGGCGTATCCCCCGGCGGACCATCTCCTGGTCGTCGGCGATCAGCAAGCGAATGGTCACGGGCAGGAATTCTGCCGGATGGGGGAGAGCAGGTGGTTCGGAATCGGCGTGCTGCGGTGCTCGGTGTTGCAGTGGTGTGGGGCCCAGCCGGAGGTGAACTCCTCGGCGGCCGGCGGGAGTAGCTCCACGAAGTCGCCGTCGTCCGGGGTGCCGAAGTGGAAGCCTCGTGCCATCAGGGCCTGTTGGTGGTATCGGGCAGTGTCCGGCATGCGGTGGCCGACCAGTGTGCGGTGCATCTCGGCCGCCTCGCAACGGGTTCGGGAGCCGAGGTCCGCCATCAGCCGGGGCGGCTTCGGGGGACGCGGTCGGCGCTGCGACACCAGGCCGACACGAGGGTGGGCCCGTCACCACGACGGAAGGAACTCAGACGTGGCTCCCTCGGCCCTCCCGGCGTCTCGGGCGTAGGGCGCCGCCTCATGGATACGGCTGGCGGGTCACCGGAATGGACGCGTGCCCGCAGGCCGTTCACCGACCTCCCCGCTCACCTCGCTCCCTCCTCCCAGCCCTGCCCTGACCTGCGGAAAGCTGCGGAAAGGCGCTGAGGCGAGCCAGGGGCGCAGCGGCCCGCGCGCGGCTGTCGCCGGACCGTTCGTGTGGCCGACTCGCCGGCCCGCAGGCACGTTGAACAGAAAGGCCCACCGGTCAGGGCCCACCGGAGGGCTCACCGGTCAGGGCCCACCGGTCGGGTCCCGCGTGGACGGAGCCCCAGTGACGCCCTACGGGAGCCCCCATGACGCCCTACGGGAGCCCCAGCGGCGCCCTGCGGAGCCCCGTGCGGAACGGTCCAATACAGGGCCCACGTGACCATACGGGCCTACGTGACCATACGGGGCACGCGTGACCACGCGGGGCCTACGTGAGGGCCCGACGTGCCGGACCGACCTGGAGGCTGCCGCATGCTTCGGAGATCGTTGCGGATCCCGGCCGCTGGCGTCGCGTATCTGGTGACGGCGGCGGTGTCGTCGTCGGCCATGGCGTCGGGGCCGGAGGAGTACGCGGACGTCGCCGTGATCAGCGGGGCGCGGGCCGGGCCCGGGACCTCCGCCGCCATGGTCATCGCGCACCGCGGCGCCTCCCGTTACGCGCCGGAGAACACGCTGGCCGCCGTGGACGCGGCACATCGCCGCGGCCTCATATGGGTCGAGAACGACGTACAGCGCACCAAGGACGGCCGGCTGGTGGTGATCCACGACACCACGCTCAAGCGGACCACCGATGCCGCGAAGGTGTTTCCCGGGCGGGCGCCCTGGCGGGTGGGGGATTTCACGGCCGCCGAGATCGCTCGGCTGGATGCCGGGAGCTGGTTCGGCAAGCGGTTCGCGGGGGAGCGGGTGCCGACGCTCGCCGACTATCTGCGGCGTCTGGACCGTAACGGGCAGCGGCTTCTGCTGGAGATCAAGTCCCCTAAGGACTATCCCGGAATCGAGGCCCAGGTCGTCCGGGAACTGCGGTCCCACGGTTGGCTGGATCGCGACCATGTGCGGAGCCGACTGGTGGTGCAGAGCTTCAGAGTGGCCACCGTGAAGACCGTGCATGCACTGGTGCCACAGGTGCGTACGGGAATCCTGGGGGCGCCCGATGTGCGCAAACTGGCGGCCTATGCCCGTTTCGCAGATCAGATCAACCCCCGTATGTCCGCGCTGAGTTCGCGATGGCTGGCGGCGGTCCACCGGCTGCGCGGGCCGCACGGGCGCCCCTTGCAGGTCTACGCCTGGGACGTGGCGAAGAACACCAACGCGCGGTCTGTGCGTGCCCGGGGAATCGAAGGTGTTATTGAATAGCGGGCGGCGTCCCCGACGGTCCGCCGGTCGGTCCCGCCCCCTGACGGTGCGTGAAGGTGCTGTGGAGGGTGGATGGGTGCCGAGTGGCCGCGACAGGCGGGGATTTACGTGATTCCCGCCGCGGAGCTAAGGTGCCTGAGATGTTCGACGCCGCCACCCTTCCCGTTAAAGAACTAAGACGCAGGATTTGGCTTTTGGGTTCCGATTTGCGGCCCGGTGCGGGCCAGCGTCCGGCTCCTCCCGTGGGCTCGTTCCGGGAGGCTTCTTGAACAACGATTTTCCGGTATACGGCCAACGGCGGGTCCCGCTCCCACCGCAGCGGCAGACGCCGAACGGCACGAACGACGCTTCCGGTTCCGGTGCCCCGTATTCCTCTTCGTCCTCCTCCTCGTACGCCTCGCCGCACTCCTCCTCGTCGCCCTCCCCCTCTTCCTCGTACGCGTCTCCCTACGCGTCCCCGGCAGCAGCAACGGCCGCGACGACGACCACGAACACGACGAGAACCACGAATGCGACGCGATCCACGAACATGACGAGGACCACGAACACGACGACGGCCTCGTCCTCGACGACGGCCGCGACGACGATGGCACCGGCCGGCACGGAACCGTCCGTGTCCGAACGCTCGCTGGGTGAACGGGCCCTGGGGGAACGGGCCCTGAGCGAGGGGGCGATGGCCGACGGGTCCGTGGCGGAACGCGCTGCGGCACCGGCGGGCGGACGGGCCTCCGGCTCGGCCTCGCACGCCAGGCCCCGGGGCCGCGCCAGAGGGCGGGGACGGGGCAGCCTCGCGAACGACGGCGCCGTCGACGCCAAGGCCGGCACCAGCGCCCCCGCCGCGGGCGGCGCCAAGGCGAAGCCGCGCGACGCGTTCTTCGACAACGCGAAGTACCTGGCCATCGTGCTGGTCGCGATGGGGCACTCGTGGGAGCCGCTCCGCGACGGCAGCCGGTCGGCGGCGGCGCTGTATATCACCGTCTACGCGTTCCATATGCCGGCCTTCATCATCATCTCCGGCTATTTCTCGCGCAGTTTTGATATGCGCAAGGACCGTTTGCAGCGGCTGATTACCGGCGTCGCCGTGCCGTACATCCTCTTCGAAGTCGCCTATACCTTCTTCAAGAGGTGGGCGGATGACGACCCGCATTACCCGATAAGCCTTACGGACCCCTGGTATCTGACCTGGTTCCTGCTGGCCCTCTTCGTCTGGCGGCTGACCACCCCGCTGTGGAAGATCGTGCGCTGGCCCGTACCGCTGGCGCTCGCCATCGCCGTCCTCGCGTCCATCTCCCCGAACATCGGCGATGACCTGGACCTCCAGCGGGTGCTGCAGTTCCTTCCGTTCTTCGTGATCGGGCTGTCGCTGCGGCCCGAACACTTCAAGCTGGTCCGTCGCAAGAAGGCCCGGATCCTGGCCGTCCCCGTCTTCACGGGCGCCCTGGTCTTCGCGTACTGGGCGGCGCCCCGGATGAACGCCGCCTGGTTCTACCACCGGGATGCGGCACAGGAACTGGCCGCTCCGTGGTGGAGCGGTGCGGTGATGACGCTGGCGATGTTCGGATGCTCGCTGGTACTGGTGGCGTGCTTCTTCGCGTGGGTACCGGGCCGCACGATGTGGTGCACGGCGCTGGGCGCGGGCACCCTGTACGGCTATCTGCTCCACGGTTTCCTGGCAAAGGGATCGCGCTTCTGGAACTGGTACGACGTGCACTGGGTCCACACCCCGTGGGGCGCCGTGCTGCTCACCCTCGTTGCCGGCACCGTCGTCACGCTGCTCTGCACACCACCGGTCCAACGGATGTTCCGCTGGGCCATGGAGCCGAAGATGACCTGGGCCTTCAAAAAGGACCCGGTGGGAATGGCCCGCGAACGCACCTGAACGCCACGGCCACCCCACCAGTAGGGCGGCCCCCGGCGTTCCGTGGGAGCGACAGTCAGCGGCGAGAACAGCACCAGCACCAGCACCAGCATCAGCACCAGGGGCGCCTGCGCCGCCGGGAAACCGGCGCGCGGGCGCCCCTGACGCGTACGGAGCGAGGCTGGTCAGGGACGGACCTAGGTCCTAGGCCGCCTCGGGACAAGCCTTAGGACGAATAGCCGATCCCGCCGCGGCGGCAGATCTCCTACGCTCGGGACGGGAAACACCCAGGTCAAGGGGGAGGGTGCAGCGTGACGACCTATGCCGCTTGGGGCGGGGATCAACTGGATCTGGAGGCGTATCTCGCCCGGATCGGCTACGAGGGCGACCGCCGGCCCACCCTGGAAACCCTGCGCGCACTGCACGCCGCCCACCTGTCCTCGATCGGCTTCGAAAACCTCGAGATCGTGGTGGGCCGGCCTGTTCTGCTCGACCTGGAGTCGTTGCAGGCCAAGATGGTCGAGCAGGCCCGCGGCGGCTACTGCTACGAACAGAACCTGCTCTACGCCGCCGCGCTGGACCGCCTCGGCTTCCGGATCTCCGGCCTCTGCGCCCGGACCCGTATGGGCGAGCGGCGCATCCGCCCGGCCACTCACGCGCTGCTCAAGGTCGAGCTGGACGGTGAGTACTGGATCACCGACGTCGGCTTCGGCGCCGAGGGGCTGCTCGAACCCCTTCCGCTACGGGACGGCATCGAGTCCCACCAGGGGGAGTGGACGTTCGGCCTGATCCACGAGAAGGAGACGGAGACAGACCCCGGGGCCTGGGTGCTCCGAACGCGCCACGCAAAAGACTGGTTCGACCTCTACGCCTTCGGGACCGAACGACGCTTCCCCGTCGACTACGCGGTCTTCAACCACTACATATCCACCCACCCCCGCTCGCCGTTCACCGGCCAGACGGTGGTGCAGCGCCCGAGCCGCGACCTGCGCAGGACGCTGATCGGCCGGGAGTACGCCGTGACCCGCCCGGACGGCACCCGCGAAGCACGCGAGGTGAGCCCGCAGGAACTCCCGGACCTCCTGACCACCGAATTCGGCATCACCTTGTCGGCAGCGGACGCACAAGCACTGGTGACGTTCCACGAACGCTAAGGGGAGGCGCCTCAGGATGGATGCCCGGATGCCCGGATGGCTGGGCGGCTGGGCGGCCACGCGGCAAGACGGGCAAACGAGCAGACGGCCAAGCGGAGAGCCAACGTCGACCCTCCGACCCTTCGCCCCCTCCCGCCACCAACTACTCAGCGCCGCCCACCCCTTGCCAACTACCGGATCACGGCGATCCCCTCGATCTCGACGAGGGCCGCCTCGTCCCAGAGGCGGGTGGCGCCGATCACGGCCATCGCCGGGTAGTCACTGCCGACCAGACGCTTCCACACCCGGCCGATCTCCCGAGCGTGCCGGCGGTAGTCCGTGATATCGACGGCGAAAACGGTGAGTTTGGCGAGGTCCGATGGGGCGGCTCCGGATGCGGCCGCGACGTCCAGGAGGTTCGTCAGCGCACGCTCGAACTGCTCGACGATCCCGTTCCCCACGATCCGGCCCGAACCATCCAGCGCGGTCTGACCGGCGAGGAAGACCAGCGTTCCCGGCGCGGCCCGGACGGCGTGACTGAACCCGGTAGGCGGGGCAAGGTGCGGCGGATTGATCCGCTCCATCTCCCCGCCACCCACGGCTCTCCGCTGCGCGTCACCGGCGCCACTCGCCGTCTGCTCCGGCTCACCGCTCATCTCAGTCTCCGCACTCATCCCCACGAACTCCCTTCCACCGCCCACTCGTACCGCACCCACCGCCCACGCGCATGCCGCGCACGCACCCACCGCCCACGCGCATGTCGCCCACGCGCATGCCGCGCATGCCACTCGTACCCACACGCCTCCTCTGCTGGCACGCGTCCTGGTACTCGCACGCGTCCCCGTACTCCCACACGCACTCCTGGGATTGAAGCCCGTCCTGCTCCTCCGGGGGAAGCCGCCCATCGCAGAAGGTAGATCGAAGTAAGCCACCGGGACAGTGCGTAGAGCACCCAAAGCGGCGCCCAAAGCCCCCAGAGCGGTGCTCAGAGCCCCTCCAGCGCCTGACGCCCAAACTCGGGACGGCCCACCATCACCCCTCTGCCCAGAGCTGCGGCCCTCAGCACATGCTTGATCAGTGCGTTTCCCTGTGGCCGGTTGCAGCAGTGACCGCTGTCGAACCGGCAGCCGCCAGCGGGTCCCAGCCGTCCAAAGTGCCCTGGGCGGCATAAGGAAGGCAGCGTACGAATCCGGCCTCGTGGTGGAACGGTGCTGCCTGATGCGCCTGGATCGCTGCTTTGTGATCGGGCCGGGCGGAGCCGTACGCATAGCGGCGCATGGCGTCCACGCTCTGCCATATGGAGAACGTACTGACGAAGCGGGGCGGTCTGGCCAGGGCGAGGGACGCGAGCAGGGCGGGATCGGCGGCCGCTCGCCCGGCGGCCCGGGAGTTGGCGCGGAGGAACGGCAGAGCGCGACGCAGACGGAGCTGTCCGAGGGTGAGGACGGCGACCGGGGTGGCGGTAGCGCCGGCAGCCACCCCGACCTGCCGCTCGCCGGTCCCCAGCCATTGGCCGTCCTGCCCATGGCCGTCCTGCCCATGGTTGTCCTGCCTACGGCCGCCCCGCCCACGGCTGCCGCGCCCGTGGCTGTCCTGCTCCCGATGTTCCTGCTCGCCGTATTGCTGCTCGCCGTATTCCTGGTCGCCATCCGCCGCTGTGCCGGGTGCAACCTCCACCGGCATCTCGCTCCACGATCCGGACATCCGGATGGGCCGTAGTCGCACGTGCCAGCCGCCTGCCAGCCGTTCCGCCAGCGGGTTCTTGTCCACGCGGAGGAAGCCGTCGAGTGCGGCGTCGTCCTCCCAGGAGGCGAGCAGCGCGACCCGGCCCGGATGCAGCTTCGGCAGTAGGCCGGCCGCGATGGCCCCGGTCAGCGTCGTGCGGGCGGAGCGCAGCCCCGGAACGTCGTCCGGCTCCAGACGCTCGCGGAGGAGGGCGGGTACGGCACGCGTCCCTACGTCGGCGACATGCAAGGAAATGATCACAGCGACCCCCGTATCCGGTCGCCTCACGGTGAGTCGACCCGTAAGTTACTTCTGCGTATACCAAGCGGTACACGACCTAGTATCCTTGATCACAGCGATGATTGCGAGAGGAATCGAGCAGTCGAAATCGGCCAAACGGAGGGGTGGCGAGGCTCGTATGAGGGAGATCGATCGGGGGCGCGCGGCGCGCGCCGAGGCCAGGACGCGTATCGAGGACACCGCCGCCCGGCTGTTCGCCGAGCGCGGCTACGCGGGCACGACCATCGGGGAGATCGCCGCCGAGGCCGGCCTGAGCAAGCCCATGCTCTACCGCCACTTCGACTCCAAGCAGGAACTGCACCTGGCCCTGCTGGAGCGGCACCGCGATGAGTTGGCGGCCGCCCCGATCCAGCAACTCCTGCACGGGGAAGGGGATCTGGACAGCCGTATGAGGGCGATGTACGACGCCTGGTTCGGATATGTGCAGAGCCATCCGTACACCTGGCGGATGATGTTCCGTGACACCACCGGAGACACGGAGGTGCAGGACTTCCACCGTGAACTGCAGCGCAGGCAGCGCGAGACGGACATGGCGCTGCTGCGGGAGTTCGCCCCCGGTCTGCCCGAGGGCGAACTTGAGCCGCTGGCCGAGGCGATCCGCAGCTCCCTCTACGGACTCGCCCTGTGGTGGCTGGACCAGCCCGACCAGCCACGGGAACTACTGGTGTCGGCGATGACCCGGATCACCCGTGGCTTGATTTCAACCGTCGAGTAACCGGGGGAGGGTCGGGAGGCGCCTCCTCCCCGGCGGAGGGGGAGGGGAGGCAGCTGCGCAGGGAGCGGACGCGCGGGAACAGGCCGCACGACGCAGGTCACCCGGCGCAGCCCGCACAGCCCAGGCCCAACGGCCCAGGCCACGACACGACGCAGCCCACCCCCGCGCCTACGCCCGGCCCCCGCAGCTCGCAGCCCGCACGCCCCCAGCGCGCTCAGGCCACCACCGCCCCTTCCGCCGGCTCCGGATACAGCGCCGACCGCAACTGGCCCTTCCAGTGCGCCTTCATCTCCCTCGCGAGGCGGGTGGCGGGGGCGTGCAGTTCGAAGCCGTGCCATGCCCCGGGGACGTTGTGGACCGTCACCGGCACGCCCGCGTCCATCAAGCGCCGGGCGTACGCCAGGCCGGTGTCGCGCAGCGGATCGAGGTCGCAGACCATGACGTACGCGGGCGGCAGGCCGGAGAGGTCGGTGGCGCGGGCCGGCGAGGCGTAGGCGTCCGGCACCGTCGTCCCCTCGGGGAGGTAGTGCTGCCAGGCCAGGCGCACGGTCAGAAGACTGTTCAGCCAGGGGTTCGGCGGGGCACCGGCCCCGGAGCCGGCGCCCGTGCCCTCCGAACCCTCCGGCGTGGCCGGGATGGGCTGCTCGGCGGCGCGGTCGTCCACGTCCGGTACGCACATCGACTGGTAGACCAGCGCCGGGCCACCGCGGTCGCGGGCCATCAAGGCGACGGCCGCGCTCAGCCCACCGCCCGCCGAATTCCCGGTGACGGCGATCCGGTCCGTGTCGATCCCCAGGTCATTCGCCTGCTCGGCCGTCCACTCCAGGGCCAGATAGCAGTCCTCCACACCGGCCGGGTACCGGTGCTCCGGAGCGAGACGGTATTCAACGGTGACGACAATGGCGGGCAATTCGCGGCAGAGCGCGATCGCTGACCGGTCCTGACCGGGCAGCGAGCGGCCGATGGCATATCCGCCACCGTGGAAGTGCAATACGGCGGGCAGGAGCCCCTCACCGATTTCCCCGGCCTCGTCGTCCTCCTCGTTCCCCTCCTTCCCCTCGTGCAGCTCAGCCTCCGCACGCTCCGGCCGGTAGACCTCGACCGTGAGGGCGCTCCCGTCCGGTCGCGGGATGTCGTACCGCTTGCTGCTCACCCCGGTCCGATCGGCCGGGCGCAGCGCCAGCAGCCCGCGGAACTTCTCACGGGTGGCCTCGATGTCCTCGTACGGATTCGAGAACGGCGGCAACTTCTCGAGGTGTGGGACCAGTTCGGGATGCACGGTCAAGCCGGGCGGGACAGTTATCAGAAGATCCTTCTCAGCCATATACGTCTCCTATCAGCGTTGGCGTGCGGATATGGCGATATGGCGAAACCGGAGCCGCCGACCCGAGCAAACCGAGCAAACCGAGCAAACCAAGGGAAACCCGGGGAAACCGAGGGGAACGAGAGGAACCTGACAGACACAAGCCGCGCGAAGAAAGCGGCCCGCCCGCACCTCACTTCGCGTCCGCGTAGCACTCCACCACCGCTGTGGTGAAGGGAAAGCGGACGGGTGTCTCGCCGAACGCCGTCCGGCCTGCCGTCGCGGCCGCTGCCGTGATGGCCTCGGACACCACGGCCGCCTCCTCCGCGGGGCAGTGCACGATCACCTCGTCGTGCTGGAAGAACACCAGCTCGGCGCGGAGACCGCCCGCCCACAGCGCCCGGCGCAACGCGGCCAGCAGCAGCAACGCCCAGTCGGCGGCGCTGCCCTGCACGACGAAGTTACGGGTGAACCGGCCGCGGGCGCGGGCGGCCGCCGAACTGCCGCCGTACCCCGTGGACTGCTCCTCCTCCTGAGGCAGACCCGCCTCGTCGGGCGGTGCCATGGAGGCGGGCGGGCAGGTGCGGCCCAGCCACGTACGCACCAGGCGCCCCTCCTCGCCCGCGCGCGCCGCCTCGTCCACATACGCCACGGCCGCCGGATAGCGGCGGCGCAGATCGGCCATGTGCTTGAGGGCGTCGCCCGACGTCTGGCCGTAAATCGCCCCCAGGAGCCCGAGCTTGGCCCGGTCCCGGTCGCCGCCGAACGCACGGGCGGCCAGGTCCGCGTAGAGATCCTCGCCGGTGCCGGCCACCTCCATCAGACCCCGGTCGCGGGAGACCGCGGCCAGCACCCGCGGCTCCATCTGGTCCGCGTCGGCGACCACCAGGCGCCACCCCGGATCGGCGAGCACCGCCCGGCGGATCACCTTCGGGACCTGCAGCGCACCCCCGCCGTTGGTCGTCCAGCGGCCGGAGACCGTGCCACCGGGCAGGTACTCGGGACGGAACCGGCCGTCGTGCACCCACTGCTGCAGCCACGCCCACCCATGGGCGGTGTGCAGACGGTAGAGCGTCTTGTACGCCAGCAGCGGCGCCACCGCAGGATGATCGACCTGCTGCAGCTCCCACTTACGGGTCGAGGTCAGCGGAATCCCGGCCCGGCCGAACGCCTTGACGATGTCGTTCGGCAGATCGGGACGCACCCGCGCACCGGGCCCGAACGCCCGGGACACCTCGTCCGCCAGCTCCGCCATCCGCCGTGGCTCCAGCCCGCCCGGAAAACGCTCGCCCAGCAGCTCGTCGAGCAACGCACGATGCACGTCCGCACGCCACGGCACCCCCGTACGCCCCATCTCGGCGGCCACCAGCATGCCCGCGGACTCGGCGGCGAGCAGCAGCCGCATCCGCTCCGGGTGCTCCGCCCGTGCCGTACGTGCCACCTGCGCGGCGTAGACCTCCGTCAGCGCCGACAACTCGTCCGTACCGGGCGGCAACGGCACCGGTCCCGGTTCGAAGAGGGACGGCTGGGTCTCCGCCGTACGTGGGGGAGCGTCCGGAGGCACGGGCAGGGAGCGCAGCCGTGCCCAAGCGGCGGCCAGCGAACGCGGCTGCCCCGACTGGCCCTCCTCATGGCCGATCAGCAGCGCCTCCGCGGCCTCCACGTCGTAGCACCGCTCGACGCGCACCCCGGCAGCCAGCAGCCGCCGGTAGATCTCGGCGGTGGACCGCCACACCCACCGCTCGACCTCGGGCCGCGACCGCACCGCCTCGGCGAGCGACGGCTCGCTCACCACCGGCCCCGCCACCCGGCCGTCCGGAGTGAGCGGGCAGAGACGAGCACCCCCGTCGCCCGTCTCCACCACCGCCCATCTCATGTCCTTCAGTCTTGCACCAGGGTCTGACAATGGCCCTGACCTGCACGTTCGCCATGCGACAGCAGCCGCAACCCTCCCGTGGGCGCTCTGGCTACGGCTACGGTCACGGCCACAAGCACAGTCACGGCCAAGGCCTACCGCACCCGCACCACCAGCCGCCGTTCGCGGCCCGTGCAGCGGGCGAGATGGTCGGCCTCCGCCTCCAAGCCCGCGGCCGGCACCGCGCTGTGCTCCGCGAACAACGTCACGTCCACCGTCTCCTCGGTGAACTCCCATACGCCCGCCACCCGACCCTCATGCACCACCACCGGCGAGATCCAGCCGCCGCTGCGGCTGACCGCGGTGCGCCGCGCGGCCGCGATCAGTCGCGTATCGGCAGTGCCGGGCCCGAGGATGTACTGATCGAAACCGGCCAGCAGCCGCACCTCCTGCGAGGGCTTGATGCGCGCCAGCGCCGTCACATCCTCACTTCGCACATACGCCGTGCCCCCCTCACCGCCCCTGCCCCCGCCCGCGCTGCCGCCACCGCTTCCGGCCTCGACCTCGACCGCTGTCAGCCGGTCGCCGAGCGACTCGAACCACCCGCGGAGCACGGCCTTACGCGTCGCCCCGCGCAGCAGCCAGGCGTCGAACGTGGCCGGTGTGGCCGGACCGTGGGCCGCCAGGTACGCCGAGATCACCGCCGGCGCGGCCTCGTCCGGGTCCGGCACCCCTCGCCAGCCGGGCACCCAGGAGCGTGGCGAGGTGAACGTGACGTTCGGCCCCTGTGGCGGTCCCTGGCACAACCGGCCGGTCCAGGCCAGCGGTTTGAGGACGGTGCCCCAGCCGGACGCCAACTGCTCGCCCAGACCTTCGAGGCCGGGCCGCGCCAGCACCGCGTCGATCAACTCCTGCCGGGTCAGCACCTGCCCGTCGAGGATCTCGTCGACGGCCTCACCCAGCGCCGACACCTGCTGCGGACTCACCCCGAACGCCCGCTGCCAGGACGGCTTTTCCCACGTACGCGCCGCCCCGAGCAGGGCGAGATACGCCGCCGCCCCGTCGGCCGGCAGCAGATGCAGCGTGCCCCGCATCGCCCAGGTCCTGACCAGGGACCGGGCCGCGAGCGCCTCCTGAACGGCGCCGCGGCGAGGGTCCTTCTGCCGTATCGCCAGGGCGAGTTCGGCCGCCGAGGCGACCTGCGCCTGCACACCGGCCAGGTGCCCGACGAGCCGCTCCACCGAGACGGTCGTCCGCGGTGCCAGACTCTGCTGCCGCAGCCGCCACGCCAGCACCTGCGCAGATGTCACTTTCATACCGCCATTGGACCCGACGCCACTGACAATCCACCGTGAACCGGAGCTGGTTGCGGGGCCGGTGCCGCCACGCGTGCGACGATGACGGCGAGGCACCTGGTACGCCGGGCCGCCCACATTCGACGGCCACCGAATGTACGAGAAGTCCCTTTCACCCGTTTGAGCCGCTACTTTTGCCCCGGTTGATGCGTTGAGCTGCTTGTCGCTCTATGCGGCGCGCACATACCTGAACGCTGCTCAGTGAAGAGGTTCACCGTGAAGTTTGTCTCGAAGGCCGTTGTCCTGTCCGCCGCCACGGGCGTTGCTGTAGTGGGGGCGGCCGGTATGGCCAGTGCCTCGGGCGGTGCCTCCGCCGCGGGCGGCGCGATCGGCTCCCCCGGTGTCATCTCCGGCAACGCCGTCCAGGTGCCGATCTCCATCCCGATCAACGTGTGCGGCAACACCATCAACGCCTTCGCGCTGCTGAACCCGGCGTTCGGCAACATCTGCATCAACCGCTGAACGCTGTACAGAGGTTGATGGCCCGGGCCGCTGACGCGGGCGGTCCACCACAAAGGCCGGTACGCATTCCCGTACCGGCCTTTGTGTCGCCCACTCCGCATCCGGGCCGAAAGGCCGCCCAGATGCAGTGATATGTGTCTATCGTTCCGCGGCATTCGGGTGAATGGGCGAAACCGCACCCAAAGAAGCGAGTTGACCAGGGCGCTCCGAATACGGGCACTCCGCTTCGAGAAGGGTAAATCGTGATCAAGAAGGTCCTGGCCACGACGGCTGTAGCCGCGTCCGTCGTCGGAATTTCGGCGGCGATCGCGCCCCAGGCGATGGCGATCGGCAACCACCACGGCACCCAGACGGTCAACGGCAACGGCGCCAAGTCCGCGTTCGGCAACTCCACCACGCACGGCAGCATGAGCCCGCAGCTGGAGCTCATCCAGGGCACGCTGAACAAGCCCTGCATCGCCGTCGGCAAGGTGCCGGTGCAGGTCGCGTCCGCGCTCCAGGTGCAGGACATCAATGTGCTGTCCAACCCGCAGAACCAGCAGTGCGCGGACAACTCGACGCAGGCGAAGGGCGACGAGACGCTGTCGCACATCATCGACGACATCCCGATCCTGTCCGGGAACGGCGTCGGCAACCACTGAGCCGGCCAACCGCCGCAGGTCCGGACCGCCGGCTCTCCTTTCCAGGGCGGCCCGGTCCTGCGGCGTCCATGACGAATCGCAGAGACAGATAATCTCGATCCCCTTTAGGTAGGAATTCGTATTCGGCGGGTGCCTCGTCCGGGGAACTCCGGTGTTTTTTCCGCCTCGTATGCACGGTGGCAATCTCTCGAAACGGCCTTGCGACCATCGAGCGATTTCTCCGAAAACCACCGGGCAAGGGTTTCGTCCACGACGGGCAATCGTTACCCATACCGGCAGCGGCGTTAGGGGCGAGCAGTACAACGCCCGGGCGACACGACGGTCGTGTGCGCCACGGACCCGCTGCGGGAAGGGCTGAAAGTGAAGTACGCAAAGGTCGCAGCAGTCACTGCCGGCACGCTCATGGCAGTGGGCGCGGCTGCGCCGGCATTCGCCAACGCGGGTGCCGCGGGTGTCGCCAGGAACTCCCCCGGTGTGATCTCGGGTAACGCCATCCAGGTTCCGATCCACATTCCGATCAACCTGTGTGGAAACACCATCAACATCGGCGCACTGCTGAACCCGGCGTTCGGCAACACTTGCATCAACGGCGACATCGATTGAGCTTGAGCTGTGTCCTTGCGGCCCGGCCCCGGTGCGCGTTCTCCTGTGCATCGGGGCCGGTCGCCATTCTTTTCCTGGCGAGAAACCTTACGGTTGCCCGCACTTTTCGGGCGGTCCGGCCGAGAAGAGCGAAATTCGGGGTTTCTTCGGACGGTGGCCCTCGTTAATCACCCTGAAAGCGGTGATCCGAGCAGCGAAGTGATCGCTTATGCGGCGCTGATCTCGCGGGACCGTCAAGCATCGCCCGAGAAGGGACAGTTGAAGTGAAGTACGCAAAGTCTGCTGCGGTTGTTGCCGGTTCCGTCCTGGCGCTGGGGGCCGCCGTGCCCGCTTTCGCCGCACAGCCCGGCGCTCCCACGATGAGCCTCAACGGCGCGGTGAACGACACGCTGAGCAGCGATCAGCTGGACGGCCACCAGCTCGCGCCGCTCTTCAACACGGTGCGGACCGCGCGGGACAAGGTCAAGTCGACCCACGCGAAGAAGCTGCTCCGGGGCGTCAACGTTGCGGCCAAGAATGGCCGGCTGCTCGGTGGCCTTCCGCTCAAGTAATTCCTGACGCATGGTGTCAGCCGGCGGCCGGCAGGCATCGGAACCGCTCGGCCAGGAGCGGTCGGCGCGGCGTGCACGGCGCGGTGTCTGGGCCGCCCTCCGTTCGCCTGCGACGGATAGGGGGATTTATGCGCCGCCGGACTGCGGGTTCGATTTCACGAAGCTTCACCGCGACCCGGATATTTCTCGGGCCGGGTGCCCGGTGCCGGGGCACGATGCCGACCGAAAAGTGCATCAGGCCACCCGCCGTTTGAGTGAATGAGAACAACCAAAAACGTCCTTGTGAGTTGGGCAGATTGCCCGGCCCAAGGGTATCCCGAAACACGAAGGACCAAAATGATCAAGAAGGCTCTGGCGACCGCAGCAGCGGCTGCGTCCATTGTCGGCGTGGCCAGCGCTGCCGCCCCTGAGGCGATGGCGATCGGTAACCAGCACGGGACGTCTTCCGTCAACGCCAACGGCGCGACGCAGTACTACGGGAATTCGACCACGTACGGCTACATGAGCCCGCAGATCGGCCTTGTCCAGGGCTCGCTGAACAAGCCCTGCATCGCCCTGGGCAAGGTGCCCGTGCAGCTCCTGGGAATCCTGCTGCAGGTTCAGGACGTCAATGTGCTGTCCAACCCGCAGAACCAGCAGTGCACCGAGAACTCCACCCAGGCCAAGGGCGACGAGCCGCTGTCGCACATCCTGGACAACATCCCGATCCTCTCGGGCAACGGCGCCGGAAACCACTGACCGGCTGAGCAATGCCCGGGCCGCCCGGCCCTCCTTCTTCCGGGCGGCCCGGGTTTTTACTGCCCACCCCGGGCCGGGGATTGTTATTCGCTCGTGACTGAAATCCGGCGAATCCGGTCGTTAGGAAGAGTGTGTGGAGGGAAGCATGCCAATGCCCTTGCGAAATTGATGGGGTTGCCAGGGCATTGGCATGCCGGCCGGAAACAAGTACAGGGCCTGCGCAGCCGTTCGGCGGTAGTGCGGGCCCTGTGTCGTGGCACGAGTCCCGATGAGCCGGTGAAGCGGGGCAGGAGTGGGCGCGGCGAAACTCCCGGGCGAATTTATCGCATTGTCGTCCTCCGGCCGGTGCGAGCGGCCTCTTTTTCGTAGGCCCGGGCCAGCTATTCGGGTGACGCTGCGCAACTCGCGGCCGCGTGGCGGGTTGTTCAAATAGGGCTCCCGGGCCGGGAGTTCCATCTCCTGAAGGGTTTGCGTGAATGAAGAAGATTATCGCGGGCGCGGCCGTGGCGGCGTCCCTGGTCGGTATTTCTGCCTTGGCCGCTCCCCAGGCCATGGCGATCGGTGACCAGAAGGGCACCCGGACGGTCAACGGGAACGGGGCGGCGTCGGTCTACGGCAACTCCACCACGCACGGCAAGCTGAGCACCCAGCTCGGACTCGTCCAGGGCTCGCTGAACCAGCTGTGCGTCGGTCTGGGCAAGGTGCCTGTCCAGGGCCTGGCCCTGTTCCAGATCCAGGACATCAATGTGCTGTCCAACCCGCAGAACCAGCAGTGCGTCCAGAACTCGACCCAGGCAAAGGGCGACGAGACGCTGTCGCACATCATCGACGACATCCCGATCCTCTCGGGCAACGGTGTCGCCAACCACTGAGGACGGCCGGCGGCTTCGGCCGCCCACCGCTTGCGTCTCCGGGCGGCCGGCGCCGCGTACGCGCTGCCGGCCGCCCGGCCGTATTCGCACCACGGGGGGAGCGGGCCCCTGGGCCCGTACGCAACGACTGCAGACGAGGGATGAGAGATGCGACAGAGCCTGAAGACCTGCGTGCTCATGGCCGCGGCGTCGGGCGTGCTCGGCGCGGGCGGCGGCACGGCATACGCGGACGCCGGCGCCGGGGGAGGCGCCTCGGACTCTCCGGGGGTGCTGTCCGGCAACAGCGTCCAGGTGAGCGTGGACGCCCCGGTCAACGCGTGTGGCAACTCGGTCGACGGGGCCGCGGCGCTCAATCCCGCCATGGGCAACTCCTGCGGGAACGGAGCGGCGCCCGCGCCGGCCGTACCGCCTCCCCCGGTGGCACAGCGGCCGCCCGTGTCGCCGGGGAAGCCGGCGGAGCCGGTGCGGCGCCCGGAGAAGGTGCACCCGCGGCACGAGGCGTCGACGCCGGTGAAGCCGGCGTCCGAGAAGGCGCCGCCGGCCGGCCACCGGGCCCCGCACGAGGCCGCGCACCGGCCCGCGCCGCGGTCCGTACCGGACCAGCGGATGGGCACGGTGGCGCGGGCCGGGGCGTCGGCGGGCTCGGCGCTGCTGGCGTCCACGGGGACCGGCGAGCTGGGGACGGCGGCCGGCGCGGGCGGGGGGCTGCTGCTGGGCGGGGCGATGCTGCTGCGCAGGGCCCGTACGCGGCGCCGGTGAGCGGCGCGGACGACGCGGATCACGAAGTGGGGGAGGAGGCCGGCCGGGCCGGTGGTGCCGGCTGATCCCGGGGCGCCCGGTGGCGAGACAGCCGGCCGAGCGGGTCCGGCGGGCCGCTCGGCCTGGGCCGCCCGGTCGAGCCGGCCGTCGGCATCACCGGACGGTTCGACCGCGGGCCGTCGCATCGCTTCCGGCGGGCGGGGCTGCGGCTGGAAGCCGCCCTTCCGGTGGCACGACGGATCGTGCGGATCAACGCGTGAGCACCCGCTCCGGCACGGGAAGGATCGTTCTTTCGCTCATTGGTGGGACCTGCCTCACAGGGCGTTTGAGGTGCGCGGAAGCGGGAGCTCCGCGGGGTGGTGCCGGTCCGTTCCGCCTCTGGCAAAATGGCGGGAAAGCCGCAAAAGTGATGAGTCGATGAGGTGGGGACATGCTCATTGCGCTGGCGCAGACCGATTGCGTGCTGGGCGAGGTGGCGGACAACCTGAAGGCCGCCCATGAGCAGATCGAGCAGGCCGCGACCCAGGGCGCCGATCTCGTCGTCTTCCCCGAACTGAGCCTGCACGGCTACCACTTGGGCGCGCTGAAGCGCGACGAGTCCATCGAGGCGAGCGACCCGCGGCTGCTGGAGCTGAGCACCCTGGGCCCCGACGTCCTCGTCGGCTTCCACGAGCACACCAGCCTGCGCGCGTACAACACCGCGGCCCACTACGCGTCCGGCGCGCTGCTGCACGCCCACCGCAAGCTCTACCTGCCCAACTACCTCGCCTGGGAGGAGCGCAAGCACGTCAGCCCCGGACAGTCGCTGCGTGCCTACGAGCTGAAGCGGTCCGCCCGCGGCGGCCGGGGCGCCACGCTGGTCTGCAACGACGCCTGGCAGCCGGTCCTGCCGTGGCTGGCGGTGCAGGACGGGGCGGAGGTGCTGTTCGTGCCGACCAACAGCGCGGCGAGCCTGGACCCGGAGGCCATGGACACCGGCCTGTACTGGGACACGCTGCTGTCCTATACGGCGAAGATGCTGCAGTGCTGGGTGGTCTTCGTCAATCGGGTCGGCAACGAGCACGGGGCGACGTTCTGGGGCGGTTCGCGGGTGGTGGACCCGCGCGGCGCGGTGGTGGCGCAGGCGCCCAAGTGGGAGCCGGCGCTGGTCACCGTCGAGATCGACCTGGCCGAGGCGCGCCGCCAGCGCCGGGCGGTGCCGCTGGTCGCCGAGGCCCGGCTGGGCCTGATCGACCGCGAGGTGCGGCGGCTGATCGACGAGGGCGGCGACCACTGACCACGGTCGGCCGCCCGGCCGGGGTCAGCGGCCGGCGGCGGACTCCGCAGGGGCCTCTGTGCGGGGCGCCTCGGTGGTCCGGTCGTCCTTGAGGGCCTTGGCCTCGGACTTCAGGATCCGCATCGAGCGGCCCAGCCCGCGCGCCATGTCGGGCAGCTTCTTCGAGCCGAAGAGCAGCACCAGGACCGCGATGATCAGGATCAGGTGCCAGGGTTCGAAGGCGTTGCGGAGCATGCGCACTCGCTTCCGTCGGGGGCCGCCAGGGGTCGGCGGGCGTTCTGTCCAGTATTACCCGGCTGTGCCGGGCGGTGCGGTCCGGGGGGCGCCGCCGGCGGCGGACGGCCGGGCGGGCCGCCGGCGGACCAGCCGGGCGCGGGTGGCGTCGCGTACCCCCGTCGGTGCGCGGCAACTGCGGAGGACGGCCTGGAGGGCCGCCCGGCGGGCCGCGTAACAGGCGACGACCGCCCGGCGCCGCGCGTTCCCCGCGATCCCGCCCTGTCGAGGCGTTGAAGGCATCGAAGGCGGTGAAGGGATCGAAGGCATCGAAAGTGCTCCTTCCGGTAGAGGCCTCAGGGCCTATTGAAAATGGAAACCATTTCCGTATACTAACCGGCATGGCCCGCAACGAACTCCGCCCGGTCGTCAAACTCCGGTCCACCGCCGGGACGGGATACACCTACGTGACCCGCAAGAACCGCCGTAACGACCCCGATCGCCTGCACCTGCGCAAGTACGACCCGGTGGCCGGCCGGCACGTCACCTTCCGAGAGGAGCGCTGAGCCCCATGAAGCACGGAATCCACCCCGCCTACGGGCCGGTCGTCTTCCGCGACCGGGCCGCGAACCACGCCTTCCTCACCCGGTCCACCGCCACCAGCGACAAGACCATCGAGTGGGAGGACGGCCACACCTACCCCGTCATCGACGTCGAGACCTCCTCGGCGAGCCACCCCTTCTACACGGGCACCGCCCGGGTGCTGGACACCGCCGGCCGCGTCGAGCGGTTCGAGCGGCGTTACGGCAAGCGGGCCCGCTGATGGACCGGCTGAACGTCGCGCTGGTGGGCGGACTGCACGCGGACGCCCGGCGGGCCACCGTCGAGCGGCTGCTGCACTCCGTCCCCGGCAGCGTCGCCCTGCACCACGACCTCGCACCGGCCGCCGACGGCACCGTGCGCCGCACGATCCGCGACGCCGGCGGCACCCTCGCCACCGGCGAGGCACCGCTCGTCAACGACTGCGCCTGCTGCGCCCTGCGCGAGGACCTGGTGCCCGAGCTGGAACGACTGGCCGCCGGCCGCACCTGCCGGCTGGCGGTCGTCGAACTGTGGGACTCCGTCGAACCCAGGGCGATGGCCGAGGTCATCACCACCTGCGGCAGCGAGCGCCTCGCACTGACGCAGGTGATCACGGCCGTCGACCCCGCGCTGCTGCTGCCCTACCTCGGCTGCGGCGACGACCTCGACGAGGCCGGACTCGCCGCCGCGGCGACCGACCGGCGCACGGTCGCGGACACCTGGGCCCGGCAGCTGGAATACGCACCCGTGCTGGCGATCGCCGCGGGCGACGAGCCGGCCGAGCCCGCCGACCTCGCACTGCTCGCCCAACTGCACCCCACCGCCCGCCACGTGCCCGTAGAGTCAGGTCAGTTGGCGGCCGCCGCCACGGCTGGATTCGACGTCGAGGCGGCCGCCGCCCGCCAGCACCCGGCCTGCGCGCTGCTCCCCCAGGAGGCCGAAGCGGACGGCGTCGGCACCCTCGTCTGGCGGCACACCCGGCCCTTCCACCCCGAGCGGCTCCATGCCGCCCTGGAGGACCTGACCTGCGCGGCCGCGCGCAGTCGGGGCCGCTTCTGGCTGGCCGATCGGCCCGACACCCTGCTCTCCTGGGACGCGGCCGGCGGAGCGCTCTGCGTGGAGAACGCCGGGCCCTGGCTGGCCGCACTGCCGGACGCCGCCTGGGAGATGGTCCCTCCGATGCGCCGCGCGGCCGCCGCACTGGACTGGCACCCCGAGCACGGGGACCGCGCCCAGCACCTGGTCTTCACCTCGCCGGGACTCGACCGCGAGGGGCTTACGTCCCTCCTGGACTCCTGCCTGCTCACCGACGCCGAGTACGCGGGCGGCCCACCGGCCTGGAAGAGACTGCCGGCGGCTTTCGACGAGCTCCTCGATCCGGTTTCGTAGTCCCTCGGCGCAGCTGGGTCCAGCCGGGTGCAGCCTGGGCCCACCGCACCTCACACCTCCCCGCCCTTCTTCGTCCCAAGGAAGTCCCATGCCCCGTCGGCACGACCCGCGCCGCAGGACCACCCCCCGCCCGAATCCGCTCGACGCGGCCGGCATCACGTACATCGACTACAAGGACACCGATCTGCTGCGGAAGTTCCTCTCGGACCGCGGCAAAGTGCGCAGCCGCCGGGTCACCCGGGTCACCGCGCAGCAGCAGCGCCAGATCGCCCGGGCGATCAAGAACGCACGGGAGATGGCGCTGCTCCCGTACGCCTCACGGTGACGGGGGCCCAGGGGCGGATGCCCGGCGATTTCCGGCTGGCCGAAGGGCATCGCTGAGAGCCGGGGTGAGGATGCCGCGGCTGTGCCGGCGGGACGCCGACGTGGGGCAGGGCGGCCTCGCCGACCGGGCCCTCACGCCGACCGGGCCCTCACCTGGGCCCCGGAACCCGAGGGACGTGGCACACGTCTCTTCCTCGGCGGTGAGGGATTCGGCCCGGACGACCCGTACGGGTACAGGTGCACCGCAGCATGGGCGGCGGCTGGTGATCGATGGTGGGGGAGCGCATGGGGCAGGTGCTCGACGAGCTGTGACGGGAGCGGCACCGGCTGTCGTGCACGTGCATCTGCGCATGCATCCGCATGTGAACGCAGCTATGATCCCGGGCAGTTGACACCATTTCTCACCGGGAGAGCCCTGTGCCCCACGCATACAACGGCATGGCCGCAACGGATCTCCGCGACGTGACCTGGCAGAAGAGCCGGCACAGCAACTCCCAGGGCTCCTGCGTGGAGTTCGCCAAACTGCCCGGCGGTGAGATCGCGGTCCGCAACTCCCGCTTCCCCGACGGCCCGGCGCTCGTCTACACCCCGGCCGAGGTACGCGCCATGCTGCTCGGCGTCAAGGACGGGGAGTTCGACCACCTCGTACCGGACTGAGCGTTCACGCGACTGAGCGGCCACAGCGGCGGCGAGCGGCACCACGCGCCGTCGGCATCTGCTGATGCGGCACGTGCAGATGCGGCACATGCATATGCAAGGAGCGCCCACCGGCGTGGCGGGCGCTCCTCGGGTGCGACGGGTGGCGGGCAAGGCCGGCTACGGCAGCCGGAACTGCGCCCACACGATCTTGCCGTGGGTGACGCCGGACAGCGGGTGCCAGCCCCAGCTGTCGCTGAACGAGTCCACCAGGTAGAGCCCCCGCCCCGATTCGGACGCCGAGTCCGCCGCGGAATCGGCCTCGCCGGCCACCGGTGAGTCATCGCTGGGGTCCCGCACCGCACAGATCAGCCGCTGCGACCAGCGCATCAGGTGGAGCCGGGCGGGAGGCGGGGCGTCGGCGTGCTCGGGGGCGGCCAGGACCGCATGTCTCAGGGCGTTGGTGACGAGTTCGGACACCACCAGCGCGACCGAGTCGAAGAGCTCGTCCAGTTCCCAGCCCTGAAGCGTGTCACGGGTGAACTTCCGCGCGGAGCGCACCGATTCGTACCGCGGGGGGAGGGTGCACGACGCGGATCCGGAGACGGCCAGCGGGTCGACGGGAGGAAAGCCCTGCCATAACGGCTCGAGCATGGTCAAAACCTTGGTCCCCATGCGAGGCACTCCTGGCGTTCGCGGACGTCATGACCCTGGCCGGTTCAGCCGGATCTGGCGGATCTTTCACGAGCGTGCATGCGTGCGCCGCCTATGGTTCCCAATGTGCGAGACAGATGCAAGGGCAGATGCACGTGCACGCGCCGCGATTGCATGAGATCGGGCCGGTTTGGCGGCAATTATTGCCACCGGTTCTTGTGGGCGGCTTGCGAGACCGGCTCATATCAGTAACCGGATGAGCACTCAACGAAGCCTGAACGTGGCAGACTGCGGCCCACCATTGGACGGGGTGGGTCACAGGAGGGTCAGAGAGGTGTCCGCAAGTGAGTCGAGCGGGTCGGTGGTGCGGCGGATCCTGCTCGGGTCGCAGCTTCGCCGACTGCGTGAATCCCGTGGGATAACCCGCGAGGCGGCCGGCTACTCGATCCGTGCGTCCGAATCCAAGATCAGCCGCATGGAGTTGGGCCGGGTCAGCTTCAAGGCACGCGACGTCGAGGACCTGCTCGTGCTGTACGGAGTCAGCGATCCGCAGGAGCGCGAGGCGCTGCTCTCCCTCGCGCGCGAGGCCAACGTCGCGGGCTGGTGGCACAGTTACACCGATGTGCTGCCCAGCTGGTTCCAGACGTACGTCGGCCTGGAAGGAGCCACGTCGCTCATCCGGGTCTACGAAGTCCAGTTCGTCCACGGGCTGTTGCAGACCGAGAGCTACGCACAGGCCGTCATCCGGCGCGGTATGCCGGACGCCGCGCCCGCCGACATAGAGCGCCGGGTCGCGCTGCGCATGGAACGCCAGAAACTGCTCGTCGCCGAGCGGCCCGCGCAATTCCACTGCGTCCTCGACGAGGCGGCGCTGCGCCGCCCGTACGGCGAACGCGAGGTGATGCGCGAGCAGGTGCGGCATCTGATCGACGTTTCCGAGCGTCCCAATGTGCGCCTCCAGGTCATGCCGTTCAGCCTGGGCGGGCACGCGGGGGAATTCGGCGCCTTCACCATGCTCGGATTCCAGGAATCGGGACTCCCGGACGTCGTCTTCCTGGAGCAGCTCACCAGCGCTCTGTATGTGGACAAGCCCGAAGAAGTGGCCCAATACGCGCGGGTGATGGACCGCCTCCAGGAAGAGGGACCCAGTCCGGCGGAGACCAGAGACCTTTTGCGTGGTCTACTCCAACTTATGTGACGTCTATCCCATCCCATGTGACGCGTCGGTAGGATGCGCCCCATCAGGAGTCAGCACCCCCCAACTAGGCGCCCTGCGCGCCCTGTTCTCCAGATCGGGATGGCATGTCCTACTTCGACGAGTTGGCCTATCAGTTCATCGACGGTGAGTGGCGCTCCGGAAGCGGCTCGTGGGACATCGTCGATTTCAATCCCTACAACGGCGAGAAACTGGCCTCCATACCCTGCGCCACGGTCGAGGAAATCGACCAGGCCTACCGAGCCGCCGAGCGTGCGCAACGGGAATGGGGCGCGGTCAATCCGTACACCCGGCGGCTGGTCTTCGAACGGGCCCTGCGGATCATCGACGACCGCGAGGCGGAACTGTCCGAGGCGATCGCCGCCGAGGTCGGCGGCACGCTCACCAAGGTGGGCTTCGAACTGCACCTGGCCCGCGAATTCCTGCGCGAGGCGATCCAGTTGGCGCTGCGCGCCGAGGGCCGCATCCTGCCGTCGCCCATCGACGGCAAGGAGAACCGCCTCTACCGGCTGCCGGTCGGCGTCGTCGGGGTGATCAGCCCCTTCAACTTCCCGTTCCTCCTCTCGCTCAAGTCCGTCGCGCCGGCCATCGCGCTGGGCAACGCGGTGGTCCTCAAACCGCACCAGAACACCCCGATCTGCGGCGGCGGGCTGGTCGCCAAGCTCTTCGAGGAGGCCGGGCTGCCGGCGGGCGTGCTCAACGTCGTCGTCACCGACATCGCCGAGATCGGTGACGCGCTCATCGACCACCCCGTGCCCAAGACGATCTCCTTCACCGGCTCGGAGAAGGTCGGCCGCCACGTCGCCACGGTCGCCGCCGCCCACTTCAAGCACTCGGTGCTGGAACTCGGCGGCAACAGCGCGCTGGTCGTCCTCGACGACGCCGACGTCGACTACGCCGTGGACGCCGCTGTCTTCAGCCGCTTCGTGCACCAGGGCCAGGTCTGCATGGCCGCCAACCGCATCCTGATCGACCGCGCCGTCGAGCGGGAATTCACCGAGAAGTTCGTCGCCAAGGTGGCGTCCCTCAAGGTCGGCGACCCCACCGACCCGCAGACCCACATCGGCCCGCTGATCAACGAGGGCCAGGCCGAGGCGGTGGCCTCCCTCGTGGACCGCGCGGTCGCCGAGGGCGCCTCGGCGCTCCTGCACGGCGAGACCCACGGCACGCTCGTCGCCCCGAGCGTCCTGAGCGGCCTCCCCGACGACTCCCCGCTCCTCACCCAGGAGATCTTCGGCCCGGTTGCGCTACTCGTCCCGTTCGACGGCGAGGAGGAAGCCGTACGGATCACCAACGCCACGCCCTTCGGGCTCAGCGGCGCGGTGCACACCGGCGACATCGAGCGCGGGGTGCGGTTCGCCAAGCGCATCGACACCGGGATGTTCCACGTCAACGACGCCACGGTCCACGACGAGCCGATCGTCCCCTTCGGCGGGGAGAAGAGCTCCGGGGTCGGCCGGCTGAACGGGGACGCGATGGTGGAGGCGTTCACCACCACGAAGTGGATCTCCATCCAGCACGGGCGGTCGGCGTTTCCGTTCTGATCCCGTTCTGATCTTGTTCTGATCTGAGGCGGTCGGGGTTTCCGGTCGGCGCTTCTGTTTTGTAGGCGGCGCTCGTCTGCAGGCGGCTCGTCTGTAGGCGGCTCGGTGGGGGCCGTGGGTACGGCCGTGGGCTGGGGTGGGCCTGGGCCTGGGGCTGGTGGTGGTGCGCGGGTGCCTGGGCCGGGGCTGCCTCCTTCTTTTCCGGCAACGATTACGGAGGGTAGTTTTGTTCCCGTGAGCGTAACAGAGAGTGGTTGGGGGAGGTGGGGGCGTCGGTGGGGTGAGCCCCCGAGGTGGCGCTGGCTTTTGGGGCTGGAGGTTGTTGGGGGGAAAGAGGACACAGGCTGTCCGCGATGGGGGCTAGCTTGGGGGTGTTGGAGGGCGGCGGCTCGGTGAGGGTCGGGTGTCCTTGGTGCGGGGCGGAAGGTGGATGGCATGCCTACTCATGTTGCGGCTGAGGCTCATGGGGACGAGATCGGGGCGCTGCTGGCCTTTTTGGAGGCGCAGCGGGGCGGGTTGCGGCGGGCCGTTCTGGGGCTGACCGACGAGCAGGCGAAGCAGCGGCCGAGTGCGAGTGAGCTGTCGCTGGCCGGGCTGGTCAAGCATGTCGCGGAGACCGAGCAGGGCTGGGTGGAGACGGCGCAGGAGCGGCCGCACTCGATCGAGCGGACGCAGGAGACCTGGCACCTGTCGTTCCAGCTGGAGGACGGCGAGACGGTGGCCGGGGTGCTGAAGTTCTGGGACGACGTCGCCCGGCGGACCGAGGAGTTCGTGCGGTCCGTGCCGAGTCTGAACGACACGTTCCCGCTGCCCGAGGCGCCGTGGTTCCCGAAGGACGCCCGGCAGTCGATGCGCTGGCTGCTGCTGCACCTGATCGAGGAGACCGCCCGGCACGCCGGTCATGCGGACATCATCCGAGAGTCGCTGGACGGTAAGACCGCCTTCGGGCTGGTGGATGAGGAACGGCAGGCCACGGAGGGGTAGGGGAAAGGGAAGGGCAGGGGACGGCTGGGGGGAGGCTGGGGAAGGGGTGGAGCGGTAGCGTTCCTTGGGCGTTCTAGGCTGGGCCTTGAGGGGTCGGGGCGTCGTCCGGTGGCGGCCCGACCAGGTGCCGAGGCGATGTGTCGTCGGGCGGCGGACGCAGAGGTGACGGGACGCGAGGGGTGCGATGTCGGCGATCCGGCTGCTGGTACTGGGCGCCGTGCGGCAGCACGGGCGGGCGCACGGCTATCAGGTGCGCAACGACCTGGAGTACTGGGGCGCCCACGAGTGGTCGAACGCCAAACCCGGTTCGATCTACCACGCGCTCAAGCAGATGGCCAAGCAAGGGCTGCTGCGCGCGCACGACATCGCGCCCAGTACTGCCGGCGGCCCGCCGCGTACCGAGTACGAGGTGACCCCGGCGGGCGAGGCGGAGTATTTCTCGCTGCTGCGGGCGGCGCTCTCCCGGGCGGACCAGAAGTTCGACGTACTGAGCGCGGGCATCGGCTTCGTGGTGGATCTGCCGCGGGACGAGGCGGTGGCGCTGCTCAAGCAGCGGGTGCGGGCGCTGGAGGAGTGGCGGTCCACGGTCACCGGGTACTACACGCCGGAGGAGGGGCCGGGGCAGCTCGGCCACATCGGCGAGATCATGAACCTGTGGGTGCACTCGGCGGACAGCGGCGCGGTGTGGACCCGCGGGCTGATCGAGCGGATCGAGGGCGGGGCGTACGTTTTCGCGGGCGAGGGGGAGCCGTTCGTCGGGGTGCTCGCCGAGGGGGAGGAGAACCCGTACGCGACGGGGGAGCGTCATCCCGGGGATGTGCACTGAGACAGTCATCAAGACCGTCATCAGGACTGTCATCAACACGTCATCAGGACCGTCATCAGGACCGTCATCAGGACCGTCATCAGGACCGTCATGAGGACTGTCACCAAGGTGGTCGCCAAGACCGTCAGTAGGACGCCGCGCCGTCGCCTGCCACGTCACTCACCCTCACTCACCCCCGCCGCATCACCCGCCGGAGACGAGCTCGGCCAGGTGGTGCAGTGAGTTGGTGAGGTGTTCGGGGGCGAACGGTGGGAACTGGAGGTACTCCCGGATGGACTGCGGCACCGCCGACCAGTCGTAGGTGAGCGTGATCTCGGTCTCGGAAGGGCCGAGCGGTGCGAGGTCGTAACGCCAAGTCCAGCCACCGAACTCCAGGCGACCGTCGTCCTTCTCCTCCCCCGTCAGCCAGCCGATGGCGCGCGGCGGGTCGAGCACCTGCACCTTGTTGGCCACCTGGTAGTCACCGTGCGGGTGGTGGGGGTGGTACATGGCCATCCGGAAGATCTGCCCCACCTCGGTCAGCGGCGCCCGGTCGACCGCTTCCTGGACCCAGCCGGTGCCATCGATCGCCGAATGGGCCGTGGGGTCCGCGAGCACCGCGAACACCTTCGCGGCGGGCACGGCGACGGTCAGGGTGGCGCTCACGTTCTCCTGGTCCACGGTGTGCACGCTCCTCGGCATACCCGTTTTTGCGGAGACGGCTAGTGGTGGAACGCCGTGGCCAGGCGTTGCGGGCGGTCCAGGGGGGCGGTTTGTCGGCGGAGTTCCGGGAGGAGTTGCGTCAGGTCGGTGAGGAAGAGGTCGGCCAGGTCGTGGGAGAAGCCGTTGCGGCAGACGATCCGTAGGACGGAGAGGTCCTCGCGGTTCGGGGGGAAGGTGTAGGCGGGGAGCAGCCAGCCGCGTTCCTTCATGCGGCGGGAGACGTCGAAGACGTCGTACGAGGTGACGTGGTCGGCCGTGGTGAAGGCGAAGACGGGCAGTTGGTCGCCGCGGGTGAGGAGGGTGAAGTCGCCGAGGGCCTCGATGCGTTCGGCCGTGGAGCGGGCCACGTCGCGGGTCGCCTGCTGGACGGCGCGGAACCCGGCCCGGCCGAGGCGGAGGAAGGTGTAGTACTGGGCGGCGACCTGGGCGCCGGGCCGGGAGAAGTTGAGGGCGAAGGTCGGCATGTCGCCGCCCAGGTAGTTCACGCGGAAGACCAGCTCCTCCGGGAGCGCGTCCATGTCGCGCCAGAGCGCCCAGCCGACGCCCGGGTAGACCAGGCCGTATTTGTGGCCCGAGGTGTTGATGGAGGCGACCCGCGGCAGGCGGAAGTCCCAGACCAGTTCCGGGTCGAGGAACGGGGCGATCATCGCGCCGGACGCGCCGTCCACGTGGACCGGGATGTCGAGGCCGGTCCGTTCCTGCACCTCGTCGAGCGCGGCGCAGATCTCGGCCACCGGCTCGTACGACCCGTCGAAGGTGGAGCCGAGGACGGCGACGACGCCGATGGTGTTCTCGTCGCAGAGTGCGGCGGCGGAGGCGGCGTCCATGTGGAAGCGCTCGCCCTCCATGGGGACCAGGCGCGCTTCGACCTCCCAGAAGTTGCAGAACTTGTCCCAGCAGACCTGCACATTGGCGCCCATGACGAGGTTGGGCCGGGCGCTGGCCGGGTAGCGGTCGGTGTTCCGCCGCATCCAGCGACGCTTGAGCGCCATGCCGGCGAGCATGCCGGCCTCGCTCGACCCGGTGGTGGAGCAGCCGACGGCGGCCGACGGGTCGGGTGCGTGCCACAGGTCGGCGAGCATCGCCACGCAGCGCCGTTCCAGTTCGGCGGTGCGTGGGTACTCGTCCTTGTCGATCATGTTCT
Source organism: Streptomyces sp. NPDC107765 (assembly GCF_055657085.1). Taxonomy (NCBI): domain Bacteria; kingdom Bacillati; phylum Actinomycetota; class Actinomycetes; order Kitasatosporales; family Streptomycetaceae; genus Streptomyces; species Streptomyces sp. NPDC107765. The sequence continues at coordinate 75,451 of NZ_JBVKBL010000013.1, read as the reverse complement.
TGTCCCGGCACTCCGTCATCAGGACACCGGCCTGCGGTTCCATCCAGGTGGTGACGAAGGTGGCGAGGTTGAGCCGGGCGTTGCCGTCCAGCATCAGCTCGTCGTGGACGAACTGGTAGGCGGTGTGCGGGGCGACCGGCCCGTCGGGGAGGGTGGTGTGGGGCGGTGACTCCTCCATGCCGGAGATCGGGTCGGCCTCGCCGTAGAAGGGGTTGACCGGGTGTGCGGTGCGCTTCTCGTCGGCCTTCGATGCGCCTTTGTGCAGAGTCAACTGTCGCCCCTTCGCGTCACGTTGCCGGCGCCAGGCCGTGCTTGATGGCTTTGGTGAACTTCACGACGCGCTGCGCCTGGATGCGGGCGGCGGTGTGCGCGTCGTCGTCGAGCGGGGTGTCCGGTCCGCCGATGTGGGAGGTGCCGTACGGGTTGCCGTCCCGGTACTTGGCCGGGTCGGTGTAGCCCGGGGTGACGAGGATGCCGCCGAAGTGGTGGACGGTCTGGTAGAGCGCCAGCAGGGTGGACTCCTGGCCGCCGTGGCGGGTGGCGCTCGCGGTGAACCCGCTGTAGACCTTGTCGGCCAGTCTGCCCTGGTGCCAGAGGCCGCCGAGGGTGTCGAGGTACTCCTTGAGCTGGGCGCTGACGTTCCCGAACCGGGTCGGCGTCCCGAAGATCACCGCGTCCGCCCAGAGCATGTCCTCGGGGGTGGCTTCCAGGATGTCCGCGGTGGCCTCGGCGTTGGCCGCCCACGCCGGGTTGGCGTCGATCGCGGTCTGCGGCGCGAGTTCGGCGGTCCGCCGCAGCCGTACGTCCGCGCCCGCGTGCTCGGCGGCGTCGGCGATCCACTGGGCGAGCGTGGCGATGGTGCCGGTGGACGAGTAGTAGATGACGGCGACGTGCACGTCGTGCGGGGGCAGGTGCATGCGGCATACCTCCTCATGCCCGACAATACGGGCATGAGGAGGGTGGGGCCATTACCGTCGGGCGCCCGGGGGTCCAGGCGTTGCCGTCGCTCGGTGTCGATCTGCCGGGGCTCGCGGGGAGTTACGCGCTGCCGTTGGTCGCGCTCGGGAACTGCAGCACCGGGACGGCCCGCAGGCTCACGGATGTCACAAGGCGGCGGCAGCGCGTCAGCCGCAAAAGGCGAAGGGCTTCAGCTTGCGCTGGCCAGGGAGAGCTTCGCGGCGAAGCCGAGGAAGGCCGCGCCGGCGCCCGCGGACAGGCCCGCGGTCAGGCGCCGGCGGCGGCGGAAGGTGGCCGCCAGGTACGTACCGCTGAAGATCAGGATCGACAGGTACGTGAAGCTGAACAACTGGGCCCAGGCGCCCAGGGTCAGGAACGACAGCACCGGGTGGGCGTAGGACGGGTCCACGAACTGCACGAAGAAGGAGATGAAGAAGAGGATCGCCTTGGGGTTCAGGAGGCTGACGATCAGGGCGCGGCGGTAGGGGCGTTCGGCGGCCTCCTTGCGGGACACGGCAGGTGTCGCAGCAGCCTCGGCCGGCTCCACCGTCTCCGCGTCGCGCGTCGCCTTCCGCTCCTCGCGGCCGCGCCACAGTGCCCAGGCGCCGCGCAGCATCCCGACCGCGAGCCAGGTGAGGTAGCCCGCGCCGGCGAACTTGACGATGCCGAAGAGGACCGGGCTGGCCTGCAGCAGGGAGGCCACGCCGCCCGCGGACAGCGTCATCAGCACCGTGTCGCCGCACAGCACTCCGGCGGCCGCCCGGTACGCCACCCGGGGGCCGCGCCGGGCCGCCACCGAGACGACGTACAGCGAATTGGGCCCCGGCAGCAGAATGATCAGCGCGAGCCCGGCCAAATAGGTCGACAGATCCGTTATCCCCAGCATGGGCGGAAGGATCTCACCCCCGATTCCGTCGCCCCACCGCTTTTCAGGATCCGGACTTGCACCTCACGCGGCGTGAGGACACATCGTTGCGTGCGTACGGAGAAGGGAGCGGGAGTGAGTTATTCGGTAGGGCAGGTCGCGGCCTTCGCCGGGGTGACGGTGCGTACCTTGCACCATTACGACGAGATCGGGCTGCTGCACCCCGGGGAACGCAATCGCGCAGGTCACCGCCGTTACGGCGACGACGACCTGGACCGGCTGCAGCAGATCCTGTTCTACCGCGAGCTCGGTTTCCCGCTCGACGAGGTCGCGGCCCTCCTGGACGATCCGGGCGCCGATCCGCAGGAGCACCTGCGGCGCCAGCACGACCTGCTGACCGCGCGGATCGGCAAGCTCCAGGACATGGCCGCGGCCGTCGAACACGCCATGGAGGCACGCAGGATGGACGTACGGCTCACACCGGAGGAGAAGTTCGAGGTCTTCGGGAATGTCGACCCCGATGCGTATGCCGCGGAGGCCGAGGAGCGCTGGGGCGGGACGGACGCCTACGAGGAGTCGCGGCGCAGGACGGCGGCGTACACGAAGGAGGACTGGAAGCGGCTGACGGCGGAATTCGACGCCCTCCACCGCAGGATGGCCGATCTGCTCGCCGAGGGCGTGCCGGCGGATTCCGGGGCGGCGATGGACGTCGCGGAGGAGCACCGGCAGTTCATCGGCCGCAGCTACTACGCGTGCTCCTACGAGGCGCACACCGGGCTCGGCGAGATGTACGTCGCCGATGAGCGGTTCACCGCCACCTACGAGGCGATCCGGCCCGGGCTCGCCGTGTACATGCGGGACGCGATGCTGGCCAACGCGGTCCGCCACCTGTGACCGTACGGGCCGGGGCAGCGCAGTTGTCCGCCGGGCGCCCCGGCCCGTACGGACGGCGCGGGGTTTTCGTGGCTCGGTCAGCCCAGGGGGGCGATGACCACGGCCGTCCCGTAGGCGCACACCTCGGTGCCCACGTCCGCCGCCTCCGTGACGTCGAAGCGGAACATCAGCACCGCGTTCGCGCCGCGCGAGCGGGCCTGTTCGATCAGCCGCTCCATCGCCTGGTTGCGGGTCTCCACGAGGGTCTTGGTCAGCCCCCGCAGTTCGCCGCCGACCAGCGACTTCAGGCCGGCGCCGATCTGGCTGCCGAGGTGCCGGGAGCGCACGGTGAGGCCGAAGACCTCGCCGACGACCCGTTCCACGTGAAACCCGGGGACGTCGTTCGTCGTCACCACCAGGACGTCGGACTGTGCGTGCTGTCCGCCGCCGTAATCCTCGATGCCCATGGGTGCGCACCTCCTCAGTGGCCAGGATCACCCGGGTCCGGGGGCACGGCCAGCGGTGGGGGAGCGGTCGGGTGGAGCCCGCGGCGGAGGCCGGGGCGGGCGCCTGGAACCGAGGGGGGCCGCGGGGCGTTGATAGCTTTGGGCCGACACCCGGCGCCCGGGCCCGTCCACCGCTCGTACCCCGCTCGTCGCACCGCACGATCCGGCGCCCTCGACCCAGGAGCCTTCACCCCGTGAATACTCTCGCGCTCGGCCCCCAGTGGCTGGACCCGGACTATCTGATCGCGACGTTCGGCCTGATCGGCGTCCTGGTCATCGTCTTCGCGGAGTCCGGCCTGCTGATCGGCTTCTTCCTGCCGGGCGACGCGCTGCTGTTCACCACCGGCCTGCTGGTCACCACGAACAAGATCACCCAGCCGCTGTGGGCGGTGTGCGTGCTGATCGTGCTCGCGGCGGTCCTCGGCGACCAGGCCGGATTCCTCTTCGGCCGCAAGGTGGGGCCGTCGCTCTTCAAGCGGCCCGATTCCAAGCTCTTCAAGCAGGAGAACGTGGCGAAGGGCCATGAATTCTTCGAGAAGTACGGCCCGAAGTCGCTGATCCTGGCCCGCTTCGTGCCGATCGTCCGGACGTTCACGCCGATCATCGCGGGCGTGAGCCGGATGAACTACCGCCCCTTCCTCACCTTCAACCTCATCGGCGGCGCGCTGTGGGGTGCGGGCGTGACGGTGATGGGCGCGATGCTGGGCAACATCGAGTTCGTCCACAAGAACGTCGAGATGATCCTGATCGCGATCGTGCTGATCTCGGTCGTGCCGATCGTGATCGAGTTCCTGCGCGCCCGCGGCAAGGCGAAGAAGGAAGCACCGGCCGCCCCGGTCGGCCCCCGCCCGCACGGTGCGTCGCCCGCCGAACCGGCCCGCCGCGGCCGCCACGCCAAGCGCTGACCCGACCCCGCACCACACCGCTTACGCCAGCCCCCACCGGCCTTCCCCTCTCCCCACAACGGGAGGGGACGGGCCGGAGGGGGCTTGTTCGTGGGCTTCGCTTCCCAGGGCTCCATGAACGAGCGAAGGCGGAGCGCAGCGGAGCGTAAAGCGAAGCAGTCCACGAACAAGCCCCCGGAGGCCCGTCACCGCACCCACCACAAACCCGGCCCGCCGCAGGCGCAACGGCGAGAACCCCCACGGCGGGACAGCCAGCTACGTGGGAGGCGCCGCAAAGCGCAGCGACGGGCATGCAAGCATCGTGGGTAGGCGGCACCGTGCAGCGATGCGGCACAGCGCAGCGATACGGCACAGGAGGAGCGAACACCGTGGCGTCGGACCCACAACGCGGCCAGCGCAACACCGACAGCGACAACAACGGCACGAAGGCCAGCGGCAGCAAGCCCGGCGGCAGCGGCACGGGCAGTGGCACGGGCAGCGGCATGGGCCCCATCGAGGACCGCAAGCCGGCCTCCGACGAGGCACACAGCGCCTTCACGCCGCCGCTCGGCGTGCCGTACCCGCCGCTGCCCGAGGACGAGCACCCCACCTCCGAGTTCGCGCTGCCCGCGGGCCTGCGCCCGGAGCCGCCCGCCGAGCAGGAGGGCTCCGCGTTCACACCGCCGGCCGGCACCACCACGGGCCAGACCCCGGTGCCCACCCCGGTGGGCGCGACCGCCATGGGCCTGGCCTTCACCCCGCCGCACGGCATCCCCACGGTCCGCCTCACCAAGGAGGCGCCGTGGCAGGACCGGATGCGCACGATGCTGCGGATGCCGGTCGGGGAGCGGCCGGTCCCCGAGCGCCGGGAGCGCGGGGACGAGGAGACCGGCCCGGCCATTCCCCGCGTCCTCGACCTGACCCTGCGCATCGGCGAGATCCTGCTCGCCGGCGGTGAGGGCGCCGAGGACGTCGAGGCGGCGATGTTCGGTGTGGCGCACGCCTACGGGCTGGAGCGGGTCGAGCCGACCGTCACCTTCACCCTGCTGTCGATCTCGTACCAGCCGTCGCTGGTCGACGACCCGGTGACGGCCAGCCGGACGGTGCGGCGGCGCGGGGTGGACTACAACCGGCTGTCCGCGGTGTTCCGGCTGGTCGACGAGATCACCTCCGAGGGGATCACCCTGGAGGAGGCGTACCGCGGGCTGGCCGAGATCCGCCGTAACCGGCACCCGTACCCGAGCTGGGCGCTGACGGTGGCCTCCGGGCTGCTGTCCGGTGCGGCGTCGATGCTGGTCGGCGGCGGGTCGCTGGTGTTCCTCGCGGCGGCGGTGGGTTCGATGCTCGGTGACCGGCTGGCGTGGCTGGCGTCCGGGCGGGGGCTGCCGGAGTTCTACCAGTTCGTGGTGGCCGCGATGCCGCCGGCCGCGGTGGGTCTGGCCTTCGGGCTGGCGCACTCCAACGTGCAGGCGTCCGCGGTGATCACCGGTGGGCTGTTCGCGCTGATCCCGGGGCGGGCGTTGGTCGCCGGGGTGCACGACGGGCTGACCGGCTACTACATCACCGCCGCGGCCCGGCTGCTGGAGGTCGGCTATCTGATCGTCGGCATCGTGGTCGGCGTGCTGAGCGTGCTGTACATCGGGTTGCAGATGAATCCGGGCCTGAAGCGGCTCAATCCGGAGCAGGCGCTGGGCTCGTACACCCCCGCGCCGCTGGTGCAGACCTTCGCGGCGATGCTGCTGGCGCTGGCGTTCTGCGTCCTGCTCCAGCAGGAACGTCACACCGTGGCGTTCGCGACGCTGAACGGCGGGGTGGCGTGGGTGGTGTACGGCGCGCTCGCCGACGTGGCGGGGATCAACCCGGTGCCGGCCACCGCGATCGCGGCCGGTCTGGTGGGTCTGTTCGGGCAGTTGCTGTCGCGGTACCGGTACGCGTCCGCGCTGCCGTACGTGACCGCCGCGATCGGCCCGCTGCTGCCCGGTAGTGCCACGTACTTCGGGCTGCTCAACTTCGCCCAGGGGCATCTGCCGCAGGGGCTGACGTCGCTGGTGCAGGCGGCCTCGCTGGCGCTGGCCATCGCGGTGGGGGTCAACCTCGGTTCCGAGGTCGCCCGGCTGTTCCTGCGGGCGCCCGGGTTGCTGGAGGCGGGCGCCGGCCGCCGCGCGGCGAAGCGGACCCGCGGGTTCTAGGGCCTGTCCGATGGGTCATGGCCGGGCCCGCCGAGGGAAGAGACCCCTCGGGGGGAGACACCCCCTGGGGGTGTCTCCCCGGTCAGGCCGCGCTCGCGGCCGGCAGTGCGCGCTGCGCGCCGTCGGCGAGCGCGGGCTTGTCACCCTGCGCCAAGACGTAGAGCAGCGCCGGGTGCGTGGCGCCGAAGGCCAGCACGAAGCGGTTGAGTCCCATGAACTGTCCGATGCCCAGGTGGAAGAGGGTCATCGAGCCGAGCCAGGCCTTGGCGGCGGGCTTCGGCAGCACGAAGACCAGGGGGAAGCCGACCTCCGCGGCGACCGTTCCCCAGGTGATGAGCTTGCCCAGCATCGGGTACTTGTGCACGAGCTGGAAGATGCGCGGGTCGCCGTAGTTGTGCGTACGGATGACTCCGCTGAACGCCTCGCCGCTGAGCCACACCGGGGACACGAGCTTGACCACGCCGGACGCGACGTAGGAGATGGTCGTCTCCAGCGCCATGGCGCGCATGGCCACGTCGCGGGCCTTCTCGCCGTCCTTGAAGGTGCCGGTCGAGGCGAGGACGACGTTGATCACCTGCTGGAGCTGGTCGGCACCGTCGCCACCGAAGGGGGTGTGCAGTCGTCCGGCCGCGCCCGTCACGGCGAGGACGGCGCTGCCCGCCGTGCGGACCCCGCGCTTGTGGCCCCAGATCAGCGTGGCGGCAGAAGCACCCGCCTGCACTCCGTAGAGAGCGACCGCCGCCTTCTTGGAGCTGAGGGCGCGGGTCAGTCGGGGAAATCGCTTGGCGAACTTGGGGCGCATGTTCGCCAGTTGGCCGCTCAGCAATTCACCGTCTTCGAACTTACGCGTCTGGCTCAGCATTTCCAGTGCGGAGACCAGCGTACCCAGCGAAGCCACTCGGCGTGCCGTGACCTCGGGCGGAGCGTCGAGGAACATGGATGGGTGCTCCTGATGATGTGATGCGAGTACGGTGGAATGGGAAGCGGCGGCACGGTATGCGTATCGGGCGTACCGTGCCGCCGCGTCTTTGATCAACCGGGGCTAACGGTGCCGGTCAGCACCGTCTGCCGGTCGGCTCAGCCGTGCTGGACGTTGTGCGTGACCTGGTTGAGCGCGATGGCGGTGGCGCAGGTGACCGCGATGCCGGCGGAGACGGCCTCGGGGGTCGCGACGGTGGCCAGCGGGGTCATCATGGTCGGCGCCGCGTCGGAGCCGATACGGCCCGGCTGCACGTCCACCAGGTTGGTGTTGGCGAATTCAGCCACAACAGACATTACTGTCCTCTTTCTCTCAGAATTCTCAGAGCGAGTTCTCCAGCCGTTCGGCGGGAGGACGCGAACTCACGCGGTGCAGGGGCTTCCGAGTGAGCTCGCAGCTTCCGGCCGAGGGGGTTGATCGGCTCGCTAAGCCGCTACGGGAAACGCGGCCGCTTCAGGGGTGGCGTCGCCGGGGGCGGCGTGGTCGTCCAGAGGGAATTGCAGGGAGACGAAGACCGGCTCGATCTCCCGGTCCCCGGGGGCCTTGAGGAACGACTGCATCAGCATGAACTGGCTGTGCGAGGCGCCCTCGGCATGGGGCAGATGGCGCTGGATGTAGCGGGAGAGCAGGCGGTAGCCGGACCCCAGCGTGACGAGGTGCAGCTCCGGTCCGAAGGCCACCGAGCGGCCGATGGTGTCCTGGCTCGCGTCGAAGAGGGCCTTCGGGGAGCGGTTCCGGGCGTTCCAGGCCAGGGCGTACCACGGGCGGTCGTGGGTGATGGGCACTTCCTCCCATTCCCCGGGCACGCCGTCGACGATGTCCCGGTAGAGCAGGTGGTTGTCCTTGACGCCGGGGTTGGGCCCGAAGAAGCGCCAGTTCGGAACCGGTATCTGCCACCTCCCGCGCCGCAGGAGGTTGTCGAAGCGGTTCTCGGGCAGTTGTCCCGCCGCCGTCGCCACCAGCCAGGCGGCGAGCGACGCGGTGACGGCGACGGTTTTCACGCGTTCGGTGTTCACGTTCACGATCACGCCAGCTCCTGTTCCCGTTCCGCGGCACGCCTGCCGGCCGGGCGGTCTGTGACGGACTTCTCCCGCTCCGGGCCGGTCCCGGAGGGCGGTTCGCCGGCGATCACCTCCGCCACCTGTTCGGCGTGGGCCGGCACGGCGAGCACGGACTCGTGGTCCGAGCCGTCGATGAAGTGATGCCGGGACCGCTTCGAGATGGCGGCGAGCCTGGCCTGGACCGCATGGTGGGTGGCGTTGTCCCCGACGTTGTTCTCCGCCGTGACGACGGTCAACGGGCAGTCCAGATCGGTCAGTTCGGGGAACGTCATGGCGTCCAGGTACTCCTGGCGGGCGGTGGCCCAGGCACCCGGGTGCGTCATGAACGCCGTGTAGCTCCGGTTGATCTGCGGGCGGTACTGCTTGTTCACGTTCTTCGCCGGGCGGAAGGCCGAGAGGCCGGCCCAGGCGTAGACCTGCTCCATCACCAGGGACTGGCGGGCCCACCGGTCGACGTTGGTACGGCGGGAGTGGCGCAGGCTGATCACTTCGGTGGCGTCGATCATGACCACGTGGGTCACGCCCTGCACCGCGTTCGGATGCCGCGACGCGTAGGCCGCGACGAAGTACCCGCCCAGGGAGTGGCCGGCCAGGACGACCGGGAGGTCGGCGATGTAGGTGTCGCGCAATTCCTGCAGCAGCTCGAAGTGCCGGTGCAGACCGTATTGCGTGACCGGCGTGCTGAGCCCGTAGCCGGGACGGTTGAACCGCACATATCCCATGTCGTCGGGAAGTGCGCCACACACCCAGTCCCAGTATTCGTGGGGTGCGCCCAGGCCGTTGTCGAGCAGAACGACGCGCCGCGCCTGCGGAGGAATATGGACGGCGACCTCGACGAGGCTGCCGTCCGGCCTCTCGTGCAGCAGGTAGCGGCGCGCCCGTTCGCGCCTACCGGTGAATCGCGTTACTGCGCCGGTCAGCAGGCTCACACCGGCGAGACCGGCCATGCCGACAGCGAATTGGCGCTCAAGAGACGCCACATTCCCCTCCCCCGTGATTCGAAGTGGCTGTTGCTGAAAAACCTAACACGCGATTCCCGGATAAAATAACGAGTTAATTGACTCTTTGTGCCGGGTGAGTCCTTCCGCGGGGCAGCGGAACACGGATGCCCGCGCCCCGGCTGTGCTTGCGGAGTTCCATGTACAGCTCGCCTATCGTGGCCTTCAGGTTGGCGATCTCCTGGGTGAGTTCGGCCGTCCGGGAGGCATTTTCAGAAGTCTTGCCACTCTCGCCGGCGAGGCCATTACGGGCCCCCTCAATAAACTGCCGGCGCCAGTTCGAGACGGACTGCTCGGAGACCCCGGCCTCGCGAGCTGCTTCTGCTGCGGTCAGTTCACCGGTCACCACTCTCAGTACGAGAGCGAATTTCTTGTCGGCCGGCAATATCGGAGGACGTCCCACGTGCGACCCTCTTTCGTCATCCGTTTTCTCGGTGCTGCCCTCAGGGCTTGACGTAACAGCAGATGAACATCGGGGCGCGTTCGCTGTAGGGGCTGCCGTCCCAATGCGCCAGGTGGGATTCGGGCGTGAGGCCGGCCGCGCGGGCGTAGCCGTCGATGTCCTCCGGCGTGGTCAGCCGGGTGAGTTCGGAACCGACCCGGGTGGTGCCGTCGGCCTGGTAGAGGATGTGGGAGCAGTGCCACAGACCGCCGTCGAGCAGGGTGGAGTGGGTCTGCACGCCGCTGCCGGGCTCCGGGTGGGGCATGAAGTAGGTGGTGCGGCTGAGGCCTTCGTGCAGGGCCACGACCGGCGGTTTGTTGTGCGTCTCGATGACGAGCCGGCCGCCGGGGGCGAGGAGGTCGGCCGCGCGTCGGACGGCCTGCTGCTGGTCCTCGGGAGTGGTGAGCACCGAAAGCGTCGCGCAGACGCAATACACCAGGGAGTAACGGGATTCCGAGGTGTAGGTGCGGATGTCGCTGTGTATCGGGGTGACGTCGCCGGCGCCGTCCGCCAGCTTGACGCGGAGCGCGTCCAGCATCTCCGGCGAGGAGTCCACGCCCGTTACGTGGCCGATCTTTTCGGAGAGCGGGAGGGCAATCCGTCCCGTTCCGACGCCGAACTCGAGGGTTCCCCCCTCGGGATCGGGATGGAGGGCCGCCAGCCCCTCGACTGCGGCGGCGGTAATCGCGTCGTCCGGAAGCAGTCGGTCGTACCAGCCGGCGAACTGGCGCCCGTAGCCTATGTCCTGGACTCCATTTTCCACCCGTTTTTCCCCTCTCTTCTGCCCCCACTGTCGATGCCCGGGGAACGTCAAGAAGACGAAGAGCGAGGCAAGGCGCGATACGTCACCAACGGGTGGCCGTACGGGAGAACCGCGGCCGGCTGCATGGTTGGTCAGACCAGCAGCTGTGGTCGATCCCGCGATGACGTCTCAACGAAGTGTGGGGGGAGTAACTTTACAACGAACGATATCAGCCACGTCTGCGGGCCCGCAATCGAGTTTCTGGCTCAATCCCCATGCCTCCAGGGCCGGTTGAGATTGGTTGACGCCGAAACAGATGAGTGTTCCTGCACTAGTGGGCAGGGCTGAATTGACGCGGTGTCGGCGAGAGTGACACATCGGCTGCGGTGCGTATACCGAAACAATGCCGGAGCGCCGAGAGCGCCGCGAAATAGCCGGACATGCCGTGCACGCCGGGCCCCGGCGGGGTGGCCGAGGAGCACAGGAAGACGCCGGGCAGCGGCGTGCGGTAGGGATCGAGGCGCGGGACGGGCCGGGCGATGCTCTGGTACAGCGTCATCGCGCCGGTGCCGATGTCCCCGCCCACGTAATTGGGGTTGTAGGTCTCGTACGACGCGGCGGGCACGGAGCGGTGCGCGAGGACGGTGTCCCCGAAACCCGGGGCGTAGCGCTCGATGCGGGCCCGCACCAGCTCGAACGGGTCGGTGGGATCGCCGTTCGGCACATGCGCGTACGCCCACACCGGGCGCTTCCCGGGCAGCGCGCGTCCCGGATCGGTCGCCGCCGGGTCCACGACGAGGACGAACGGCTCCCGGGTCCGGATGCGACGGGCGGTCGCCGTCTCCTGCCGGACGATCTCGGCGCGGGTGCCGCCCAGATGCACCGAGCCGGCCCGGCCGACCGCGGGATCGGCCCAGGGGATCGGCTCGGAGACCAGGAAGTCGACCTTGGCGGCGCCCGGCCCGTACCGGAAGCGCGCCAGGGCGCGTGCGTAGGAGCGGGGCAGCCGGTCGCCGGCCAGCGCCAGGAGGTTCTTGGGGCTGGTGTCGAGCAACACGGCCCGCGCACCGTCGAGTTGGGCGAGATCCGTCACCTCGTGCCCGGTGTGGAAGACGCCGCCGTGCGCGGTGATGTCCGCGGCCAGCACCTCGGCGATGCGGGCGCTGCCGCCGCGGGGCAGCGGCCAGCCCGAACCGTGCGCGAGGTGGCCCAGCAGCACGGCCACCGCGCCGCCCGACGGGCTCGGCAGCCTGCCGACTGCGTGGGCGGCGACCCCGGTGAGCAGGGCGGCCGCCTCCTCACCGCGGAAGTACCGCGCGCCGAGCGCGGTGCCGTGCACCGCCACCCGGGCCGCCAGCAGCAGGGCCGCCGCGGGGTCCCGCGGCAGCCGGCGCTGCCCGTTCATGATCAGGCTGACGATGCCGTCGCTGTGCTCCAGCAGGGGCGCCATCAGCCGCCGCCAGCGCGGGCCGTCGGCACCCAGGTGCGCGCAGGTCTCGGCCAGCGACCGGTACGCCAGGGCCGCGCGGCCGCCGTCGAGCGGATGGGCGTAGGCGATCTCGGGCTGCAGCAGCTCGACGCCGCGCTCCGCCAGGCCGAACGCCCGGAAGAACGGGGAGGCGGCGGCCATGGGGTGGACGGCGGAGCACAGGTCGTGCAGCACGCCGCTGTCGAAGAGGGGAGCGGTGCGCAGCCCGCCGCCGATGGTGTCGGCCCGTTCGTACAGCGCCACCCGCAGGCCGGCGCGGGCCAGGACCACCCCGGCCGCGAGTCCGTTGGGCCCGGTGCCCACGATCGCCACGTCGGTGCGGTTCACCACTGCTCGTCGCTCCTGATCGGACGGAGCCGGATGGTCTGCTCGTTGAGGGTGGCCGGCGGCAGCCCGCCGAAGGCCAGGGAGAGGGAGAGCGTGGTCTCCGTGTCGCGGGGGGCCGTGTGGTCCGGGTAGCGGGCCGGGGCCTGGGCAGGGGCAGGGACGCGGCCGCCGGAGTCGGCGTGCAGCTGGGAGCCGGCCAGCCGCCGGTAGAGCGGATCGCGGGTCATCAGGTCCTGGTGCCGGCCGGTGGCCCGGACCCGGCCGTCCTCCAGCACCACGATCTGCTCGGCGTCGATCACCGTGGAGATCCGGTGGGCGATGGCGATGACCGCGCAGTGCCGGGAGACCCGCTGCAGGACGTCGCGGAAGTCCCGCTCGGAGTCGGAGTCGAGGTGGGAGGTGGCCTCGTCCAGCAGCATGACCGCCGGCTTCTGCAGCAATGTGCGGGCGATGCACAGGCGTTGGCGCTGGCCGCCGGACAATCCGCTGCCCTGGTCGCCGAGTTCGGTGTCCAGGCCCTGCGGGAGATTGGCCACCACCTTGCCGAGCCCGGCCATCTCCACCGCCTGCCGGATGTCGTCCTCGCCGGCGTCGGGGCTGGCGTAGGTCAGGTTCTCCCGGACGGTGCCGCGCATCGCCGCGCTGTCCTGCTGGACGTAACCGACCAGCCCGCGCAGGGAGTCGAGGGGCAGGGCCTCGATGTTCCGGCCGCCGACCAGGATGGCGCCGCCACTGGCCGGATAGAAGCGCTCGATCAGCTGGAACAGGGTGGTCTTGCCCGCGCCGGACGGCCCGACGACGGCGGTCAGCCCGCGCGCCGGGACATGGAACGAGACGCCGTGCAGGACGGGGGACCGCTCGCCCTGGTCCCCGCGCTCGTAGCCGAAGCGGACATCGCGGAACTCCACCGCCGACCGGCCGTGGGCCGACAGCACCATCGGCGCGGCGCGCCCGGCGTCCGCCGTCCGGCCGCCCTCCTGGGGCATGTCGGCCAGCTCGTCGACCTTCTGGATGGCGGCCCGGCCCTGGACGAACTGGCCGACCGCCATGAAGAACATCACCAGCGGGGACACCAGCTGGAACAGATACATGATGAACGTGGTCAGGGCGGCCATGGTCATCTCGCCGCGGGCCACCCAGGCCATGCCGACCCCGACGACGACGGCCAGCGCGCCCTGGGTGCCGACGTTCATGGCCGGCGTCAGCAGGGCGCCGTAGGCGGCGCCCCGGATGCCGGAGCGTCGGGCGTTCCCGGCCAGCGCGCCGATGCGGTCGGTCTCACGGGACTCGGCGCGGGACGCCTTGACGGTGGGCAGGGCGGAGAGCACGCGCTGGACGGCGGTGCCGAACGCGCCGATGTCGTCGCGGTTCTCCAGCGCCACCTTGCGCAGCTTCCGGGCGAGGAGGAGGGAGACGACGCTGGCGGCGCCGAGACAGCCCAGGGTGATGACCATCAGCCCGACGTCGATGCAGAACATCAGCACCACGCCGCCCAGCACCGTGACGCCACTGGTGATCAGCTGGGTCAGGCTCTGCGAAAGGGCGATCTTCACCAGTGAGGTATCGGTGACCGTGCGGGTGAAGATATCTCCCTGCGGCCGTTTCCCGAATGCGGTGAGATCGGCGCGCAGCAGACGTTCGGTCAGGAGCCGGCGGACGTCGAAGACGATGTTCTCCCCGGCCCGGCCGATGACGTAGGCCTGGAGAGAGGTGAGAAGCGCGCCGGCGCAGAAAAGCGAGACGAGCCAGGTGATGGGGACGCCCAGCGATTCGCCGCGGCCCGCCGCCTCGATCAGCCGGCCGATGGCCACCGGCTGGGTGAGCGAGGCGGCCACCCCTGCCAGGCCCAGTGCCACGCCCGTGACCAGCAGCGCGGTGTGCTGTCTGAAGACCGTGGCGACCAGTCCGCCGCCGCGTGGTCTGCTCCTGCTCCTCTGGCTTGCGCGGCCCATGCGATCTGCCATGAGTGCTCCCCCCGCTTTGACGACGGTCACGCTGTGCGTGACCCGGAGAACCGCCTTGCCTATTGGGGTGCTCTCGTCAAGGTGGCGAAGCTAGCATCGCCGCGCGCTGTCAAGTTATGGGTTAATTGGCCGCCGGGAGCGCGGTGCGCGGAATATGCGGGGCCTATGCGCGGCCGCCGTAAGTTAATTTATCTGCCGCTTATTTGGCGATGATCACGGAGCAGCCGGGCGCCGCACGCAGACTTTACTCAATGCTTCCCGCTTTTTACCGGAGAACGGGAATTTCTCCGCGCGTCGCCACGCACACCGGCCGGCACAAACCTCCGGCACAAACGGACGAAGGGCGGCACCCGGATGGATGCCGCCCGTTCGCGTACGAAAATCACCGGGCGCCGACCGGCGCCCGGGTGCGGGGATCAGTGCCCGCCGTGCGCCTCGGCGCGCTTGTACGAGGCCTCGATCTCGGCCTCGGCGTCCGCGCGGCCGACCCAGTTGGCGCCCTCGACGGACTTGCCCGGCTCCAGGTCCTTGTAGACCTCGAAGAAGTGCTGGATCTCCAGGCGGTCGAACTCCGACACGTGGTGGATGTCACGCAGGTGCTCCACGCGCGGGTCGGACGCCGGCACGCACAGCAGCTTGTCGTCGCCGCCGGCCTCGTCCGTCATCCGGAACATGCCGATGGCACGGCACTTGATGAGGCAGCCGGGGAAGGTCGGCTCATCCAGGATGACCAGGGCGTCCAGCGGGTCGCCGTCCTCGCCCAGGGTGTTCTCGACAAAGCCGTAGTCCGCCGGGTAGCTGGTCGAGGTGAAGAGTCGACGGTCCAGGCGGATCCGACCGGTCTCGTGGTCCACCTCGTACTTGTTCCGCGAACCCTTCGGGATCTCGATGGTGACGTCGAACTCCACGGGTGGCTCCTCCATGATCAACACATACGTCTGGTGATTAAGTGTCCCCCACGCAGGTGTGTGGTGGCGAAAGGGGCTGGTCCGAAGTGCCTGAGACCAGGAAATGGCAGGTCAGATGGCAGTCGGCGCAGCGTTCGGCGCAGCGCACCGCGCGGCGGGCGGCCGACGCGGCCGGGCGCTCGGCCCGGGCGGCGGCCGGCACCGTACGGCAGGCCTGGCAGGACACCCCGCGGCACACCCGGCAGACCTGGCGGCTGACGGTGGTCTCGGCAGCCACCGGCCTGACGGTCGCGCTCGTCGCGGTGGCGGCGGCCGGCCCGTGGGACTCCGGTCAGCGTACGGCCGAGCGCGCCGAGGCGGCGGTGGTCGACGGATCCAGTGGCGAGCATCACGCCGCGGAGCCCGACCGTCCGGCGCCCAGCGCCGCGCCCGTGCTGCCCGCGCTCGGCGTCCGCCCCGCCGCGGGCGCCGGCCGGGGCGCGGCACCGGTACCGACCGGCGCCGGGCTCGCCGACGCCCTCGCACCGCTGCTCAAGGACCCGGCGCTGGGCCCGCTGCGCACCGCCTCCGTGGTGGACGTCGCGGCCGGCCGCGAGGTCTTCGGGTCCGGCCAGGGCAAGGCCGCCATCCCGGCCTCCACGGTCAAGCTCGCCACCGCCGTCGCCGCACTGTCCGCCCGCGGCCCGGAGCACCGCATCGACACCTCCGTCGTCACGGCCGGCAAGGACCGCATCGTCCTGGTCGGCGGCGGCGACCCCACGCTCACCGTCCGCGCCCCGCAGCCCACCACCGCCGAGCAGCCCGCGAACCTCCGCACCCTCGCCGACGCCACCGCCCGCGCGCTCAAGCAGCGGCACCTCACGACGGTCCACCTCGGCTACGACGCCTCCGCCTACTCGGGGCCGGTCGAGCACCCCATCGGCCCCAACGAGAACCTCGCCCCGGTCACGGCGCTGATGACCGACGAGGCCCGCCTCGACGACAGCGACCACGGCCCGGCGCCCCGCGACGCCGACCCCGCAGGCTCCACCGCCCGCACCTTCGCCGAGCTCCTCCACGAACGCGGCATCACCGTCGACGGCACCCCGAACGGCACCAAGGCCCCCGCCCACGCCCGGCGGCTGGCCGCCGTCCACTCCCTCCCCCTCTCCTCCCTCGTGGAGCGGATGCTCACCTACAGCGACAACGACATCGCCGAGGCGCTGGCCCGGCAGGCCGCGCTCGGCTCCGGCCGGCCGGCCAGCTTCGCCGGCGCCGCCGAGGCCGTCCACAACGCCCTCGCCCGCCAGCATCTGCCGCTGGCCGGCGCGGTCTTCAAGGACGGCAGCGGCCTGGACCGCGACGACAAGGTGTCCGCGGCGCTGCTCTCCCGCCTCCTGCTGCAGGCCGCCGCGCCCGACCACCCGGCCCTGCGGTCCGTGGTCACCGGCCTCCCGGTGGCAGCCTTCACCGGCACCCTCAGCAGCCGCTACACGGGCCAGAGCGCGGGCGCCGGCGCGGTCCGCGCCAAAACGGGAACGCTCACCGGCGTCAACACCCTCGCCGGCACGGTCGTCGACGCCGACGGCCGCCTGTTGGTCTTCTCCTTCATGACCACCGGCACGACGGACGCGCCGGGCGCGCAGCGGGCACTGGACAACTTGGCCTCCGCGGTGGCCAATTGCGGGTGTCGCTGACTTCCCACGTACCTGGCTGTCCCGCCGCGGGGGTTGCTCGTCGTTGCGCGCTTTGCGGCGCCCCGCACGTAGCTCGCCGTCCCGCCGCGGGTCGTCTCGCCGTTGCGCCTGCGGCGGGCTGGGTTGTTGTTGGGTGCGGTGACGGGCCTCCGGGGCCTTGTTCGTGGACTGCTGTCGCTTTACGTCCACGAACAAGGCCCCTCCGGCCCGTCCCCTCCCGTTAGGGGAGTGTGCGGGTGAGTGGGGGCGTGCGTTGTGGGGCGTACACCTGACGTCGTCGGTCAGCGGGAATACCGCCCCACGCCTGCCGAGTTGTGGCCCCGCAGGGGGCCCTCGCGACCCTTACGGGATCTGTTCGACCCACCCCTACGGGTCCGCAAGCCCCCTTATGCCCCCAACGCCCACCCCCACCGCCCTCTTCCCCTTCCCTCAACGGGAGGGGACGGGCCGGAGGGGCCGGTGTTTGGGACGTAAAGCGACAGCAGCCCCAAACACCGGCCCCGGAGGTCCGTCACCGCACCCGACACCCACCCAGCCCGCCGCAGGCGCAACGACGAGACGCCCCGCGGCGGGAGAGACGGGTACGTGCGGGGCGCCGCAAAGCGCAACGGCGAGCGAGCCCCGCGGCGCCGCAGCCAGGTACGTGGGAGGCGCCGCAAAGCGCAGCGGAACGGCGCAGCAGACGGCTACGTGGGCGGCACCGCAAAGCGCAACGGCTACCCGGCGCCGTCGCGCCCACGTACCGTGAAGTCATGACGAGCATCGGTGGAACCGAGATGGTCGACTGGAACCTCGCGGTCGCGACCGCGACCCGGTTCGTGCGGCCGGGTCCAGAGGTCAGCCGGGACGAGGCGCGGGCGATCGTCGCCGAGCTGCGCAAGCACGCCAAGGCGTCCGAGGCGCACGTGCGGGCGTTCACGCGGCTGGCGCAGCCGGACGCGCAGGGCGAGGTGCCGCACGACACGCCCGTCCTGGTCGTGGACCGGCCCGGCTGGGTCAAGGCGAATGTCGCCGGCTTCCGGGCCGTGCTCAAACCGCTGCTCGCCAAGATGGAGGACCGCCGCTCGACGGTCCCCGGTGGCGCGGTGCTGGGAGCGGTCGGCGGCAAGGTGACCGGCGTGGAGCTGGGGATGCTGCTGTCGTTCCTGGCGTCGCGGGTGCTCGGCCAGTACGAGACGTTCGCGCCGCCCAGCCGGGACCTGCCGGCCGGTGAGCAGGGCGGCCGGCTGCTGCTGGTCGCGCCGAACATCGTCCACGTGGAGCGCGAGCTCGAAGTGGAACCGCACGACTTCCGGCTGTGGGTGTGCCTGCACGAGGAGACGCACCGCACCCAGTTCACGGCCGTGCCGTGGCTGCGCGACCACATCGAGGGCGAGATCCAGTCGTTCCTCGGGGAGACCGACATCGATCCGGGCACCCTGCTGGAGCGGCTGCGGGAGGCCGCCCAGTCGCTGGCCGGTGCCCGGCCGGAGGGCGAGGAGGAAGAGGACGGCGGCCGCTCGATCGTCGATCTCGTCCAGACGCCGGCCCAGCGCGAGATCCTGGCGCGGCTGACCGCCGTGATGTCGCTCCTGGAGGGGCACGCGGACTACGTGATGGACGGGGTCGGGCCGGACGTGGTGCCGTCGGTCGCCGAGATCCGGGAGAAGTTCCAGAAGCGGCGGGCCAGCGGTGCCGGGCGGCTCGACCAGGCGCTGCGTAAGCTGCTCGGCCTGGACGCCAAGCTGCGGCAGTACCGCGACGGGGAGCGCTTCGTCCGCGCGGTCGTCGACGAGGTCGGGATGGACGGCTTCAACCGGGTCTGGACGTCGCCGAACACCCTCCCCACCAAACAGGAGATCGCCAAACCGGCGGACTGGGTCGCGCGGGTGCACCGGAAGGCGGACGGGGCACCGTAGGCGAACGTTGTGAGCTGGGCACACCGCGTGGCAGTAGAGCGCCCCTTCAATCACCCGTCTGAGGGACCGTTACCGATGGATAGGCGTGCAATGCTCGGGGAACCGCTCGCCTCTGTCACCATCTAGGCACTCTGTGTGACGAAAAGCCCTCACCGGCCCGAGGCACCCCAGCTGAACGATTGGAAACGGACATGGGTCCCCATCCAGCGGTCGCCGCGATACGCCTGGCGGTCCGCCGCGTACTCCACGACGTGCTCACCCACCACAGCGCACAGGACCGGCACGAGCCCCCGCTCGTGCTCGTCGCATGCTCCGGCGGCGCCGATTCGATGGCGCTCGCCTCCGCCCTCGCCTTCGAGGCGCCCAAGCTCGGCGTCCGGGCCGGGGGCGTGACCATCGACCACGGCCTCCAGGAAGGCTCCGATCTGCGCGCCGCCGAGGTCGCGCTGCGGCTGCGGGCCCTGCGCCTCGACCCGGTCGAGGTCGTCGCCGTCACCGTCGGCCGGGAGGGCGGTCCGGAAGCCGCCGCCCGTGACGCCCGGTACGCCGCTCTCGATGCCACCGCCGAGCGCCACGGCGCCACCGCCGTCCTGCTCGGCCACACCCGCGACGACCAGGCCGAGACCGTGCTGCTCGGCCTCGCCCGCGGCTCCGGGACCCGTTCGCTCTCCGGCATGGCCGCCACCAGCGGCAGCGGCGGCCGCTACCGCCGCCCCTTCCTGGACGTCGACCGCCAGACCGCCCGCAAGGCCTGCCTGATCCAGTCGCTGCCCGTCTGGGACGACCCGCACAACTCCGATCCCGCGTACACCCGCTCCCGGCTGCGCCACGAGGGCCTGCCCGCCCTGGAGAAGGCGCTGGGCAAGGGCGTCGTCGAGGCGCTGGCCCGGACCGCCCAGCTCTCCCGCGACGACGCCGACGCCCTGGACGCCTGGGCGGCCGACGCCGAGGGCACGGTCCTCGACGACACCGGCGGCCTCGACGTCGCGGCCCTGTACGCGCTGCCCCCCGCGGTCCGCCGCCGGGTGCTGCGCCGGGCCGTGATCGGCGCCGGTTCCCCCGCCGGTTCCCTCTTCGCCCGCCACATCGAGGAAGTGGACCGGCTGATCACCGCCTGGCGGGGCCAGGGGGCCATCAACCTCCCCGGGCGGGTCGGTGTCCGGCGGCAGGGTGGCAGACTTGTCATCCGGCAGGGCTGAGCCGCACACGCTGCCTTGCATCTGAAGTCTCACGGCTGACGTGAACACCGAACCGAGCGAGAGTGGCACGGGTGGACGACAAGGACATGGGCTCCGACCTTCAGTCGGTACTCATCAGCAAGGAAGAGATCGACGCGAAGCTGGCCGAGCTGGCTGCCAAGATCGACGCGGAGTACGCGGGCAAGGACCTGCTCATCGTCGGTGTCCTCAAGGGCGCGGTGATGGTGATGGCGGATCTGGCGCGCGCGCTGTCCACCCCCGTCACGATGGACTGGATGGCCGTGTCGTCGTACGGCGCGGGCACCCAGTCCTCCGGCGTGGTCCGCATCCTCAAGGACCTCGACACCGACATCAAGGGCAAGCACGTCCTGATCGTCGAGGACATCATCGACTCCGGCCTGACGCTGTCGTGGCTGCTGTCGAACCTCGGCTCGCGCGAGCCGGCCTCGCTGGAGGTCGTCACGCTGCTGCGCAAGCCGGAGGCGGCCAAGGTCGCCATCGACGTGAAGTGGATCGGCTTCGACATCCCCAACGAATTCGTCGTGGGATACGGCCTGGACTACGCCGAGAAGTACCGGAACCTGCCGTTCGTCGGTACCCTCGCGCCCCAGGTCTACGGCGGCTGACGGCGCCCGCGCACCCGTCCGGCCGGGGTGGCCGGACGGGTCCGGCGGAGTTGCCGCGGCCCGTCGGGAACCCTTCGCGGCCGCCCGCCGTTGGAGCAGGGAGAGCCAAATCCCCGGCTGCATGTTCTCTGTCGGCGCAGGCGCCGGGTGACAATGCTGGGGTACCGTCCGAAGGCAGTTGTTTTTCGGGCCAGTAATACACCGTACGCACGACCAGCCCTCCAAGGGCGTTGTGCCTCACTGTGGCAGGAGGGACGGGGCCGCCAACGGCTCCGTATGGATGGACGTGAAGCGATACTTCCGTGGGCCGGTCATGTGGATCGTGCTGGCCGTCCTCGCCGTGGTCGTGTTGATGCAGGTCGTCGGCTCGTCCGGCGGCTACAAGACGGTGGACACCGGTCAGGTCGTCAAGGCGATCGCTGACAACAAGGTGAAGTCCGCCGAGCTCACCACCGGCGACGAGAACAAGATCAAGGTCGAGCTGTCGGGCTCCAACAAGGTCGACGGCTCCAACAAGATCCAGGCGAGCTACATCGGCGACCAGGGCGTCGATCTCGCGAAGAACCTGCAGGCCAAGTACCAGACCGGCGAGATCAAGGACGGGTACACCGTCTCCCCGTCGAAGACGAATCCGTTCGTCAGTCTGCTGATGACGCTGCTTCCCTTCATTCTGATTCCGATCGCCTTCCTGTTCCTGATGAATCAGATGCAGGGCGGCGGCTCCCGGGTGATGAACTTCGGGAAGTCGAAGGCGAAGCTGCTCACCAAGGACACCCCCAAGACGACCTTCGCGGACGTCGCGGGCTCGGACGAGGCCGTCGAGGAGCTCCACGAGATCAAGGAGTTCCTGCAGGAGCCGGCCAAGTTCCAGGCGGTCGGCGCCAAGATCCCCAAGGGCGTGCTGCTGTACGGCCCGCCCGGAACGGGCAAGACGCTGCTCGCGCGCGCCGTCGCCGGCGAGGCGGGCGTCCCGTTCTACTCGATCTCCGGCTCCGACTTCGTCGAGATGTTCGTCGGTGTCGGTGCCTCCCGGGTCCGTGACCTCTTCGAGCAGGCCAAGGCGAACGCCCCGGCGATCGTCTTCGTCGACGAGATCGACGCCGTCGGCCGGCACCGCGGTGCGGGTCTCGGCGGTGGCCACGACGAGCGTGAGCAGACCCTGAACCAGCTCCTCGTCGAGATGGACGGCTTCGACGTCAAGGGCGGTGTGATCCTGATCGCCGCGACGAACCGTCCGGACATCCTCGACCCGGCGCTGCTGCGCCCCGGCCGCTTCGACCGGCAGATCGCCGTCGACCGTCCGGACCTGCAGGGCCGTCTGGAGATCCTCAAGGTCCACCAGAAGGGCAAGCCGGTCGCCCCGGACGTCGACCTCTCGGCCGTCGCCAAGCGCACCCCCGGCTTCACCGGTGCCGATCTGTCGAACGTCCTCAACGAGGCCGCGCTGCTGACGGCCCGGAGCGACGAGAAGCTGATCAACAACCACTTCCTGGACGAGGCGATCGACCGCGTCGTGGCGGGCCCGCAGAAGCGGACCCGGATCATGTCCGAGAAGGAGAAGAAGATCACCGCGTACCACGAGGGCGGACACGCCCTGGTCGCGGCGGCCTCCCCGAACTCCGACCCGGTGCACAAGATCACGATCCTGTCCCGCGGCCGGGCCCTGGGCTACACCATGGTCCTGCCCGACGAGGACAAGTACTCCACCACGCGCAACGAGATGCTCGACCAGCTGGCGTACATGCTGGGCGGGCGCGCGGCGGAGGAGCTGGTCTTCCACGACCCGACCACCGGTGCCGCCAACGACATCGAGAAGGCCACCGCCACGGCCCGCGCGATGGTCACGCAGTACGGCATGACCGAGCGGCTCGGCGCGATCAAGTTCGGCACCGACAACTCCGAGCCCTTCCTGGGCCGTGAGATGGGTCACCAGCGCGACTACTCCGAAGAGGTCGCCGCGCTGGTCGACGAAGAGGTCAAGAAGCTGATCGAGACCGCGCACAACGAGGCGTGGGAGATCCTGGTCGAGAACCGCGACATCCTCGACAACCTCGTGCTGACGCTCCTCGAGAAGGAGACCCTCGGCAAGGAGGAGATCGCGGAGCTGTTCAAGCACGTGGTCAAGCGCCCGGCCCGCCCGGCGTGGACCGGTTCCTCGCGGCGTACGCCGTCGACCCGCCCGCCGGTGCTCTCGCCCAAGGAGCTGGCCCCGGCCAACGGCGCCGTGACGGCGGCCACCGTCTCCACGGAGAAGAAGGTGGAGAGCTCGGAGGAGCCGCACACGGAGAGCTGACCAGGGGCTCCACAGGCCCTGGAATACATGCCGCGCCCCCCAGGTTTAGCCTGGGGGGCGCGGCATTTCCGCGAGGGACACCGCGTTCGAGGGACATCGCGTTCGAGCGGGCGCAGAAGGAACGAGGCACATATGACGGACCCTGTGACGCTGGACGTCGACGGCACGATCGGTACGTTCGACGAGAAGCGGGCCGAGAATGCCGTCCGCGAGCTGCTGATCGCGGTGGGCGAGGACCCGGACCGCGAGGGTCTGCTGGAGACGCCGGCTCGGGTGGCACGGGCGTACAAGGAGATCTTCGCCGGGCTGTGGCAGAAGCCGGAGGACGTGCTGACGACCACGTTCGACCTGGGCCACGACGAGATGGTGCTGGTCAAGGACATCGAGGTGATGTCGAGCTGTGAGCACCACCTCGTCCCGTTCGTCGGTGTGGCGCACGTCGGCTACATCCCGTCCGCCGACGGCAAGATCACCGGCCTGTCGAAGCTGGCCCGTCTGGTGGACGTGTTCGCCCGGCGCCCGCAGGTGCAGGAGCGGCTGACCACGCAGATCGCGGACTCGCTGATGGAGATCCTGGAGCCGCGCGGCGTGATCGTCGTCATCGAGTGCGAGCACATGTGCATGACAATGCGCGGGGTGCGGAAGCCGGGCGCGAAGACGACGACCTCGGCCGTCCGCGGTCAGCTGCGCGATGCGGCGACCCGGGCCGAGGCGATGAGCCTGATATTGGCGCGCTGACGCCGGCGGGAAGGCGACGGGGCGGGAAGGCGACGGGGCGGCACACCGGCCGTCCCGCCGCACGGAGGACCCTCCGAAGGGCCGGCGCCGGGCGTCACGCCTTGAGGTGGTTGCCCAGCCATTCGAGGGCCGCGGGGATCTCGCGGCGCCAGGTGTTGAAGTTGTGGCCGCCGCTGTCGAGGATGATCGACGAGACGCGGGTGGGCGACTTCGTCTGCTCGATGAAGCGGAGCGTCTGCTTGTAGTTGCCCTCGCCCTGCTTGCTGCTGGTGACCAGGAGGTTCACCGCCGGTGCGGGCAGGTGCCGCTGACGCCACAGCAGGTTGTTCTCGCGCTCCAGCCGCAGGTCGCCGCCGAAGAGGTCGCCGGTGGTGGCGTCCAGCGGGGCCTTGTAGGCGCCGGAGAGGGCCACCGCGGTGGAGTACGCCTCGGGGTGGCGCATGGTCATCTTCAGCGCGCAGTAGCCGCCGGTGGAGTCGCCGATGACGCCCCAGCTCTTCGCCTCACGCCCTATTCGGTAGTGCTCGGTGATGTCCGCGCGCAGGTCCGTGGTGAAGAAGCTCTCGGTCTGCGGGCCGCCCGGTATGTCCACGCACTCGGTGTCCCGCGGCGGCGCGACGGTCGGCCGCATCATCACCAGGACCGTCGGCCGCATCCGGTGCTCCTTGAGCAGGCCGTGCTGGGTCTGCGGGAAATGCAGCTTTTTGTAGAGGGCCTCGGCGGTGCCCGGGTAGCCGGTGAGCACCAGCGCCGCCGGGAATTTCTTCTTCGCGTATTTCTTCTGGAAGTACTGCGGCGGCAGATAGACGAACGCCGGGCTGGCGATCTTGGAATGCTCGCCGCGGATGAGCACCTTGTCGATTCGGCCGGCCGACGACGGCCGGGAGCCGTTCTGGACGCTGATGCGTTCGGTGCCCAGCATCTGCAGCTTGGTGCCGTTCGGGCCGGTCTGGTAATTCGTCACCACACCCGGTTCCTGCTCCTGGCCGAAGAGGTCGGCCCAGGAGGCGTAGAAGCCGAAGGAGTTGTTGGCGAACAGGCCGACCGCGGCGAAGAGGGAGAGCTGGGTCGCCAGCAAAAGCCCGACCCGGCCGAGGACGGTGCGCCAGTTCCCCTTGGACAGGCGCGGCCAGAGCCAAATGGTGAGGATGAACAGTGCCACCGCGACGAGGACGGCAAGAAGCAGCACTTTCTTGCTGGTGAGACCCATGTGGTGCTTTCTTCCGGGCGGCCGGGTCATCCGTACCGCTGATGGAACCCCGAGCCCTGAAACGCCGTCATACAGGGCGCAAAAGTCCAGATGCTGCGACTAGGCTCGCACGTCTTCTCGACCGGGGCGACGGGAAAGTGATGTCTGACAGGCTAGATGGCGAAAAGTCGGAGAAGGTTGCGTGGCGAACGCCACGCTGGCTCCGCGGCCCACGGCCCGAAGCGGTGCCCGGGCTCATCGGCACCGCCGGCGCGGCCGTCGGCCTGTTGAACCTGGTCGCCGGAGTGTTCCCGCGCTTCCGGCACAGCCGGGTGCACGCCCTGGCCGAAGTGCTGCCGGGCGCGGTCAGTCCGCTGGCGGCCGCCGCCTCCATCGTCGTCGGCATCCTGCTGCTCCTCCTGGCGCACGGACTCAAACGGCGTAAGCGGCGGGCCTGGGGAGCGGCGGTGGCGCTGCTCCCGGTGGGGATCGCCGCTCAGCTCGTGTACCGCCACTCCGTCTTCGGCGCGGTGCTCTCGACCGCGCTGCTGGGCTTCCTGGTGTGGCACCGGAAGGAGTTCGCGGCCCTGCCCGATCCGCGCAGCCGCTGGAAGGCGCTGGCCAACTTCGTGGTCCTGGGCGGCGCGAGCTTCGCCATCGGCATGGTGATCGTCAGCTCCCACCCGGGCAAGATCGTCGGGTCGCCGTCCTTCCTGCAGCGCGCCGAGCATGTGCTGTTCGGCCTCTTCGGCTTCGAGGGCCCGATCGGCTACACCCACCAGGTGGACTACACCGTCGGCTACTCCCTCGGCGCGCTGGGCCTGCTGACCGTCGCCACCACCGCCTACCTCGCCCTCCGCCCCGAGCACCCGGCGGCCCGGCTGACCGACGAGGACGAGCGGCAGCTGCGCGAGCTGCTGGCCCGGCACGGCGGCCGGGACTCGCTCGGCTACTTCGCGCTGCGCCGCGACAAGGGCGCGGTCTTCTCCGCGTCCGGCAAGGCCGCGGTCTGCTACCGGGTGATCTCCGGCGTGATGCTCGCCAGCGGTGACCCGATAGGCGACGTGGAGGCGTGGCCGGGCGCCATCGAGCGCTTCATGGAGGAGGCGCGGGCGCACTCGTGGACGCCGGCGGTGCACGGTTGCAGCGAGACCGGCGGCCAGGTCTGGACCCGTGAGACCGGCATGGACGCGCTGGAGCTGGGCGACGAGGCGATCGTCGACGTCGCCGACTTCACGCTGTCCGGCCGTGCGATGCGCAACGTGCGCCAGATGGTCAAGCGCATCGAGCGCAACGGGTACACCACCAAGGTGCGCCGGGTGCGTGACCTGGAGCCGGAGGAGCTGGAGCACGTACAGAGGGCCGCCGACGCCTGGCGCGACACCGACGAGGAGCGTGGCTTCTCCATGGCGCTGGGCCGCATCGACGCGGTCAAGGACGGCGACGCGGTGATCGCGACCGCGCATCTGACCCCCGGGGAGGGCGAGGAGCTCGGCCCGTTCGGCGACCTGAAGGCGTTGCAGTACTTCGTGCCCTGGGGCCCGGACGGCATCTCGCTGGAGCGGATGCGGCGCGACCGCAGCGCCGACCCCGGCATGAACGAGCTGCTGATCGTCGCCGCCCTGCAGGCCGCGCCGGACCTGAAGATCAAGCAGCTCTCGCTGAACTTCGCGGTCTTCCGCTCCTACCTGGAGCGCGGCGAGAAGCTGGGCGCGGGGCCGGTGATGCGCATCACCCGCGGGACGCTGCTCTTCCTGTCCCGCTGGTACCAGATCGAGTCGCTGTACAAGTTCAACGACAAATTCCGCCCGCGCTGGGAGCCGCGCTTCGTGGTCTTCCGCACCACCCGGGACATCCCGCGCATCGGCCTGGCCACCATGCAGGCCGAGGGCTATCTGGAGCTGCCGCGCGTACTGCGCCGCAGGAAGGCCGCGGAGCCGCGGCCGTGCGCACATACGGTGGAGCCGGTCCGGGCCGCGGACGCGGTCGAGCAGGCGGCCTGACGGACACCTGCACGGCGGCGCGGCCGGGGCCGGCCCGGGACACCCGGCGGTACGGCCCCCGGCCGTACGCCCCAGGCGACGGTGGCAATCCGGCCGGTCGGCACACGGCCTACGCTGGTCCCATGAGTACCTTGCGTGGCCAGGTGGCCGGATTGCCGGACTGGGACCGCTGCGCGGTGATGGGCGTCGTGAACGTGACGCCCGATTCGTTCTCCGACGGCGGTGAGTGGTTCGACACCGAACTCGCCGTCAAACACGGCCTGGACCTGGTGGCACAGGGTGCCGACCTGGTGGACGTGGGCGGCGAGTCGACCCGTCCGGGCGCGGCGCGGGTGGACGAGGCCGAGGAGCTGCGGCGGGTCGTCCCGGTCGTACGGGAGCTGTCCGCGGCCGGCGCCGTGGTGTCCGTCGACACCATGCGCGCCTCGGTCGCCGAGCAGGCGGTGCAGGCGGGGGCGCGGCTGGTCAACGACGTCAGCGGCGGTGCCGCCGACCCGGCGATGGTGCCGGTGGTGGCCGCGCACCACGTGCCGTTCGTCGTGATGCACTGGCGCGGCCAGTCCATCGACATGAACAACCGCGCCGTCTACGGCGACGTGGTCGCCGAGGTCGTCGACGAGCTCGGGCAGGCCATGGAGCGCGCGGTGGCCGGCGGCATCGACCCCGAGCGGATCGTCATCGACCCCGGTCTGGGCTTCGCCAAGCAGGCGGAGCACGACCTGGCCCTGATCGCCCGTCTGGAGCGGCTGCGGGCGCTGGGCCGGCCGCTGCTGGTGGCGGCATCGAGGAAACGGTTCCTGGGCAGGGTGCTGGCGGGGGACGAGGGAGCGGCCCCGCCGCCGGCCCGGGAGCGGGACGCGGCGACGGCGGCGGTATCGGCGATGGTGGCGCGAGAGGGGGCCTGGGCGGTGCGGGTGCACGAGGTCAGGGCGAGCGCGGACGCGGTACGGGTGGCCCGTGCCGTGGAGGGCGCGGCGACCACGGCCGCCGGAACGGACCCGGCGGACGGTACGGACGGTAGGACGAAGCGGACGTCGAAGACGACGGGAGCGGTGTGAGCGGCTTGGGCCCACGAACGGACATCGAGCTGGTCGAGCAGGCGAACACGACCCTGTACGAGACCATCGAGCGCGGCGATCACGAGGCGCTGTCCGAGCTGTGGCTGGACGGTCAGGTGAGCGTGGTGCATCCCGGGTGGCCGGTGCTCCGCGGTCGCGGCGAGGTGCTCCGCTCGTACGCCCTGATCATGGCGAACACCGAGTACATCCAGTTCTTCCTGACCGACGTCGAGATCGACGTCGTCGGGGACACCGCGCTGGTGACCTGCACCGAGAACATCCTCAGCGGCGGGCCGGCCGAGGACGACGGGTCGGTGGGGCCGCTGATCGGCCAGTTGGTGGTGGCGACGAACGTCTTCCGGCGCACGGACGACGGCTGGCGGGTGTGGTCGCACCACGGGTCGCCGGTGCTGGCGGACCGCGAGGACGACGAGGACGAGGACGACGAGGGGGAGCCGGACGCGGGCGCGGTGTGAACCGCGCCTGCCGGGGGAGTGGCCGGCGGGTGAGCGGGATGTGCCGGGGCTGTGGCCGGTGCGTGTCGGGGGTGTGCCCGGGGCCGGCCGGTGTGTGAGCCTTGCCATGGCCGTCCGGACTTGCGCCGATGGCCCGGTTCTGTGCCGGTGTCAGCGGCGGGCGTCAGCCATATGGACGAGGGCGCACCCGTTCGAGCCAAGTGCGGGACGGGTAGGGGTGGGGCGCGGACCAGGGGGTAAGAGGCGCGCGGACGATCTCCCGGCCCGCTCGTGCGGCACGCCTAGCAGCAGGTCGGGGTCTTGTCCATAGCCCCCGTGGGCGAGGACTGTCGGTGCTCGAAGGTAGATTCGATGGCGGGGCAGTGTTGCCGGATCGCTCCGGCGCCTGCCCGGAACCGACGAACAGTGGCGCCAGAGGTGCCGTGGACCAGTGGGAGTGATTCGCGTGGATCGTGTCGCGCTGCGTGGGCTGAGGGCCCGAGGCCACCACGGGGTGTTCCCGCGGGAGCGCGAAGAAGGCCAGACCTTCATCGTGGACCTGGTGCTCGGTCTGGACACCCGTCAGGCGGCCGCCTCCGACGATCTCGCGAAGACCGTGCACTACGGCGTCGTGGCCGAGGAGGTGGTGGCCGTCGTGGAGGGCGAGCCCGTCGACCTCATCGAGACCCTGGCGGAGCGCATCGCCGACCAGTGCCTCAAGCACGAGGGTGTGCAGGAAGTGGAGGTGGTGGTGCACAAGCCGGACGCGCCGATCACCGTCCCCTTCGACGACGTGACCATCACCATCACTCGGAGTCGAGTACATGAACACCAGCAGTGACCCGACCGTACAGCCGGTGCCCGCCTCCGTCGTGGAGCAGGTGGACGCCGCCGATGTGACGCTCTCCAACCCCAAGCACGCCGTGATCTCCCTCGGCAGCAACCTCGGCAACCGCCTGGAGACCCTCCAGGGCGCCGTGGACGCGCTGGAGGACACGCCCGGTCTGCGGGTCAAAGCGGTCTCCCCGGTGTACGAGACCGAGCCGTGGGGCGTCGCGCAGGGCAGCCAGCCGTCGTACTTCAACGCCGTGGTGCTGATCAAGACGACCCTGCCGCCGGACTCCCTCCTGGAGCGCGGGCACGCCATCGAGGAGGCCTTCAAGCGGGTCCGCGACGAGCGCTGGGGGCCGCGCACCATCGACGTCGACATCGTGGCCTATCAGGGCATCGTCTCCGACGACCCGCGGCTGACGCTGCCGCACCCGCGCGTCCATGAGCGGGCCTTCGTCCTGGCGCCGTGGTACGACATCGACCCGGAGGCGGAGGTTCCCGGGCGCGGTGCGGTGGCCGAGCTCCTCTCGGTGGTCGGCCGCACGGGCGTGCTGCCGCGCGCGGACCTGGAACTCCGGCTGCCGGAGTAGGCGTTGGACCGGAGGAGTCGTGGGACCGGCGCGGTCGCGGGACCGGAGTGACGGCCATGGCGACGGCGGCGGTACGACGACGAGGACGGCCGCGGTGGCGGTAAGGGGCAGGACGGTGCGAGGGGCGATCGCTCGGTGAAACAGCTACACATCAAGGTGCTCGTCGGGCTGTTCCTGGCAGCCGGGGTGCTGGCCTGGGGCGGCGCCCGGCTGTGGGACTCCTTCGGCACGCTCCCGAGTGTGCCGGTGGCCGCGCCGATCGTGCTGGCGTTCCTCGCCGCCGTACTCGCGGGCACCGCCTTCGAGATCCGCGGACGGCTGCGGGCCCAGCGGGAGCGGCGGCCCGGCGCCAAGGGCGTCGATCCGCTGCTGGCCGCCCGTGCGGTGATTTTCGGCCAGGCGAGCGCCCTGGTGGCGGCGCTGGTGGCCGGGCTGTACGGCGGCGTCGGCGTCTTCCTGCTGACCGCCGGCCTCGATGTCGAAGCCCGCCGGGACCAGGCGATCTACGCCGGTCTGTCGGTGCTCGCCGGCGCGGCCGTGGTGGTCGCCGCGATCTTCCTGGAGAGGGTCTGCAAGCTGCCGGACGACGAGGGCGACGGCGGGGCCGACGCGCGGGCCTGACCCGCACAGTGACACCGGGCGGGGCCCGGCCTGCGACAGCGAGACGCTGCGCGGGCCGGGCCCCGCGGCGTTGGGCAGGCGGGTCCGGCGGCGTTGCGGGCAGGCCCGGCGGCGCGTTGCGGGCGGGCCCGGCACCTCTGCGCCTCGCGGACCGCCCGTGCGCCGCCTGCCACCCGTACCGCCGCCTGCCGCCGGCCGTGAACGGGGTGTTGCGGGTGGATGGCGATACGGGCCGGTGGGCGGCGGGGCCGGTGCGATTGTCAGTGGTCGGGTCTAGGGTCGGTCACACGGCATCGAAAAGATGAGCGAACGGGTTGCGCCAGGGCAGAGATGCCGCACGGTGCGCCCGGGGCGGCGTGGTCGGGCGAGGACCGGCGGGGGAGGTGACGGTATGAGCGGCCGGGCGGGCGGGGCGAATTGCCTGGAGGCGAACGACTGGGTGTGCGGTGAGTATCTGCGCACCCGCAGCCAGGAGTTGCTGGACGCCACGGTCCAGCACCTCGGCATCACCGCCGTGTCCGTCGCGCTCGGCCTGCTGCTCGCCTTCCCGCTGGCGCTGGTGGCGCGTAGCCGGCGGGGCGCGGCCGGGCCGGTGCTGGGGCTGACGACGGTGCTGTACACGATCCCTTCGCTGGCGATGTTCGCGCTGCTCACACCGGTCTTCGGGGTCTCGGCGGCGGTGGTCGTGACGGGCCTGGTGCTGTATTCGCTGACGATCCTGGTGCGCAACATCCTCGCCGGTCTGCAGGCGGTGCCCGCAGGGGTGCGGGAGGCCGCCCGCGGCATGGGGTACGGCCCGGTGCGGCTGCTGTTCGGCGTCGAACTCCCGCTGGCGATACCGGCGTTGGTGGCCGGGCTGCGGATCGCCACGGTCTCGACGGTGGCGATGACGACCGTCGGCTCCGTCGTCGGCTACGGCGGCCTGGGCAACCTCATCGCCAGCGGAATGGCCGGCTTCTTCAAGGCCGAGGTGCTGACGGCCTCGGTGCTGTGCGTGCTGCTGGCGCTGGTCGCGGACATCCTGCTGATGGCCCTGGAGCGGCTGCTGACGCCGTGGACGCGGGCCGGGGCCCGTACCGGGGTCCGGGCCGGGGTGTGGGGCAGGGCGGCGGCGTGGGCGCGTGGCCGGACCCGTGCCACGAAGGCGGTGGGCTGAGCGATGGGCGTGATCGCGGGGGCCTGGCAGTGGCTGACGACGGCCGCCAACTGGGCGGGCGAGAAGGGCGTGACGCACCGCCTCGCCGAGCACGTCCGGCTCAGCGCGGTGTGTCTGGCCCTGGCCTGCCTGATCGCGCTGCCGGTGGCGCTCTGGCTGGGTCACCTCGGCAAGGGCGGCGCGCTGGCGGTCAATCTCGCCAACATCGGGCGGGCGGTGCCGACGTACGCGGTCCTGGTGCTGCTGACGCTCAGCCCGCTGGGCCGGCACGGCGACTGGCCGACGGTCCTGGCGCTGGTGCTGTTCGCGGTGCCGCCGCTGCTGACCAACGCCTATCTGGGGATGCGGGAGGCGGACCGCAATGTGGTCGAGGCCGCGCGCGGGATGGGTATGTCGGGGCCGCAGGTGCTGTTCCGGGTCGAGATACCGCTCGCCTACCCGCTGATCATGACGGGCCTGCGGTCGGCCACGGTCCAGGTGGTGGCGACCGCGACCCTGGCGGCGCTCGCCGGCGGCGGGGGACTGGGCCGGATCATCACCGCCGGCTTCGGCAACTACGACACCGCACAGGTCGTCGCGGGCGCGCTGCTGGTGGCCGTCCTCGCCCTGGCTGTGGAGGGCGTCCTCGTCCTCGCCGAACGGCTCCTCGACCCGATGCGGGGCGGCCGGCGAACCATGCGGTCCGCCCGGTCCCGCGCAGAGCTGATACCGGCGGACTGACGGGCTTACGGACTGACGGACTTACGGGCTGAGGGGCCGGCGGCCTGACGGGCTGAGGGGTCGGCGGACTGACGGACGGAACTGACGGACGGGCTGCCGGCTGAGGGGCCGCCGGCTTACGGACTGAATTGACTGACGGGCTGAAGGAGCACCCACGTGGCAGCGATGAGAAGCAACACGGCACGCACGGAACGCATTGCACGCGCGGAACGCACGGTGCGTACGGCACGCACGGCACGTACCGCGGTGGTCGCGGGCACGGTGCTGGCGGTGGCGGCCGGGCTGGCCGCGTGCGGCGGCCCGACCCTGGAGGAGAAGGGCGGCGGCGAGGGCAAGGGCGGAAAGCGCGGTGAGCTGGTCATCGGCTCGGCGGGT
Organism: Streptomyces sp. NPDC107765; assembly: GCF_055657085.1. NCBI lineage: Bacteria > Bacillati > Actinomycetota > Actinomycetes > Kitasatosporales > Streptomycetaceae > Streptomyces > Streptomyces sp. NPDC107765. Next base: position 42,839 of record NZ_JBVKBL010000013.1, on the reverse strand, counting down.
TTCACCGAGTCCAAGGTGCTCGCCGAGATCTATTCCCGGCTCCTGCAGGACGCCGGTTACCGCACCCGAGTTCAGACCCTCGCCAATCGAGAGCTGTATGAACCGGCCCTGGAGAAGGGCCAGATCGACGTCGTTCCCGAATATGCCTCCACGCTCGCCGAATTCCTCAACGCGAAGAAGAACGGCAGCAAGGCGAAGCCGGTCGCGTCCGGCGACATCGGCAAGACGGTCGCGGCACTGAAGAAGCTCGCCGGACCGCGCGGACTGAAGGTGCTGCCGGCAGGCCGCGCGACGGACCAGAACGCCTTCGCGGTGAGCAAGGAATTCGCCGCGCAGCACTCGCTCTCCACCCTCTCCGACCTCGGAGAATCGAAGCAGAAGATCAAACTCGCCTCGGGTGAGGAGTGCGAGACCCGGGTGTTCTGCAAGCCGGGCCTGGAGAAGACGTACGGCATCGACATCACGGGTCTGGACCCCAAGGGAGTCGGGACGCCGCAGGCCAAGCAGGCCGTCAAGGACAGCACCGATCAACTGGTGCTCACCACCACCACGGACGCCACGCTCGACAGCTTCGGACTGGTGCTCCTCAAGGACGACAAGCGGCTGCAGAACGCCGACAATGTGCTGCCGGTGGTGAATGCCAAGAGTGCCGGGGACAAGCGGATCGAGAGCGCCCTCGGGAAGCTCACCCGCACCCTGACCACCGAAGACTTGATCAACTTGAACCGCAAGGTGGATGCCGAGCGGCTCAAGCCCGCGGATGTCGCGCAGTCATATGTGGAGGCGAAGGGACTGGTCAGGAAGTAACCAGCCGGAAACGGATTTGTGGGCCGGGCCCCATAGATCCCGCACGCACGGTAAGTTTCTGGCCATGCCACGAGGACGCCACCGCCATTCCCCACCCCTCCACCGGCTGCTTCCTCCCACGACGGTCGCCGGTGTGTCCCTTGTCTGCGCCGCGGGCCCGTGGTTTGTCGGCGATGATCTGGTCCAACGCGTGCTCGCCGCGGGCGCGGCGGCCGCGGCCGTCACCGGTGCCGTCCTGCTGAGGAGCTGGGACCGCAAGGCCGGCCGACGGGTCGCCGAACTCACCCGCGCCCGGGTGCGCGACGAGTGGCGCACCGAGGAGCGGATAGCCGAGCTCGAAACCGACATCGAGGAGTCCCGCGAGCTCCGCGCCGCCCTCGACACCAAGCTGCGCGCCAAGCGCGCCGAACTGGCCCGGCTGCGCAGCGAACACGCCGAGCTGCTCCGCCGTTACGCCACCGCCGAGACCGAGCGGGCCAGCGCCCTGGAGGGCCGCCGGCTGCTCGCCATCGAGGCGACCGCCCCGGCCCGGGCACTCCCGGCCGCCGCCGGCACCTCCCGGGCGCCCGGGTCCGCAGGAGCGGCCGCGCCCACCGCCCCCGATGCCCCGGCAGCGGGCCGCCGGGGACAGGTGGACCGCCAAGCGTCGGGCCGTCAGGCATCGGTGGACCGTGAGACCTCGGGCCGGCCGTCGACGGACCGGCCGGTGCCGGCCCCGACCGCCGCGGCGTACGCGCAGGCCGACCAGGCGCTCCGTCAACTGGCGCGCAACGCCGCCCGGCAGCGCGCCGCCGCCGAGCGGCCCGCGCAGCCCGCACCGGGCGGCCACACCGCTTCGGGCGGCCCCACCGGCCAGGACGGGGACAACGGCCGGGGGAACGGCCAGGCGGCCGCCGCACAGCGCACGGGCGGCGCTCTCGCCGCCCGTACGGCCACCGCCGCCGGACCCGCGCTCCGCCCGGTCCCGTCCGCCGCCGCGGTCGCCCCGCTGCGTCCCACCGCCTCGCGCACCGTGGGCGGTTTCGACTTCTTCGGCAACGCGACCGCCCCCGGCCCCCGTCAGCTGCCCGCGCCGCTGGAGGACGACCTGGCGGACGTCGTCGGAGACGAGGCCCTCGCCGAGCACTCGGCCCGGACGGCGGCCCGTACGGCCGGCCGCACGGCCCTCCCCGGGGCCGGTACGGAGGCGGGGGGCGCGCCGGAGTCCGGTGCCGCGCCGGCCGCCGCTGAGCGGGTTGCGGGCGACGAGCAGAACGAGCAGGACGCGGGGGAGCCGCAGCCCGGGGCGCCCGTGGAGGGCACGCAGGACGGGGTTTCTACCGCGGACGGCGAGACGACCAGCGGTACCGGCGAGGTCATCGACCTGACCGCCCACGACGAGACCGAGCAACTCGACCTCGGCGCCCTCCGGACCGCTATTTCCTGACCGCCATCTCCTGACCGCCGTTTCCTGGCTGTCATTTCCGGATTCGGCGGGCTCCCGACCCCCCGCCCTCGCTCTCAAACATTCGGCCCCGAAGCCCCGACCGGCTCCGGGGCCGAGTGGTTTTCGGGGGCGGGAGCCGACGAGGGCACCGATGTTGTCCACAGCCTGTGGACAACATCGGTGCCCTCGCCGGTGCTCTACTTGTCGATGTCACCGACGACGAAGAACATCGAGCCGAGGATCGCGACCATGTCGGCGACCAGCGTCCCCGGCAGCAGCTCCACCAGCGCCTGGATGTTGTTGTATGACGCGGAGCGCAGCTTCAGGCGGTACGGCGTCTTGTCGCCCTTGGAGACGAGGTAGTAGCCGTTGATGCCGAGGGGGTTCTCGGTCCAGGCGTACGTCGCGCCCTCGGGCGCCTTCAGCACCTTCGGCAGGCGCTGGTTGATCGGCCCCGGCGGCAGCTCCGCGATCCGGTCCAGGCAGACGTCGGCGAGATCCAGGGCGTTGTGGCTCTGCTCCAGCAGGCACTCGAAGCGGGCCAGGCAGTCGCCCTCCTCCCGGGTGACCACCTTGAGCGTGGACGCCAGCTCCCCGTACGCGAGGTACGGCTCGTCGCGCCGCAGGTCGAAGTCGACGCCCGAGGCGCGGGCGATCGGCCCGGAAACGCCGTACGCGTGCACCGTCTCCGGGGCGAGCACCCCGACGCCCCGGGTCCGGCCGCGGAAGATCTCGTTGCCCAGCACCAGGTTGTCGAAGACGTCCATACGGGAGCGCACATCCGCGACGGCCTGCCGGGCCCGGCCCAGCCAGCCGGCGGGCAGGTCCTCCTTGAGGCCGCCGACGCGGTTGAACATGTAGTGCATCCGGCCGCCGGAGATCTCCTCCATGACGGTCTGGAGCTCCTCGCGCTCACGGAACGCGTGGAAGACGGGGGTGATACCGCCCAGTTCGAGGGGGTATGACCCGAGGAACATCAGATGGTTCAGCACGCGGTTCAGCTCGGCCAGCAGCGTTCGCGTCCACACCGCGCGCTCGGGCACCTCCATGCCCAGCATCCGCTCGACGGCCAGCACCACACCCAGCTCGTTGGAGAACGCCGACAGCCAGTCGTGCCTGTTGGCGAGCATGATGATCTGGCGGTAGTCGCGGGCCTCGAAGAGCTTCTCGGCACCCCGGTGCATGTATCCGATCACCGGCTCGGCGTGCTGGATCCGCTCGCCGTCCAGGACGAGGCGCAACCGCAGCACACCGTGCGTGGAGGGATGCTGCGGGCCGATGTTCAGCACCATGTCGGTGCTTTCCGCCGCGCCGCCGATGCCGACCGTCGTCTCCGTCATGGGAACAGTTTCGCAGCCCGCCACCCCGGTGGACGCCCTGGGCCTGCGCCGTCCCACCCCTTGGAACGCCCTCGCGGGACGCCATCACGGGACGCCCTCGCGGAACGCCGACGAGGCGTCCCGCCGGAAGGCCCCAGCCCCGGCAGCATCCTCACGGCCCGAGCAGGCCCGGCCTCACAGCTGAGCAGCCCCGGCATCACGGCTTGAGCAGGCCCGCGCACTCCCCGCCCACCGGCTCCACGAGCCAGCCGAAGCCCCCGAGCCCCGCCGGATCGGTCAGTTCCGCCGCCGCGCCGGCCGTACCGAGGGCCCGGACGTACGCGGCCGGGTCGGTGGACGCCAGGGAGAGCGGCGGACGACGGCCGTCCACCCCCAGGGCGTGCAGCGCCTCGCGCTGGGTCAGCAGCTCGGCCGACGGCCCGGCGCAGGCGTCCAGCGCCACATGCGCCGTGATGTCACAGCTGCCGTCCGGAACAGGGCGCACCTCGCGGCCGTCGCGGAAGCCGGTGAGGGTGCCGAAGAGCGGACGGTCATCCCGCTCATGCGCGTAGTCGGCGGCGACCGCGAGCCCGGCGCGCAGCGTACGGACGGCCCGCGCCCACGCCTCGTCCCGAGGACGCCCGATCTCCGCGCGGAGCCCGGGGGAGGGCGCGGCACGGACGGTGGGCGCGGCACGGACGTCAGGAGCGGCGGACGGGGCCGGCGGCGACCACCAGCGCCGCAGCCACTCCGCGTCCGCGCCGTCGACCGGCTCGCCCAGCCGCTCGGTGCCGTCCGCGCGGACCAGCACCCGCCGAGCCACCCCGTCCCCGTCCGTCTCGACGATGTCCACCGGCACGTTGTCGAGCCACTCGTTCGCGAACAGCAGCCCGGTGACCGAGCCGGGCGCCGGCAGTTCGCCCAGCCAGTCGATCCGCGGATCCAGCCCCCCGGGGCGCGCGGCCCGCTCGACGGCGTACGGGCGAAGCCGGGCGGCCACCCCGTCCGGCAGCGCGGCCAGCACCCCCGTCAGCAGCTCACCGCGGCCCGCGCCCACGTCGACCAGCGCCAGCTCCTCCGGATGGCCCAGCGCGCCGTCCACCCGGCACAGCAGGGCCGCGACGGCACCGGCGTACAGCGGGGAAACATGCACCGACGTGCGGAAATGGCCGGCCGGACCAGGGCCACCGGGCCGCGTGTAGAAGCCGTCGTCCGCCCCGTACAGTGCCCGTTCGGTCGCGTCCCGCCAGCCGCACCACTCATTCGTCACCACCCCACGGTACGGGCGGGGCGCCAGGTCGACCCACGGGTTGATGTGCAGGCCGTCCCCTGGTCCGACACATTTGGTGCATGGAGTCTCCACCTTGGGGAGTAGAGCTGACGTAGAGGATCGCCCCTCCGGTTGACTCGTACACCTTTCCGCTCTGCCTACGCTGGGTGACGTGCAGCGCCTCTATGACTTCCTCCGCAGGCACCCGACGGGAGTGGACACCTTCTGGGCCGTCCTTCTCCTCGGGTTCACCAGCCTGTGGGTCGTCAGCACGGACCTCTTCGGCGCCCGCCAGATCGCCGCCGCGATCTTCACGGTCGGCCTCTGCCTCGTCGTGGCGCTGCGCCGCAAGGCCCCGGTGAAGATGCTGCTGCTGACGGCCGCCATCGGCGTCGGCCAATTGATCTTCAACATCCCGCCCAATATCGGCAACTTCGCGATGTTCGTGATCACGTACACCGTCGCATCCGGCACCTCCACCGCCCGCTGGGCCTCCCGCTGCGCCCTCGCCGGCGCCCTCGTCGGCCCGGCCCTGTCCCTGGTGCGCTTCGGGGAGGGGCCCGAGAGGCGGCAGCTGTGGGAAAGCCTGTTCTTCACGGCGCTGCTCACCGTCCCCTTCGTGCTCGCCTGGGTCCTCGGCGACTCCGTACGCACCCGCCGCGCCTACTGGGCCCAGCTGGAGGAGAAGGCCACCCGGCTGGAGAAGGAGCGCGAGACCCAGGCACGTATCGCGGTCGCCGCCGAGCGCGCCCGGATCGCCCGCGAACTGCACGACGTCGTCGCCCACAACGTCTCCGTCATGGTCGTCCAGGCCGACGGCGCCGCCTACGTCCTCGATGCCGCGCCCGAACAGACCCGGCAGGCCCTGGAAACGATCTCCGGCACCGGCCGCCAGGCACTGGCCGAGATGCGCCGCCTGCTGGGCGTGCTGCGCACCGGCGAACAGGCCGAAGGCGGCGAATACGTCCCCCAGCCCGGCGTCGAACAGCTCACCGACCTCATCGACCAGGTCCGCGGCGCCGGACTGCCCGTCGACTTCCGGGTGGACGGCGAGCCGCACCCGCTGCCCAGCAGCGTCGAACTGACCGCGTACCGCATCGTCCAGGAAGCGCTCACCAACAGCCGCAAACACGGCGGCCCCGACGTCGCCGCCACCGTCCGCCTCAGCTACCGGGACGACGACCTCGAACTGCTCGTCGAGGACGACGGCCGCGGTGCGCAGCACGAGCTCTACGAATCGGGCGGGGCGGACGGCCTCGGCCACGGCCTGATCGGCATGCGGGAACGGGTCGGCATGGTCGGCGGCACCCTGATAGCCGGCCCGCGCCCGGGCGGCGGATTCCGCGTCAGCGCCGTACTCCCCCTGAAACCAGGCCGGTGAGGCATGTGATGCGCTGAGCCGAGCAGGCCCTCCTGCGGCAGCCCGCTCACCTCACGCAGCCCCCACTCGACCTACTGTGCCCCACGCGACCCGCTCGACCCTCTGCGCTCGACCCACCGCGCCCTGCTCGACCCGCTCCACCCGCTCGACCTGCTCCACCCGCTCAGCCATCAGCCCACGAAGGGACCCCTGACCCATGACCATCCGCGTGATGCTCGTCGACGACCAGGTGCTGCTGCGCACCGGGTTCCGGATGGTGCTGGCCGCCCAGCCGGATATGGAGGTCGTCGCGGAGGCGGGGAACGGCGCCGAGGCGCTGGAGGTGCTGCGCTCCACCAAGGTCGATGTGATCCTCATGGACGTCCGGATGCCGCATCTGGACGGGGTCGAGGCCACCCGCCGGATCTGCGAGGGCGGCCAGAAGGAGGACGCCCCCAAGGTGCTCATCCTGACCACCTTCGACCTGGACGAGTACGCCTTCTCCGCACTGAAGGCCGGGGCCAGCGGATTCATGCTCAAGGACGTGCCGCCCGGCGAACTGCTCGCGGCGATCCGCGCGGTGCAGAGCGGCGACGCCGTCGTCGCACCGTCCACCACCCGCCGGCTCCTCGACCGCTTCACGCCCATGCTGCCCGCCACCTCCGGCGAGCCCGGCCGCCCCGAGCTGGAGCGGCTCACGGACCGCGAGCGCGAGGTGCTGCTGCTGGTCGCCCAGGGGCTGTCGAACGGCGAGATCGCGGCCCGGCTGGTGCTGTCCGAGGCGACGGTCAAGACGCACGTGGGCCGCATCCTGACGAAGCTGAGCCTCCGCGACCGGGTCCAGGCGGTGGTGCTGGCGTACGAAACGGGGCTGGTGCGGGCCGGCGGAGCGGGGGCGTAGGGGCCGGCGGGCACGTAGGGCAGGGTCGGGCGACGGCGGGTGTGGGTCGGGGCCGGGAGGGCCGGGGATAGGCCGGAGAGGTGCCGGGGGAGGACCTCGGCGCGGTACGCCCTGCCGCGCACGCAGTACGTCCTCCAGCACAAGGCGTATGGCGCAGCAGTACGCCCGTCAGCACAGACGTCCTCCAGCGCAGCACGCCGTCAGCGCAGTACGCCCTCCAGGAAGTCGCTGCCCAGCCGGGCGACCACCTGGAGGTCCAGTTGGTGCAGCACATAGCGCCCACGGCGCCGCGTCTGGATCAGCCCGGCCTTCTTCAACGTCGTGATGTGCCGCGACACCTCCGGTGAGGTGATGCCGTACGAGTTCGCCAGCTCCCCCGTCGTATGCGGCCCCCGCGCCAGCGTGCGGCACAGCCGCATCCGCATCGGATGCCCCAGCGCCTCCAGCCGCTGCTGGATGAGTTCGAGCGTGGCCGGCGCCGGCAACTCCGGGCTGGCGACCGGGTACTGCAGCACCGGACGCCAGCCCGGGGCGTAACTGACCAGCAGATGCGGCCAGCCGAACGACGTCGGCAGGAACGTGACGCCGGGATCCCCGGGGCTCGCGAACGCCGTCGTACGGCCCCTGGCCAACTTGTCCACCATGATGCGGACGCCGCCGCTCCCGTCCTGCGCCTCGTCCAGCGACAGTGCGATCGAGGTCGCGGGCAGCGTCTCGGCCAGGCCCTTGCGCCGCAGCAGTTCGGTCTTGTGCCGGGCATCGGCCGCCAACTGGATGCCCACCCGGCGCCAGATGTCCCCGAAGAACGCGTCCTCGCAGTCCTCCAGCAGGCGGCGCAGCCAGACCCGCAGGCCGTCGGGGTCGGTGAGCATCCGGTCGGTGAAGGCCGCCTGCCGCGGACCGCGCGCGGCGGCCATCTCCCGTACCCGCGCCCGTTCTTCGGCATCGACCAGCGGGGACGGTGTGGCGCGGGTGTAGGTCGCCGAGCAGGAGATCTCGAACGCGGCGGCCACGAACCGCTCGTCGTCGATCTTGTCCAGCTCGTCCAGTTCCTCGGCCAGCGTCGATCCGGGGTGGGCCGGCAGCAGGATGTCGGAACGGGAGGACCGCCACAGGAAGTCCGCCTCGCACAGCCGGTCGGCGAGGTCGGTCTTCAGGGCCGCGTTGGTGGCGGTGACCCAGCCGTGCAGCCCGGGGTGGTGTCCTGGCTCCGACAGGGCGTGCAGCGCGGCGCCCAACTCCGCGAGCGGAGAGGGGGCGAAGACGATGCGCTCCGTGGGCAGCCCGGTGATGTCGATGACGTTGGCCATGGGCCCATCATGCGCGAGCCCGCGACCTGCGCGGTCGTCGATTGACGGCTCCCGTCAATCGATGCGCCGCGGGCGGACCGTCCGTTCCAGAGTGGCGGCATGAACGCGAACCAGCAGCACCTTCTCGACGCCTACCGGGCCGCCCGACGAGGCGAGACCGCCCCGCCCCTCCCCGGCACCCACACCGTGCGCACCGTGCGCGAAATCCGCTGGTGGCGACGCCTCCGGAGGGCGATGCGAGGAACCTCGGGTGCGGCGCGGCCCTTGGGGGGCTCCCTCGACGTTTCCCCCGCCTCCCCCCGGGGCCCCCGCCCCACCCCCACCCCCACCGCCACCCCATGAGACGAAAGGCCGTCACGCCCCCGACCCGGCCCGCACCTCCCTCACGCACCGCATGAATGCCGCAACTGCCGTACGGACGTCCTGCGGTGTCCATTCCAGGGCGGGCGCGGCGATCGTGACCTCGGTCAGGGCCACTCCCGGCGGTTCGGTCAGGCCTCGTTCGAACCAGCCGCGGAACAGCGCCGTCCTGCTCTCCTCCGCCTGCCGTATGACGGCCTCGTCCAGGACCGCGGAGGGGTGCGGCAGCCACACCTGGAACTGATGGGTGTGCGGCACCTCCGGGTGGACCCTGAACCACGGCACGCCGGCCGCCGTCAGGCCCTCGCGCAGCGCCTGTGCGACCACCTTGGCGTGGGCGGCGTACTCCGGCAGCCGGGGGAGTTCGCGGTCCAGGCCCGCCAGGGCGGCCAGCGCGGCGGGCCACTGCTGGAACAGCTGGCCGCCGTAGCGGTGGCGCCAGGCACGTGCCTCTGCGACGAAGTCCTCGGAACCGGCGAGCGCGGCGCCCGATATGCCGTCCAGCGACTTGTAGCAGGAGACGTAGACGCTGTCCGCGAGTGCGGTGATCTCGGGGAGCGTGCGGCCGAAGTGCGGGCCGCACTCCCACAGACGGGCGCCGTCGAAGTGCACCACCGCGTCCCGGTCCCGGGCGGCCGCCACCACCGCGGTCAGCTCGTCCCACTCCGGCAGTACGAAACCGGCGTCGCGCAGGGGGAGTTCGAGGGCCAGGGTTCCGAACGGCTCCTGGAGCCCGTAGATCTCCTCGGCGGTCGGCAGCCGGGGCGCGCGGGTCGGATGGACCATCCGCAATCCGCTGACCACTGCGTACGCGTCCCGTTCGTGCATCTCCAGGTGGGAGAGCGGATGGCCGGCGACCGTCGCATTGCCCGTACGCCCCGCCCAGCAGCGCAGCGCCACCTGCTGGGCCATCGTGCCGGTCGGGAAGAAGGCGGCGGCCTCCGTGCCGAGCGCCTCGGCGGTACGGCGTTCCAGCTCGCCGACTATCCCGTCGTCGTCGGCGTAGATGTCGGTGATCTTGTCCAGGTCGTAGGCGGTGGGGGCGTCGGCCACCAGTCGGTCCAGCCGTTCGCGGACCGTTTCGGGCCGTGGGGCCGGTGCGAGCGACCGCGCCACCCGGCGCAGTGCGGCGATCCGCCGCGCCTCCCGGGAGCTGCCGCTCCCGGCCTCGCTCACGCCGGGGCCGTGGTCGCTGCCCTTGTCGCTGTCTTTCATGATCCCCGTCATTCCCTCGTCCCCCTCATCCGGTCATCCCCGTCACCCCCTGGTCCTTCGTGAGCCGGTCTACGGCCGTGAACCTGCCCCCAGCCGTCGCCGGCCCTCAGCCTGACCCCGGTCCGCCCGCCTGCCGTTTCGCGACGATTCCGTTCCGCCCGTGCGGTGGGCCGCCCGTGCGGTGGCTTGCCGTGCGGTGGCTTGCCGCCGGACTGATTGGCCCGTGCGCTGGCCCGTGCGTGGGTCGCCGTCGGGACCGATCATGACGCAGCTGCGCACAGCCCGCGAGCCCTGTGGAAAAACCTGTGGATAACTCTGGGAGAGATCCGCGTCTCACCCTCCGTACAGCTCTGAAGTCTCCCGGAAACACTCGCGTAGCATGGCGAGGAATCGTCCGGTACCCCCTGAGGACTGGAACGGAAGGCCATCGCCACGTGAACGCACATCCGCCCACCGAGGCCCAGGACCGCCCCGCCCGGCTGACGGTCGGGGTCGTCGGCGCCGGCCGGGTCGGCCCCGCCCTGGCCGCGTCCCTGCAGCTCGCCGGGCACCGCCCGGTCGCCGTGTCGGGGGTCTCCGACGCCTCCGTGCGGCGGGCGGCCGAGTTGTTGCCGGACGTCCCGCTGGTCACCCCGGCCGAGGTGCTCGCCCGCGCCGAGCTGGTCCTGCTGACCGTCCCCGACGACGCCCTCGCGGGCCTGGTGAGCGGCCTCGCGGAGACCGGCGCCGTACGGCCGGGACAGCTGCTGGTGCACACCTCCGGGCGCTTCGGGACGGCGGTGCTGGACCCGGCCACCCGGGCCGGGGCGCTGCCGCTCGCGCTGCACCCCGCGATGACGTTCACCGGCACCTCCGTGGACGTCCAGCGGCTGGCCGGCTGCTCGTTCGGGGTGACCGCGCCCGAGGAGCTCCGGATGGCCGCGGAGGCGCTGGTCATCGAGATGGGCGGGGAGCCCGAATGGATCGCGGAATCGGACCGTCCGCTCTACCACGCGGCGCTGGCCATCGGCGCGAACCACCTGGTCACCCTGGTTGCCCAGTCGCTGGAGCTGCTGCGTGACGTGGGCGTGCAGGCCCCGGACCGGATGCTGGGCCCGCTGCTCGGCGCCGCCCTCGACAACGCGCTGCGGTCCGGCGACGCCGCCCTGACCGGCCCGGTGGCGCGCGGTGACGCGGGCACCGTCGCCGCCCACGTCGCCGAACTGCGCCGGCACGCCCCCCAGAACGTCGCCGGATACCTCGCCATGGCCCGGGCCACCGCGGACCGGGCGCTGGCCCACGGCCTGCTGAAGCCGGAGCTGGCCGAGGACCTCCTCGGCGTGCTCGCCGGTGCCGCCCCCGACTCCCCGCCCGCCACCGGCCCGAAGGGCCCGGGCCCGAACGGCCCCGGCCAGGACGGCCCCGGTCCGAACGATCCGGGCCAGGACGGTCACGGCCCCGAGGGAGACGAGCGATGACCCTCCTCCACACCGCCGCCGCGCTCCGTGACCTGCCGCGCCGTAGTGGCGCGCGGGCCGTCGTCATGACCATGGGGGCGCTGCACGAGGGCCATGCGACCCTCGTCCGCGCCGCCCGCCGGCGGGCCGGAGCGCAGGGCCAGGTCGTCGTCACGGTCTTCGTCAACCCGCTGCAGTTCGGGGCCGGTGAGGACCTGGACCGCTATCCGCGCACCCTGGACGCGGACGTCGAGCTGGCCCTGGCGGCCGGTGCGGACGCCGTCTTCGCGCCGTCCGTCGACGAGGTCTATCCGGGCGGCGAACCGCAGGTCCGGATCACCGCCGGGCCCATGGGGACGCGCCTGGAGGGGGCCAGCCGGCCCGGGCACTTCGACGGTGTGCTGACCGTCGTCGCCAAGCTGCTCCACCTGACCGCGCCCGACCTCGCGTTCTTCGGCCAGAAGGACGCCCAGCAGCTCGCCGTCATCACCAGGATGGCCGCCGACCTCAACTTCCCCGTCGAGATCATCGGCGTCCCCACGGTGCGCGAGGAGGACGGCCTCGCCCTCTCCAGCCGCAACCGCTATCTGTCCGCCCCGGAGCGGCGCACCGCGCTGGCGCTGTCCGCGGCCCTGTTCGCGGCGCGCGACCGGCTCACCGCCGAGGAGGCGCTGCGCGCCCGCGCCGCCTGCACGGCCCACGCGGCCCAGGACCGCTCGGCGGCGCTGGCCGCCCTCGGGGAGGACCGGGCGGCCGCCGATGCGCACGCCGTCGCGTACGCCGCCGCGGTCCCCCGGCACGCGCCGTCCGTCGCCCGCGCCGCCGCCCGCGCCGTCCTGGAGGACGCCGCACGGCTCGACCCGCCCCTGGTGCTCGACTACCTGGCGCTGGTCGACCCGTCCGACTTCACGGAGATCTCCGACGCGTACGTGGGGGAGGCGATCCTGGCGGTGGCCGCCAAGGTCGGCACCACGCGCCTCATCGACAACCTCCGCCTCACCTTCGGCGCGGAGTCGCCGGCCTCCGGCGCCGCTTCCGGTTGCCGCGACGACGTGACGCCCGTCCCTCAGGAAGCCCGGGCACCTGCATCCGCCGCCCGCGAGCGGTCCGCCCCCGCGACCGCCGTACCGCCCACCCCACCCCCCGGCCCCCTCGGAGCGACCCGATGACCGCGCCCGCCACCGCAACAGCCACCGGCCCCGTACCCGGCATACGCCTGAAGGCCCCCGCCCCCGGCTGGGCGATCGAGGCCGACGTCGTCGTCGTGGGGTCCGGCGTGGCCGGGCTGACCGCCGCTCTGCGCTGTGCCGCGGCCGGCCGGCGCACCGTGGTGGTCACCAAGGCCCGCCTGGACGACGGCTCCACCCGTTGGGCGCAGGGCGGTGTCGCCGCGGCCCTGGGCGACGGCGACACCCCCGAGCAGCACCTGGACGACACCCTCGTCGCGGGCGCCGGACTCTGCGACGAGGCCGCCGTACGCGCCCTGGTGACCGAGGGCCCGGACGCCGTCCACCGGCTGATCGCGGCCGGTGCCCGCTTCGACACCACCCCGGGCGGCGACGAGATAGCGCTGACCCGTGAGGGCGGCCACCACCGGCGCCGGATAGCGCACGCCGGCGGCGACGCCACCGGGGCCGAGATCTCCCGCGCCCTGGTCGAGGCGGTCCGCGCCGCCGGACTGCGCACCATCGAGAACGCCCTCGTCCTGGACCTCCTCACGGACGAGGCCGGCCGCACCTCCGGCGTCACCCTGCACGTCATGGGGGAGGGCCAGCACGACGGCGTGGGAGCCGTGCACGCCCCGGCCGTGGTCCTCGCCACCGGGGGCATGGGGCAGGTCTTCTCCGCCACCACCAACCCGCCCGTGTCCACCGGTGACGGCGTCGCCCTCGCGCTGCGCGCTGGCGCCGAGGTGTCCGACCTCGAATTCGTGCAGTTCCACCCCACCGTGCTCTATCTGGGGCCGGAAGCGGAGGGCCAGCAGCCGCTGATCTCCGAGGCCGTACGGGGCGAGGGCGCGCACCTCGTCGACGCCGACGGCACCCGGTTCATGGTCGGTCAGCACGAGCTCGCCGAACTGGCGCCGCGGGACATCGTCGCCAAGGCGATCCTGCGCCGCTCGCTCGAACAGGGCGTGGACCACATGTATCTGGACGGCCGGCACTTCGGCGCCCCGATGTGGGAGAGCCGTTTCCCGACCATCCTCGCCGCCTGCCGCAGCCACGGCATCGACCCGGTCACCGAACCGATACCGGTCGCCCCGGCCGCGCACCACGCCTCCGGCGGCGTCCGCACCGACCTGCACGGCCGCACCACGGTGCCCGGCCTCTACGCCTGCGGTGAGGTCGCCTGCACCGGCGTCCACGGGGCCAACCGGCTCGCCTCCAACTCCCTTCTGGAGGGCCTGGTCTTCGCCGAGCGGATCGCCGCCGACATCGCCGCGGGCGGCCCCGCGCCGCGCCCCGCGGACGGCCCCGCCCCGGTGGCCGCCGGTGCGCCGGCCGCGCCCCCGGCCACCCTCCCGCTGCTGGCCCCCGAGACCCGCACGGCCGTCCAGCGGATCATGACCGCCGGCGCCGGGGTGGTGCGCAGCGCCGAGAGCCTGGCCCGTGCCGCCGCCGCACTCGACCGCATCCACCAGGAGGCGACCGCGGCGGCCGACGCGCAGGCCGGCGCCCCGGAGGCCGCGCAGAAGGCCCCCGAGCCCGGTGTGGAGGCCTGGGAGGCCACCAACCTGCTGTGCGTCGCCCGGGTGCTGGTCGCCGCCGCCCGGCGCCGCGAGGAGACCCGCGGCTGCCATTGGCGCGAGGACCACCCCGACCGCGACGATGCCTCCTGGCGCCGGCACTTCCGCATCACCCTGGACGCGGACCGCGCGCTGACCATCCGTACGACCGAGGACGCCGGCTTCCCGCCGGCCCTCCGGTAGCCCGCCGGGCCCGCCCGCCCCGAAGACCCCACCGACCACCCCATCCCGAAGACGGAGCCCATCCCGTGAGCAGCACCCCCGACGACCTCCCCCTCCTCCAGATCGGCAGGCCCGGCGGCGGCGCCCCCACCGGTGGCTGCGGCGACGCCTGCGGCTGTGGTGGCGGTGACGACGCCTCGTACGAGCTCGACCCGCTGACCTGCGGGCTCGACCCCGATCTGGCCGCCCTCCTGGTGGCCGCCGGGCTCGACCCCGTACAGGTCGAGGACATCGCGCACCTCGCCGTCGAGGAGGACCTCGACCAGGGCGTGGACGTCACGACCGTGGCCACCGTCCCCGAGGACGCCGTCGCCACCGGCGACTTCACCGCCCGTGAGGCCGGCACGGTCGCCGGTCTGCGGATCGCCGAAGCGGTGCTGTCCATCGTGTGCACCGACGAGTTCGCGGTCGAACGGCACGTCGAGGACGGCGACCGGGTCGAGGCCGGCACCAAGCTGCTGAGCGTCACCACCCGCACCCGCGACCTGCTCACCGCCGAGCGCAGCGCGCTCAACATCCTGTGCCGGCTCTCCGGTATCGCGACCACCACCCGGGCCTGGGCGGACCTCCTCGAAGGAACGAAGGCCAAGGTCCGCGACACCCGTAAGACGACGCCGGGACTGCGCGCCCTGGAGAAGTTCGCGGTGCGCTGCGGCGGCGGTGTCAACCACCGGATGTCGCTGTCGGACGCCGCGCTGATCAAGGACAACCACGTCGTCGCGGCGGGCGGGGTGGCCGAGGCGTTCACCGCCGTACGGACCGAGTTCCCCGGTGTGCCGATCGAGGTGGAGGTCGACCGGATCGACCAGATCCCGCCGATCCTCGCCGAGGGTGCCGACCTGATCCTGCTGGACAACTTCACCCCGGAGCAGACCAAGGAGGCCGTCGAGCTGGTCGCGGGCCGCGCGATGCTGGAGTCCTCCGGCCGGCTCACCCTCGCCAACGCCCGTTCCTACGCCGAGACCGGCGTCGACTATCTGGCGGTGGGCGCGCTCACGCACTCCTCGCCGATCCTCGACATCGGCCTGGACCTGCGCGAGGAGGACGGCGGGCACGAGGACGGCGAGGAGGCCGGCTCCCGGGACGCCGAGCCGCGTGAGGACCGCTGACCGCCATGCTGCTGACCATTGACGTGGGCAACACCCACACCGTCCTCGGGCTCTTCGACGGTGAGGAGATCGTCGAGCACTGGCGGATCTCCACCGACGCCCGCCGCACCGCCGACGAACTCGCCGTGCTGCTGCAGGGCCTGATGGGGATGCACCCGCTGCTCGGCGACGACCTGGGCGACGGCATCGAGGGCATCGCCATCTGCTCCACGGTGCCCTCCGTCCTCCACGAGCTGCGCGAGGTCACCCGCCGCTACTACGGCGACGTGCCCGCCGTCCTGGTCGAGCCGGGCGTCAAGACGGGCGTGCCGATCCTCATGGACAACCCCAAGGAGGTCGGCGCCGACCGGATCATCAACGCCCTGGCCGCGGTGGAGCTCTACGGCGGTCCGGCGGTGGTCGTCGACTTCGGCACGGCCACCACGTTCGACGCGGTCAGCGCGCGCGGCGAATACGTCGGCGGGGTCATCGCGCCGGGCATCGAGATCTCCGTGGACGCGCTGGGCGTCAAGGGCGCCCAGCTCCGCAAGATCGAACTGGCCCGGCCGCGCAGCGTGATCGGCAAGAACACCGTCGAGGCGATGCAGTCCGGCATCCTCTACGGCTTCGCCGGCCAGGTCGACGGCGTGGTCCACCGGATGGCGCGGGAGCTGGCCGACGACCCCGACGAGGTGACCGTGATCGCCACCGGCGGCCTCGCCCCCATGGTCCTCGGCGAATCCTCGGTGATCGACGCGCACGAGCCCTGGCTCACCCTCATCGGGCTGCGCCTGGTCTACGAGCGGAACGTCGCCCGGTCCTAGGAGTCCCGGCCCAGGGAGGGAGAGCCCCGGCCCTGGGAGGGAAACGGCCCGGCGCGGGTGGCGCCCGCCCGCGTCCGCCGTACCGGTTCTGTCGGGTTCTGCCGCGCCACCATTCACGAATTAAGCCGGTTTTGTCGGAATCGGTCGTAAAGTCGCCACATGCCAATGCCAAACGGAACCCGCGGCGGCATGGCGTTCAGCGCCGATGAGTTGCGTGTGCTCCGTCGCGCCCTCGCCCATGCCCTGACCACGACGTCCTCCACCGCCCCGCCCGGCACCCCCGGGCCGGAGCGCGACCGGGACATCCAGGAATACCTCCGGCTGGCCGAGGCGGTCGACGAGGCGGTCCGCGAAGGCGGCCGGCTGCGCACCTTCCTGCTGGCCGACCTCGCCCGCTACCGCGACGCCCTGCCCGGCTCCGCCGCCGGCTACCTCGCGCAGCTGAAGGAGGCACTGGCCGCCGGGCACGTGCCCGGCCCCGACGACCTCGCCGCACTGCGCTCGCTGCGCACCCGCTGCGCCGGCGGGGCCGAACTCGCACGCCGCAGCGCCCTGCTGCGCCACTGCGAGCAACTGGCCGAACAATCCGTACGGGTGCGGCTCCGCGCGCTGCCTGGCGGCCGCTCAGGGGCCCGCAACGGCCGGGAACAGGAACCCGCGCGGGAGCCCGAACCCAAGCGGCCCCCGCAGCCGCAGCGCGAGCCGCGGCCCAAGGGCCCCCGCCCGGACCGGCCCATCCCCACGCCCGGCGAGGTCTTCCCGCCCCGCCGCAAGCCCGCCCCGCCCCCGGAGAGCCGCACCGCCTGAGCGCTGCGTACCCTGGCTGCGTACCCTCGGCGGCTTACGCCCTATAAGGAGGCCATACGCCATGGATTACGTCGCAGCCCTGCTCCCGCCCGTCGTGATGGCGGTGGCTTTCACCTGCCTGATCGTGACGATGATCAAGAGCCAGGGCGGTGCGAACAAGTCCAAGGAGGACGCCGCCGTGGACGCGGCGCTGGCCCGGACCGAGTCGTCGGGGACCTCGGGATCCTCGGGGGCCGCGGGATCCTCGGTTTCCCCGGGGCGGAAGTCCACCGCGCACGGCGCCTGATCCGCCGGCCGCCGCACCGGCGGCCCGCACGCACCCACGGCCTGGGACCGAGCGTCCCGGGCCGCCTCCTTTTCCGGCTTTCCCTCCTCCAAACGCAACGAGATCAACGGGCATTCTGGACATCTCCCACTATTGTTCTTGTGTGCCGAGACGCTTGGGTGATCTGGAAGACGCGGTGATGACGCGGGTCTGGGAGTGGAACCGCCCGGTCACCGTTCGAGAAGTCCTGGAAGATCTCCAGAAGGAACGGTCGATCGCCTACACCACGGTCATGACCGTATTGGACAACCTCCATCAGAAGGGCTGGGTGCGCCGCGAAGCAGAAGGCCGCGCCTATCGATATGAGGCGGTCTCCACTCGCGCCGCCTACGCCGCCGCACTGATGAACGAAGCGTGGTCCGCCAGTGACAACCCCGCCGCCGCACTTGTGGCCTTCTTCGGCATGATGTCGCCGGAACAACGGCAGGCTCTGCGCGATGCCGTACGGATGGTGCAGGTCGACGAGCCGGCAGACCCCGAAGACGCAGAAGACCCCGAAGAAGCAGAAGGCCACCAAGAAGCCGCCGGACAAGGCGAACGGGCAGAACAGGCCGGCCCGGTGGAAGAAGACCGGACGCCCGCGCCACCGGAAGCGGCCGGCGAACCGGGATCCGGCGAAGGGCGTGAACCCGGGGCGAACGCCGGCGGCAAGGGGCGATAGCGTCCCGGCATGCCCGCGCATTCAAAAGGCCTCACCGTCCGCCGCGCCAGGACCGGCGATGTCCCCGCCGTACGCCGTCTCATCGACGCCTACTCCCGCGACGGGATCCTCCTCGACAAAGCCACGGTCACGCTTTACGAGGACATCCAGGAGTTCTGGGTCGCCGAGCGCGACGAAGACGCCGAGGTCGTCGGCTGCGGCGCACTGCACGTGATGTGGGAAGACCTGGCCGAGGTGCGCACCCTGGCGGTGGATCCGCAGCTCAAGGGGGCCGGCGTGGGTCATCAGGTGCTGGAGAAGCTGCTGGCCACCGCGCGCTGGCTCGGAGTGCGGCGCATTTTCTGTCTCACCTTCGAAGTCGACTTCTTCGGCAAGCACGGCTTCGTCGAGATCGGCGAGGCCCCGGTAGACGGTGATGTCTACAGCGAGCTGCTGCGTTCCTATGACGAGGGCGTTGCCGAGTTCCTCGGCCTCGAACGAGTGAAGCCCAACACCCTGGGTAACAGCCGGATGCTTCTGCACCTGTGATGAGTGTTCTATGTCCGAATCGCTCCCCTATCTCATGGCTACGGAAGCATGCGTTCCCCGGTCTGCGGGCAAGTGAACCCTACCCAAGGGTTTGTGTTTTTCCCGGAAAAGCGGTTTGCTTTCCGTCGTAATCCGCATTCGATGAAAGGGAAACCGGTGGCACAGAAGGTTCAGGTTCTTCTTGTCGACGACCTCGACGGCGGCGAGGCCCACGAGACCGTGACGTTCGCGCTCGACGGTAAGGCCTACGAGATCGACCTCTCCGACAGCAACGCCGAGAAGCTGCGTGAGTCGCTCGCCGACTTCGTGAAGGCCGGCCGTCGTACCGGTGGACGTTCCGGCGGTCGCGGCAAGGCACGTGCGGCGGCTTCCGCCGGCAGCCAGGACACCGCGAAGATCCGCGCTTGGGCGAAGGAGAACGGCTACAACGTCAATGACCGCGGCCGTGTCCCCGCCGACATTCGCGAGGCATTCGAGAAGGCCAACGCCTGATCGCGGCACACGCGGTCCGATTGGGCATTACCAGCACGCAACAACCGGGCACGGTGGCACTCCGTCGCCGCCGCGCTCACAAGCCGTACGAGGTCGGGGACGCCTCCACCGTCCCCGATTCCTGTCCCGAACCCCGTGCCGGGCAGGGAATTCTCCGCCTCGTGCCCGGTCCGGGGAGGTCGCACCCATACCGCGGCCTCCCACGAACCGAATGCACCAGGTGATGAGGGGTCGAAGGGGAACGCCGGTGCGGGCATCCGGCCGCCGGCCCCCCGCGCCGTGAGATCCCCGGCGAGTGCGCCCCACTCCAGCCATTCCAGGATTCCCGGAAGTTCCTCGGCGCCGCCCGGCGCGATGAGAACGAGCAATTTCGGCCGGTTACCCGGAGGGTTCGCGTCGCCTCCCGGCCGCAGCAGTGCCACCGGGCCCAGCAGCGGCCACCGCCGCAGCACCGCACTTCCGGCACCGGCCGGCATCTCCAGCACGTCGAAACGCACCCCGGTCAGCAGCTCCGGCGGGTCCGTAGGTGCCGTCGGCCACCCCATGCCGTCCTCGTACCGCCGACGGGCGGCGGCGAGCGGACCCGAGGGGTCCGGTGGGCCGGAGCCCTCGGAGGGGCTGTGGAGGTTGCGGGGGCGCGGGAGCACGCGGAGCATGACCGGTGCAACTGCCCGCGACCACGGAAGTTACGGTGCGTGCCTGCACCCATACTCACCGTGTTTGCGTAAGCGGCTTGGTGAGGCGTCCGGCGGCGCGCGGATGTTCGCCCGTAGCGGATGGAAGCGGTCCGCGCCGCATGGAGTGTCAGAGGCAGCGGGTAAGACAGTCTCAGTGGGAAGAGACGGTGTGACCGGCGCACGAAGCGCCTCGGCCCGGCTTTCGGCGGGATGCGGGCGGCGTGTCGGGGAAGGGCGCGTTCGCCACGGGCGTAGTGGCGGAGGGCGTATATGCCTGGCCTGCGGGAACATCGTCTCGCACCATCGAGTTGGAGCAGATGTCAGCTGTTCGGCAGTAAATTTCCCCGCCGGAGCGGGGGTGATCCGGACGGGTGTCGGCAGTTGGAATGAGCTGTCCCGCCCCGCGGGACTAGCATGCGGAAGGACAGGGAGGGGACCGACCCCTAACTGCCTGACCGCTCTGAGGAGCGATTAACGATGTTCGAGAGGTTCACCGACCGCGCGCGGCGGGTTGTCGTCCTGGCTCAGGAAGAAGCCCGGATGCTCAACCACAACTACATCGGCACCGAGCACATCCTCCTGGGCCTGATCCACGAGGGTGAAGGTGTCGCCGCAAAGGCCCTGGAGAGCCTCGGCATTTCGCTTGAGGCGGTCCGTCAGCAGGTGGAGGAGATCATCGGCCAGGGCCAGCAGGCCCCGTCCGGGCACATTCCCTTCACCCCCCGTGCCAAGAAGGTCCTGGAGCTGTCGCTCCGCGAGGCCCTCCAGCTCGGCCACAACTACATCGGCACCGAGCACATCCTGCTCGGCCTGATCCGCGAGGGCGAGGGCGTCGCCGCCCAGGTCCTCGTGAAGCTGGGTGCCGATCTCAACCGGGTGCGGCAGCAGGTCATCCAGCTGCTCTCCGGCTACCAGGGCAAGGAAGCCGCCACGGCCGGCGGCCCCGCCGAGGGCACGCCCTCGACCTCCCTCGTCCTGGACCAGTTCGGCCGCAACCTCACGCAGGCCGCTCGCGAGACCAAGCTCGACCCGGTCATCGGGCGCGAGAAGGAAATCGAGCGCGTCATGCAGGTGCTGTCGCGCCGTACGAAGAACAACCCGGTCCTCATCGGCGAGCCCGGCGTCGGCAAGACGGCGGTCGTCGAGGGCCTGGCCCAGGCCATCGTCAAGGGCGAGGTGCCCGAGACCCTCAAGGACAAGCACCTCTACACCCTCGACCTCGGTGCCCTCGTCGCCGGCTCCCGCTACCGCGGTGACTTCGAGGAGCGCCTGAAGAAGGTCCTCAAGGAGATCCGCACCCGCGGCGACATCATCCTGTTCATCGACGAGCTCCACACCCTCGTGGGTGCGGGCGCCGCCGAGGGCGCGATCGACGCCGCCAGCATCCTCAAGCCGATGCTGGCCCGCGGTGAGCTGCAGACCATCGGTGCCACCACGCTCGACGAGTACCGCAAGCACCTGGAGAAGGACGCGGCCCTGGAGCGCCGCTTCCAGCCCATCCAGGTCGCGGAGCCGTCGCTGCCGCACACGATCGAGATCCTCAAGGGCCTGCGGGACCGCTACGAGGCGCACCACCGCGTGTCCATTACGGACTCCGCACTGGTCGCCGCGGCCACCCTGGCCGACCGCTACATCTCCGACCGCTTCCTGCCGGACAAGGCGATCGACCTGATCGACGAGGCCGGCTCCCGGATGCGGATCCGCCGGATGACCGCGCCGCCGGACCTGCGCGAGTTCGACGAGAAGATCGCCGACGTGCGCCGGGAGAAGGAGTCCGCGATCGACTCACAGGACTTCGAGATGGCCGCGGGCCTGCGCGACAAGGAGAAGCAGCTCCTGGCCGCGAAGGCGAAGCGGGAGAAGGAGTGGAAGGCCGGCGACATGGACGTCGTCGCCGAGGTGGACGAGGAGCTGATCGCCGAGGTCCTGGCCACGGCCACCGGCATCCCGGTCTTCAAGCTCACCGAGGAGGAGTCCTCGCGTCTGCTCCGCATGGAGGACGAGCTCCACAAGCGCGTCATCGGCCAGAAGGACGCCATCAAGGCGCTCTCCCAGGCCATCCGGCGTACCCGTGCCGGCCTGAAGGACCCCAAGCGTCCCGGTGGCTCGTTCATCTTCGCCGGCCCGTCCGGTGTCGGTAAGACCGAGCTGTCCAAGACGCTGGCGGAGTTCCTGTTCGGCGACGAGGACGCGCTGATCTCCCTCGACATGTCGGAGTTCAGCGAGAAGCACACGGTCTCCCGGCTGTTCGGTTCGCCCCCCGGCTACGTCGGCTACGAAGAGGGCGGGCAGCTCACCGAGAAGGTGCGCCGCAAGCCGTTCTCCGTGGTGCTCTTCGACGAGGTCGAGAAGGCCCACCCGGACATCTTCAACTCGCTGCTGCAGATCCTGGAGGACGGTCGCCTGACCGACTCCCAGGGCCGGGTCGTGGACTTCAAGAACACCGTCATCATCATGACGACGAACCTCGGTACGCGGGACATCTCCAAGGGCTTCAACCTCGGCTTCGCGGCCCAGGGCGACACCAAGTCCAGCTACGAGCGGATGAAGAACAAGGTCAACGAAGAGCTCAAGCAGCACTTCCGCCCCGAGTTCCTCAACCGTGTCGACGACACCGTCGTCTTCCACCAGCTGACCGAGGACGACATCATCCAGATCGTCGACCTCATGATCGCCAAGGTGGACGAGCGGCTGAAGGACCGCGACATGGGCATCGAGCTCAGCGGCACCGCCAAGTCGCTGCTGGCCAAGCGCGGGTACGACCCGGTGCTCGGCGCCCGTCCGCTGCGCCGCACGATCCAGCGCGAGATCGAGGACGCCCTCTCGGAGAAGATCCTCTTCAGCGAGCTGCGTCCGGGTCACATCGTGGTCGTCGACACCGAGGGTGAGGGTGACAGCGCCAAGTTCACCTTCCGCGGCGAGGAGAAGTCCGCCCTGCCGGACGCCCCGCCGATCGAGTCCGCGACCGGCGGTTCGGGCCCCAACCTGAGCAAGGATGCCTGAGCAGCGGAAACGCCTCACCGTGCAAAGCGGCTATAGCGCCCCAACCGAATAAATCGGAGCAGGTGCACCGGAACTGCCCGGAATCGTACGAAACGATTCCGGGCAGTTCCGTTTTCGTTTGGTGGATACGGGTGCCGGGTCTTCGGCCTTCGGCGCTCGGTATACGGCGGATACGCACGATGCAGTAGATACCGATGAGACACCGACGCGGCAGAGCCATTGTTCCGGCGCGCTTCCCCCCAGCACTTCCACGGCACTTCTGCGCCACTTCCGGGGCACTTCCCTGGGGCTTCCGGGCGCTTCCGGAACGATTAGCTCCGGTGATTAGCTCCGCACCACACGAATTCCGTCCGGAACCCCCTGCACCGGCGGAATGCGGCGGCCGATCCGCAGCGTGTCCAGATTCGGAAAGGCGGACAGCCACTCCATCGAAACGCCGAGGTCGTACGCGAGCCACAGCCGGGTCAGGCCATCGGCCGGCGCGATGCCCTCGACCAGCTGGTCTGGCGTGAAGTGCCCGGCGATCCGCAGGTGCGGGCGCCCGCCCAGCCGGCGCAGCGCCTGCAGTTCCTCCGGGCCGGACACCGGGAAATACAGCTCGGCCGGATCGAGGTGGGCGATGATCTCGCGGGCGTAGCGGGCCGTGTCGTAGCGCCGCCACGCCCCGGCGAGCTGCGCCCGGATGTCGTGGTGCGCCCGGTCCCGCAGTCCCGTCAGATAGTCGATCGCCATGTCGTCCGCGATCGAGGTGGCGGTGATCGCCAGCAGCACCGCCTCCTGGTCCGGGACGTCCGTGGGGTCCGGCAGCATCTCCAGCACGATCGGCCCGATCCAGCCCAGCGCCCGGGCCGCCGACGGCGTACCGGGGCGCACCATGTCCCGGGTGAAGCGCTGCACCCGCGCCCGGACCGCCGGGTCCAGCTCCGCGGCGTGCTCCAGACAGGCCGCCGCCAGCAGCTTGCGGTGCCGGGCCTCCGCGGCCCGCACGCCCGGATGCGGGGCCAGCAGCCCGTCCAGCAGCGCCGCGCACTCGTCCGGCCGGGACAGCGCCACCGCCATCCGGATCACGTCCTCCCACGCGTCGTGGTGCGCGTGCTCCAGCAGCAGCGTGAAATCGTGCCGCTGCACCACCGCCCGCGCGGACAGATAGTCCTGGAACGTACGGTGCACGAAGTCCACGGTGCCGGGCGTCGGCTCCCGCAGCAGCCCGGTCCGGTTGAGCAGATGCCGGAAGACCTCCTCCGGCCCGCCCTGCCGCGCGGCGTCCGGAATGGCCGGCAGATGCTCCGCCAGCGTCGCGACCGCCGTCGCCCGGTCCATCTCCGAACGGCCGTGGATCAGCATCCAGTGGGCCAGCTTCTGCAGCAGCTGGATCTTCGGCTGCCGGGTCAGCTCCACCCCGTCGGGCGCCCCCATCGCCCGCTCCCGGTCCCGCCGCTCCAGCAGCATCGACAGCGCCGCGTCGTAGAGCTCCTTGCGGCCGTGCGGCAGATAACCGCGCCGGTCGCGGTGGAGGGCGCACAGCAGCCCGCACATCAGCGGATTGGTCGCCAACCGCCCCAGATCACGGGTGATCCGCACCGCGTTGAGCAGCGTCCGCTCGTAATCGGCGAGCCGGTCGAGGTCGGCCGGGCGCTGTTGGGCCGCCGCCCGGTGCCAGCGCTGGATGAACGCGGCGACGTCCTCCCGGCTCATCGGCGCCAGCGCCACCTCCGCGAAGCCCGCGTCGGCCAGCCAGTTGCCGGGCACCGCGGACGGCCGGGACGTGACGATCCAGACGTTCCCCGGGTAGCGGCCGGTCCACTCGCCGAGCTTGCGGCGCAGTTCCTCCCGCTCCTCCTCCGGCGCCTCGTCGACCCCGTCGACCAGCAGCAGCGCCCGCCCCTCGGCCAGCACCCGCTCCGCCCAGCCGGCCGGCGCCCGGTCCGCGTCCTGATACCCGACCGCGTCCAGGAACGTTTCCGGGTCGGGCAGCCCCGCCCGCGCGAACCGGCGCACCGGCAGCAGGAACGGCACCCGGCCGCGCAGCTCCACCAGCGCCTCCGGCAGCTCGTCGCGGGCCGTGGCGACGGTCAGCCACTGCAGCAGCGTCGTCTTGCCGGCCCCGGCCACCCCGCGCACCAGCACCCGCCCGCGCCCGGCCAGCGCCCGCTCGGCGGGCAGCGGCGGATCGTCCTCCGGCGACCCCGGCTCGCACTGCAGCCCCAGATAGGCGGCGTCCAGGGGCCAGCTGTCGGGGGAGTGCGCGAGGTCGATGCCGTAGATGGTGAGGTGGTTGTGGAGGGCAGCGGTGCGCCGGGCGTACTCCTCCTCGAAGGCGGCCTCGTCGAAGGTGCCCTCTTCGAAGGCGGCCTCGTCCACGGCTTGTTCATCCATGGTGGGTTCGTCGACGGCCTCGCCGGGGGTGCGGTCCGGCGGTGCGGCGGGGGCCGCTGCGCCCGGCCCGTGGATCAGCTCGGCGAGCGTACGGGTCTGCTCGGGGAGGGCGTGGGCCACATACGGCGACCGCCGGGTGAGGAAGTACAGGACGTGCCGGGCCACCACGTCCACCAGCAGCCCGTACAGCCGCGCACGGTCCCCCGCGAGCCGGCCGGCGGCGCCGGGCACCTGCGCGCACAGCCGGCGGGCGAACTCCGCGGGCAGCAGCCGCGCCGCGTCGACGTCGTCCATCCCGGTCCCGGCCAGCGCCCGCAGCGTACGGGCCAGCGCGGCGGCCAGGTCCGGGTCCCCGGCACCGGTCGCCTGCTCGACGAGGGACGCGGCGAGGTCGTCCAGCCCGGACCCGCTCAACTCCGGCTTCTCACCGGTGAACGACACCAGCAGCGCGATCGGAACGGGCCGGCCGACCAGCCCGGTGACCGGCCCGTCGGTGCGGAACAGCTTGCGGACGAGGGGATCGACGGTGTGCGGGGCGAGACGTGCGGCGAGGCTCGTGGGATCCATGGACTTCCCGTAACTGCGGTACCGGGCAGGGGGGTTGGGCGCCTGTGGTGCGGTGCGGCCAGCCTAGGCGCGGGGGCGGGGGTGGAGGGTGAGTTTGACGCCGGGCGGGAGATCGGGGACGGGGTCGGGGCGGAGGTCGTAGAGACCGAGTTCCTGGAGCTCGGACAGGCCGGCCAGGGAAGGAAGGGCGATCGGGGTGTCGATTACGCCGTAGACGTC
Source organism: Streptomyces sp. NPDC107765 (assembly GCF_055657085.1). Lineage (NCBI taxonomy): Bacteria > Bacillati > Actinomycetota > Actinomycetes > Kitasatosporales > Streptomycetaceae > Streptomyces > Streptomyces sp. NPDC107765. The sequence goes on along the minus strand of NZ_JBVKBL010000013.1, from coordinate 16,900 downwards.
GAGCTGGCGCAGGTGAGGGAAGGCCGGGAGGAGGGTGTCCAGCAGCGCGCTCAGACGGGGTGCGGGTACCCGTGCCGGGTTGAGGAGGCTGAGGCCGGTGACCTGGGGGAGCCGGAGGCCGGGCGGGAGCTCCAGCGACACCTGGTCGGAGGCCAGGCCCAGGGACAGCCAGCGCAGTTGCGCAAGCGAGGCCAGCTCGGCCCATTGGTCCTCGCCGAAGGCATCCGTGAGCCGCGCGAGGTGCAGGGTGCGCAGGCTGGGCCAGGAGACCAGACTGGCGAGCTCGGTTCCGAGGGGCTGGTCGGTCGCCAGGAAGGCCAGCGGGGCACCGGCGGGCAAAGCCGCGGTGCTGTCCGGCAGTCGGGAGTAGAGGCCCAGACCGGTGAGGCCGGTCAGCGCATCGAGTCCGGTCGGCAGATTCTGCCTTGGCAGTGAGTTGAGGTTCAGCGTGCGGAGGCCGAGGTCCGCGAGCGGGGCGAGGCTCTCGACCGCGGGGCACCCCCACAGCGACAGCCACTCCAGGTTCGGGAACTCGCGGAGGAAGTCCAGGTCGTTGATCAGCGGATTCCCCTCGATCGTCAGGCTCCGGAGGGGCTCGTGGACCAGTTCGGCCAAGAGTTCGCGGGCGGTGAACGAGCCGCTCACCACCATGCGTTGGCGGCCTCCGAGCGCCTTGAGCAGGCGCAGCTCCTCGGTGGACTCCGCAGTGATCGTCACCTCCTCGTCGAGGTGCCGGATCACGTCCCGGGCGTAGCGCTCGGCGTCGAACGCTCGCCACGAAGCGGCGAGTTGAACCCGTGTGCCGGCCGCCGGATGGTCACGGAACCGCTTGATCACCTCGAACCCCGCGTCCGACCCGACCAGCGCCGCCGTAGCCACCACCTCCTGCGCCTCGTCGTCCTCCAGTCCCTCCGGTCCCGGCAGCAGTTCCACGACCAGCGGCCCCACCGAGGCCAGCAGCCGTGACTCCTCCCGGCTGCGCGGCGGCAGGATCGCCCGTGCCCGTGCGTTCACCTCCTCCCGTACGCCCGGGTCGAGTTCCGTCGCGTGCTCCAGGCAGGCCAGGGCGAGCAGATGGACCCGCAGCCGGGTCGCGGCGTCGTCGGCGGTGTCTCCGTGGGCGAGCAACTCCCGTAAGAGCTCGGCCCGTTCGCGCGGGCGGGCGTGTGCGACCGCCATCCGGATCACGTCCTCCCACTGGACGTCCTCCGCATGCGCCACCAGCAGCCCGATGTCACCGTCCTCGACGGCCGCCTTCGCGCCCAGGTAGTCCTGGAACGTGCGATGGACGAACTGCACCGAACCGGCCACCGGCTCGCGCAGCAACCCGCTGCGCAGCAGCAGATGACGCAGTACGGCCGCCGCGTCCCCCTGCCGGGCGGCCGCCGGCACCGCCGGCAGCGCCTCGGCGACGATCCGCTCGGCCCGGTCCCGGTCCAGCTCCGTCCGGCCGTTGCGGATCAGCCAGTACGCCAGCCGCTGCAGCAGCTGGATCTGCGGCTCGTCGTTCAGCTCGATGCCCGTGGGGGCGGCCATGTCGCGTTCGCGGTCGCGGCGGGAGAGCAGCATGACCAGCGCCGCGTCGTACAGCTCCTTGCGGCCGGTGGGCAGATAGCCGCGCCGGTCGCGGTGCAGGGCGCAGATCAGCCCGCACATGAGGGGATTGGTGGCGAGCCGGGCGAGGTCCTGCTTGGTGTGGACGGCGGCCAGCAGCGACTGCTCGTACGCGTCGAGGCGGGCGGGGTCCTCGGCGCCGAGGCGGGCCGCGTCGTGCCAGCGGCCGATGAACGCGGCCACCTCGGCGCGGCGCAGCGGCGCCAGCGTCAGCTCGTCGAAGCCGTCGGAGGCGAGCCAGTCGTCGCGCACCGCGGAGGGCCGGGTGGTGACCAGCCACAGGTTGTCCGGGAACGCGTCGAGCAGATCGCGCAGCCAGCGCCGGGCCCGGTCGCGCTCGCGGTCCGGGATCTCGTCCAGCCCGTCGACGAGGAGCAGGCCCCGCCCGGAGGCCAGGATCCGGTCGGTCCAGCCGTCGGGCCGGGCACCGGACAGCGGGCAGCCGACTGCCGCGAGGAAGCGGTCCGGGGTGGGCAGCGGCGCACCGTCGCGGGTGAGGGTGCGCAGCGGCAGGACGAACGGGATCCGGCCGTAGAGGTGGGGGAGGGGCGTCTCGCCGGGGGCCTTGGTGCAGGAGACGGCCAGCCACTGCACGAGGGTGCTCTTGCCGGAGCCGGCCACGCCGCGCAGCAGCACCCGGTCGCGGCCGGCCAGGGCCTGGTCGGCGGGGAGGGGCGCCGGGGCGCCGGCCGGGTGGGCGCCGTCCTCCTCCCACGGGGCGGTGGTCGCCGGCCCGCGCCCGGCGGCCGGCGTCGCCGCGAGGCTCAGGTAGGCGGCGTCGAGCGGCCACCGGTCCGGGGAGTGGGTCAGGTCGATGCCGTAGATGGTGAGCCGGCTGTGCTTGCGCGCCACGTAGGTGAGATAGCTGCGCTCGAAGGCGAGCTCCGCCGCCCGCGGGGACGGATGCCGTTCGAGGAACGCGTCCATGGTGGTGATCAGGCCGTCCAGGCTGCGGCTCTGCTGGACCAGGGTGCGGGCGACGAAGGCCGACCGCTGGCTGAAGAAGTGCACGATGTGCAGGCAGGCGGTGTCGAGCAGGGCGCGGTGCAGCAGCTCGGCGTCCCGGGACAGGCCGCGGGCGGCGGACGGAGCCGCGACGAGCAGGCGGCCGGCGAGGGCACCGGCGCCGAGGCGGACGGCCTGTACGTCGTCCATGTCGAGGTCGCCGAGGGCGTGCAGGGTGTCGGCGAGCGCGTCGGCCACGGCCCGCTCCTCGTCCGCGGGGACCGGCCGTTCGCCGGGGCCGCGGCTGCGTAACGCCCGCTGCACCAGCTCCGCGGCGAGTTTGTGCAGGTCCTTGCGGGTGAGGGTGCGCTGCTCGCCGGTGAAGGACACCAGGGCGGAGATCCGTACGGGGGCCGGGACGAGGCCGGCGCCCGGCCCCTCCTTGACGAAGAGCTTCCGGACGAGCGGGGCCACCGCCCCGGACGCGAGCCGGATCCCCACTGCTGACGGGTCCATCGTGTGCGCCGCCTCCCCCATGGGCCGGTGATCCACGACCGGTGACCGCGACCGGTGGCCGTGATCGGTGATATGGCCGGTGATGTCGTGGGGCCAGGCTAGCCGGGACGGTGTGGCGGCGGTCACGGAATTCGCCATCCCGCGTCGCCGAAGAAGCCCCCCGCAATAACCGGATCAGCGCCCGCGAGTAATGCGGGTCACAGCCTTCCGGTAATCCAGGTCACATCGCCCGGGTAATCCAGGTCACAAAGAAGTCGGGCCGGTGGTGACATGACGCACAGCCGCTTGTGGGCCTACTAGCGGAATTAGAAGAAAGTGCGGGTGGGGGCGCGGGGGTTTTCCGGGGCCGGGGCGGGGTGTGGTGGGGGTGGCGGCCCGGGCGGGGCCACCACCTGGGCAACGAACGAGTAAAAGCGCTGATCAGCCGCAGTTTCGTGGACGTCTGGGCTGTCCGGAATGCGGTGATTCGTACGGGTCATGCAAAGGCCCGGCCGGAATGCAAGAGGCTCTTTCCCGACGGCTTTTGTACGGGCCTGCCTAGTAGCAGGGGCTCTTGGCGGGGCGGCCCCGACCGGTTACCAAGGAATGGCACTCCCGGTCCGCAGCCGGGCAGTCGTGAAATTCCTGATCTCCCCGATCTGCCTGATCCCTCGGATCTCCCAGATCTTCCTGATCGAATTCCGGAAGGAAAAAACCCGCATGTCGAAGTTCGCCGCCATTCGCCATTCCAAGAACTCCGCCGGTACCCCCAAGACCGCGAAGTCCCTGCTGCGCCGCCGGGCCGCCGTGGTCGCCGCCGGTGTCGGTGTGACCGTCGCGCTCGGCGCCGGTGCCGCCTCCGCCGCCGACGGTGGTCTGCTGGGCCTCACCTCGCACGTCGGCACGACCGTCAGCGCCCAGGCCGACGCCCAGGCCAAGGCCGCCACCGGCGCCAAGGCCGCCGCGGCCAAGGCCAAGAAGGACGCGGCCAAGAAGGCCGACGCCTGGGTCAAGCCGGTCGACAAGTACACGCTGGGCGAGCCCTTCGGCATCCCCGGCAGCCACTGGGCGCACAAGCACAGCGGCCAGGACTTCGTCGTGCCGAGCGGCACCGTGGTCAAGGCCGTCCACCAGGGCACCGTCATCAAGGCCGGCCCCTGGGGCGGCGGCGACGGCCCGGCCTACGGCAACGCCATCGTGATCCAGCACGCCAACGGGGTGTACACCCAGTACGCGCACCTGTCAGCGATCCAGGTCCACGTCGGCCAGCAGGTCGGCGCCGGCCAGCAGATCGGCCTGTCCGGCAGCACCGGCAACTCGACCGGCCCCCACCTGCACTTCGAAGTTCGCACCGGCCCCAACTACGGGTCGGGCATCGAGCCGACCGGATTCCTGCGGGCTCACGGCGACGCCGTCTGAGCTGAATCCGGCCGGGCTGGCCGGCGGTTCGGCGGGTTTGCCGCCGTGACCAGTTCTGTGGCGACCTCGAGGATGGCCTTGCGCTTCTCCTCGGGGTCGCCTTCGACGTGCTGCATCGCGAACATCCCCGCGTGCATGGAGAAGAGCGCCGTGATGCAGCGCACCTGATCCGTCAGCTCCGCATCGTCCTCCTTCAGGAGGCCGAAAAGGGTCAGCATGCGCGCCTTGAAGGTCTCGCCGATGCTCAGATCGCGCACCGCCGCCTGGTTCTCCTGCATGAAGCGGAACAGCGGCTCGGCCGAACGCAGCGCCTCGTTGTAGCGGCGGATCACCTCAAGCTTCGTCTCCAGCGTCCGCGGCTGCTCCTCGGCCCAGGCGATCAGCTCGTCGCAGGGCCTGGTCAGGTCCTGGAACAGGCTGATGACGATGTCTTCCTTGGTCTTGAAGTGGTAGTACAGCGCCGCCTTGGTGACCTCCAGCTTCTCCGCGATCTCCCGGAGCGAGGTCTTCTCGTAGCCGTGTTCGGAGAACAGCTCAAGAGCGACGTCCTGAATGCGCTGGCGGGTGTTCCCGCGGCGCGTCTGCCCGGTGCTCATGGTGCTCTCCTGCGTCGTCGGTGCTGGTGGGAGGCGTGCCCAGGACGGGGCCAAAGAAACTTACTTGACGCCCGGCTAGTTAGCGGCCTACCTTCCTCACTGTACTGAACTAGCCGGGCGGCAAGTAAGTAGGAGAGAGTGAGTGATGGGGAAGTCGCAGCCTGCGACCCCGACGGGGGACGGACGAATGACCGCGACCGGGGCGAATCCCTCGGACGCACCGCAGGGCAAAAAGCCTTCGAGCGTGCGGATGGTGGTCTTCGCGCTGATGATCGCGATGCTCCTCGCGATGCTGGACAACATGATCGTCGGCACCGCGATGCCGACCATCGTCGGTGAACTGGGCGGGCTGGAGCACCTGTCCTGGGTCGTCACCGCCTACACGCTGGCGACCGCCGCCTCGACCCCGATCTGGGGCAAGCTCGGCGACATGTACGGCCGCAAGGGCGTCTTCCTGACCTCCATCGTGCTCTTCCTGGTCGGCTCCGCACTGTCCGGCATGGCCCAGGACATGGGCCAGCTCATCGGCTTCCGCGCGGTCCAGGGACTCGGCGCGGGCGGCCTGATGGTCGGCGTCATGGCGATCCTCGGCGACCTGGTCCCGCCGCGCGAACGCGGCAAGTACCAGGGCATGATGGCCGGCGTCATGGCCGTCGCCATGATCGGCGGCCCGCTGGTCGGCGGCACCCTCACCGACCACCTCGGCTGGCGCTGGAGCTTCTACATCAACCTCCCGCTCGGCGCGATAGCCCTGGCCATGATCACCGCGGTGCTGCACCTGCCGAAGAAGCGCTCCAAGGCCCGCATCGACTACGTCGGTTCCGCACTGCTCACCCTCGGCATCACCGCCCTCGTCCTGATCACCACCTGGGGCGGCACCGAGTACGACTGGCTGTCGACGCAGATCATCGGCCTCGGCGTCTTCGGCGTCCTCGCCCTGATCGCGTTCGTCCTGGTCGAGCGCAAGGTCGCCGAGCCGGTGCTGCCGCTGCACATCTTCCGCAACGGCAACTTCTCGCTCGTCACCGTGATCGGCTTCCTCGTCGGCTTCGTGATGTTCGGGTCGATGACCTTCCTGCCGCTGTTCCAGCAGACCGTGCAGGGCGCCTCGGCCACCAACTCCGGCCTGCTGCTGCTGCCGATGCTGCTGGCGATGATGGTCGTCTCGCTGTTCGCCGGCCGGGTCACCACCCAGACCGGCAAGTACAAGGTCTTCGTCGTGGTCGGCGGCGGCCTGATCACCGCGGGCCTGGCCGTGCTGTCCCTCATGGACACCGGCACCAGCCGCTTCACCTCGGGCCTCTACATGGCCGTGCTCGGCGCCGGCATGGGCTTCCTGATGCAGACCACGATGCTGATCGCCCAGAACAGCGTCGAGCTGAAGGACATGGGCGTCGGCTCCTCGTCCGCCACCCTCTTCCGCACCATCGGCGGCTCCTTCGGCGTCGCGATCCTCGGCGCGATCTTCACCAACGAGGTGCAGTCGACGATGGTCGCACGGCTCGGCAAGGCCGCCGGCGCCAAGATGACCGGCGGCGGCGCCCAGATGGACCCCAAGCGCATGGCCCAGCTCCCGCCGGTGATCAAGGACGCCTACGCGCACGCGGTGGCGAACGGCACCCACCAGGTCTTCCTGTGGGGCGCCCTGGTCAGCATCATCGGCTTCGCGGCGGCGTGGTTCCTCAAGGAGGTCCCGCTGCGGGGCGGGGCCGCACCCAAGGCGGCCCCCAGCCCGGAGGAGCGGGTACCGGCGGCTGTCTGACGCGACGAACTCTCGCCGTAGCGCCTGCGGCGGGCGCCTCCGGCCCGTCCCCTCCCGTCGTGGAGGGTGAAAAACGCCGAGTGGGGGTGCACGTGAGAGATCACGTGCACCCCCACTCAGCTATTTCCCCCCACTACGGGAGGGGCTGGACCGGAGGACGAAGTCCGGAGGGCCGGCACCGCACCCGACAAACAAACGCCCGCCGCCAGGCGCAACGGCGAGCAACAACCATGGCGCTGCAGCCGAGTACGGGGGAGGCGCCGCAAAGCGCAACGGCGAGCAAGCCCCGCGGCGGGAGAGCCGGGTACGTGGGCGGCGCCGCAAAGCGGCAACGGCGAGCAAGCCCCGCGGCGGGAGAGCCAGGTACGTGGGCTATCTGTCCGGAAGGTGGATGACGGGAAAGCTCCCCGTATTCGTCGGGGCGTTCTCCGGCAGCCAGAGGACGGAGATCGCGCCCGTCGAGCCGTCCGTCAGCTCGTCCGCGTTGCGGAAGGTCAGACGGGCGCCCAGTACGCGGGCCTGGCCCGCGGCGATGGTCAGGCCCAGCCCGTGGCCGCGGCCCGCCCGGTCACTGCTGCCGGTGCGGAACCGGCTCGGCCCCTCGCGGAGCAGCGCCTCCGGGAAACCGGGCCCGTGATCGCGCACCCGCAGCACCCGGCCCTCGACCGTCACCTCGATCGGCGGCTTGCCGTGCCGCGCCGCGTTCGCGATCAGATTGCCCAGGATCCGCTCCAGCCGGCGCGGATCGGTGGTCGCCTCGGAGTCCCGTACGACATCGATCCTGATGTCCGGGTCCAGGGCCCGCACCCGGCGGGTGACGAACTCGCCCAACGCCACGTCCTGCAGCTCGGCGCGCTCGGCGTAGCCGTCCAGCCGGGCCACCTCCAGGACGTCCTCGACGAGCGTCCGCAGCGCCTGCGCACGGTCCCGGACCAGCTCCGACGGGCGGCCCGGCGGCAGCAGTTCGGCCGCGGTCAGCAGACCGGTGACCGGCGTGCGCAGCTCATGGGCGATGTCCGCGGTCACCCGCCGCTCGGCCTCGATCCGCTCCTGGAGCGCGTCCGACATGGCGTCCACCGCCCACGCCAGATCGTCCGTCTCGTCCCGCACCCGGCCGCCGACCTCGTCCCGGATCCGTACCGACCGGTCCCCGTCGGCCAGCTTCCCCGCCGCCGCGGCCGCCTTCCGCAGCCGCTTGGACAGCCGCCCGCCGACCAGTACGCCCAGCGCACAGCCGCCCACCACCACGGCGGTCGAACCGATCAGCAGCGCCTGGTCGAGATCGTCCAGAACGGCGAAACGATCCGGGAAACGGTCGTGCATCGACAGCACCCGGCCGTCGCTCAACGGCGTCGCCGCCCACACCTCCGGCGCCGTCTCCCCGGTGTCCTGCAAATACGTCGCGCGCTCGTTCTCCGCGACCTCCCGGCGCAGCGGAGCCGGCAGCGCCGGATCGTCGAGCTTCGCACCGAACTGCAGCCGGCTGGTCGACTCGAAGATCTTCTGGGTGAAATTCAGCCGCTCGACCTGCACGTCCCGGCTGTTGTCGAGCATGGAATGGCGGGCCGCGTTGTGCACGACGAGGCTCAGCGCGATCGCGACCAGCGCTCCGACGAGCGCGATCGCGGCGCTGAGCTTCCATCTCAGCCCTGTCCGCAGGGCCAGCCTCACCACCGGCGGCGTCAGCCTCTCAGCTTGTATCCGAAACCGCGGACCGTCTCGATCCGGTCCTGGCCGATCTTGCCGCGCAGCCGCTGGACGTGGACGTCCACGACCCGGGTGTCACCACCCCAGCCGTAGTCCCACACCCGCTCCAGCAGCCGGTCGCGCGAGAGGACCGTACCCGGCGCGTTGGAGAACTCCAGCAGCAGCCGCATCTCGGTCGGCGTCAGCGCCACGTTCTCGCCGCCCTTGCGGACCTCCATGCCCTCGGTGTCGACCTCCAGATCACCGAAGCGCAGCACCGCCTCGTCCGGGCCGTCGTCCGCCGCCCCGGCCGGCTTGGCACCGTCCGGGCCGCTGGCATGACCGAAACGGCGCAGCACCGCACGGATCCGCGCCACCAGCACCGCCCCGTCGAACGGCTTGGTGACGTAGTCGTCCGCACCCGCCTCCAGGCCCAGCACCACGTCGATCGAGTCGGCCCGCGCCGACAGCATGATCACCGGAACCGTCGACTCGTCACGGATCCGCCGGCACAGACTCACCCCGTCCAGCCCCGGCACCATCACGTCGAGCAGCGCGATGTCCGGACGGTTCGCACGGAACGCCTCCAGCCCCGCGAGCCCGTCCGGCATCGCGGTGACCACGAATCCGTCCCGCTCCAGCGCGAGCTGCGTCGCCTCGCGGATGACGTCGTCGTCCTCGACGAAAAGCACATGGGTGTCGGCCATGCGGTTGTCTCAACCCTCCGGTCCCGCGCCGCTGTCGTCCGGCGCCGGGATGCTGTCGACGGTGGTCTTGCTGTAGTCGGTGTGGTACTGGTTGTCCTGGCGGAAGCGGCCGCCCGCCCAGCGGTACGTCGTCACGTCCTCACCGGACGGACAGCACACCTGGTCGCCGGCCGCATAGGTCTGCTTCGAGATCTCCAGCTGACCCTTGTTGACCGCGGCGGAGACCGACGGCTGCTCATTGGCATACACGTTGTCATACCCGTCCTTCGCCCCGCTGTCCCTGCGGTACACGTAGGACCCGATCCCCACCGAATCCGCGCAGGTCATGACGTTGACGATGACATCGGGCGACGAACCGCCGGTCAGCGACGCATAGGTCACCTCCACCGGATACTCGTCGGCGGCGCACGGCTTGTACAGGGACTTCTTCACATCCGCGCCGACCTTCGGATCGTCCCGCATCAGCCGGACCGCGTCGACCTTCTTGTACCCGGCCGACGAGGTCGGACTCGGCATGTTGCTCGCCGCCGCCTTGGGCGCCGGGGTGCTGCTCGCCGACCCCTCGCTGCGCACACCCTCGCCCCCCGGATTGCACCCGGCCAGCAAAAGGCCGACGGCGGCCACCCCTGCCGTGGCCGCGCCGCCTCTGGTCAACCCGATCCTGGTCAACCTGTTCCTGGACAATCCGCTCCTGCTCACCGTGCTGCTCGCACAGCCGCCGATCCCGCTGCTGTTCGTGAGTGACTGAAGTGCCTGAAGGCCGAGTGACTGAAGTGCCTGGAGGCTCTGAAGGCTCTGAAGTGACGATAGTCGTCGGTCTGCGTGGTGGTCGTGGTCCTCGTTGCTGAGTGAAAGCCGTCCTCGCTACGGAATGCCGCCCGCCGAGCAGCGCGCTGCCGTCCGGCGAAGCCGTTCCCGCGGTGCTCCGGAGTGTCCCGAGGTGTCCCCAGGTTCCGGAGTGTTCCGGGGTGTCCCCTGCGATTGTGACGCGTCGACCCGTGAACCGTACGGCTCCGGACCACGTGACCGTTTTCACACATTTGTCACGCGCGTGCCCGGGGAGCCGCTCCCTCGCACGTCAGGCCCCGCACGTCAGGCCGCGCACCGCTCCTGGTCCTGCCGCCCCCGGTCCTGCTCGCCGCGCTCCAGCATCCGCGCGTCGATGTCGCGGGCCTGCAGCTCCTGACGCAGCCGCGCCAGCGCACGGTGCAGCGTGCTCTTGACCGTGCCCGTGGACATCCCGAGCGCGGCAGCCGTCTCCTCCGTGCTCATCTGCTCCCAGTGCCGCAGCACGACCACGCTGCGCTGCTTGGGGGCCAGCACCCCGAGGATGTCCATCAGCAGCGCCCGGTCCGCGCGCTGCTCGGTGCCGTCGTCCACGCTCGCGTCCGGCAGCTGCTCGGTGGGCACCTCCTCCAGCTTGCGGGCCCGCCACCACTCCGTACGGGTGTTGATCATGACGCGGCGGAGGTAGGCGTCGGCCAGCGACTTGTCCGCGATCCCGTCCCAGCGGCCGTACGTACGCACCAGCGCCGTCTGCAGCAGGTCCTGAGCGTCGACCGGATCGGGCACCAGACGCCGGGCGCTGCGCAGCAGGGCCTCCTGCCGCGTCCGCACGTACTCTTCGAAGTCCAGTACCTTGCCGCCGCTGGTCGCCATCCCGACGCCTCCGATCCGCTTGCGATTCCCCACGTTGACTGCGCTGGCGGTCATCTCCAGCACGTGGAAGACGCTACGGAGGGGGTGTTGCGGCGTAATGTGCGTGGGCCCCACAGCGAGTGCACGGAAAACCCTCGGTTGTGTAACAGCCCGCCGGGGGTCATACCTCGGGTGGACGGCGACCCCCGCCCCGTCATACTCCGGACGGACAACACCCCCGCCCAAAGGCCCATGACGCTCAGGGCACTCGCCTCGCACCCGTCACGGCAGCCGTCATGGCACCAGCCAGGGCACCCCTCACGGCTACTCGTCGGAGCGCACGCGTCCCCGTTGCCGGGTTGCCGCACCGCCCGATCGAAGAATCACCATCCAGCCAATTACCGCCCCTTTTCAGCCATGAAAGGCAGTCAAGAGTCAGGGGCGGCTGCGGGCGCAGCCGCCCCTGGGGGGAGGGCGTGAGGGTGTTGGGGTGGGTGTGGGGGTGGGTGTGGGGGTGTGGGGTCTGGGAGTGCGGGGCCGGGTGGCGGTTACGCCTACGGGCGCGGGCACGCCCACGGGCGGCGGTTACGCAGGGGTGCCCATCAGGCTCGGCCGACCACGTCGATCGAGCTCGGCCGACCACGTCGATCGAGCTTGATCGAGCTCCCGCCTACGACCCCGCCTATGACCCGTCTACGACAGCGGCAACCGGTACCGGCCACCGCCCAGCGGCTCCACCAGGCCGTCCGAGACCAGCCCGTCCAGCGCCCGGGCGCGCTGCACCGGCTCGTCCCACACCGCGTCCAGCACCTGCTGCGGAACCGGCGCCACCGCCTCCCGCAGCACCGCGAGCAGCTTGCCCCGCACCTGCCGGTCGGTACCGGCGTACGTCTGGGTGCGCCGCGGCGGACCGTCGTGCGCCGGGGAGCCGGCCAGCCGCCACGCACACCGCGAGGCGATCGGGCAACGGTGGCACTCCGGCGTGCGCGCCGTACACAACAGCGCACCCAGCTCCATCGTGGCCGCCGCCCAGCGCGCCGCCAGCCCCTCGTCCTCGGGCAGGAGTTGGCGGGCGAGCTTGCGCTCGGCGGCGGTGGTGGCGTTCGGCGGGAACTGCCGGCCGGCCACCGCGCGCGCGAACACCCGCCGCACGTTCGTGTCCAGCACCGCGTGCCGCTGCCCGTACGCGAACGAGGCGACCGCCGCGGCGGTGTACTCGCCGACGCCGGGCAGCGCCAGCAGCTGGGCGTGCTCGCGCGGTACGTCACCGCCGTGCCGCTCCTGTATGGCGGACGCGGCGGCGTGCAACCGCAGCGCGCGCCGCGGATAACCGAGCCGGCCCCAGGCGCGGACCGCCTCGCCCGGCGCCTCGGCGGCCAGGTCGGCGGGGCGCGGCCAGCGGGCCAGCCACTGCTCGTACACCGGCAGCACTCTGCTGACCGGCGTCTGCTGGAGCATGAACTCGCTCACCATCACACCCCAGGCGCCCGCCTCGGGGCGGCGCCAGGGCAGATCGCGGGCATGCTCGTCGAACCAGTCGGTGACCGGCCCGTGCAGCGCGGTCCCGTCTGCGGCCTCCGCGGCCGGAACGGCGGCGGAAGCGGTCTCGGCGGCGTCGGACGTGGCAGATGAGGTGACAGGCGTCGAAGTCATGGCACCGCCGATCCTGGCACGTCCGCCCGCGCCCAGGAAACGCACCGGCCGCGCCCCGCCGCACGCCCACCCACTCGCAGGAGGACCTCATACGCACGCTTGGCCGCTACCGCCGGTACGCCGCCCCCCGAGACCGCCTCGGGAACACTCACCAAAACTCATTACACTCCGCGGGAACTGATTACTCTCCGTAATCGTTGCCGGAATAGAAGGAGGCGACAAGGCGGACCAGGCAGGGACGAGGCAAGGAGAGGCGAGGAGGAGAGGAGGGTAGGTAAGGCAGGGCGCGGCGGCCCCGGGCAGGGGGAAGACGCGGCAGGGCGAGCAGGACGCGCCAGGGCCGGGCATGACGGGGCGGGGACGAGCAAGGCGGAGACGCGGGCAGGGCATGGTCAGCTGATGGTCAGCTGGGCGCACGGTCGGCTGAGCGCATGGTCGGCTGGGCAGGTCCAGACCGAGGTCGGCTCGGGCCAGCCGAGGCGCGCAGGAAAATACGCAGGGCGCAGGCACAAGGCGCGGGGTATAGGGCACAAGGCGCACGGCGCGGGGTGTAGGGCACAAGGCCGGGATACGGACATGGCGAAGACGAACGACAGCAGCGACAGGCAGATGCCGCAGACACCAGAAGAGAGCGCCGGACGTACGGCGAACCCGAGCAGCAGCGCCGGCGAGCCCTTGCGCGTGCGGGACAGTGACCCTGCGCGTGGCGGGGATCCCGTACGCGACGGCGAGGCCGTACGCGACGGGGAGCCCGCGCGTGGCGACCGGTCCGAGAGCGGTGGTGAGTCAGGGCGGGGCGGCGAGTCGGTGCGTGGCCGTGAGTCGGCGCATGGTGGCGAGTCGGTGCATGGCGGCGCGACAGCCGCGAGCTCCCTGCCCTGCCCGCATGCGATCCAGCAGGCACTGGCCGCCCACACGACGATCACCCTGGCGTACGTGGACGAGGGGGGTCCCCAGGCCTGCGCGGTTCTGTACGCCACCGACACTGCCCCCGCCCACGCCACCCTCGCCGTGACTGTCGCCACTGACGCCCCCAATGCTGCCCATGCCAGCCAGGCCGCGGGTGGGACCGCTGACGGGGCCGATGGTGGAGCCGATGGCGGGGTCGGCGCGGCCGCAGGCGGTGTCGAGGCGGCCGGGGCGGACCGGGGCGCCGGCGTGGTGGAGTCGACCGACGCGGTCGACGCGGTCGGCGGGGTCGACGTGGGGGAGACGATGGAGGAGGTGACGGAGGGGGTAGAGGTGGCGGCAGGTGCGGTCGGCGGGCCGGTGCTGTACTTCGTCACGTCGACCACGACCCGCCACGGACGGGCTCTGGCCGACCCGGAGGCCCGGGTCGCCTTCACGGTGCAACGCGACGGCCAGGAATGGAGCGCGCTGACCGGAATTCAGGGCCGGGGTCGCTGCCGGCCTCTGTCGGGCGCCGAGCGGAACGCCGGATGGCGGGCCTATACCCGGCGCTTCCCCTTCGTCGAGGCGGACGAGCGGCTCCGGGCCGCCTTGGAACGCACCACCCTCTGGGAGCTACGCCCTGACTGGCTACGGCTGATCGACAACGGCCAGGGCTTCGGCCACAAGGTGGAGTGGCCGCGTCCAGAGGGGGCGTAGGCGCTGGGCGCCGCCGGGGACGCTGCCCGCGCAGTGGCCGGGGGCAGCGTCCCCGCAGAGTGGCCGGGGTGCGGTGCGCCCCGGGGGCTGCCCGCACTGACCCGTGGGACTGCCCGCATGGTGGCCCGGGAGGATGCTGCCCGCACCGTCGTCCGCGGGCGCTGCCCGCACCGTGGGGGTGGTGGGTTGCTCGTGGGGCGAGGGGGTGGGGTGGGCGGTGGTGCATGGGTGTGTGGGGGTGGGCGGTGTTGTACCGGGGGTGGTGGGTGTGTGGGGTGGGCGGTGGTGCGTGAGGGGTGGTGGATGTGTGGGGTTGGTGGGGTGGAAGGGCTGTGTGTGGGGGGTTGGGCGGGTGTGGGCAGTGAGGGCCAGGCTGATCATGGGAAAAGTTGCAGTCTGATGCGGCGGGTAGTGGCCGGTGCGGCTGCTGATCTCTCGTAGAGTTTCCGCGTGGGATCACTGCGCAATCCGATCGGGCCGCTTCCCTCCTCCATCTACTGGCGGCGGAGGGCCATTGCGCTGGCCATCGTCGTACTGCTCGCCCTACTGGTCGTGTGGGCCCTCAACTTGGGCGGCGGCGGCAACAGTGGCGACGAGGGCAAGGGCGGTGCGCACGGCAAGGGACCCGCGACGTCGATCACGCCCGGACCCTCGTCCGCGGGCCCGGCGATCAGCCAAAAGCCCGGCGGACGCGGTGAGTCGGGGTCCGGAGGGGAGTCAGGGGATGACTCCGGTTCCGGCGGTGGTGCGGGCTCCTCGGGCGGCGGGAGCGGCGGCGCCGGCGGTGAGGGCGGCGGGGCCGGCGGTGGTTCCGGGGGCGGGGCGTCGGGCGGTGGCGCGGGAGCCGGCGGGCCGATCGGGCAGGGGTCCGGGAAGGGTGTTCCGGCCAGTTCTTCATTGCCCAACTGCACTGATCCAGACGTCGAGTTGGTGCTGCGGAGCGTGAAGAGCTCGTACGCGCCGGGCAAGAAGCCGCAGTTCGAGCTGACCGTCAAGAACACGGCTGACGCGG
The DNA here is from genome assembly GCF_055657085.1 of Streptomyces sp. NPDC107765. Classification (NCBI taxonomy): domain Bacteria; kingdom Bacillati; phylum Actinomycetota; class Actinomycetes; order Kitasatosporales; family Streptomycetaceae; genus Streptomyces; species Streptomyces sp. NPDC107765. The sequence continues at coordinate 1,765 of NZ_JBVKBL010000013.1, read as the reverse complement.
CCTGCAAGGTGGACCTCGGGCGGAAGGCGGCGGTGCTCACGATCAGCGACGCCGCGGGTGACGACCGGGTGTGGGCCTCGAACGACTGCCCCTCGGGCACCGCGCCGGCGCTGTTGCAGGTGCCGGCCAACGGCTCCGTGAAGCGCACCGTCGAGTGGGACCGTCGGGCGAGCGGACCGCAGTGCGCGACGCCCAGTTCGGCCACGGTGCCGACCGGCAAGTACCGGATCGAGGCCAAGGTGCCGGGATTGAAGCCGGCCCGTACGTCGTTCGTTCTGGCCGAGGACTGAGCGTTCATCGTTGGCCGTTGCGGTTGCCGTTGGCCGTTGGCCGTCGGGCGTCGGACGTCCATCGCGTCGGCCGTCGGACGTCCATCACCGGGCGTCGGGTCTCGGGCGTCGGGTCTCGGGCGTCGGGCAATGGGTGTGCGCGTTCGCCGTCGGGCGTAGGGCGTGAGCCGTCCGCGGGCCGGAGGCGGGGGCTCCGGTAATTCCGCTGGCAGGGATTCCGCTGACGGCGTGCGGCGCTGGTTCGGGGCGGCGCAGTCCGGCACAGTCGGCGGTATGAAGCTACTGATGCTGGGCGGTACGGAGTTCGTGGGGCGGGCCGTCACCGAGGCGGCGCTGGCGCGGGGTTGGCAGGTGACGGTCTTCCACCGGGGGCGGCATGCGGCGCCGGAGGGCGCGGCGGCCTTGCACGGTGAACGGGGAGCGGCGGGCCCGGAGGGCCTCGCGGCGTTGCGGGCGGGGGAATGGGACGCCGTGGTGGACACCTGGAGCGGTGCGCCCTCGGCGGTGCGGGACGCGGCGCGGCTGCTGGCCGGGCGGGTCGGCAGGTATGCGTACGTGTCCAGCCGGTCGGTGTACGCGTATCCGGCGGCCTACGGGCTGGACGAGGGCGGGCCGCTGGTGGCGGGGTCCGCGGATGCCACGGACGCCGAGGACTACGCGGCGGCCAAGCGGGGCGGGGAGTTGGCGGCCCTGGAGGCGTTCGGGGAGCGGGCGCTGCTGGTGCGGGCCGGGCTGATCCTCGGGCCGTACGAGAACATCGGGCGGCTGCCGTGGTGGCTGGGCCGGATCGCCCGTGGTGGGCCGGTGCTCGCGCCGGGTCCGCGGGAGATGGCGCTGCAGTACATCGATGTGCGTGATCTCGCGGAGTGGACGCTGGACGCGCTGGAGGCCGGGCTCGGCGGGGCGTACAACCTGGTGAGCGAGGTCGGGCACGCCACCATGGGGGAGTTGCTGGAGAGCTGTGTGAAGGTCACCGGCTCGGATGCGGAGCTGCGCTGGACGGCGCCGGAGGACGTGCTCGCGGCCGGCGTGGAGCCGTGGACCGAGTTGCCGGTGTGGCTGGCGCCGGGTGAGTTGCGGGATGCGATGTACGGGGCGGATGTGTCCCGGGCGTTGGCGACGGGGCTGCGGTGCCGGCCGGTCGCCGAGACGGTGGCCGATACGTGGGCGTGGTTGCGGAGCATCGGCGGGGTGGCGCCGCAGCGTCCGGACCGGCCGGCGGTGGGGCTGGCGGAGGGGAAGGAGGCGGCGGTCCTGCGGTAGGGCTCGGGGGCTTCGGGCGGGGCGGGAGGGGCGGGAGGGCCGGGGGTCGGGGGAGGTGGTTGGAGGGGCCCTACCCGGCCCGCACCTACCCGGCCCGCACCTGGGAGGAGGGGCCCTTAGTACTGCAACCGCATGTGGTGTGTGTGGCCTCGGCGTTGGTAGTGGCAGTGGCGGGCTCTGGCTTGGCTGCGTCTGCGGAAGTGTGACCAGTG
>NZ_JBVKBL010000012.1:0-342068 GCF_055657085.1 Streptomyces sp. NPDC107765 | reverse complement strand
GGCCTGCGGGGCCTTGTTCGTGGACTGCTGGCGCTTTACGTCCACGAACAAGGCCCCTCCGGCCCGTCCCCTCCCGTTGGGGGAGTGTGCGGGTGGGCGGGGGCGCGCATTGCTGATCGAGCACCTGGTGTCGTCGGGTCTTGGGAATGCCTTGCCCGGCCCGGTTGGTTGTGGCCCCGCAGGGGGCGCTCGCGACCCTTACGGGTTCTGTTCGACCGTCCCGTAGGGGTTCCCAGGCTCCCTTGCATGCCTCAACGCCCGCCCCCACACACCGCATTCCTTCTTCCACAACGGGAGGGGACGGGCCGGAGGGGCTGGTTGTGTGGACGTAAAGCGTCAGCAGTCCACACAACCGGCCCTGGAGGCCCGTCACCGCACCCGACACCCACCCCGCCCGCCGCAGGCGCAACGGCGAGACCCCCCGCGGCGGGAGAGACGGGTACGTACGCGGCGCCGCAAAGCGCGCAACGGCGAGCGAGCCCCGCGGCGGGACAGCCAACTACGTGGGAGGCGGGTCAGAACGCCGGCCGCTCAGGATCCAGTGCGGCCATGCCGCCCCCAGGGGAGGACGCGACCGCGAAGTGTCGCTGGGGGATGCGGCCCGCGCGATGGGCCAGGCGGCCTGCCGCCACCGCGTGGCGCATCGCGTGGGCCATGAGGACGGGTTCCTGGGCGCGGGTCACCGCGGAGGCCAGCATGACCGCCGCGCAGCCCAGTTCCATCGCGAGGGCCGCGTCGGAGGCCGTGCCGGCGCCGGCGTCCAGGATGACGGGGACGCCGGCCCGCTCGGTGATCAGCTGGAAGTTGTGCGGGTTGCGGATGCCCAGGCCGGAGCCGATCGGCGAGCCGAGCGGCATGATCGCGGCGCAGCCCACGTCCTCCAGCTTGCGGGCCAGCACCGGATCGTCGTTCGTGTAGGGCAGCACCGTGAAGCCGTCGTCCACCAGGGTCTCCGCGGCGTCCAGCAGCTCGATCGGGTCGGGCAGCAGGGTGCGCTCGTCCGCGACGACCTCCAGCTTGACCCAGTCCGTGCCGAGCGCCTCGCGGGCCAGCCGGGCGGTGAGCACCGCCTCGCCCGCGGTGAAGCAGCCCGCCGTATTGGGCAGCACCCGGATCCCGTGCCGGTTCAGGACGGACAGCACCGAGCCCTGCACGGTCGGGTCCAGCCGCCGCATGGCGACCGTGGTCAGCTCCGTACCGGAGGCGAGCAGTGCCCGCTCCAGGACGTCGAGGCTGGGCGCGCCGCCGGTGCCCATGATCAGGCGGGAGGTGAAGGTGGTGTCGGCGATGGTGAGGGGGTCGGAGATGTCGGGGGAGGCGCCGGGGCGCGTCTTGGGGGAGAGGTCGGTTTCGGCCATGGCGGGTCAGCCTCCCTGGACCGCGGTGAGGACCTCGACCCGGTCGCCGTCGCGGAGGGGCGTGGCGGGCCACTGGGTGCGCGGCACCACGACCTCGTTGACCGCGGCGGCCACCCCGGACGGCGCCGAGGACAGGGTCGCGACGAGTTTGTCGAGGGTGAGGCCGCCGGGGAGCTCGCGGGGTTCGCCGTTGACGGACAGCGAGACGGTGGGGGCGGGGGCGCTCATACGGGCTGCTCCTGGAGGAGGCGGGGGCGCGCGGCCTTGGAGGGGGTGGCGAAGCGCGCGGGGCTGAAGGGGCGGGCCTCGTCGGGGAGGCTCCCGGTGGCCAGCAGTTCGGCCATCACGTCACCGGTGACCGGCGTGAGCAGCACACCGTTGCGGAAGTGGCCGGTGGCCAGGTGCAGGCCGGGCAGCTCGGTCGGGCCGAGCAGCGGGGCGTTGTCGGGGGAGCCGGGGCGCAGCCCGGCGCAGGTCTCCACGAGCGGCAGTTCGGTGATGCCGGGCACCAGCTCGTGCGCGTCCCGCAGCAGCTCGTAGACGCCGCCCGCGGTGACCGTGGTGTCCCAGCCCAGCTCCTCGCTGGTGGCGCCGACGACCAGTTCGCCGCTCTGCCGCGGGACCAGATAGAGCGGATTGCCGCGGACGACGGCCCGTACGGTGCGCGACAGGAAGGCGGGGGAGCCGGCTGGCATGTCCGGCAGCCGCAGCCGCAGCACCTGGCCCTTGACCGGCCGCACGGGCGGCCGCACCTCCTCGGGCACCCCGGCCAGCCGGCCGCTGAAGCTGCCCGCCGCCAGTACGGTCTGGCCGGCCGACAGCCGTGTCCCGTCGGCGAGTTGGGCCCCGGTGGCCCGCCCGGCGTCGACCGTCAGCCGCTGCGCGCGCGTGCGGTGGAAGACCACCCCGGCGCGCTCACAGGCCACCAGCAGCGCATGGGCCAGCCGGCGCGGATCGACCTGGTGGTCGCCGTCGACCCGTAGCCCGCCGCGTACGCCGGGGGCCAGCATCGGCTCCAGGCGGCGGCACTCCCGGCCCGTGAGCCACTGGGAGTCCAGCCCCGAACGGGTCTGCAGGGCGTGCAGTTCGCGCAGGTGGGCCCGGTCGTCGGCGTCCAGGGCGACCGCCAGGGTGCCGCAGCGCCGGTAGCCGGTCGGCTGCCCGCCGGCCTCCTCCAGTTCCTCGACGAACCGCGGATAGCGGCGGGCCGAGGCGAGGTTGAGGCCCAGCAGGGTCTGCTCGCCGTAGTGGAGCTCGGTGACCGCGGCCAGCATTCCGGCCGCGACGTGTGCCGCGCCGCCGCCCGGTGCGGGGTCGGCCACGGCGACGGTCAGCCCGCGGCCGGCCGCCCGCCAGGCGGTGACGAGCCCGATGATGCCGCCCCCGACGACGAGCGCATCGGGGTGCTTCGTGGTTCCTGTGGCAGGTGGATGCATGGGCGTCCAGCCCCTCCCTTCGCCGGCATGACCCGGATCAGGTTCGTACGGTCGGAGGCCGGTCAGCCTCCCTCTCAGCCCGGTACGCCCGGGCTCCCGCGAGTGCGTGCATCCGTCACCCTAATACGGGGCCGCGACGGGCCGTAAGGGAACGCGGACCCGGTCCGGTGGCCCGGGGGAGCCGCGCGGCGGTCCGTGACGGTGTGTCAGAGATCTCCTTGCGCGCTGCTGCGAGCCGCGTCGCCGCCCGTCCTAGAGTGATCGGGTGAGCGAGCAGAGCAAGTCCTCCCAGGCCCCTGACCGCACGCCGCGCGTGGTGATCGTCGGCGCCGGAATCGCGGGCGTGCAGACCGCGGTCGCCCTGCGGGAACAGGGCTGGCCCGGCACGATCACGCTGATCGGCGACGAGCCGCACCAGCCCTACGACCGCCCCCCGCTCTCCAAGGCGGTCCTGCTGGGCAAGGCCGACGGCTCCGCCTTCGACGTCGACTTCGCCGGACTGAACATCGACCTCCACCTCGGCCGCCGGGTCACCGCCCTGGTCCCGCAGGAGCGCGTGGTCGAGACGGAGGCGGGCCGGGTGCCGTACGACCACGCGGTGATCGCCACCGGTGCCGACCCGATCACCCTGCCCGGCAGCGAGGGGCTGCCCGGCGTCCATCTGCTGCGCACCCTCGACGACGCCGAAAGGCTGCGGCCGGTGCTCGCCGCCCAGCACGAGATCGTGGTCGTCGGGGCCGGCTGGATCGGCGCCGAGTTCGCGACCGCGGCCCGGGAGGCGGGCTGCGCGGTCACCGTCGTCGAGGCCGCCGACCGCCCGCTGGCCGGCGCGCTGCCCGCCGAGGTCGCCGCCCACATGACCGGCTGGTACGCGGACGCCGGCGCCGAGCTGCGGCTCGGTGCCCGGGTCGCCTCCGTGACCTCCGGGGCGGTCACCCTCGCCGACGGCACGGTCCTGCCCGCCGACGCGGTGGTCGTCGGCATCGGCGCCCGCCCCGCCACCGCCTGGCTCGCCGGCTCGGGCGTCGAGGTCTCCGCCGAGGACGGCTCCGTGCTCACCGACGAACGGCTGCGCACCTCCGCCCCCGATGTCTACGCGGTCGGCGACTGCGCCTCCTTCCCCTCCACCCGTTACGGCACCCGCCTGCTGGTCCACCACTGGGACAACGCCCTCCAGGGCCCCCGTACGGTCGCCGAGAACATCGCCCGCGCGGGATCCGAGGGGCTGGTCTACGACCCCGTCCCGTATTTCTGGTCCGAGCAGTTCGGCCGGTTCGTGCAGTACGTGGGCCACCACGTGGACTCCGACGAGCTGGTGTGGCGCGGCGATCCCTCCGGCGCGGCCTGGTCGGTGCTCTGGCTGCGCGGCGCCGAGGGGCCGGGCGGGACGCCGGCCGGCGGGAGCCCCGCGGGCCGGCTGGTCGCCCTGCTCGCCGTGGGGCGGCCCAGGGACCTCGCCCAGGGGCGCAAGCTCATCGAGCGGGGCGTGGTCCTGGACCGGGAGCGGGCGGCGAACGCGGCGGTACCGCTGAAGGCCGCGGCGCTGTAGCCGGCGGGCGGTGGGGGCGCCGGGGGCACCGCAGGCGCACCGGCGGCCGCGCCGCGGGCCCGTCGTCACCCTCCGGTGTGCCGGAAAGCCCCTGATGGGGATGCCCGGCTACCGGCTGTCAGTGCGAGGTGGCAGGCTTGTCCTGTGACCGAGATTGACGCAAAGATCGATGGACTCGTTCCCGCCTGGCTCACCCTCCCCGACATCGCCGAACAACTCGGCGTCGAGGTGACCCGTGTCCGGCAGCTGGTCAAGGAGGGCCAGCTGATCGCGGTGCGCCGCGGAGAGAATCGGGTGCTCCAGGTGCCCGCCGATTTCATCAAGGACGACAAGGTGGTCAAGGGCCTCGTCGGCACCCTCACCCTCCTCAAGGACGACGGCTTCACCGACGAGGAGATGCTGGAGTGGCTGTTCACCGAGGATGAGAGCCTGCCCGGCACCCCGGCCCAGGCGCTGCGCGAGAATCGCGGCACGGAGGTCAAGCGCCGGGCCCAGGCCCTCGCCGTCTGACGCCCCCGCCGCCGCGGCCGCCCCCGGCAGCCGCGGCGGCCTCCGCAGCCACCTCGATCCATGACCACCTTTCGGGGCGTACGGACCGGCAGACCCGGTCCGTACGCCCCTGACCTGGGGGGAAGCCGCCCATGAGCACCGCACGACAGGCCCTGTCCGACGCCCGGCTCTATCTCTGCACGGACGCCCGCAGGAAGCAGGGCGACCTCCCGCAGTTCCTGGACGCGGTGCTCGCCTCGGGGGTCGACATCGTCCAGCTGCGCGACAAGGGCATGGAGGCCGGCGAGGAGCTGCGGCACCTGGAGGTCTTCGCGGACGCCTGCCGGCGGCACGGCAAGCTGCTGGCCGTGAACGACCGGGCGGACGTGGCGCACGCCGCCGCCGGCGATGTGCTGCACCTCGGCCAGGGCGACCTGCCCGTCCCGGCCGCCCGCGCCCTGCTCGGCCCGGACGTCCTGATAGGCCGCTCCACGCACGCCGAGGCCGAGGTGGACGCCGCGCTCACCGAAGCGGGCGTGGACTACTTCTGCACCGGCCCCTGCTGGCCGACCCCCACCAAGCCGGGCCGGCACGCCCCCGGCCTGGACCTGGTCCGGTACACCGCGGCGCGCGCACCCGAGCGCCCCTGGTTCGCGATCGGCGGGATCGACGCCGGCAACCTCGACGAGGTGCTGGCGGCCGGCGCCCGCCGGGTGGTGGTGGTCCGGGCGATCACGGAGGCCGACGATCCGGGCGCCGCGGCCGCCGCACTGGCCAAGCGCATCCGGACCTGGGACGCCTGACGGGCCCCGGCGGCCCGCAAAATGTCCACCCACTGGACATGAACCGGACCAACCAGGCATAACGCCGATGACGGTTGGTGTGTGACCGGCTGCTGGTTAACCTGCCCGTATGGCCCTAGGTACAGCTTCCACCAGGACTGATCGCGCACGGACCGTGCGTGACCTGCTCGCTTCCGGCAAGCAGTCCTACTCCTTCGAGTTCGCCGCCCCGAAGACCGAGAAGGGTGAGCGGACCCTGTGGAACGCCATTCGCCGGATCGAGGCCGTCGCCCCGACCTTCGTCTCCGTCACGTACGGCGCCGGTGGCACCTCCCGTGACGGCACGGTGCGCGCCACGGAGCGCATCGCCACGGACACCACCCTCACCCCGGTGGCCCATCTGACCGCGGTCAACCACTCCCTCGCGGACCTGCGCAACATCATCGGCCAGTACGCCGACGCCGGGATCCGCAACATGCTCGCGCTGCGCGGCGACCCGCCCGGCGACCCCATGGGCGACTGGATCAAGCACCCGGACGGCGTCTCCTACGCCGCCGACCTGGTCCGGCTGATCAAGGAGTCCGGCGATTTCTGCGTCGGCGTCGCCGCCTTCCCCGAGATGCACCCGCGCTCGACGGACTGGGACACCGACGTGACCCACTTCGTCGCCAAGTGCCGGGCCGGCGCGGACTTCGCCATCACCCAGATGTTCTTCTACCCGGAGGACTACTTCCGGCTCCGCGACCGGGTCGCGGCGGCGGGTTGCCAGACACCCATCATCCCGGAGATCATGCCGGTCACGAACGTCCGTCAGATCGAGCGGTTCGCGCAGCTCAGCAATGCCGCGTTCCCGCCCGAACTGGCCGAGCGCATCCTGGCCGTCAAGGACGACCCGGCGGCGGTACGCTCCATTGGGATCGAGTACGCGACCGAGCTGTGTTCGCGCTTGATGGCCGAGGACGTGCCCGGGTTGCACTTCATTACCCTCAACCACTCCACGGCGACTCTGGAAATCTACGAGAATCTGGGGCTGCACCAGCGGCCCTGATCACGGTGGCCGGCGAGCGGCGGAAGAGGGGCGTATATGGGCTGGACGATCCTCTACCTCGCGTTCGGTCTGGTCGCCCTGTGGCTGCTGGGCGAGGTGCTGCTCCAGTACAAGGCCCGGCTGCGCTGGCGGTTGCTCGCCTTCGTCGGCTTCCTCGGCGTCGTCGTCGGCGTCATCATCCCCTCGGTGATCGTGATCGGGGTCGGTCTGATCGCGTTCGCCATCGGTCAGACGAATGTGACGCTCTCCTTCAAGCGCGGCTTCACCGAGGGCTGGGCGCTGGGCGGCAAGCCAGGTGAGAGCAAGCGGCGCCGCGGTCGCCGGTCCGGACCGCCCGCCGCGGAACCGTCCCTGGAGGTCTCCGACGTCGAGGCGGTGCCGCCCGCCGACGGTCCCGGCGCCGGCCCGGCCGACGGTCCGCAGGCCGGCCCCGGCCGGGGCGCGGACGGGGGCCCGGACACCTTCGAGAGCACCGGGGGCTTCCAGAGCCCCGGCTTCCCCGGTCAGGACGGCTACGCCGGACAGGACGGCTACGGCAGCCAGGACCCCTACGCGGGTCAGGACGCCTACGCCGGTCAGGGCTCCTACGACTACGCGAGCGGCGGGTACGGCGCGGGCGGCTACGGCGGTCAGGACCCGTACCAGGACCCGCAGGACCGGAGCGTGTTCGCCACCCAGTCCTTCGACGCCATCGACGCCACCACCGTCTACGCGCCGCAGCCGCTGCCCGACGAGACCGGCCAGTACGGCATCTACAGCCCGGACGCCCGAGCCCCGCAGGGCAGCGACTACGGCGGTTACGGCGGTTACGACGCGTACGGTGCCACCGCGGACGGCGCCGCGGGCAGCGGCACCGGGGACGCCAACGGCTATGGCTACGGCGGCAGTTACGGCGCGCCCGCGGCCGGCCAGGACCCCTACGCCGACCCGTACGCGGCCTACGGCGACGGCTCCGGCCAGGCCGGCTACTCCGACCCCTACGGCGGCCAGCAGTACGCCGCGCCCTACGACCCCTACGCCCAGCCCGACCCCTACGCCCAGCCCGACCCCTACGGCCAGGCGTCCTACGGCGGGCAGCAGTACGGCCAGGAGCAGCCCGCGGGACAGAACCCCGGCCAGGGCTACGGCGAGACCCGGCCCGGCGGGGTCTGGGTCCCGCAGCAGCGCGGTGACGAACTCCCGCCCGAGCAGCAGCCCTACCCGCCGTACCAGCAGCAGGACTACGACGGCCGACCGTACCGCTACTGAAGCGGGGACCGGGAGCCGAAGGCTCGTCCCGGCCCGCAGCGGCCCGCCGCCCGGCCCGCTCCGAGCGCCCCTGACTTCCCCCGACCGCCCCGGCCAGGCCCTACGTGGAGCCGTGCCAGTCGTCGCCGTGCACGATCAGGCCCGCGACGAGCGCCCCCGACATCCCGGCGTGCGCCAGACCGCCGCCCGGATGTGACCAGCCGCCGACCGCGTACAGCCCCGGTATCCGGGTGCGGTTCCCGGGCCGCAGGAAGCGGCCCTCCTGGCCCGGCAGCGCGGGGGCCGGTATCGCCTCCTCGTCCGCCGGCGGCAGCACCTCACGCCACAGCACCCGCTCGCGCAGCCCCGGCACCGCGGCCTCGGCCACCGCCGTCAGCCGGTCGGCCGCCTCCTCGACGGCCGCACCGTCGGGCCGGTCCACCGGGCCGTGCGCGGCAACCGTGGCGGACAGCGTCACCGCCTCGTGCTCCCCGTCGGGCCGCGTGGTGGGGTCGTCCGGGCGCAGCACCGTCACCGTCGGCCGCGCACAGGGCGTCCGCGGGCCCCCGCTGCCGTCCCCGAACACGCCCGCCAACTCCGCGGCGCGGTCCGCGGCATGGACCACCGTGCGGTGTACCGCGCCGGCCTCGCGGGGCCCGCGCAGCGCCAGACAGACCGTCAGCCGCCCCGGGGCGCGGTCCGCCGGGCCGGTCCGCGGCCGCACCTCGTCCGCGCCGTACGGCTCGCGGCCGCCCAGCAGCCCGGGCAGCCGGGCCGGATCGAGGCCCGCGACCACGAAGGCGGCCTCCTCCCGCCGGCCGTCGGCCAGCTCGACGCCCGCCACCCGGCCGTCCTTCTCGGCGATCCCGGTCACCTCCGCACCGAAGGTGAACTCCACCTTGCGGGCCAGACAGCGCTCGTACAGCGCGTCGGCCAGCGCCCGTACACCGCCGCGGGGGTACCAGCTGCCGAAGGTCTGCTCCATGTACGGCAGCACCGCGGCGCTCGCCGGGGCACGGCGCGGGTCCAGGCCGTACGCCAGCGCATGGCTCTCCAGCAGGGCGACCAACCGGGGGTCGGTCAGCTCGCGGCGGGCGATCTCGGCGAGGGTGGCCGTCGTCGGCCCCTTGTCGCGCCGGCCGAACAGCCCGCGCCGGCGCACCGCCGGATACGGATCGCGCCCCAGCACCCGCCAGTCCTGCCACAGCGGCTCCTCCAGAAGCGGTCGGCGGGCGGCGTCCCAGGCGTCGCGGGCGCGGCCCACCAGCTCGCTCCAGTGCTCACCGGCACCCGCGCCCAGCGCCTCGTCCAGCGCCGTGAGGACCCCGGCACGCGAGGCGTTGGGCAGCGACACCGCCGTGCCGTCGGCGAAGACATGGCGGCTCGCGGGATCGACCTGGGACAGCTCCAGGCAGCTCTCCAGCGGCTCGCGGCCGGTTTTGATGAACAGGTCGCGGTAGACCGCGGGCAGATGCAGCAGGCCCGGTCCCGTGTCGAAGGTGAAACCGTCCCGCGCCAGCTGCCGCACCGCGCCGCCGTGCGTCGCGGCACGCTCGAACACCGCCACCCGGTGGCCCGCGACGGCCAGCCGGGCAGCGGCCGCCATCGCGCCCATCCCGGCGCCGATCACTGCAATCCGTGCCATGCCTGCGACTTTATCCGCCGCCACCGACAACGCCGGAACGGGCGGGTGCGGCCGCGGCCGGCGGACCGCTCAGCCCGTCGGCGGTACCCCGGCGCCCGCCGCGGCCAGCCGCTTCTCCGCGCGCCGGGCCCGTCGCCGGCGCAGATACCGGCGGATCCGCGACCACAGCACGACCACCACCACGATGCCCGTGAGCAGCAGGAGGGCCGCGATGGACGCCGCGATCACCGGATGGAACACCGCGAAGACCACGATCCCGGCCACGCCCAGGTCCTCCAGCAGGCTCAGCACGATGTTGCTGGCCGGCTCCGGCGAGGTGTTCACAGCGATCCGGGTGCCCGCCTTGACCAAGTGGCTCAGCAGCGCCGTGGAGCCGCCCACCGCGCCCGCCGCCAGCTGGGGCAGCGACCCGTCGTGCCCGGCCAGCAGCGCCGCCACCACGCCGCCCGCGACCGGCCGGACGACCGTGTGCACCGCGTCCCAGACCGAGTCGACGTAGGGGACCTTGTCGGCGATCGCCTCGACCAGGAAGAGCACCCCGGCCACGATCAGCACGTCGGGGCGCTGCAGCGCGGCGGGCACGTCGTCGGTGACGCCGGCCGTGCCGAGCAGGCCGAGGAGCAGGACGACGGCGTAGGCGTTGATCCCGCTCGCCCAGCCACTGGTGAAAACCAAGGGAAGTACGGCCACGCCGCAGATGGTAGGCCGCCCGTGGGGCCCGGTGCTCAGTTTTGAGTATCCGTACTCAGACGGCCAGATGAGTAGGTACGCGGATGGGCCGGCGGCCGTCCGGACGGAAGAGTGGGGGCCACGGAAGGGAAGCGGCGCCGCACCGCCGACACGGGGCGGCGGAGCAGCGCGGCTCCCGGACGTGACGGGGGAAGACGGGGGAGTACGGGGGCTCCACGGGGGAGCACGGGGAGCACGGGGGAAACGCCGCCCTGGTCGGATCGGCGGGGGAACGATCCGCGCCAGGGTGGCGCACTCTCCGGTGCGGCCCCCCGGGGGAACACAAAGGAGTGCGCGCCGTACCTGACCAATACGGCGCGCACTCGTCCATTTCTGCGGTCGGTCCGCAGCTACCCGCTGCTTCCCTGGCCGGTCGTCACCGGCCTTCCGTGGAACGGCCGCTGACCCGGCCCTGCAGCAGCCGCGACAACGCGGCGTGCACCTCGTCGATCGACCGGTCCGGCTGGTACGACTGCCAGTCCAGGGCCGCCACCAGGACCATCCCGAACAGTGCCGAGGCGGTCAGTGGAATGTCGATCTCCCCGCTCAGCTCCTCCTGGTCGACCGCCTCGCGCAGCACGTTCTCCACGACCGTGATGGCCCGCTCCCGCACCACCATCAGCGTCGACTGCCAGGCGCGGTTGGTGCGCCACAGCTCGGCGACGTAGAGCTGGGTGAGCGCCGGGTAGCGGGAGATGAAGTCCAGCCCGGCCCGGATCATCGCGTCCAGTGCGTCGATCCGGCTGCCGCCCCGGTCGGTGACCTCGTCGGCGGCCGCCTGCAGGGAGGTCGCCAGCAGCTCTATGCCGTGCCGCAGCAGCTCCTCGAAGAGAACGTTCTTGCTCGCGAAGTTGTAGTAGACCGTGCCCTTCGCGACCCCCGCCCGTTCGGCGATCTCGTCCACCGTGGTGGAGGAGAAGCCCTGTTCGGCGATGAGTGTGACCGCGGCTTCGAAGAGCTTGCGCCGGGTGGCGTCGCGGCGTGTGTTGGAGCTGTCCATGGAGGGGATTGTGCCGCTCTCCGGGGTGTGCGTGCTCATAGGCTCAGCTCCGGGTGGAGGTCCTTCATCCGGACCACCTGGCGGCCACGGGCGGTCAGCGAGGTCAGCAGGAGCGCGCCGACGGTGAAGGCCGCCAGTACCGCACCGCCCTGCCACACGGGCGCGAGGTCGCCCCCGGTGATGAGCCGGCGCAGCCCCTCCACGATGTAACTCATCGGCAGATACGGGTGGATGGCGCCGAAGAAGCCGGGGCTGGTCTGCACCGGGTACGTGCCGCCGGCCGAGGTCAGCTGGAGCATCAGCAGCGCCAGCACCAGGATCCGGCCGGCCGGCCCGAACTGTGCGTTCAGCCACTGCACGATCGCCGAGAAACAGGCCGTGACCAGCACCAGGAAGCCGAGCGTGCCGGCCGCCCTGGCCATCTGCAGTCCGAGCCCGAAGTGCAGTACGGCCATCAGGGCCGCGGTCTGCAGCACGCCCACGCCGACCACCGGCAGCCAGCCGGAGACCGCCACCCGCCAGGAGGAGGCACCCATCGCCAGCGCCCGCCTGTTGAGCGGCTGGATCAGCATGTACGCCACCATGGCGCCGACCCACAGCGACAGCGGGATGAAGTACGGCGCGAAACCGGTGCCGTAGTTGGGCGCCTTGTGGGCGGCGCCGGAGGCCAGCTGCACCGGGTCGGACATCACCAGGGTGCGGGCGTCGCGCTCCTTCTTGCCGTAGTCGGGGATCCGCTTCGCCCCGTCGTGCAGCCCGCCGGCCAGCTTCTGCGAGCCGTCGGAGAGCTTGAACATGCCGCCGTCCAGGGTTTGCGCGCCGTCCTTGAGCTTGCCCACCCCGGAGTCGAGGTCCTGCATCCCGGTCGCGGCCCGGCCCGCGCCGTCGTGCAGCCGGTGCGCACCGTCGTTCAGCCGGTCCGCGCCGGCGGCGAGCTTCGCGTTGCCCGCGGCCAGCTTGCGGGCGCCCGCGGACACCTTGTGGGCACCGTCGTTGAGGTCGTTGATCTTCTTGACCGCGGCGTCCATGTCGGCGCCCAGGGTGGGGCCGCGCTGTGCCAGCTCGCTCGCCAGGGAGTGCAGGGTGTCCAGGTCCCGGCCCAGCCGGTCGAGGTTCTTCTGGTCGTGGACGTAGCCGCTGACCTCCTCGGCCCGGTCCGCCGCGGTGGCCGCCTGGTCCTTGATCCGCTTCAGTTCGGCGCAGGAGGTGTCGAGGGTGACCCCGCTCTCACAGCGCAGCCGGTAGTAGGCGGCGAGGTGGTCGGAGAGGCCCCGGGAGAGCCTGGCCCCCGTGGAGGCCGCCGCGGGCAGTTTGTCCAGGTGGTCGCGGACCGCCTGCGAGCCGTCCGCGACGAGCCGGGCGGCCTCGCCGATCTCCTTGCCGTGGGCCCGGACGAACGGCCCGACCTTGCCGACGACGCCGTTCACGGTGTCGGCCAGTTGCTGCGTCCCGTCGGCCACCTGCCCCGCGCCGTCGGCCAGTTGGCGCGAGCCGTCGGCGGCCGTACCGGCGCCGCGGGCGAGGTCACCGCTCCCTCGGGAGAGCCGTCCGGCGCCCGCGTTGAGGTCACCGAGGCCGGTGACGAGCCTGCCGCTGCCGTTCTTGGCGCTGCCCAGACCGTCGGCCAGCTTGCCGGCGCCGTCCTCGGCCTGCCCGATGCCGTCCTTGAGCCGGTCGGCACCGTTCGCGGCCTGCTCGGTCCTGCCGTGCAGCGTCGAGAACGAGACGAAGATCTTGTCGAGGAAGGTGCGCGACGACTTCGCCGAGGCCGCCGCGCGCACCTCGGAGAACACCGTCCGGGAGATCTGCCCGACGATGTAGTTGTTCGCGTCGTTCGTGCGCACCTTGAGGGCGCCGGTCTCCGGGTGGTCGCCCGAACTGGAGGCGATCCGCCGGCTGAAGTCCTTCGGGATGGACAGCGACAGGTAGTACGTGCCGTCCTCGACGCCCCGGGCGGCCTCCGCGGCGCCCACCGGGTGCCAGTCGAAGGTGTGGCTGTCCGCGAGGCCGTCGACGATGCTGTCGCCCGCGGAGAGGTGCTTCCCGCCGACCTCGGCGCCCTTGTCCTCGTTGACCAGCGCGACCGGTACCTTGTCCAGCCGCCCGTACGGGTCCCAGAAGGACCACAGGTAGAGCGCGCCGTACAACAGCGGCAGGAGCAGCAGCGCGGCCAGTGCGGCGCGCGGCAGCTTCCCCCTCCCGAACCGCTTCAGCTCAAGCGCGGCCAGCTTCGGCGAACGCATCGGCCGCCCCCTCCTCGTCGTCCTTCGCGTCGTCGTGCTTCGCCTCGCCGTCGCCGTCCCCGGCGGCCGGCTCCTCGGGCCCCTGCGCGGGGGGCTCCGCGGCCGCGTCCCGCGCGCCTCCCGCGTCCTGCCCGCCGGTCCGCTCCGGGCGGTTGCCGGTCCGGACCAGCACCACGTCCGCGCCGTCCCCGGGCGGCTCGCTGCACACCGCGAGGACGGTCGTGCCGGCCGCGGCGATGCCGCGCAGCATCTCCCAGGCGGCGGCACGCTCCCCGTCGGACAGCTTCAGGTCGGTGTCGTCGACGGCCAGCAGCCGGGGCCGGCCGATCATCGCGAGCGCCACGGAGAGCCGCAGCGCCTCCAGCCGCTCCAGGTCGCGCACCGACGTACGGATCCCCTTGGGCAGCGCCGCGAGGTCGAGTCCGGCCGTCGTCAGCGCGTCGTCCACCAGGGCGCGGGCCTCGGCCCGGCGCTCCCGGCGCGGCCGCAGCAGGGCGCGCAGCGAACCGCCGAACCGGCCCTGCAACAGGGCGCGTTCCCGCAGGTGCTCACCTACGGTCAGGGCGGGTTCGAGATCGGCGATCCCGGGCACATGCGCGAGTGCGGTGATCGACCGGACCGCGGCCTTCTTCTTGGGCAGCGCCAGTCCGGCGATCCCGGCGGTGCCCTCGGCGGACTTCATCCGGCCGGTGAGCGCGAGCAGCAGGCACGTACGGCCCGAGCCCGACGGGCCCTGTACAGCGATCAGCGAGCCGGGGCCGGCCGTGATGTCGACGTTCCGGAACGCCCAGCCGCGGGGGCCCTTGACCCCGAACCGCTCGGCCGTGACCGCCGCCCCGTGCGGGGTGCTGTCCACGATCCCTCCCTTGTACTGACTGGTCAGTACAAAAAGTATGCCGCATCCCACCCCGGGTTCCGCAAGGGGGTCCGGTGAACCGGTTCGGGCCCGGCAATCGCCCCCGCTTGCCCCGCTCCGCGTGAAATTCGCCGTCAGGCCAGGGAAAGTGCAGGTCAGGGCCGATTGTCAGTGGTGTGCCGCACGATGGGGTCAGACGGGCCGAATCAGCGTTCGGCCCCGAACCGGCATGTGACGACAGGAGGTTCGTCATGGCAGCTCGTCCCACCGGGGCCAGTTCCGCTGCGTACGGTCCCCCGAGCGATGTCCACCCCGTCCTGCGCAGGGCGGCCGCACCACCCGCCGCCCTGGCCCTGCTCGCCCAGGCCCAGCAGGGCCTCGAAGAAGCGCGGACCCTGGAAGCCCCCAACGAGCGGTTCGCCACCGCCCATCTGGCCGCGCTGCGCACCGCAGCCGCCGTCCTCGCCGTGCGCGCCCGTCCGGAGCCCACCCTACGCCGCCGGCCGGGAGCCGCTCCGCGGCGCGGCCGCCGGGAAAGCATCCGCAGCGCCTGGGATCTCCTCCCCGAGGTCGCGCCCGAACTCACCGAGTGGAGCGCCCTGTTCGCCTCCGGCGCCGCCCGCCGGGCCCGGGCCGAGGCCGGGATAACCGGCGCGGCCAGCAGCCGGGACGCCGACGACCTCCTGCGGGACGTCGCCATGTTCCTGCGCCTGGTCGAACGGATGCTGCTCCTCCAGCCGCCGCTGCCGCCCCAGCGGGCGGGATGAGCGGGCCGCCGCGCGGGAGGCGCGGGGCGTCACCGGCGGAGTGAGCGGGCCGCCGGCGGCGGGGCCAGGGGCTCCGCCGGGGAGCGTCACGGACGGGCCGCGAGGCCCCGGCGGGGCGGGATGAGCAGGCCCTCACCCGCTCCGCGGGGCTCCGTGGGCGGCGGACGGCGCGGGACGGAATAGGGTGGTGGACGACTGGATGTTCATGCCCCCGCCGAGGAGCCACCCGCCGTGTCTGACCCGCTGCGCCCGCGCGCATCCCTTCGTACCGCCGTGGTCTGGGACGTCCTGAAGGACGCCCTGGAGCGCCGGGTCAAGGCGGCCGGGCGCGACGCCCTGGACGTCCTCGACACCGGCGGCGGCACCGGCAACTTCGCCGTGCCGGTCGCCCGCCTCGGCCACCGCGTCACGGTCGTCGACCCCAGCCCCAACGCCCTTTTCGCCCTGGAGCGCCGGGCCGCGGAGGCCGGTGTCGCCGACCGGATCCGGGCCGTCCAGGGCGACGCCCACGGCCTGTTCGACGTGGTCGAGCGCGGTGGCTACGACACCGTGCTCTGCCACGGCGTGCTGGAGTACGTCGACGACCCGGCCGAGGGCATCCGCAACGCCGTCGACGCGCTGCGCCCGGCCGGCACCCTCAGCCTGCTCGCGGCCGGCCTCGGCGGTGCCGTGCTCGCCCGCGCCCTGGCCGGCCACTTCACCGAGGCCCACCAGGCCCTCACCGACCCGGCCGGCCGCTGGGGCGAGGGCGACCCGATGCCCCGCCGGTTCACCGCCGAACAGCTCACCGGCCTGGTCTCCGCCACCGGCCTGGAGATCGGTGCGGTGCACGGCGTCCGGGTCTTCGCCGACCTGGTCCCCGGGGTACTCGTCGACACCGAGCCGGGTGCCGTGGAGGCCCTGCTGAAGCTGGAGGCGGCCGCCGCCGAGCAGCCCGCCTTCCATGCCGTCGCCACCCAGCTGCACGTCCTCGCCGAGCGCGACTGACGGGGGAGCGGGCCCGGCCGGCTGCGTGCGGTCGGCCACAGGCCACCCGATCAGCCCCTTGGCCCCGTATGATCGGTGTACGACGTTCCGGCATGACGGACAGGCGGGTGGGGAATGCAGCCAGCATCACCCCCGGCCACCACGGCGGCCCGGACAGTGAACTGGCGTCGAGGGGCGGGTTTCACGGGGGCGATTCCCTGCCTATCCTGAAAGGGTCGCACCCCGGTCGCCCCCCGCGACCGACGAGTAGGAGGACTCCGTGCCGCTCTCGGAGCACGAGCAGCGCATGCTCGAGCAAATGGAGCGAGCGCTGTACGCCGAAGATCCCAAGTTCGCGACAGCGCTTGAGGGAAGCGGGCTGCGTACGTACACCCGGCGACGGGTCTACCAAGCGGTCGCGGGCTTCCTGGTGGGTATCGCCCTGCTCATGGCCGGCATGGTCGCGCAGCAGATCTGGATCAGCGTGGTCGGTTTCCTCGTGATGCTCGGTTGTGCCGTGTTGGCGGTCACCGGGTGGCGCAAGGCGCCCAAGCCCGGTGAACAGCGCGCCGGCGCCGAAGGCCCGGCGCGGCGTCAGGCCCGGCCGCGGCGCTCGATGATGAACCGCATCGAGGACCGCTGGCAGCGCCGCCGCGACGAGCAGCAGGGCCACTGACCCCGCTCCGAACGTCCTCCCCCTGACGCGCCGTCGCGCGTCCCCGGCTTCCGTGCTGTGGCCGCCCGATTCCTTCGGGCGGCCACAGCACGTTCTGCTGCCGCGGGAAGGGTTTGCTGCCGCTGGCACGTACTTCTGCCGCTGGCATGTTCTGCTGCCGTCGGCAGGTTTTGCTGCCGGTCGGGCCGTCGCAGCAGGCGGTAGGGTCGCGCCGGGCCAGCTGGGTACGCCCGCGCCGAGTCAGCTGGGTACACCAGCGCCGAATCAGCTGGGTACGCCCGCGCCGGGCGTCGTGGCCCTGCCCGGGCGTCGCGTTCTCGCCGGGCTTCGGGCCCCGCCGGCCTCGCGTCCCCGCTGACCTCGCGGCCCTGGCGCCCCTGGCCCACCGGGTGTCCCTGGCCCCTGGCCCTGGCGGACGTCGCGGGTGGTCGCACGACGCCGGCGGGGCCGTCCAACGGGCGCGCCCCCGCCCGGGCCCCCGCTCGCGCCCCGGGTCCGTCCCACGCCTGGACGCGCCCCACGCCCCGGCCCTGGCCCCGCCCCACGCCCTGGCCCCGCCCCACGCCCTGGCCCCGCCCCACGCCCTGGACGCTCCCCAGCCCTGGCCCCGCCCCCACACCGGACGCACCCCCCGCGCCCCGGACGCCGCCCTTGCGCCCTGCGCCCTACGCCCCCTGTCGCCGCCCCCGCCGGAGCGTGGACGTCGCTCGCCGTAGTGCGGTCACCGGGCGGCTCGTACGGCAGCGGAGGCGCAGGGACGCCCAGCGGGCTGCGCCGGCCCGGCGGAGGCGGGCGGCCGAGCGCGGGGCGAACAGTGCCCGCAGCCGCAGCCCACGGGGCGCACCGGCGCGCAATCCGGCCAGCACGTGCTGGACGTCGCCGGCCGGCCCGGTCACCGGCCGAGGGCGCGGGGCGTAGAGGATCTGCTCGACCGCCTCCGCGACCCGGCGCGCGGCGGCGGCCGGCTCCGGTTGCAATTCCCCGACGCGAATGATCCGGGCGGCAGCCCTGCGCGGGGTCAGCGACTCGTCCGGGACGATCCCGAAGTCCCAGGCGGTGTCCAGCAGCTCCTGCCAGGCCGCCAGCGCGGCCGCCGCCCCGCCGGCGTCCGTCGCGCCGCTCCCGCCCGGGCCGCCGGGCGCCAGTCGCCGGGAGCGCAGCCGCAGCCGCCACAGCAGCGGGACCAGGGGCAGCAGCAGGACGAGAAGCGCGACCAGCCCGAGAGCGGCCACCGCCCAGGGGGACGAGCCATCGTCCGAGGGGCGGGCGCCGGACTGCGCGGGCAACGGCGGACAGTCCGCCCCGCTGCCGGCCGGATGCTCACCCGGGCCGCACGAGGGCGTCGCCGACGGGCCCTCCGTGGGCGGTACGGGCCGGGCCGGCGCGGGGTCCGGGCGGCCCGGCTCGGTGCTGCCCGAGGTGTCGGGATAGGCGTAGTCCGGGATGCTGCCGCGGCTCGGCGTGGGCTCGAAACGGGTCCAGCCGATGCCCTGGAAATACAGCTCGGGCCAGGCGTGCGCGTCCTTGAGGCTGACCGAGGTCGTGCCGTCGGGCTGCTTCGTCCCCGGGGTGAAGCCGACCGCCACCCGGGCCGGGATGCCCAGCGTGCGGGCCATCGCCGCCATCGAGAACGAGAAGTGGACGCAGAAGCCCTCCTTCTGCCGCAGGAACCGGGCTATCGCCTCGGCACCGCTGCCGGCCCGGACCTCGGTGTTGTACGTGAAGCCGCCGTAGAGCGCGAACCAGTCCTGGAGCTTGACGGCCTTGGCGTAGGCGGTCGGGGCGCCCCGGGTGATCCGGCGGGCGGTGGATCGGACGACCGGGGGGAGCGAGGCGGGCACCTTGGTGTACTCGCGCAGCACCTCGCCGGGCGGTGCCGGTGCGGCGGCCAGCTGCTGGGAGGTGGGCCGCACCTGGAGGCTTTCCACCTGGTACTGCAGATCGCGGGTGTTCTGGCCGCGGTCGCCGACCAGCGTGCGGCCCTGCGGCTCGAAGCGCCAGCGGCCGGAGATGTCCACCCGGGACGCGGGATAGGGGAGGGGCAGCCAGTTCTGTGCGTACCACCCGGCGGTCGAGATGGAGGTGTTGATCCGCTCGCGGCCGACCGCGGAACTGAGGCCGGGCGGCTCCGGCAGCCGTTCGGGCACGTCCGTGACCGTGCGCTCGGACGGCTTCCAGGTCGTGCCGTCGAACTGGTCGAGGGCGACGATCCGCAGGTACAGATCGCGGGTATCGGCGGCGGTGGTGCGGTAGTTGAGGACCTCGCGGTCCTCGGGCTGGTTGAGGCTGTCCTGCAGCGACACCAGCGGGTTGACCGCGGAGATCGTGCCGCCCCCGCCGCCGCGGCCCGGGCCGGCGCCGGTGGGGCCGAGCAGTCCGTCGCCGAGGGAGGGCAGCGCGGCGGGCACCACGAGGGCGATGCCGAGGACCAGGGCGCCGATCCGCCGGCCCGTACGGACCGGCGCGGTGGCCGGTCCGCCGGCCGCGGAACCCGGCCCGCCGCCCGGGCCGGTGGCGCCGAAGACCCGGCCCCACTGGGAGAGCCGGTCGCGGCCCTCGGCCAGCAGGAGCAGCAGATAGCCCGCCGCGGCGATCAGGAACCACAGCCAGCCCGCACCGCCCTGGGCCAGCCCCGCCGCGACCGAGTAGAGGGCGAGCAGCGGCAGGCCCGCCGGCGCGGCGCTGCGGTACGTCACCGCCAGGGCGTCCACGATCAGGCCGATCAGCAGCACCCCGGCGACCAGCAGCAGCCGGATGCCGGGGGTGACCGGGGCGGGGATGGCGTACCGGCCGACGTCCTGGGCGCCGCTCCGCAGCAGCCGGCCGAAGGCGGCGAGCGCGTCCGGGCCCGGCAGCAGGCCGAGTACGGCGTCGGCCGGCACGAAGAGCACGGTCAGCAGCAGGACCAGGACCAGCAGCTGGGCGGCGATCGTCAGCGGTCCGGCGAGCGGGACCCGGCGGGCCAGCGCGCCCACCCCGGTCGTGATCGCCAGCAGGATCGCCGCCTGGAAGATCCAGCCCATCGGATCCACCAGCGGCAGCAGTGCACCGGCGGCACACAGGGTGGCCACCGCGGCACACAGCGCGAGTCGTGCCCGGCCGCTCATCCGTCCGCCTCCCCTCGCGCGAGGCCGTCCCCGTACGCGCGGTGCTTCCGCACCGGCCGCACCCTCCCGTTCACGGCCGTCCTCCCGTCACCGTCTCCGCGGCGCCGTCCGGCCCCGGCTCCAGGCGGTCCGGCGCCGTCCCGGCCTGGTCGGCGGCGGCCCGCCACAGATCGGCGAGCGCGTCCCCCGGCGTCACCGGCAGCGCCGTCCAGCCCGCCCGCCGCAGCAGCCGCAGCCGCTCGGCGAGCGGCACCTGGCCGGTGGCGAACCGGATGCCGCCGGGCCCCCGGCTCCAGGCGTCGCCGTCCAGGACGAACGCGATCGCCGTCCCGCAGCGCCGGCGCATCTGCCCGGCGATCGCCGCCTGTTCGGTGTCCAGGTCGCCGAGGAAGGCGATCAGCAGTCCCTCGCTGCCGCCGCGCAGCACCTCGTACGCCGCCGACAGCCCCTCCTCCTCGGAGTGCTCGACCACGGCGAGGGTGTCCAGCATCAGGCCGGCGGTGTCGGCGGAGCCGGCGCTCCCCGGGAAACCACCGGCGCCGTCCGGGCCGGGCACCGAGCTGCCGGTGTCGGTCAGCAGCCGGACCGCGAAACCGCGCTCCAGCAGATGCACCACCGTCGAGGCGGCGGCCGACACCGCCCACTCGAAGGCCGAGTCCGGTCCGCCGCCGGGGTGGGCGAGGTCGCGGGTGTCCAGCAGGACCGTGCAGCGCGCCTTCTGCGGCTGCTCCTCCCTGCGGACCATCAGCTCGCCGTGGCGCGCGGTGGACCGCCAGTGGATCCGCCGCAGGTCGTCGCCGTGGCGGTAGCCGCGCGGAATGACGTCGTCCTCACCGGCCAGGGCCGGCGAGCGGTGCCGTCCGTCGCCGTACCCCGCGGTCTCGCCGGCCAGCCGGACGGCCGGCAGCGGCTCGACCCGCGGCACCACCATCAGGGTGTCGAAGGTCTGGAAGGAGCGGGTCAGCTCGCACATCCCGAACGGGTCGGACAGCCGCAGCTGCAGCGGCCCGAGCGGATAGCGGCCGCGCAGGTCCGAGCGGACGCGGTAGGTGACCTCCCGGCGGCCGCCGGCCTCCACCCGGTCCAGGACGAAGCGCGGCCGCGGCCCGAGGACGTACGGCACCCGGTCCTGCAGCATCAGCACGCCGGTCGGCAGCCGGGAGACGTTCTCCATCAGCAGCCGGACCCGGGACTCGGTGCCGGCCGGCACCCGGGCGGGCGAGAGGGCGCGGCTGCCCGCGACGCGGTAGCGGGTGCGGTGCAGGACCAGGACGCACACCAGCGGCAGGGCGGCGAGCAGCAGCCCGACCCGCAGCAGGTCCGGCTGCCCGAGCAGGTACGAGCACACCGCGGCGGCCACCCCGGCGGCCAGGAACGACCGGCCCCGCGTCGTCATCCCCCCGAGGGCCGCCCGCAGCCCGCCCGGCTCCGGCGTCCCCTCGCTCCCCCCTCCGCTCATCACAACCCCCGGACCCCGGGCGGCCGGCCGTGCGTCCGCCACGGCTGCGCGGACGGCTCGGGAACCGGGACGCGCTGGAGGATCTCCACCACGATCTGCTCGGCCGATCTGCGGCTCAACTGCGCCTGGGCGGTGGGCAGCAGACGATGCGCCAGCACCGCGACCGCCAGCGACTGGACGTCGTCCGGCAGGGCGTACTCCCGCCCCGCGAGGGCCGCGGTGGCCTTGGCGGCGCGCACCAGATGCAGCGTCGCCCGCGGTGAGGCACCGAGCCGCAGCTCGGGGTGGTGGCGGGTGGCGGACACCAGGTCGACGGCGTACCGCCGGACGGCCTCGGCG
The DNA here is from genome assembly GCF_055657085.1 of Streptomyces sp. NPDC107765. Taxonomy (NCBI): domain Bacteria; kingdom Bacillati; phylum Actinomycetota; class Actinomycetes; order Kitasatosporales; family Streptomycetaceae; genus Streptomyces; species Streptomyces sp. NPDC107765. The sequence goes on along the minus strand of NZ_JBVKBL010000012.1, from coordinate 320,392 downwards.
ACGTGGACCTCGCGGACCGCGTCGATCAGCTTGAGGATCTCGTGGGCGTGCGCCACCGGCTGGAGGTCGTCGAGCGGGGAGGCGCCGCCGTGCACGTCCAGCATCTGCAGCTCGGCGGCCGGGCTGGGGTAGCCGATCGACACCCGGGCCATGAAGCGGTCGCGCTGGGCCTCGGGCAGCGGGTAGGTGCCCTCCATCTCCACCGGATTCTGGGTGGCGACGACCATGAAGGGGCTGGGGAGTTCGTAGGTCTGCCCGTCCATGGTGACCTGGCGCTCCTCCATGGACTCCAGGAGCGCGGACTGGGTCTTGGGGGAGGCGCGGTTGATCTCGTCGCCGATGACGATCTGGGAGAAGATCGCGCCGGGCTTGAACTCGAAGTCGCGCTGCTGCTGGTCGAAGATGCTGACGCCGGTGATGTCCGAGGGCAGCAGATCGGGCGTGAACTGGATGCGCCGCACCGAGCAGTCGATGGAGCGGGCGAGCGCCTTGGCCAGCATGGTCTTGCCGACGCCGGGCACGTCCTCGATGAGCAGATGGCCCTCGGCCAGGAGCACCGTCAGCGCGAGCCGTACGACCTCCGGCTTGCCCTCGATCACGCCTTCCACCGACCGGTGAACCCGCTCCGCGGTGGTGGTCAGATCGGTGAGGCTCGCTCGTTCGTCATACGTCGTCACTCGGCCCTCCTCGGCCCTGTGCCACGGGCCGCCACCCCCTTGTGCGGAACCGGCCCACCCCGAAAATGCGCGTCGGTCCCGGCCACCGCCGGCACGACGTCACCTACGCATTCTTGCCGCCCGCGCGCTCCGGCGTCATGACCTGTGGATAACTCACCACCTCGTGCCCCGGCGTTCCGGGCGAACCCGGCGATTCCGGCGCGGGCCGGCCCGGAAAACCGGGCCGGCCCGCACTCCGGACGGTCAGTCCTGGGGGTCGATCTCCCGCAGCAGACCCGTCTTGACGTCGAAGACGAAGCCGCGCACATCGTCGGTGTGCGGCAGGAAGGGCGAGGTGCGCACCCGCTGCATGGACTGCCGGACGTCCTCGTCGAGGTCCTTGAACGCCTCGACCGCCCAGGTCGGACGCTGGCCGACCTCGGCCGCGAGCTCGTGGCGGAAGTCCTCGGTCAGGTTGAGCAGTCCGCATCCGGTGTGGTGGATGAGGACGACGGAGCGGGTGCCGAGCGCCCGCTGGCTGATGGTGAGGGAGCGGATGATGTCGTCGGTGACCACACCGCCGGCGTTGCGGATGGTGTGGCAGTCGCCGAGCTCCAGGCCGAGCGCGGCGTGCAGGTCGAGACGGGCGTCCATACAGGCCACCACGGCGACCTTGAGGACGGGCCGCGCGTCCATGCCGGGATCCGTGAAGGCGGCGGCATAGCGCTGGTTGGCCTGGACCAGACGGTCGGTGACCGTGCCGCCGGAGCGCACGGACGCACTGTCGAGGGACGAGGACGACGGCTGCGATGCAGGTATGGGCATGCATTCACCGTAATAGTCACTGGTCGTTCCGGCCCCGTGGGAGGCCGGGCATAGGGGGCAACATCACCCGTTGTGAGGTACTCCACAGCTCCGCCCGGGCAGCCGCCACACGGGTGAAAAGCCCGCCGGGAAGGACCCGGCGAACCCGTCGCGGGACGCGCGGAACCGGTTGATTGACCGGGGCAGCCGGTGGACTAAAGTGGCGCGAAGTGGGAGGCGTGACGCTCTCCTTGGATACCGAATTCCTCGCGTGCGCGCATCGTACGTACGGCTCGGCCTCCTCCCGCTCCCATGGACTTCCGACGTCACTTCCCCGTCGCCGGAGGGCCACTTCCCCTTCAGAGCGGGCGGGGACCAAGCGGTACGTGCGGCATCCCCCAGCCAGCGGCCGGGGACCCACCTGCCGCCCACCCCATCGGAAGGCGCATGAGTAATACCCGCCACGTACCCGTCATGCTCCAGCGGTGTCTGGACATGCTCGCCCCTGCGCTCGCCGAGCCCGGCGCGGTCGTCGTCGACTGCACCCTCGGCCTCGGAGGGCACAGCGAGGCGCTGCTCACGGCCTTCCCGGCGGTCCGGCTGATCGCCCTCGACCGCGACCCGGCCGCCCTGAAGCTCGCCGGTGAACGTCTCGCCCCCTACGGCGACCGCGCCACCCTGGTGCACGCCGTCTACGACGAGCTCCCCGAGGTGCTCGACCGGCTCGGCGTCCCCCGGGTCCAGGGCGTGCTCTTCGACCTCGGCGTCTCCTCCATGCAGCTCGACGAGGCCGACCGCGGCTTCGCGTACGCCCAGGACGCCCCGCTGGACATGCGGATGGACCAGACGACCGGCATCAGCGCGGCGGAGGTCCTCAACACCTACCCGCCCGGGGAGCTGGTGCGGATCCTGCGCACCTACGGCGAGGAGAAGCAGGCCAAGCGCATCGTCTCGGCCATCGTCCGCGAGCGCGCCAAGGAACCCTTCACGAACAGCGCGCGGCTGGTCGACCTGATCCGGGACGCGCTCCCGCAGGCCGCCAAGCGCACCGGCGGCAACCCCGCCAAGCGCACCTTCCAGGCCCTGCGCATCGAGGTCAACGGCGAACTCGCCTGCGTGGAGCGGGCCGTCCCGGCCGCCGTGGACGCGCTCGCGGTCGGCGGCCGGATCGCCGTGCTCTCGTACCACTCCCTGGAGGACCGGCTGGTCAAGCAGGTCTTCGCGGCCGGCGCCACCAGCACCGCACCGCCCGGCCTGCCGGTCGTGCCGGAGCAGTACCAGCCCCGGCTGAAGCTGCTCACCCGCGGCGCCGAACTCCCCACGGAGGAGGAGATCGCGGAGAACCGCCGGGCCGCCCCCGCCCGGCTGCGCGGCGCGGAGCGCATCCGCGAGAACGTCGGGGACGGCAGGAACGGCAGGAACGCCCACCACTCGGTGGGCACCCCGTGAGAGGCCAGGGGCGGCCGCGCGGCGCGCAGAAACGGCTCTCCGCGCTGTTCCCGGCCGCCCCCGCCGCCCCCGGCACCGCGGCGCGCACCCCGTTCGTCCTCCTCATCGTGGTCCTCCTCGGATCCGGGCTGATCACCCTGCTGCTGCTCAACTCCGCGCTCAACCAGGGGTCGTTCGAGCTGAGCCGGCTGGAGAAGAAGACCGACGAGCTGACCGACGAGCAGCAGGCGCTGCAGCAGGAGGTGGACGGCTACTCCGCACCGGGCGCCCTGGAGCGGCGCGCCCGGCAGCTCGGGATGGTGCCCGGCGGCGCTCCGGCGTTCCTGCTCCCGGACGGCACGGTCCGCGGCAAGCCCGGCGTGGCCGGTCCCGACGGCGCGCCGCTGAGCACCTCGGCCGAGCCGTCCGCGTCCGCCCTCCTGGGCACCACCGCGCGTGGCCCGGCCGCCCCGCGCGTCCCTGCCTCCGCACTCGTCGCGCCGTCCGTCCGGCCGCCGGTCCCGGCCGGCTCCGGGACGCTCGGCCCGCGGAGCACCCAGGGCGCGGGCGCCACCCCGGGCCACCCGGCCCCGGCACCCGCCCGGGCCGCCGCCCGCCCCGCCGGCCCCGCGCCCGCCCCCGCCCCGACGACCCCCGGCAGGTGACCGCGGTATGACCGAGCCCAGGGACCCCCGCCGGGTTCCGCGCCCCGCCCGGCGCGGCGGTCAGCCCCAGGACCGCACCGGCCGCCCGCCCGCCGCCCGGCGCCCCGCGCCGCGCCCCGGCGCGCCCCGCCCGGCCGCCCGCCGCTCCGGCCCGGCCCGGCCCGGCGCCGGCTCCCAGGCGCTCCGCCTCGGCAGCCCGCGCCCCCGGCTCCGTCTGGTCTCCCTCGGGCTGACGCTGATCATGCTGGTCTTCGTCGTACGGCTCTTCCAGGTGCAGGCCGTGGACGCCGGGGCGTTCGCCGCCCGGGCCAACGAGAACCGCTACGTCCCGGTCAAGCTGGCCGCCGAGCGCGGCGACCTCACCGACCGCAACGGCGTGGCGCTGGCCACCTCCGTGGACGCGTACGACATCACCGCCGACCCCAGCCTGCTGGCGCCCGCCAAGACCAAGATCCGCGATGCCCCGCAGCAGGCCGCCGCGCTGCTCGCGCCGATCCTGCACGTCGACAAGGCCGCGCTCACCGAGAAGCTCGACCGGCCCGGCTCCCGCTACGTGCTGCTCGCCCGGCAGCAGACCCCCCAGGTGTGGAAGCGGATCAAGGACCTCCGCAAGACCCTCGACGCCCGGGCGGCCGCCGCCCCCAAGAGCGCGCCCCGCCCCGACGTCCTGGTGGGGATCTTCGCCGACAAACACAGCAGGCGCGTCTACCCCAACAAGGACCTCGCCTCCGGCGTCCTGGGCTTCGTCAACAGCGTCGGCAAGGGCGGCGGCGGCCTGGAGGCCCGCCTCCAGGCGCAGCTCGCCGGCAAGGACGGCAAGCTCGTCTACGCCCAGTCCGGCGGCCGCCGGGTGCCCACCGCCGCCACCCGGGAGCACCCCGCCGTCCCCGGCGACGACATGGAGCTCACCCTCGACCGCGACATCCAGTGGGCGGCCCAGCAGGCCATCACCAAACAGGTGGCGAAGTCCGGTGCCGACCGCGGTTACGTCGTCGTCCAGGACACCACCACCGGTGAGATCCTGGCCCTGGCCAACGCCCCCGCCTTCGATCCCAACGACATCACCAAGGCGGAGCCGGAGGCGCTCGGCAACGCCGCGCTGTCCGACGCGTTCGAGCCGGGCTCGACCAGCAAGCTGATGTCGATGGCCGCCGTACTGGAGGAGGGGGTCGCCACCCCGTCCACCCGGGTCACCGTCCCCAACCGGCTGCACCGCGGCGACCGGCTCTTCGCCGACGACGTCGACCACGAGACCTGGCACCTCACGCTCAACGGCGTGCTCGCCAAGTCCAGCAACATCGGCACCATCCTCGCGGCCGGCCAGCTCGGCCGGACCCAGCCCGAGGCCAACCGGGTCCTCTACTCCTACCTGCGCAAATTCGGCATCGGCCGGCCGACCGGGCTGGACTTCCCGGGCGAGACCGACGGCATCCTGGCCAAGCCGCAGGCCTGGAACACCTCACAGCAGTACACGATCCCCTTCGGCCAGGGGCTGTCCCTCAACGCCGTACAGGCCGCCTCGGTCTACTCCACCATCGCCAACGGCGGCGAGCGGATCGCCCCCACGCTCGTCCGCGGCAGCACCGGGCCCGACGGCCGCTTCGTCCCGGCGCCCAAGCCCGCGAAGACCCGGGTGGTCAGCCGGAAGACGGCCCGCACCCTCGCCACCATGCTGGAGTCCGTGGTCGACGACGAGGAGGGCACCGGCGCGAAGGCGAAGATCGACGGCTACCGGGTCGGCGGCAAGACCGGCACCTCCAACCGGGTGGACCCCAAAACCGGCCGCTACCACGGCTACACCGCGTCCTTCGCCGGGTTCGCCCCCGCGGACAAACCGCGCATCACGGTCTATTGCGCCGTACAGAACCCCACCAAGGGCAGCTACTTCGGCGGCCAGGTCTGCGGCCCGATCTACCAGCAGGTCATGGCCTTCGCGCTGAAGACCCTCCAGGTACCGCCGACCGGCGCCCAGCCCCCGCGCCTGCCGGTCACCTTCAGGCCAGGCCAATGAAATCGAGGCAATCCCGCCGTGACGACCATCACCCCCGACGGCCTCCCCGAGCCCGCCGACCGCGCCCCCACACGGCCCTCACTTCGCCCCGGGACCGATCGGCCCGGTACGCTCACCGCCGTGTCACAAGCTGATCAGTCCTCGAACGCCCCGCACGCTCAGAAGGGTGGCCCCGGTACGTACCCGGGAGCGCCGCGCCCTGACCACGTCCGCCCCACCCCCCTGGCGGACCTCGCCGAGCAGCTGGGAACCCCCGCGCTCGCACCCGAGCACGCAGCGGCCCACGTCACCGGCATCACGCACGACTCCCGGGCGGTCCGCCCCGGCGACGTCTACGCCGCGCTGCCCGGCGCCCGGCTGCACGGTGCCGACTTCGTCGCCCAGGCCGCCGACCTCGGCGCCGCGGCGATCCTGACCGACCCGTCCGGCGCCGACCGCGCGGCCGAGACCGGCCTGCCGGTCCTCGTCGTCGACAACCCGCGCGGACGGATGGGCGCCCTGGCCGTCTCCATCTACGGCGCGCCGGGCGAGGACCTGCTCCAGATCGGCATCACCGGCACCTCCGGCAAGACCACCACCGCGTACCTCATCGAGGGCGGACTGCGCGCCGCCGCGGCCAAGCGCCCCGACGGCGGGCTGACCGGCCTGATCGGCACCGTGGAGACCCGGATCGGCGACGAGCGGATCAAGTCCGAGCGGACCACCCCCGAGGCCACCGACCTGCAGGCGCTGTTCGCCGTGATGCGCGAGCGCGGCGTCCGCGCCCTGGCCATGGAGGTCTCCAGCCACGCCCTGGTCCTCGGCCGGGTCGACGGCTGCGTCTTCGACGTCGCGATCTTCAACAACCTCAGCCCGGAGCACATGGAGTTCCACTCCGGGATGGAGGACTACTTCCAGGCCAAGGCCCAGCTGTTCACCAAGACCCGCAGCCGGGCCGGTGTGGTCAACCTCGACGACGAATACGGCCGGCGGCTGGCCGAGGGCGAATCCGAGGTCCCGGTCACCACCTTCTCCGCCGAGGGCCACCCGGACGCCGACTGGCGCGCCTCCGACGTCGAGGTCGGCGCGCTCGGCTCCACCTTCACCGTGCACGGCCCCGACGGGCAGACGCTGCGCGCGGCCTCCCCGATCGCCGGCCCGTTCAACGTGGCCAACGCGCTCGCCGCGATCACCGCGCTGGTCGTCGCCGGCATCGACCCGCAGACCGCGGCCGACGGCGTCGCCGCGGTGCCCGGCGTCCCCGGCCGCCTGGAGCGCGTCGACGCCGGCCAGCCGTACCTGGCGGTGGTCGACTACGCCCACAAGACCGACGCCGTCGAGTCGGTCCTGCGCGCGCTGCGCAAGGTCACCGACGGCAAGCTGCACGCCGTCCTCGGCTGCGGCGGCGACCGCGACCCGCACAAGCGCGCCCCCATGGGCGCGGCGGTCGCCCGCCTCGCCGACACGGCCATCCTGACCTCCGACAACCCGCGCGGCGAGGACCCGCTCGCGATCCTCGCCACCATGCTGGCGGGCGCCGCGGAGGTGCCGATCCACGAACGCGGCACGGTGCTGGTGGAAGAAGAGCGGGCCGCCGCCATCGCCGCCGCCGTCGCCCGCGCCGCGCCCGGCGACACCGTGATCGTCGCGGGCAAGGGCCATGAGCAGGGCCAGGACATCGCCGGAGTGGTACGCCCCTTCGACGACCGTCAGGTGCTGCGCGAGGCCATCGAGGCTTCCTTGACGTCACCGCACCCGAAACACCAGGGATGACACTCCGCCATGCGCGCACAACCGATTCCCCCTCACCGACCGCCGCTCGCCGGGGGTGACCTGTGATCTCCCTGTCCCTCGCCGAGATCGCGAGCATCGTCGGCGGGCAGCAGTACGACATACCGGACGCCGACCGCCAGGTCACCGGACCGGTCGTCGCCGACTCCCGGGCGGTCCGCCCCGGCGGCCTGTTCGTGGCCTTCGCCGGGGAACGCGTCGACGGCCATGACTTCGCCCGCGGCGCCGTCGAGGCCGGCGCGGTGGCCGTACTGGCCGCCCGCCCGCTCGGCGTCCCGGCGATCGTCGTGCACGACGTCACCGCCGCGCTCGGCGCACTCGCCCGCGCCGTCGTCGAGCGGCTGGGCACCACCGTCGTGGGCCTGACCGGCTCGGCCGGCAAGACCAGCACCAAGGACCTGATCGCCCAGCTGCTGCAGCGGCACGGTCCGACCGTCTGGCCCGAGGGCAACCTCAACAACGAGATCGGACTGCCGCTGACCGCGCTGCGCGCCGATGCGACGACCCGTCACCTCGTGCTGGAGATGGGCGCCCGCGGCGTCGGCCACATCCGCTACCTCGCCGCGCTGACCCCGCCCCGGATCGGCGTGGTGCTCAACGTCGGCTCCGCGCACATCGGCGAGTTCGGCGGCCGTGCGCAGATCGCGGAGGCAAAGGGCGAACTCGTCGAGGCGCTGCCGGCCGCCGAGGACGGCGGGATCGCGGTGCTGAACGCCGACGACCCCTACGTGCGCGCCATGGCGGCCCGCACCAAGGCCCGCACGGTGCTGTTCGGCGAGGCCGAGGACGCCGCCGTACGCGCCGAGAATGTCCGGCTCACGGAGCTCGGACAGCCCGCCTTCACGCTTCACACACCCTCCGGGTGCAGCGATGTGACCATGCGGCTGTACGGTGAGCACCACGTGTCGAACGCGCTCGCCGCGGCCGCCGTCGCCCATGAGTTGGGCATGCCCGTAGACGAGATCGCCACCGCGCTCTCCGAAGCCGGCACGCTCTCCCGCTGGCGCATGGAGGTCACCGAGCGCGCGGATGGCGTGACGGTCGTCAACGACGCCTACAACGCGAACCCCGAGTCCATGCGAGCGGCGCTGCGTGCGCTGGTCGCGATGGGCGCCGCCGGCAAGGCGAAGGGTGCTCGTACGTGGGCGGTGCTCGGTGAGATGGCCGAGCTCGGCGAGGAGTCGCTCGCCGAACACGACGCGGTCGGGCGGCTGGTCGTCCGGCTCAACGTCAGCAAGCTCGTGGCGGTCGGCGGCAGGGAAGCGGCCTGGCTCGACATGGGCGCCAAGAACGAGGGTTCGTGGGGTGAGGAGTCGGTGCACGTGTCCGACGCGCGGGCGGCGGTCGACCTGTTGCGCAGCGAGCTGCGGCCGGGAGACGTCGTGCTGGTGAAGGCGTCCAGGTCGGTGGGGCTGGAGCGGGTGGCCGCAGCACTGCTGGATGACGCAGGGCTGTCGGGCGCCGCGGGCGCCGAGGGTGGAGCCGCGACCCGATGAACTCGATGAAGCAGATCCTCTTCTCCGGAATGATCGGGCTCTTCCTGACCCTGATCGGCACCCCGCTGCTGATCAAACTGCTGGCCAAGAAGGGGTACGGGCAGTTCATCCGCGATGACGGCCCGCGCACCCACGGCAGCAAGAAGGGGACGCCCACCATGGGCGGCATCTCCTTCATCCTGGCGACGATCATCGCCTACGTCGTCACGAAGGTGATCACCTCCAGCGACCCGACGTTCTCGGGCGTGCTGGTGCTCTTCCTCTTCGCGGGGATGGGCCTGGTCGGCTTCCTCGACGACTACATCAAGATCGTCAAGCAGCGTTCGCTGGGCCTGCGGGCCAAGGCGAAGATGGCCGGCCAGCTCATCGTCGGCATCGCCTTCGCCGTGCTCTCGCTGCAGTTCGCTGATCTGCGCGGACAGACCCCGGCCTCGGACCGGCTGTCCTTCACCCAGGACTTCGGCTGGCAGATCGGCCCGGTGCTCTTCGTCATCTGGGCGCTGTTCATGATCCTGGCGATGTCCAACGGCGTGAACCTCACCGACGGCCTCGACGGCCTGGCCACCGGCGCCTCGGTGATGGTCTTCGGCGCGTACACCTTCATCGGCATCTGGCAGCACCAGGAGTCCTGCGCCAACCAGATCACCGCGGGACCGGGCTGTTACGAGGTCCGCGACCCCCTCGACCTGGCGGTCGTGGCCTCCGCCCTGATGGGCGCCTGCTTCGGCTTCCTGTGGTGGAACACCTCGCCCGCGAAGATCTTCATGGGCGACACCGGCTCGCTGGCCCTGGGCGGCGCGCTCGCCGGTCTGGCCATCTGCTCCCGCACGGAGCTGCTGCTCGCCCTCCTCGGCGGCCTCTTCGTCCTGATCACCATGTCCGTGGTCATCCAGGTCGGCTCCTTCAAGATGACCGGCAAGCGGGTCTTCCGGATGGCGCCACTACAGCACCACTTCGAACTCAAGGGGTGGTCCGAAGTCCTTGTGGTGGTCAGGTTCTGGATCATCCAGGGCATGTGCGTCATCGTGGGACTCGGCATCTTCTACGGCGGCTGGCAGGCAGCGAAGTGACCACGCACGACCCGGACCGGATCCCCGAGGGGTTCGCCGGCATGGACATCACCGTCGCCGGCCTCGGCGTGAGCGGCATCAGTGCCGCCCGCGCCCTGGCCGGCCTCGGCGCCCGCGTCACGGTCGTGGACGGCGGCGCGGGCGAGAAGCAGCAGGAGTCCGCGCGCGAACTGGAGGCGGCCGGGATCGCCGTCCGCCTCGGCGACGGCGAGACCCTCCCCGAGGGCACCGACCTGGTCGTCACCTCGCCCGGCTGGAAGCCCGACAGCCCGCTGTTCGCCGCCGCCGCGGCGGCCGGTGTGGACGTCGTCGGTGACGTGGAGATCGCCTGGCGGCTGCGCGGTCCGGACTCGGCCGACTGGCTCGCGGTCACCGGCACGAACGGCAAGACCACCACCGTCCGGATGCTCGCCGCCATCCTGGAGGCCGAGGGCCTGCACACCATGGCCGTCGGCAACATCGGCACCCCGATCGTCGACGTCGTGCTGAACCAGGGCAAGGACGGCGCCCGCCCCTACGACGTGCTCGCCGTCGAGCTCTCCAGCTACCAGCTGCACTGGGCACCGTCGCTGCGCGCGCACTCCGCCGCGGTCCTCAACCTCGCCCCCGACCACCTCGACTGGCACGGCTCGATGGCGGCGTACGCCGCCGACAAGGGCCGGATCTACGAGGGCAACCGCGTCGCCTGCGTCTACAACGTGGCCGACAAGGCGACCGAGGACCTGGTGCGCGAGGCCGACGTCGAGGAGGGCTGCCGCGCCATCGGCTTCACCCTCGGCACCCCCGGCCCCTCCGAACTCGGCGTCGTCGACGGCATCCTCGTCGACCGCGCCTTCGTCGAGAACCGGCAGAAGCAGGCCCAGGAGCTCGCCGAGGTCTCCGACATCGCACCCGGCGCAGGCCCCGCCGCCCCGCACAACGTCGCCAACGCCCTCGCGGCCGCTGCGCTGGCCCGGGCCTACGGCGTCGCCCCGGCCGCGGTGCGCGACGGACTGCGCGCCTTCCACCCGGAGGCCCACCGCATCCAGCACATCGCGGAGATCGACGGCGTCCGCTACATCGACGACTCCAAGGCCACCAACACGCACGCCGCCGAGGCGTCGCTGGCGGCGTACGAGCACATCGTGTGGATCGCCGGCGGGCTCGCCAAGGGCGCGACCTTCGACGAGCTGGTGAAGACGGCGGCGGCCCGGCTGCGCGGGGTGGTGCTGATCGGTGCCGATCGGGCGCTGATTCGCGAAGCCTTGGCGCGACACGCCCCCGAGGTCCCGGTCGTCGACCTCGACCGGACCGACACTGGGGCGATGCCCGAGGCCGTCCGGGAAGCGACCCGTCTGGCCGGGCCCGGCGACACCGTCCTGCTGGCTCCGGCCTGTGCCTCGATGGACATGTTCGTCAATTACAACAAGCGGGGCGACGCCTTCGCCGATGCGGTCCGCGAGCTGACCGCGAGGGACCAGTAGACCGTTTCTCCCCGTGGCCGCCGGCAGCCGGCGGCGAGCGCACTTGGAGGGGACGAGGATGACGGCCCGATCGGCGGACGCAGGCAGAGCGGGCGGGGGATCGTCCGCGAGACCGCGCGCGGGATCCTCCGCACGGGCCGGCGGGCGTGTCTCCGGCCCCGCGCGCCCGCCCCGACGGCCCGCGACGGCGCGCCCGGCGCGCGGCGGCGGCCGTCCGTCGGCCGGCGGTCCGCGGCGGCTGCTGAACCGGCTCAAGCGCGCCTGGGACCGTCCGCTGACCGCGTACTACCTGATCCTCGGCGGCAGTCTGCTGATCACCGTCCTCGGCCTGGTGATGGTCTACTCGGCGTCCCAGATCAAGGCGCTGCAGTCCGGTCTCGCCCCGTCGTTCTTCTTCCGCAAACAGCTGCTCGCGGCCGTGCTCGGCGGCGGGCTGCTGCTGATCGCCACCCGGCTGCCGGTCCGGCTGCACCGTACGCTGGCCTATCCGCTGCTCGCGGGGTCGGTCTTCCTGATGTGCCTGGTGCAGATTCCGGGCATAGGGGTCGCGGTCAACGGCAACCAGAACTGGATCAACCTCGGCGGCCCTTTCCAGATGCAACCGAGCGAGTTCGCCAAACTCGCGCTGGTCCTGTGGGGCGCCGACCTGCTGGCCCGCAAGCACGACAAGAAGCTGCTGGTGCAGTGGAAGCACCTGCTGGTGCCGCTGATCCCGGTGGCGTTCCTGCTGCTCGGTCTGATCATGCTCGGCGGCGACATGGGCACCGCGATCATTCTCACGGCGATCCTGTTCGGACTGCTGTGGCTGGCCGGTGCGCCGACCCGGCTGTTCGTCGGCGTGCTGGGCACCGCGACGGTGATCGGCGCGCTGCTGATCAAGACCAGCGCCAACCGGATGTCCCGGCTCGCCTGCATCGGAGCGACCGATCCGGGCCCCGGTGACCAGTGCTGGCAGGCCGTGCACGGGATCTACGCCCTGGCCTCCGGCGGATTCTTCGGTTCCGGCCTCGGCGCAAGTATGGAAAAATGGGGTGAACTACCTGAACCGCACACCGACTTCATCTTCGCCATCACCGGGGAGGAACTGGGTCTGGCGGGGACGCTGTCGGTCCTCGCCCTCTTCGCGGCTCTAGGCTATGCGGGTATCCGCGTGGCCGGACGCACGGAGGACCCCTTCGTACGGTACGCCGCGGGAGGTGTGACCACCTGGATCACGGCCCAGGCCGTGGTCAACATCGGTGCGGTGCTCGGCCTGCTGCCGATCGCCGGTGTCCCGCTCCCGCTGTTCTCCTACGGAGGCTCCGCCCTGCTGCCGACGATGTTCGCCGTCGGGCTGCTGATCGCCTTCGCGCGTGACGAGCCCGCCGCACGGGCGGCACTGGCCGCGCTGGCTACGCGGAAGCCGGTTTTCGGAAGGAAACCGGCTGGGGTGAGATGGAAGACGATGAGACGGCGCGTCAAGAAGCGGCCGTCCGGAGAGCGGTGAATTTCGGTGCATGTCGTACTCGCCGGTGGGGGGACCGCCGGCCACATCGAGCCCGCGCTCGCCCTCGCGGACGCACTGCGGAGGCAGGACCCCACCGTGGGGATCACGGCACTCGGTACGGAGAAGGGGCTGGAGACCCGGCTCGTCCCGGAGCGCGGCTATGAGCTGGGCCTCATCCCGGCCGTACCGCTGCCGCGCAAGCCCACCCCCGAACTGATCACCGTCCCCGGGCGGCTGCGCGGCACGATCAAGGCCGCCGAGCAGATCCTGGAGCGCACCAAGGCCGATTGCGTGGTCGGCTTCGGCGGCTACGTGGCGCTGCCCGGCTATCTGGCCGCCAAGCGGCTCGGGGTGCCGATCATCGTCCACGAGGCCAACGCCCGCCCCGGCCTGGCCAACAAGATCGGTTCGCGGTACGCGAAATTCGTCGCCGTCAGCACCCCCGACAGCAAGCTGCGCGGTGCCCGCTACGTCGGCATCCCGCTGCGCCGCACCATCGCCACCCTCGACCGGGCCGCGGTCCGCCCCGAGGCGCGGGCCGCCTTCGGCCTCGACCCCAACCTGCCGACGCTGCTGGTGTCCGGTGGTTCCCAGGGCGCCCGCCGGCTGAACGAGGTCATCCAGGCCGCCGTGCCGGCCCTCCAGCGCGCCGGCATCCAGGTGCTCCATGCGGTCGGTCCGAAGAACGAATTGCCGCATGTGGACAACATGCCCGGGATGCCGCCCTATGTCCCGGTACCGTACGTGGACCGGATGGATCTCGCGTACGCCGCGGCGGACATGATGCTCTGCCGCGCGGGCGCGATGACCGTCGCCGAGTTGTCCGCCGTCGGGCTGCCGGCCGCGTTCGTCCCGCTGCCCATCGGCAACGGCGAGCAGCGGCTGAACGCCCAGCCGCTGGTCAACGCCGGCGGGGGCCTGCTGGTCGACGACGCCCAGCTGACCCCGGACTGGGTGCAGGGCAATGTGCTCCCGGTCCTGGCCGATCCGCACCGGCTGTACGAGATGTCCCGCGCGGCCTCCGAGTTCGGCCGCCGGGACGCCGACGAGCTGCTGGTCGGCATGGTGTACGAGGCGATCGAGCAGCACCGCAAGTAGCGCACGAGAGAAGGCAGGGAGCGTGGCCGGACCGACGACCGCCCGGCGCGGCGAGAAGAAGTCACCGTCCGGCCCGCCCTCCTCCACGGAGGTGCGCGGGCGAAGACTCCGCTGGGTGCGCCTGCCCCGTCGCGCGCCGGGCCGCCGCGGTCTGATCATCACCCTGGTCCTCGCGGTGCTGCTCGGCGCGTTCGGCGTCTGGGCGCTCTACGCCTCCGACTGGCTGCGGCTGGAGCGTGTCCGGGCCACCGGGACCGACGTCCTGACCCCGCGTGAGGTCGTCGCGGCGGCGCACGCCCCGGTGAACTCCCCGCTGATCTCGGTGGACACCGACGCCCTCGCGCACCGGTTGCGGGCCCGGCTGCCGCGCATCAAGAGCGTTGACGTGGAACGGTCCTGGCCGCACACCATCAGTCTCAAAGTGACGGAAAGAACCCCGGAACTGCTGATGCAAACGGGCGGAAAGTTTGCCGAAGTGGACGCCGAGGGCGTCCGGTTCGCCACCGTCAGCGCCGCCCCCAAGGGCGTTCCCCTTCTGGAAATGTCCGTTTCCGACTCTCCGAGCGCGCGCCGGTTCGGTCCCGACCGGTTGCGGCGCGCCGCGGTCGAGGTCGCTCAGGATCTGCCCCCAGTCGTACGCAAAGACGTACGCAAGGTCCGAGTGCGGTCATATGACGCCATCAGCGTCGAACTGGCCGGCGGGCGCACGGTCGCCTGGGGCAGCCGCGAACAGGGCGCCGAAAAGGCGAAGGTGCTGGTCGCGCTGCTGAAAGCGGCCCGTACCGCCCGGCACTTCGACGTCTCGGTCCCCAGCGCCCCTGCGGTGTCGGGGAGTTGACGTAGCAAGTCGCAGGCCAGCACCCTGGATGGCTACGACTATGGGTGATCACATAGGGTGAAAAGAAAAACGGGAGGTTCGGCGTGTTCGTTGAACGGGCGCGCCTTGTCGACTTAGTGTCTCGTTCCAAAGGGACTATGGAACCAAGGAACACAGGCACAGGTAACCCTAAACTTCAACGTTAGGGTTCGGGTCGGCGATACGGACCGTCCCATCGGCATCAGTCGGCGTCCACAGGCAAGTGCGGCGACGACACGTAACTCGAGGCGAGAGGCCTTCGACGTGGCAGCACCGCAGAACTACCTCGCAGTCATCAAGGTCGTCGGCATCGGCGGCGGTGGCGTGAACGCCATCAACCGGATGATCGAGGTCGGGCTCAAGGGCGTCGAGTTCATCGCGATCAATACCGATGCGCAGGCGCTGCTGATGAGCGACGCCGACGTCAAGCTCGACGTCGGCCGCGAAATGACCCGCGGCCTCGGCGCCGGCGCCAACCCCGACGTGGGGCGCAAGGCGGCCGAGGACCACCGCGAAGAGATCGAGGAGGTCCTCAAGGGGGCCGACATGGTCTTCGTGACCGCGGGCGAGGGCGGCGGCACCGGCACCGGCGGCGCACCCGTCGTCGCCAACATCGCCCGCTCGCTGGGCGCCCTGACGATCGGTGTGGTCACCCGGCCGTTCACCTTCGAGGGCCGCCGTCGCGCCAACCAGGCCGAGGACGGCATCGCCCAGCTGCGCGAAGAGGTCGACACCCTCATCGTGATCCCCAACGACCGGCTGCTGTCCATCTCGGACCGCCAGGTGAGCGTGCTCGACGCGTTCAAGTCCGCGGACCAGGTGCTGCTGTCGGGTGTCCAGGGCATCACCGACCTGATCACCACGCCCGGTCTGATCAACCTCGACTTCGCCGACGTCAAGTCCGTGATGTCGGAGGCCGGCTCGGCCCTCATGGGCATCGGCTCGGCGCGCGGCGACGACCGCGCCGTGGCCGCCGCGGAGATGGCGATCTCCTCGCCGCTCCTGGAGGCGTCCATCGACGGCGCCCGCGGCGTGCTGCTGTCCATCTCCGGCGGCTCCGACCTCGGTCTGTTCGAGATCAACGAGGCCGCCCAGCTGGTCAGCGAGGCCGCCCACCCGGAGGCCAACATCATCTTCGGCGCGGTCATCGACGACGCGCTGGGCGACGAGGTCCGGGTCACCGTCATCGCCGCGGGCTTCGACGGCGGCCAGCCGCCGGCCCGCCGCGACCAGCAGGCCACCCTGTCGTCCCCGAAGCGCGAGGAGCCGGCCCCGGCCGCCAGCCGTCCGGCCGCCCCGCCCGAGCCCCGTACCCCGGCGTCGTCGTTCGGCGGCCTGGGCTCCGTCCCCGTACGGGACGCCGGGGCCTTGGCGGACCGCGGCGAACCGGCCGCCGAGCCGTCGTCCTCGCTGGGCGAGGCCGCACCCCCGTCGAGCGGGCCGCAGGTCCCCCCGGCCCGTCCGTCGTACTCCGACAGCGCGGCCGAGGAACTCGACGTTCCCGACTTCCTGAAGTGACGTAAAGCACCGAAGTGATAGGGCAACAGCACCACGAAAGCGGCGCGCACTTCGCCTTCACCGACAGGTGGGGCGGGGTGAGCGCCGCTCCGTATGAGCAGCTCAACCTGGGGGGCGCGGTCGGCGACGACCCGCAGGCCGTGCGTACCAACCGCGCCCGCGCGGCCGGCGCGCTCGGTCTCGACCCGACCGCGGTGATCTGGATGAACCAGGTCCACGGCCGGGACGTGGCGGTGGTCGACGGACCTTGGCGCGACGCCGACGTCCCGTGCGTGGACGCGGTGGTGACGGCCCGCAGGGGTCTCGCGCTCGCCGTCCTGACCGCCGACTGCACCCCGGTACTCCTCGCCGACCCGGTCGCGGGCATCACCGGCGCGGCACACGCCGGCCGGCCGGGCCTGGTCGCCGGCGTCGTACCGGCGGCCGTCGAGGCGATGACCGAACTGGGTGCGGAGCCGGCCCGGATCCTCGCGTACACCGGCCCGGCGATCTGCGGGCGCTGCTACGAGGTGCCCGACCGGATGCGGTCCGACGTCGCGGCGGTGGTGCCCGAAGCGCATGCGACGACCAGCTGGGGCACCCCGGCGGTGGACGTCATCGCCGGTGTACGCGCCCAACTCACCGCGGCGGGCGTGCCGGTGCGTGACGATCCCCACATCTCGCACGTCTGCACGCGGGAATCCGCGGATCACTTCTCCTATCGGCGCGACCGCACGACCGGGCGGCTCGCGAGTTACGTGTGGCTGGACGGCGAGCTGTGACGGACGACCGTAGAACGGAACTGGCGACCAACCTGGCGCGGGTGGAGGAACGTATCTCCGCCGCCTGCGCCAAGGCCGGCCGGCCGCGGGACGAGGTGACGCTGATCGTCGTCACCAAGACCTACCCCGCGAGCGACGTCCGGCTGCTGGCGGAGCTGGGGGTGCGGCAGGTCGCCGAGAATCGTGACCAGGAGGCGGCACCCAAGGCTGCCGAATGCGCTGATTTGCCGCTTACTTGGCACTTCGTCGGTCAGTTGCAGACCAACAAGGTGCGATCCGTGGCGAGTTATGCCGGAATTGTGCAGTCGGTCGACCGGGCGCGACTGGTCACCGCACTCTCCAAGGAAGCGGTCCGTGCGGGTCGGGAGCTGGGCTGCCTGATCCAGGTGGCACTTGACGCCGAGTCGGGTGCGGGCCGGGGGAGCACCGGTGACCGGGGCGGTGTGGCGCCGGACGGCGTCCCGGCGCTGGCGGAGGCGATCGCCGGGGCCGAAGGGCTGCGGCTGGACGGCGTGATGACGGTCGCGCCGCTGACCGGGCCGTATGCCGGACGCCAACTGGCCGCATTCGAACGGCTCATGGAAATCTCAACCGACCTGCGCGCCACCCATCCTGCTGCCAACATGGTGTCAGCAGGCATGAGTGCGGACCTTGAGGACGCCGTGGCGGCCGGAGCGACACATGTGCGCGTCGGTACGGCGGTACTCGGAGTCCGACCACGGCTCGGGTAACGTCGCCAAGCAAGTCGGACCACAGCACAATATATGGTCATTTCCGCAGAAAGCGGGGAGGCCGCGTGGATCCAAGGCCCTGGTGACGGAGCCGATCCACCACAGAGCGGAGGACGCAGAGAATGGCCGGCGCGATGCGCAAGATGGCGGTCTACCTCGGCCTCGTGGAGGACGATGGGTACGACGGCCGGGGGTTCGACCCCGACGACGAGTTCGAGCCCGAGCTCGACCCGGAACCCGACCGGGGACGGCGCCAACAGCACCAAGTGCAGGCCGAAACACGCCCGGAACGGGACGAACCCGTCCGTGCCGTGACGCCCCCGGCGCCACGCGAACCCGCCCCGCTCGCCCCGGAAAACGGACGACCCGCGCGAATCGCCCCCGTGTCATCCATCACACCCGACCGTCCGAATCTGGAGAAGAACGCACCGGTGATCATGCCCAAGGTTGTGTCCGAGCGGGAGCCCTACCGCATCACCACGCTGCACCCGCGGACCTACAACGAAGCCCGTACCATCGGGGAACACTTCCGCGAGGGCACTCCGGTGATCATGAATCTGACGGAGATGGATGACACCGATGCGAAGCGACTTGTCGACTTTGCGGCCGGTTTGGTGTTTGGTCTTCACGGCAGCATCGAGCGGGTGACGCAGAAGGTGTTCCTGTTGTCGCCTGCTAACGTCGATGTCACGGCGGAGGACAAGGCCCGTATCGCAGAGGGCGGGTTCTTCAACCAGAGCTGAGACGCAACACCGGGCACACCGAGGCCGTAGGGCCGACACAGAAGCAAGGGGAGAGGGACGCGCGAGATGAGTGTCGCTGGTCAGGTGATCTATATCGCGCTGTACTGCTTCCTGATCGTGTTGATCTTCCGGCTGGTGATGGACTATGTCTTCCAGTTCGCCCGTTCATGGCAACCCGGCAAGGCGATGGTGGTCATTCTGGAGGCCGCCTACACTGTCACTGATCCGCCACTCAAGCTTCTGCGGCGGGTAATCCCGCCGCTGCGTCTCGGGGGCGTGGCGCTCGACCTGTCCTTCTTCGTATTGATGATCATCGTCTACATCCTGATCACCGTCGTGAGGTCGGTGTTGTTGGTGTGAACGATACGGTCTTGCCGATTGCCGACGACTACGTTGAGGTGAAGTAGAGATGCCGTTGACCCCCGAGGACGTGCGGAACAAGCAGTTCACGACCGTCCGCCTCCGAGAAGGCTATGACGAGGACGAGGTCGATGCCTTCCTCGATGAGGTCGAAGCCGAACTGACCCGGCTCCTGCGGGAGAACGAGGACCTGCGCGCCAAGCTGGCCGCCGCCACGCGCGCCGCCGCGCAGAACCAGCAGCAGCAGGGGCTGCGCAAGGGACCGGACCAGCAGCAGGAGCAGCAGCAGCGTCCGGGGGCTCCCGTGCCCGCCGCCATATCTGGTCCGCAGCCGGTCCCGCCGCAGCAGCAGGGGATGGGGGGCCCGCCCCAACTGCCCGGTGGTGCACCGCAGCTGCCTCCTGGTCCCGGTGGCCACGGCCCGCAGGGCCCGCACGGTCCCGGTCCGATGGGCCCCGGCGGTCCGATGGGTGGCCCGATGGGCGGCCCCGGTGGTCCGCAGCAGCTCCAGCAGGGCGGCCCGCAGGGCGGCCCCGGTGGTGACAGTGCCGCGCGCGTGCTGTCGCTGGCGCAGCAGACCGCCGACCAGGCGATCGCGGAGGCCCGTTCCGAGGCCAACAAGATCGTCGGCGAGGCGCGCAGCCGTGCCGAGGGCCTGGAGCGGGACGCCCGCGCCAAGGCCGACGCGCTGGAGCGGGACGCGCAGGAGAAGCACCGCGTGGCGATGGGCTCGCTGGAGTCGGCCCGCGCGACGCTGGAGCGCAAGGTCGAGGACCTGCGCGGCTTCGAGCGCGAGTACCGCACGCGGCTGAAGTCCTACCTGGAGAGCCAGCTGCGTCAGCTGGAGAACCAGGCGGACGACTCGCTCGCCCCGCCGCGGACCCCGGCGGCCGCCTCGCTGCCGCCGTCCCCGTCGATGGCGTCGGCCGGTGCCGGCACGATGGGCGGCAACCACACCATGGGTGGCGGCCAGTCCATGGGCGGCAACCACTCGATGGGCAACGGCTCCGGCGGTGGTCCGTCCTACGGCGGTCAGCAGCAGATGTCGCCGGCGATGACCCAGCCGATGGCTCCGGTGCGGCCGCAGGGCCCGTCGCCGATGCAGCAGACCCCGTCGCCGATGAGGGGCTTCCTCATCGACGAGGACGACAACTGACGCCCGCCTGAGGCGTACCGTCGGCAATCAGGGCCGGGCCCCGAGGGATTTCCCTCGGGGCCCGGCCCTTTTGTGCGGTGGGCCGGCCCTGTCGGGGCGCGCCCCGGCCGGCCGGTGGTGACCGGTGTCCATATCGACAAAACGGGCTCAACTGCCCACCTCTGTATGGAAATGGCGAATGCCCCGGTGTGGTGCACACCGGGGCATTCGGGACGAGGTCGGGCCTCGCGGATTACGCCTTACGGAGGTGGAACGTCAGTGCCAGTGCCTCGTCGGTGAAGGCCGGGCCGTAGCCGCCGTCCGGCTCGCCGGGGGCGAAGTCCGTGGCGAGGACCTCCTCGGCGATCAGACCCGTGTGCTCGGCCAGGGCCGTCCGGACCTCCTCGTCGGACGACGCCCAGCGCAGCGCGATCCGGTCGGCGACGTCCAGACCGCTGTTCTTCCGCGCCTCCTGGATCAGCCGGATCGCGTCCCGGGCCAGACCGGCCCGGCGCAGCTCGGGGGTGATCTCCAGGTCCAGGGCGACCGTGGCGCCCGCGTCGGAGGCCACCGACCAGCCCTCGCGGGGGGTTTCGGTGATGATGACCTCGTCCGGGGCGAGGGAGACGGTCTCGCCGTCGACCTCGACGCTCGCCGTGCCCTCCCGGAGGGCGAGCGAGAGCGCCGCGGCGTCCGCGCCGGCGATGGCCTTGGCGACCGCCTGGACGCCCTTGCCGAACCGCTTGCCCAGCGCCCGGAAGTTGGCCTTCGCGGTGGTGTCGACGAGCGAGCCGCCCACCTCCGACAGGGAAGCCAGCGAGCTGACGTTGAGCTCCTCGGCGATCTGGGCGCGCAGGTCCTCGGGCAGCCCGGCGAAGCCGTGGGCCGCGACCAGCGCGCGGGACAGCGGCTGGCGGGTCTTCACACCGGACTCGGCGCGGGTCGCCCGGCCCAGCTCGACCAGTCGGCGGACCAGCGCCATCTGGGCCGAGAGCGCCGGGTCGATCAGCGACTGCTCGGCGACCGGCCAGCTGGAGAGGTGGACGGAGTCCGGGGCGTCCGGGGTGACCGGGGCGACCAGGTCCTGCCAGACCCGCTCGGTGATGAACGGGGTGAGCGGCGCCATCAGGCGGGTGACCGTCTCGATGACCTCGTGGAGGGTGCGCAGCGCGGCCGCGTCGCCCTGCCAGAAGCGGCGGCGCGAGCGGCGGACATACCAGTTGGACAGGTCGTCGACGAAGGCGGACAGCAGCTTGCCGGCGCGCTGGGTGTCGAAGGACTCCAGGGACTCGGTGACCTGCTCGACGAGGGTGTTCAGCTCGCCGAGCAGCCAGCGGTCCAGCAGCGGACGCCCGGCCGGGGCCGGGTCGGCCGCGGACGGTGCCCACTGGGACGTCCGGGCGTACAGCGCCTGGAAGGCGACGGTGTTCCAGTACGTCAGCAGGGTCTTGCGGACGACTTCCTGGATGGTGTTGTGGCCCACCCGGCGGGCGGCCCACGGCGAGCCGCCGGCCGCCATGAACCAGCGGACCGCGTCCGCGCCGTGCTGGTCCATGAGCGGGATCGGCTGGAGGATGTTGCCCAGGTGCTTGGACATCTTGCGACCGTCCTCGGCGAGGATGTGGCCGAGGCAGACCACGTTCTCGTACGACGACTTGTCGAAGACCAGGGTGCCGACGGCCATCAGCGTGTAGAACCAGCCGCGGGTCTGGTCGATGGCCTCCGAGATGAACTGCGCCGGGTAGCGCTTCTCGAAGAGCTCCTTGTTGCGGTACGGGTAGCCCCACTGCGCGAACGGCATCGAGCCGGAGTCGTACCAGGCGTCGATGACCTCCGGGACGCGGACCGCGGTGTGGGCGCAGCCCTCCTCGGGGCAGCCGAAGGTGATCGCGTCGATGTACGGGCGGTGCGGGTCCAGGTCCGACTGGTCGGTGCCGGTCAGCTCGGTCAGCTCGGCGAGCGAGCCGACGCAGGTGAGGTGGTCGTCCTCGCAGCGCCAGATGGGCAGCGGGGTGCCCCAGTAGCGGTTGCGGGACAGTGCCCAGTCGATGTTGTTGCTCAGCCAGTCGCCGAACCGGCCGTGCTTGACCGACTCGGGGAACCAGCTGGTGTTCTCGTTCTCCCGGAGGAGGGCGTCCTTGATCGCGGTGGTGCGGATGTACCACGACGGCTGGGCGTAGTAGAGCAGTGCGGTGTGGCAGCGCCAGCAGTGCGGGTAGCTGTGCTCGTAGGCGATGTGCCGGAAGAGCAGGCCGCGGGCGTCCAGGTCGGCCACCAGCGTGCCGTCGGCCTTCTTGAAGAACTGGCCGCCGACCAGCGGGAGTTCGTCCTCGAAGGTGCCGTCGGGGCGGACCGGGTTGACGACCGGGAGGCCGTACGCCTTGCAGGTCTTGAGGTCGTCCTCACCGAAGGCCGGGGCCTGGTGGACCAGGCCCGTGCCGTCGTCGGTGGTGACGTACTCGGCGTTGACGACGAAGTTGGCGCCCTCCAGCTCGACCAGGGAGAACGGGCGCTCGTAGGACCAGCGCTCCATCTCGCGGCCGGTGAACGACTGGCCGGTGGCCTCCCAGCCCTCGCCCAGCGCCTTCTCCAGCAGGGGTTCGGCGACGACCAGCTTCTCCGTGCCGTCGGTGGCGACGACGTAGGTGACGTCCGGGTGCGCGGCGGCGGCGACGTTGGAGACCAGGGTCCAGGGGGTCGTCGTCCAGACCAGGAGCGCGGCCTCGCCGGCCAGCGGGCCGGAGGTCAGCGGGAGGCGGACGTAGACCGAGGGGTCGACGACGGTTTCGTAGCCCTGCGCCAGCTCGTGGTCCGACAGGCCGGTGCCGCAGCGCGGGCACCACGGGGCGACGCGGTGGTCCTGGACCAGCAGGCCCTTGGTGAAGATCTGCTTCAGCGACCACCACACCGACTCGATGTAGTCGGGGTCCATGGTGCGGTAGGGGTTGTCGAGGTCGGTCCAGTAGCCCATGCGCGTGGTGAGCTCGGCGAAGGCGTCGGTGTGCCGGGTCACCGACTCGCGGCACTTGGCGTTGAACTCGGCGATGCCGTACGCCTCGATGTCCTTCTTGCCGTTGAAGCCCAGCTCCTTCTCCACGGCCAGCTCGACCGGGAGGCCGTGGCAGTCCCAGCCGGCCTTGCGGTCGACGTGGTAGCCCTGCATCGTGCGGAACCGGGGGAAGACGTCCTTGAAGACGCGGGCCTCGATGTGGTGCGCGCCGGGCATGCCGTTGGCTGTCGGGGGGCCCTCGTAGAAGACCCACTCGGGCCGGCCCTCGGACTGCTGGAGGGTACGGGCGAAGACCTTCTGCTCCTGCCAGAAATCGAGCACGGCGTGCTCGAGGGCGGGCAGGTCTACCTGGGCGGGTACCTGGCGGTACAAGGGCTGCTCACTCATCGGGGCTTCCTCCGGCGGACATCTGCTGCTTCTCCGTCCGGAGGGACGAGAGCCCTGGCTCCCGCGGTACCACCCTCCTTGGCGGTGCGTGCCGCACCGCCCCCTCATTGGGGTCGCGCTGCCGGTTCTACTCGCTCCGGGTGGCCCGAGGCCCAGGGGGCGGAGCCCCCTGTCCGGGCCTGTGGGTGGGGCCCACTGTTCAGAGCTTTCTTCCGGCGGCTCCGGGGTGATCTTCACGTCGTGCACGCCCCCGGGCTTCCACCGTCCCCGGGTCGCTGCTGGCTGCGTACGGCGCTACTCGTCCCATCACTGCCTCTCGCTGGGCCCAGTGTACGGGGCGCCACCGACAGCGGCCGACCGGATTTACGGCGGGGGCGCGGGACGGGGGCGCGCGACCGGGCCGTGACCCGAATGGCCAGCGGCCGGGTGCCGGGCGGCCAAGCGGATTACGGGGCGGGCAGCGGGGCACAACCGAGGCAGACCGGACTTCCGGGCCGGGTGGCAGGACCTGATGGGGCGGTGCGTCCCGTTGCCGCGTGCTCTGTGGCGATTTATCGTTCCCGTCACGATTCGCGAATAAAAGTCACATATGTGAAGGGGTCGCGGCCATGGTGGCGAAGAAGACCGCCGCGGAGAAGAGCACGACGCCTGCCGGCGAGGCCGTCGCGAAGCAGCCCGCACCGAAGAACAGCACTCCGAAGAAGGCCGCTCCGAAGAAGGCTGCCGCCCGGAAGACGACGGCCACGAAGACCACGGCCAAGAAGACGGCGGCCGCGAAGACCGCGAAGCGGGCTCCGGCCACCAAGGCCGAGGCGCCCGCCAAGAAGACGGGAGCCAAGACGGTGGTGGCGAAGAAGACGGTGGCCGCGACGGCCGGGGAGCACGGCAACGACTCCGCGGTGCCCGTGGCCCGGACGGCCGCGGCGCCCGGCGAGCTCGCGGTCCGGCCCGGCGAGGACCCCTGGACGGCCGCCGAGGTCGACGAGGCGCGCTCGGAACTGATGGAGGAGGTCGGGCGGCTGCGGCTGGAGATCACCTCCGCCGAGGACGCCATCGCCGGGCTGATGCGCGACTCCGGCGACGGCGCCGGCGACGACGAGGCGGACACCGGCAGCAAGAACATCACCCGCGAACACGAGCTCGCGCTCGCCTCCAACGCCCGCGAGATGCTCCACCAGACCGAGCGGGCCCTCGGCCGGCTGGACGCGGGCACCTACGGGCTGTGCGAGAACTGCGGCAACCCCATCGGCAAGGCACGGATGCAGGCATTCCCCCGGGCGACGCTGTGCGTGGAGTGCAAGCAGAAGCAGGAGCGCCGCTGAGCCGGCGCCCTCGGACCGGTCGTCGCGGGCGGCCCCCGGACCGCCCGCGCCCGTACGTGTGTGCCGTACTCTCGTGGTTCAGCCAGGCACGGCCTGGCCGCGGACACGACGGGCTGAGGGACTCACACGTGGCAGAGGCGGAACGCATCACCGGCACGCCGGAACCCGAGCCGGGTACCGGAGCGGATCCCACAGCGGAGGCCGCAGCGGACGCACCGGCGGAGGCGGAGCGGGGCGCCGGCCGCGGCAAGCGGCGGATCGCCGCGCTGCTGCTGGTCGCGTGCGTGGTCTACCTGCTCGACCTGGGAAGCAAGCTGCTGGTCGTGGCGAAGCTGGAGAACCACGAGCCGATCCAGGTGATCGGCACGCTGCTCCAGTTCAGCGTGATCCGCAACCGCGGCGCCGCCTTCAGCATCGGCGAAGCGCTGACGATCTTCCTGACGATCATCGCGGCGGCCGTGATCCTGGTCATCGCCCGGGTCGCCCGCAAGCTCTACAGCCTGCCCTGGGCCATCGCCCTCGGGCTGCTGCTCGGCGGCGCCTTCGGCAACCTCACCGACCGGATCTTCCGCGCGCCGGGCGTCTTCGAGGGCGCCGTGGTCGACTTCATCGCCCCCGCGCACTTCGCCGTCTTCAACCTCGCCGACTCCGCCATCGTCTGCGGCGGCATCCTGATCGTGATCCTCTCGTTCCGGGGGCTGGACCCCGACGGAACGCTCCACAAGGACTGACCTCAGCAGGGGCCGGTGGCCGGGCCCCCGGCCGCCGGGCAGGACACCATGGGGCGACTGCCATACTCGTGGGGTGAGCACGCTTCCCGAGATCCGCACCCTGCCCGTACCGGACGGCCTGGAGGGCGAGCGCGTCGACGCCGCGCTGGCCCGTATGTTCGGCTTCTCCCGTACGAAGGCGGCCGAACTCGCCGCCTCCGGAAAGGTCCGGGTCGACGGGTCCGAGGTGATGAAGTCCGAGCGGGTGCGCGGCGGTGCCTGGCTGGAGGTCGAGATGCCGCAGGCCGCGGCGCCCGTCGAGGTCGTGCCCGAGCCCGTCGAGGGCATGGAGATCGTGCATGACGACGACGACATCGTCGTGATCGTCAAGCCGGTCGGCGTGGCCGCGCACCCCAGCCCCGGCTGGACCGGCACCACCGTCATCGGCGGACTGGCCGCGGCCGGCTACCGCATCTCCACCTCCGGCGCCGCCGAGCGCCAGGGCATCGTGCACCGCCTCGACGTCGGCACCTCCGGCCTGATGGTGGTCGCCAAGTCCGAGCGGGCGTACACGTCCCTCAAGCGGCAGTTCAAGGAGCGCGTCCCCGACAAGCGCTACCACGCCCTGGTCCAGGGCCACCCGGACCCGATGAGCGGGACCATCGACGCCCCCATCGGCCGGCACCCGCAGCACGACTACAAGTGGGCGGTCACCGCCGAGGGCAAGCCGTCGGTCACGCACTACGACCTGATCGAGGCGTTCCGCGCGGCCAGCCTGCTCGACATCAAGCTGGAGACCGGCCGCACCCACCAGATCCGGGTGCACATGGCCGCCCACCGCCACCCCTGCGTCGGCGACCTCACCTACGGCGCGGACCCCACCCTCGCCAAGCGGCTGGGCATCGGCCGGCAGTGGCTGCACGCGGTCCGCCTCGGCTTCGAGCACCCCTCCGACGGCAGCTGGGTCGAATTCGCGTCCGCCTACCCGGACGACCTCCAGCACGCCCTGGACACCGTGCGGGACGAGAGCAGCTGACGGAGCCGCGTGACGGCGCGCGGCCGGCGGCACGCGGCGCCGCGCGGACCGGCACGGCGGTCAACCACGGCGGGCATGGCACCCTTGGGCGAAAAGTGATCGAATCCGACCGCTTTGGAGCGTAGCCACCGTGGATCAGCTGGCTCTGCTGTTCGTCCTTCTGCTCGGAGCCGTGGTGATGGTTCCGGTCGGCGACCGGCTGGGACTGCCGTCACCGGTGCTGATGACCCTCGCCGGGGCCGTCCTGGCACTGCTGCCGTTCGTCCCCAACGTCGAGGTACCGCCCGAGTTCATCCTGCCCGTGGTGCTGCCGCCGCTGCTCTACGCGGCCGTGCAGCGCACGTCCTGGCGGCAGTTCACCGCCAACCTCCGGCCGATCTTCCTGCTCGCCGTCGCGCTGGTCTTCGCCACCACGGCCGCGGTGGCCGCGGTCGCCCAGGCAGTGGTGCCCGGGATGCCGGTGGCCGCCGCGGTGGTGCTCGGCGCGCTGGTCGCCCCGCCCGACCCGGTGGCCGCGACCGCGGTCGCCGGCAAACTCGGGCTGCCCCGCCGGATGGTCTCCATCCTGGAGGGCGAGGGCCTCTTCAACGACGTCACCGCGATCGTGCTCTACCACGTCGCGCTCGCCGCGGCGGTCAGCGGCAGCTTCTCGGTGCCCGGCGCGCTCGGCTCCCTCGTCCTGTCCGCCGTCGTGGCCATAGCGGTCGGTCTGGCGATCGGCTGGGTGACCAACAAGATGATGGGCCTGCTCGGCGACCCCACGCTGCAGATCGGGCTGACGCTGCTGGTGCCGTTCGTGGCGTACGTGCTCGCCGAGGAGTTCCGCGGCTCCGGGGTGCTGGCGGTGCTGACCTGCGCGCTCTTCCTCGCCGAGTACGCGGTCGACCCGGACGACGTGATGGGCCGGCTCGCCGGATACACCTTCTGGGAGGTCGTCGACACCCTCGTCACCGGTGTGGCCTTCGGGCTGATCGGCCTGGAGCTGCACAACATCTTCGGGGCCGCCGCACACCGCTGGGGCCAGCTGATCGGCGCCGGCGCCGCGGTCGTGGCGGTCGTCGTCGGCGTCCGCCTGCTGTGGCTGCTGCCCGCCGCCTGGCTGGCCAAGCGGATGCACAAGCGCCGCGACTACGACGAGGACATCCCGATGAGCTGGCGCGAGACGCTCATCATGTGGTGGGCGGGGATGCGCGGGGTGGCCTCGGTGGCGCTGGCGCTGGCCATCCCGTTCGGCGTGGACGGCGGGCCGTTCCCGGCCCGGAACGACATCCTCTTCATCGCGTTCGCGGTGGTCCTCGCCACCCTCCTCGTCCAGGGCCTGACGCTGCCCTGGCTCGTGCGCAGGCTGCGGGTGCGGGCCGACACCGACGCCGTGGACGCCCTGGAGCGGGAGCTGGCGGTCCGGGTGATCAAGGCGTCCAAGCGGCGGCTGAAGGAGATCATGGAGGTCGAGGAGCTGCCCGACGAGGTCAGCGACCAGCTCTCCCGCCGGGCCTTCGACATCGGCGCCCGGATCGCGCCGGACATCGTCGACGACGAGCGGCGCGACCTCTTCGAGAAGCGGATCAGCCGGCTGAAGAAGGTGCAGCGCATCCAGGGCGAGATGCTCTCGGCGGCCCGGCACGAGGTGCTGGCCGCGCGCAGCGAACCGGGCGCCGACCCGGAGATCGTCGACCGGGTGCTGCGCCACCTGGACATCCGCAGTCTGCGCGGCGCCCCCTGAGACGACCGCGGCTCGACGGGGCCCGGGGTCAGTCGCGCGTGCGGCCCGCGCCCGGCGGGGCGTCCAGCTCCGCCGGTGCCGTGCTGATCCGCGGCAGCGCGTAGGCGTGCTCGGTCCGCAGCCAGTCGAGCATCCGCTCGCGGACCTCGCAGCGCACGGACCAGATCGCGTCCGCGTCCCGGGCGGTGACCAGCGCCCGCACCAGGATCGTGGTCGGCGTGGTGTCGGTGACCACCAGGCTCCAGGCCCGGCCGTCCCAGTCCGCGCACTCCTGGAGGACCTCCAGCAGGTGCTGCCGCATCTTCTCCACCGGCGCGCTGTGGTCGAGGTGGAAGAAGACCGTGCCGGTCATCTGGGCGCCGCCGCGCGACCAGTTCTCGAACGGCTTGCCGGTGAA
The DNA here is from genome assembly GCF_055657085.1 of Streptomyces sp. NPDC107765. Lineage (NCBI taxonomy): Bacteria > Bacillati > Actinomycetota > Actinomycetes > Kitasatosporales > Streptomycetaceae > Streptomyces > Streptomyces sp. NPDC107765. The sequence goes on along the minus strand of NZ_JBVKBL010000012.1, from coordinate 291,756 downwards.
GTACGACACCGGCATGGTGATCCGCCGCTCGTCCCAGGTCCGCACGGTCAGGAAGGTCAGGGTGATCTCCTCGACGGTGCCCCATTCGCCGTCCACCACGACCGTGTCGCCGATCCGCACCATGTCGCCGAAGGCGATCTGCAGCCCGGCGAAGAGGTTGCCGAGGGTGGACTGGGCGGCGATACCGGCGACGATGCCCAGCAGCCCGGCCGACGCCAGCATGGACGTGCCGACCGTCCGCATCTCCGGGAACGTCAGCAGCATCGAGGCGGCCGCGACGACGGTCACCACCGCCGTCACCACCCGCTGGATCAGCGTCACCTGGGTGCGCACCCGCCGCACCCGCGCCACGTCCCGGGCACTCGCCGCGTAGCGGGAGTACGACGACTCCACTATCGCCGCCGCGGCACGGATGGTCAGCCAGGCGGTGGCCGCGATCAGCACCAGGCTGAGCGTCTGGCCGATCCCCGCCTCGTGCTCCTCGACGGTCGTCAGCCCGGTCTCGTCGTAGGCGCCGCGCAGCAGGGCCGCGCACAACGCCACCTGCAGCGGTACCCGGCAGCGCCGCAGCAGCCCCCACAGGGGGGTCTCGGGGTGCGCGGCGTCCACTCGGCGCAGTGCCCGGTCGGCGAGCCAGACCAGGACGAGCGTGAGGGCGACGGAGCCGCCCAGGACGGCGATGGGGCGCAGCACGTCCTCCACGGACACGGATTCCTCCTCGGCTGGGATGCGCTGTCTGTGCGGGTACCCGGTCCTGCCGACCGTAACTGGCAGGATGGAAGGAGAGCGATCCGATCAAGGGAAGTGATGCAGTGCCGGCCTCCAGCGAGCCCGCGACCAGCGGCGCTTTGACGATTGTGCTGTTCCACTCGGTGTGTGGGCTGCGCCCCGCGGTGCACGCGGCCGCGGACCGGCTGCGCGCCGCGGGACACGAGGTGATCGTCCCCGACCTGTTCGACGGGCGGACCGCCGACTCCGTGCCGGACGGCATCCTGATCAAGGACGAGATCGGCAAGGAGGAGCTGCTCAAGCGCGCCATCACGGCCGTCGCCCCGTACTCCGAGCGCGGTCTGGTCTACGCCGGGTTCTCCTTCGGCGGCGCGGTCGCCCAGAACCTCGCGCTGGGTGACGAGAAGGCCCGCGGGCTGCTGCTGATGCACGGCACCTCGGACATCGCCGAGGGCGCGGCCGTCGACGAGCTGCCGGTGCAGCTGCACGTCGCCGACCCCGATCCGTTCGAGCCGCACGACTGGCTGACCGCCTGGTACCTGCAGATGCGCCGGGCCGGCGCGGACGTGGAGGTCTTCCGCTACGCCGGCGCCGGCCACCTCTTCACCGACCCCGACCTGCCGGACTACGACGCGGAGGCGGCGGAGAGCGCCTGGAAGGTGGCGCTGGGCTTCCTGGCGGACATCTGAGGGCGCGGGCCGGGGAGGAGCACCCCCCGGCCCGCCGCCCCGGTCCTAGCCCGCCGGCCGGTCCGCCCGCTCGATCTGCTGGGTGCCGCTCCGGGTGCGGTAGGAGCGCAGCAGGCTGCTGGTCGCGTTCGGGTCGGTCTTGTCGGAGATGCCGTAGTAGTCCATCTGCGTGCGCTCCGCGCTGACGTCCAGGACCCCGTAGCCGTGCGAGTCCATGTCCAGCCACTTCACGTGCCGGTTGGCGGCCCGGATGGCGGCGACCCCGGCCAGCGAGACGGTGTGCGGGGCGACGTGCAGGAAGTCGTCGACGTTGTCGGAGGTGACGGAGGTGACCACGAACTCCGTCGCCACCGGCCGGGTGGCGGGGTAGGTCGCCGCCTGCAGCGGGACGTCGTTGGCCCAGGCCATGTGGATGTCGCCGGTCAGGAAGACGGTGTTGTCGATCCCGCGGTCGCTGAGGTGGCTGAGCAGTTCGCGCCGGTCGTCGGTGTAGCCGTCCCACTGGTCGGTGTTGATCGCCAGGCCCTCCTTGGGTATCCCGAGGATCTCGGCGAGCGGGCCGAGCAGACGTGCCGGTATGGAGCCGAAGGCGACCTGGGAGACCATCACCGAGGTGCCGACCAGCCGCCAGGCGGTGTCGGAGCGTTCGAGACCGGTCTTCAGCCAGTCCAGCTGGGCCCGCCCGGTGATCGTCCGGCCCGGGTCGTCGACCGCGCCGCTGCCCGGGGCCGCCTGCTGGTCGCGGAACGACCGCAGGTCCAGCAGGTGCAGATCGGCGAGGTTGCCGAAGCGCAGCCGGCGGTAGGTGGTCCCGGCGACGGACGGCCGCACCGGCATCCATTCGAAGTACGCCTGCTTCGCCGCGGCCATCCGGGCGGACCAGGAACCCTCGGTGTCCGGCTGGTGGTTGACCGCGCCGCCCTTCCAGGCGTTGTCGGCGAACTCGTGGTCGTCCCAGATGGCGATGACCGGGTGGGTGGCGTGCATCGCCAGCGCGTCCGGGTCGGTCTTGTGGACGCCGTGCCGGATGCGGTAGTCGGCGAGGGTGAGCAGTTCGTGGGCGGGGGAGTGCGGGCGCACGACGTACTTGAAGTCGGGGTATTCGCCGGACTTGTACTCGTAGAGGTAGTCGCCGAGGTGCAGCACCGCGTCCAGCTCGGTGCGGGCCGCCAGGTGCCGGTACGGCGAGAAGTACCCGGATTCCCAGTTGGCGCAGGAGACCACGCCGAAGCGGACGTTGCCCGGCGCGGCGCCGTGCGCGGGGGCGGTGCGGGTGCGGCCGACGGGGGAGTGCTGCCCGCCGGCGGTGAAGCGGTAGTAGTAGGTGGTGGCCGGCCGCAGGCCGCGGACGTCCGCCTTGACGGTGTGGTCGCGGGCCGCCGAGGTGGTCACCTTCCCCCGGGCGACGGCCGTGTCGAAGCTCTTGTCGGCGGACACCTCCCAGGCCACCTCGGTGGCCGGGCCGCGGCCGGAGCCCGGCGTGGCCGACGGGTCCGGGGTGATGCGGGTCCACAGCAGTACGCCGTCCGGCAGCGGGTCCCCCGAAGCGACCCCGTGCTGGAAGAACGAGCCCTGGCCCGGGCCCTGTTGGGCGTGGGCGGCGGTGGCACCGGCGAGTGGCAGAAGAGCAGCGGTGGCGGCGACGGCCGTGACGGCGGTGCGGCGCGAGATCTGGTCATGATCGGTCACGGCCGCTCACCCTACTGGCCGGTAGACCGTCAACGGGAGGGCGGTGCAGGGGAATTACCGCGAATTCGCCCTCCCGTTGCCGGACGTCTGCTCAGTGGGCGCCCGTGGGGTCCTTTTCGCCCTCGCGGATACCCTTTCCACCGCTCTTGCCGGAATCGGCCCCGGCGCCCGCGCCCTTCGCCGGGCCGAACTCCTTGTCGATCATCTTCTCGAAGGCGGCCTTCGCCAGCTGGTTGTACTGCGCCTTCGTCATCCGCGGATCCTCCGGGATCTGGGGCATCACCAGCTTCTTGCCGCCGTGCATGAACGTCGGCGTGCCCTTGACGCCCTTGCGGCCGAACAGCGCGGTCATGTCCATCGCCCAGCGGTCGTAGGTGCCCTTCTTGACCGCCGTCTCGAACGCCATGTTGCCCTTCAGCTCCGGCACGTCGGCCGCGACCTTGAGCAGCTCGGCGTCCTTGGCGTAGAGGTCCTCGCGCTCGTCCGGGTGGTACTTCTCCGAGTACAGGGCGGACTTGTACTTCAAGAACGCCTCGGGGCTGACGTCGAGCGCCGCGCCCAGCGCGCTCAGCGCGTTCTTGGAGCCCTCGCCGCCCTGCATCCCGTCGATGAAGGTGTACATCGTGAAGCGGACCTTGTAGCGGCCGTCGTGGAGGTCCTTCAGGAGCGCCGAGCCGCTGCTCTGCTCGAAGGCCGCGCACGCCGGACAGCGGACGTCCTCGAAGACCTCCATGGTCTCCTTGGCCTTCGGGTCGCCTATCAGGATCTCGGTGTGGTCCTTGCCCTGGGTGTGCGCCGGGGCGATCTGCCGGGCCTCCTTGGCGGCCTCCCAGCCGGTCGGCTCGTTGGCCTTGACGACGGCGAAGCCGATCCCTCCGGCCACGGCGAGCACGCCGACCACGGCGCCGGCCACGATCAGCTGCCGGCGCAGTCGTTCCTTCTTCTTCTGCCGCTCGCGCTCGGCGCGGATGCGCTCGCGGGCCGCCTGCTTGTTGCCCTGGCTGTTGCGGTTGCTCATGTGGGGGTCCCCTCGAAGGTGGTGTGGTGGTGCGTGGGAAGGTCAGACGGCGGCCGGGCGGGGCGGGCCGCGGCGCCCGACGCAGTGCACGAGGAGGGGAAGCGGACGGGCCGGCGGCAGCGGGTGCAGCGGACGGACCCGGCGGCGGGGCGGGAGCAGTGCCGCCGCGGCCACCGCGGCCGCGGTCAGCAGCGGGCGGAAGGTGGCGGCCGCCGCGGCGCGCAGCAGCGCGTCCAGGGCGGCGTCCCCGCGGTGCAGCCAGCCGGCGGCGAGCAGGCCGACCGTGAGGTGGGCGGCCAGCAGCAGCCAGGGCGCGGCGGCCGGTACGGCCGGCGGCAGCGGACCGCCCGGATGGGCCACCAGCCGCGCCAGCGGGGTGCCCAACTCGCCGCCCCGGCACAGCAGATCGACGCCCACCGAGCGGAGCGGACCGGCGAGCGGCCCGCCGGCCGGGCCGTAACAGGTGTGCTGCCCGGCGGTGAAGACGGTGTCGGCGGCCAGCTCCAGCGGTACCAGCAGCCCGGCCACGGCCCGGTAGCCGCGCTCCCGGCCGGTCAGCGGATAGGCCGCGGCGAAGACCCCGGCGCAGATCGCGGCGACCACGGCGGGCGGCAACGGGGCGTGCGAGAGCAGCACATGGGAGGCCGCGGACAGGGTGGTGCACAGGGCGGTGAACAGCGCCGCCCGCACCACCCTGAGCTGAACCGCCGGTGCGCCCGCGGGCCGGGCGCCCGGGCGCACTCCCGTCGCCTGCACGGTCGGGAGTCTGCCATGTGCACGGCATCCGGCCGGGTCAAGATTTGGCATCGGCCGGCGCGCGGACCGCGCGCCGGCCGGGAAACATCACGGACCGTCAGGTCAGTGCTTGAGCTCCTTGTCGACCATCGAGTTGAAGGCCGCGACGGTGGACGGCGCCACCTTCCCCTGCGGGCTGTCCGTGCCGATGACGGTGTCGTTGACCTTCAGGGTCGGGGTGCTGGTGACGTCCTTGTGGGAGTTGAACTCGGTGGACATCTCCAGCGCCCACCGGTCGTACGTCCCGGCCTTGACGGCCTTCTGGAACGCCGCGTTGCCCTTCAGCGCCGGGATGGTGTCGGCGACCTTGATCAGGTAGCTGTCGTCGGCGAACTTGTCCGGCCCGGTCTCCTCCGGGTGGAACTCCTTCGAGTACAGCGCGTACTTGTACTTCAGGAAGGCGTCCGGGCTGACGTTGAGCGCGGCGCCCAGCGCGGACAGCGCGTTCTTGGAGCCGGTGCCCTTGAGGTTGGCGTCGAGGAACGTGCCGAGGTGGTACTCCGCCTTGTACCGGCCGTCCTTGATGTCCTTCTCGACGGTCGCGCCGACGTTCTGCTCGAAGGCCGCGCAGCCCGGGCAGCGCGGGTCCTCGAAGAGACCGAGGGTGTTCTTGGCGTCCGGCTTGCCGACGACGATGGTCGTGCCGTTGGCGCCGGTGGTGTTCGCGGGCTTGACCAGCTTGGCCTTGGCGGCCTTGACCCACGCCTGGCTGTCGCCCGCGCTGGCCGCGGCGTCGCCGCCGGAGGAGCTGCCGCCCCCCGAGGTGGCGACCGCGACCCCGATGCCGCCGGCTATCGCCAGCACGCCGACGATCGCGCCGCCGACGATCAGCTGCCGGCGCATCCGGTCCTTCTTCGCCTGCCGCTCGCGCTCGGCGCGCAGCCGCTCGCGGGCTGCCTGCTTGTTGGCCTGGCTGTTGCGGTTGCTCATGACTTCCTGCTCCGTGGGGTCCGTGGGACGGGTGTGCGTGCTGCGGGAGGCGTACGCGGCGCGGGTGAGCGTACGCGTACGGCGCGGCCGGGCCGCGCAGGGCCGGGGGAGCCGGCCTTCAGGCGGCGAGCACGCAGGGCGGCCCGCGGCGCACGACGCAGTGCACGAGCAGGGGGACGGACCGGGCTCGCGGGCCGGTCCGTGCGGCGGCCGGGACGGGGCGGGGCCGGGCGGCCGTGGTGCCGATGACCGCGACCGCGATCAGCAGCGGGCGGAACGCGACCGCGCAGACCGCGCCGAGCAGCTGGGCCAGCGCCGCCTCACCGCGGCGCAGCCAGCCGGCCGCCAGCAGCCCGACGGCCAGGTGCGCCGCGAGCAGCAGCAGCCAGGCCGAGGCGGGCACGGGAGCCTCGTCGGTCAGCCGCAGGAAGGGGGTGCCCACGCTCCCGCCGCCGCAGAGCAGGTCCACCCCGAGCGAGCGCAGCGGGCCGGCCACCGGGCCGCCGGCCGCGCCGTAGCAGGTGTGCTGACCGAGGCTGAACACCAGGTCGGCGGCGAGTTCCAGGGGGAGCAGCAGCGCCGCGATCCGCCAGTAGCCGCGCTCCCGGCCGGCCAGCGCGTAGGCGAGCGCGAAGACGGCGGCGCAGAGCGCGGCGACGGTGGTGAGCGGGAGCGGCATCCGGGACAGCAGCACGTGGGAGCCCGCGGACAGCGTCACGCACAGCGCCGTGAAGAGCGCCGCGCGCAGTGCCCGCAGGTGTGCCGCCGAGATGTCCATCGCTGCCGAGTGTGCCATGTGCCGGGATAAGTGGCGGCTAAGCCGAGGGGGACGGGGTCCCCGACCAGCCATGATCGGGACCCGCCCCCCTGAGCCGGCTATGCCTCCTTCAGGCCCGGGATCCGGCCGTTGCGGAAGAGGTCGACGAAGATCTGGTGGTCGGCGCGGGCCCGGGCGCCGTAGGAGTGCGCGAAGTCCACCAGCAGCGGGGCGAAGCCGTCCTCGTCGGCGGCGATCGCCGCGTCGATGGCCCGCTCGGTCGAGAACGGGACCAGGGAGTGGCCGCTCTCGTCGTCCGCCGCGGCGTGCATGGTGGCCGTGGCGCGGCCCAGGTCGGCGACGACCGCGGCGATCTCCTGCGGGTCGTCGATGTCCGACCAGTCCAGGTCGACCGCGTACGGCGAGATCTCGGCGACCAGCTGGCCGGTGCGGCGCCCGTCCTCCTCGATCTGCGTCCAGCCCAGCCACGGGTCGGCGTGGTCCTGCAGGGCGCGCTGGGAGATGACCGTGCGGTGGCCCTCGTGCTCGAAATAGCCGCGGACCGCGGGGTCGGTGATGTGCCGGGACACCGCCGGGGTCTGCGCCTGCTTCATGTAGATCACGACGTCGTTCTCCAGGGCGTCGCTGTTGCCCTCCAGGAGGATGTTGTACGACGGCAGGCCGGCCGAGCCGATGCCGATCCCGCGCCGGCCCACCACGTCCTTGACCCGGTAGGAGTCCGGCCGGCCCAGGCTCGACTCCGGCAGCGTCTCCAGATAGCCGTCGAACGCGGCGAGCACCTTGTAGCGGGTCGCCGCGTCCAGCTCGACGCTGCCGCCGCCCGCGGCGAAGCGCCGCTCGAAGTCGCGGATCTCGGTCATCGAGTCCAGCAGCGCGAAGCGGGTCAGCGACCGGGCGTCGCGCAGCGCGTCCAGCAGCGGGCCCTCGGCGGTGTCCAGCGAGAAGGGCGGCACCGCATCCTTGTCGGCCCGCTTGGCGCCGGAGGCCAGCGCGTGGATCCGCTCCCGGTAGGCACCGGCGTATATCCGCACCAGGTGGGTGATCTGCTCGTCACTGAGCGCCTTGGCGTAGCCGATCAGCGCGACCGAGGCGGCGAACCGCTTGAGGTCCCAGGTGAACGGGCCGACGTACGCCTCGTCGAAGTCGTTGACGTTGAAGATCAGCCGGCCGGTGGCGTCCATGTACGTGCCGAAGTTCTCGGCGTGCAGATCGCCGTGGATCCACACCCGGGCGGTGCGCTCGTCCAGGTAGGGGCCGTGATCCGCGCCGTCCGCCAGGTCGCGGTAGAACAGGCAGGCCGTGCCCCGGTAGAAGGCGAACGCGGAGGCGGCCATCTTCCGGAATTTCACCCGGAATGCCGCGGGGTCGGCGGCGAGCAGCTCTCCGAAGGCGGTGTCGAAGACGGCGAGGATCTCCTCGCCGCGCTGCGCGGCGTCCTGCGCCGGGGCGTACTGGGACGGCATCGCTGGGTGCCTCCTGAGGTGCGGAAAACAAGGGCGGAGAGCCGGAACTGACCGTGTGGGGGACACCCCCGGGCATGGCCGGGGGAGGGTCTGCCGGGACATCTGCCGGGACAACGGCCGAGGCTACCCACGAGTGCCCCGCGAGTGTCAGTGGGGAGTCGTAGACTTCGAGACCGTTCCGCCCACCAGTCGCCCACTTGTCTCCCGGAGGTCCCGCGCCGTGGCCAAGCCGCCGTTCACGCACCTGCACGTGCACACCCAGTACTCCCTGCTGGACGGTGCGGCGCGGTTGTCGGACATGTTCAAGGCGGCCAACGAGATGGGCATGTCGCACATCGCCATGTCCGACCACGGCAACCTCCACGGCGCCTACGACTTCTTCCACTCCGCGCAGAAGGCCGGGGTCACGCCGATCATCGGCATCGAGGCGTACGTCGCCCCCGAGTCGCGGCGCAACAAGCGCAAGATCCAGTGGGGCCAGCCGCACCAGAAGCGCGACGACGTCTCCGGTTCCGGTGGTTACACCCACAAGACCATCTGGGCGGCGGACAAGACCGGTCTGCACAACCTCTTCCGGCTGTCCTCGGACGCCTACGCCGAGGGCTGGCTGCAGAAGTGGCCGCGGATGGACAAGGAGACCATCGCGCAGTGGTCCGAGGGCCTGATCGCGTCCACCGGCTGCCCGTCGGGCGAGCTGCAGACCCGGCTGCGGCTGGGGCAGTACGAGGAGGCCCGCAAGGCCGCCGCCGAGTACCAGGACATCTTCGGCAAGGACCGGTACTTCCTGGAGCTGATGGACCACGGCATCGAGATCGAGCGCCGGGTCCGCGACGACCTGCTGAAGATCGGCAAGGAACTCGGCATCCCGCCCCTGGTGACCAACGACTCGCACTACACCTACGCCCACGAGTCCGCGGCGCACGACGCGCTGCTGTGCATCCAGACCGGCAAGAACCTCTCCGACCCGGACCGCTTCCGCTTCGACGGCACGGGGTACTACCTCAAGTCCACCGAGGAGATGTACGCCATCGACTCCTCGGACGCCTGGCAGCAGGGATGTGACAACACCCGGCTGGTCGCCGACCAGATCGACACCACCGGGATGTTCGAGAAGCGCGACCTGATGCCGAAGTTCGACATCCCCGAGGGCTTCACCGAGGTCACCTGGTTCCAGGAGGAGGTCCGGCGCGGCATGGCCCGCCGCTTCCCGGGCGGCATCCCGGAGGACCGCCAGAAGCAGGCCGAGTACGAGATGGACGTCATCATCCAGATGGGGTTCCCGGGCTACTTCCTCGTGGTCGCCGACTTCATCATGTGGGCCAAGAACAACGGCATCGCGGTCGGTCCCGGCCGTGGTTCCGCGGCCGGTTCGATCGTCGCGTACGCCCTGGGCATCACCGACCTCGACCCGATCGAGCACGGGCTGATCTTCGAGCGGTTCCTCAACCCCGAGCGCGTGTCCATGCCCGATGTCGACATCGACTTCGACGAGCGCAGGCGCGTCGAGGTGATCCGGTACGTCACGGAGAAGTACGGCGCCGACAAGGTCGCCATGATCGGCACCTACGGCAAGATCAAGGCCAAGAACGCGATCAAGGACTCCGCCCGCGTCCTCGGCTACCCGTACGCCATGGGCGACCGCCTCACCAAGGCCATGCCCGCCGACGTCCTCGGCAAGGGCATCGACCTCGACGGCATCACCAACCCCTCGCACCCCCGGTACAACGAGGCCGGCGAGATCCGCGCGATGTACGAGAACGAACCGGACGTGAAGAAGGTCATCGACACCGCCAAGGGCGTCGAGGGCCTGGTCCGGCAGATGGGTGTGCACGCGGCCGGCGTGATCATGTCCAGCGAGCCGATCGTCGACCACGCCCCGATCTGGGTGCGGCACACCGACGGCGTGACGATCACGCAGTGGGACTACCCCCAGTGCGAGTCGCTCGGCCTGCTGAAGATGGACTTCCTGGGCCTGCGCAACCTCACCATCATGGACGACGCCGTCAAGATGGTGAAGAAGAACAAGGGCGTCGACCTGGAGCTGCTCTCCGTCCCGCTGGACGACCCCAAGACGTACGAGATGCTCTGCCGCGGTGACACCCTCGGCGTCTTCCAGTTCGACGGCGGCCCGATGCGGTCGCTGCTGCGGCTGATGAAGCCCGACAACTTCGAGGACATTTCCGCCGTCTCGGCCCTGTACCGCCCGGGCCCGATGGGCATGGACTCGCACACCAACTACGCGCTGCGCAAGAACGGCCTCCAGGAGATCACCCCGATCCACCCGGAGCTGGAGGAGCCGCTCAAGGAGGTCCTCGGCCTCACCTACGGCCTGATCGTCTACCAGGAGCAGGTGCAGAAGGCCGCCCAGATCATCGCCGGGTACTCCCTCGGCGAGGCCGACATCCTGCGCCGCGTCATGGGCAAGAAGAAGCCCGAGGAGCTGGCGAAGAACTTCGTCCTCTTCCAGGAGGGCGCGCGGAAGAACGGCTTCTCCGACCAGGCGATCCAGGCGCTGTGGGACGTCCTGGTCCCGTTCGCCGGCTACGCCTTCAACAAGGCGCACTCCTCCGCGTACGGCCTGGTCACGTACTGGACCGCGTACCTCAAGGCGAACTACCCGGCCGAGTACATGTCCGCGCTGCTGACGTCCGTGCGCGACGACAAGGACAAGTCGGCGGTCTATCTGAACGAGTGCCGCCGCATGGGCATCAAGGTGCTGCCGCCGAACGTCAACGAGTCCGAGGCCAACTTCGCGGCCCAGGGCGACGACGTCATCCTCTTCGGCCTCACCGCGGTCCGCAACGTCGGCCAGAACGTCGTCGATTCGATCATCCGCTGCCGCAAGGCCAAGGGGAAGTACGCCTCGTTCCCGGACTACCTCGACAAGGTCGACGCGGTGGTCTGCAACAAGCGCACCACCGAATCGCTGATCAAGGCCGGTGCCTTCGACGAGCTGGGCCACACCCGCAAGGGCCTGACGGCGCACTACGAGTCGATGATCGACAACGTCGTCCAGGTCAAGCGCAAGGAGGCCGAGGGCCAGTTCGACCTCTTCGGCGGCATGGGCGACGACTCCGCCGACGACGGCCCCGGTTTCGGGCTGGACGTGGAGTTCTCCGAGGACGAGTGGGACAAGACCTATCTGCTCGCCCAGGAGCGCGAGATGCTCGGTCTGTACGTCTCCGACCACCCGCTCTTCGGCCTGGAGCACGTGCTGTCCGACAAGGCCGACGCCGCCATCTCGCAGCTCACCGGCGGTGACTACTCCGACGGCTCGATCGTCACCATCGGCGGCATCATCTCCGGCCTCCAGCGCAAGATGACCAAGCAGGGCAACGCCTGGGCGATCGCCACCGTCGAGGACCTCGCCGGCTCCATCGACTGCATGTTCTTCCCGGCCACCTACCAGCTGGTGTCCACCCAACTCGTCGAGGACACCGTGGTGTTCGTCAAGGGCCGCCTCGACAAGCGCGAGGACATCCCGCGGCTGGTCGCCATGGAGATGATGGTCCCCGACCTCTCCGAGGCCGGCACCAACGCCCCCGTGACGATCACCATCCCGACGGTCAAGGTCACCCCGCCGATGGTCGAGAAGCTCGGTGAGGTGCTCAGCAGCCACCGCGGCTCCACCGAGGTGCGGATCAAGCTCCAGGGCGCCCGCAAGACCACGGTGCTCCGGCTGGACCGGCACCGGGTCACCCCCGACCCGTCGCTCTTCGGCGACCTCAAGGTGCTGCTCGGCCCGTCCTGCCTGGCCGGCTGACCGGACGCCGGTGCACCCGAGGGGCGCGTCCCGCCGTGGACGCGCCCCTCAATTCGCCTGTCCTACATGTCAGTTGTGGCCGAACCGGCGCTCGCGGTTCTTGCGGGCGAGATCCCCCGGGGTGGCGGTGACCGACTTCGTCTGGGCCTCCATGGACGACTTCTGAGCCGCCTGCTGGCCGCGCTCCGCCTGGCTGGCAGCCTTCTGACTGCGGTCCTGCTTCTTGTCCTTGGCCATGACCGTTGCCTCCTGAGGGGGAATCTGGGATCGGGGCCGCGACCAGACTTACACGCCGGACAGAACCCTGCATTTCGGGCAATTACCCTCTGTAATGCGGACGATCACGCGCTGTACCCGAGATCCCCGCCGAATCCGCCACGCCGATGATCCAGTTCCGGCAGATAACGCCCGTACGGTCGGGCAGACTCGAAGGAAAGTCGAAGGAAAACTCGTGCCACGGGCCGAGCCGGGGGGCGACCGGACTTTCAGCACCTCAGGGAAGAGGGTGGAACGTGGATCGCTGCGTCGTCCTGGTGGACGCCGGATACTTGCTCGGCGCCGCCGCGAGCCTGCTCGCCGGAGAGCCCGCCCGTTCCCGGATCACCGTCGATCACGCCGCTCTCATCCAGGGCCTGCGCCAGCGCGCCGAGGCGGACACCGAACGCCCGCTGCTGCGCATCTACTGGTTCGACGGCGCCCCCGACCGCGTCCCGCAGCCCGAGCACCGCCGGCTGCGCGTGATGCCCCGGGTCACCGTCCGGCTGGGCGCCCTGACCCGCAGCGACGGCCGCTGGGCGCAGAAGGGCGTGGACGCCGCCATGCACGCCGAGCTGACCGAACTCGCCCGTAACCGCGCCTGCTCCGACATCGTCCTGGTCACCGGCGACGGCGACCTGCTGCCCGGCCTGATGTCCGCGAAGGAACACGGCGTCGCCGTCCACCTCTGGGCCGTCCAGGCCGCCGACGGCGACTACAACCAGTCCGAGGACCTGGTGGCCGAGGCCGACGAGCGCCGCGTCCTCGACCGCACCTGGATCACCCGCGCGGTGCGCGCCAAGGAACTCGGCGGCGTCTGCCCACCCCCGCCCGACCCGCGCCCCGAGATCGCCGCGATCCTCTCCGCGCCACTGCCCGAGTCCGCGGTCGCCGCCGCCGCGGCGGCCGCCGCCTCGTCCTCCGGCCCGGACCAGGCCGACGGCATCCGTCCGCGCACCTCCGCCAACGGCGTGGGCCGCCCGGCCGCCGGCGCCGACGGCGACCAGCCCGCCGCCGGCGAATCCGGCGGCAACGGCAGCCGGGCCGTGCCCACCCCCAAGGACCTGGCCGGCCTCGGCCGCGACCGGGCGGCCGGCCAGGGCGCCGCGCAGCCCGCCGCCGCGGCCGGCGCCACCCTGCGCTGGTCGTCCGACAAGGGCTGGGTCGAGCGCGGCGGCCCGGTCGGCGAACCGGACGCCACCGCCGGCCTGCCCACCCTCGCCCAGCTGACCAGCGCCGAACAGCGCTGGGCCGACCGCGAGGAGGACATCACCGCGGTCAGCGGCGACCCCTTCGAGGTCGGCCAGGTCTTCGCCCGCCGCTGGACCGAGCGGCTCTCCGATGCCGTCCACCTCCAGGAGCTGTCGACCGAGTACCCGCGCATCCCGCACCGGATCGACGGGGAACTGCTGCGCTACGCCGCCCGGTTCGGCCTGCTCGCCCACAAGGACGACCAGATCGACGAGCACGACCGCTATGCGATCCGGGCCGGCTTCTGGCGCGAGGTCGACCTCCGCACCGCCGCGGAACACGCCCCCGTCGGGGACTGACCCCCGCCACCCGGCCCCCCCGCCACGGTGCCCCGCGGACCGGCGGCGGGCCCGGGACGCGTACCCTCATAGCTCGTGAGGACGGGCGCAGAAGGGCCGGAGCACGGCGGGCCGGTGATCGCCGTGCGGGAGCTGGTCAAGACCTACCCCGCACCGCGCGGGCGCCGCGGGGCGGCAGCAGCCCCCGCCGTACGGGCCAACGACGGCATCAGCCTGGACGTACGCCGCGGGGAGATCTTCGGGCTGCTCGGACCCAACGGCGCCGGCAAGTCCACCCTGGTCCGCCAGCTGACCGGCCTGCTCCGCCCGGACGCCGGCAGCATCCACGTCCTCGGCCACGACCTGGTGCGCCACCCCGAACGCGCCGCCCGGCTGCTCGGCTACCTGGGCCAGGAATCCACCGCCCTCGACGAGCTGACCGTCGCGCTGGCCGTGGAGACCACCGGCCGGCTGCGCGGCCTCGGCGCCCGCGAGGCGCGCGCCGAGCGGGACGCGGTCCTCGCCGAGCTGGGCCTGGCCGACCTCGCGGCCCGCCCCCTGAAGAAGCTCTCCGGCGGCCAGCGCCGGCTGGCCTGCTTCGCCACCGCACTGACCGGCGAGCGTCCGCTGCTGGTCCTGGACGAGCCGACCACCGGCATGGACCCGGTCGCCCGCCGCGCCGTATGGGCCGCGGTGGACCGCCGCCGGGCCGAGCGCGGCGCCACGGTCGTGCTGGTCACCCACAACGTGCTGGAGGCCGAGAGCGTGCTGGACCGGGTCGCGGTGATCGACCGCGGCCGGGTCATCGCCTGCGACACGCCCGGCGGACTGAAGGACATGGTCAGCGACGAGGTCCGGCTGGAGCTGGTCTGGCGCGACCGCCCGCCGCTGGACGTGCCCGAGGTCGCCGCGCTCGAAGCCACCGCGCGCACCTCCGGCCGCCGCTGGACCCTCCGCCTCCCCGCCGACCAGGCCCGCTCCGCGGTCGCCGCGGTCACCGCCGGCCCCGCGTTCGCCGCCCTGGACGACTTCACGCTCGCCACGCCGAGCCTGGAGGACGTCTACCTGGCGCTCGGCGGACGCGCCGAAGGACTGGTGAAGGCATGAACGCCGCAGGGCCCGGCGGACGTACTGCCCACCGGGGAGGGGCCGGGGGACCGACGACGCAAGGGGGACACCACGAGGAAGGCTGGAGAACACGGTGAGTGTGGTTCCCGCGCAGGCGGTGGCCGGGACGACGTCCCCGGACGCCGCGGACCCGTCCGCCGAGGCCGCCCCGCTGGCGCCGCGCGCCCGCTTCGGGCCCGCGCTCGGCGCCGTCTACCGCGCCCAGCTCTCCCGCGCCCGGGTCGCCCGGATACCGCTGCTGTTCGTCGCCACCTTCCAGTCCATCGGGATCATGGTCCTGCTGCGCGGGGTCGTCGACGGCGGCGGCCCGGCCCGGGACGTGGTCGCCGGCTCCAGCGTGCTGGTCGTCGCCTTCGTGGCGCTGAACCTCCTCGCCCAGTACTTCGGCCAGCTGCGGGCCGGCGGCGGACTCGACCACTACGCGACGCTGCCGGTGCCGCCGGCCGCCGTGGTGCTCGGCGCGGCCGCCGCCTACGCGTCCTTCACCGTGCCCGGCACCCTCGTCACCGCCGTCACCGGCTGTCTGCTCTTCCAGCTGCCGATGGCCCACCTCTGGGTGCTGGCCGCCGTGCTGCCGCTCGCCGGCGCCGCGCTGGCCGGCCTCGGCGCGGCCCTCGGCCTGCTCGCCCCGCGACCCGAACTCGCCACACTTTGCGGCCAGTTGGGCATGTCGGCGGCACTGCTGCTGGGCGTGCTGCCGGCCGCCCGGATGCCCGAGCTGGTCGGCTGGGCGCGCGATCTGCTGCCCTCCACCTACGGCGTGGAGGCGCTGGCCCGGAGCTTCGGTTCGCATCCCGACTGGTCGGCGGTCGGTGCCGACCTCGGTGTCTGCGCTGCCGTCGGCGTGCTCTCGCTGGCCGTCGCCACCTGGGCCTACCGCCGTGCGGCGACCCGGTGACCGGCGCCCCGGCGCCCGACGGGCGTCCTGCTTCCCGTCCCACCAGCCCCACCTGGCACGATGACGGGGTGACCGCACCGCTGACGCCCTCCGACAACCAGCCGCCCGAAGAGCCGCAGCACCCCGACGCCGCGCCCGCCGCCGGCCCGGGTGCCGCCGCCGGTACCGACGACCCCCCGCTCGGCCGCGAGCTGCGCGAGGCCGCGCTGATCACCCTCGTGGTCACGGTCGGCGGCGTACTGCTCGGCGTCCTGTGGAACTGGCTCGCCCCGCACATCCCGCTGATCGCGGACACCCGCAACGTCTACCTCAAGGACACCGAGGGCGAGGAGGCGATCGGCACGGACGGCACCTTCCTACTGCTGTCCCTCGGCTTCGGCGTGGTCAGCGCCGCCGTGACCTTCCTCGTCCGCCGCCGCGGCGGCATCCCCCTGGTCGTGGCGCTCACCGTGGGCGGACTCCTCGGCGCGGCCGTCGGCTGGGTCACCGGCATGTGGCTCGGCCCCACCCCCGACGTCGTCGCGCACGCCAAGCAGGTCGGTCCCGGCGTCACCTTCTACGGCCCGCTCCGACTCCAGGCCAAGGGCGCCCTGCTGGCCTGGCCGCTCGCCGCGATGGTGACCCAGCTCGTACTGACCGGATTCTTCGGCCCCCGCGACCCGGAACCGCCGGCCCCGGACTGGTCCACGGCGCCCGCGCCCGGCGACGCTGACCACCACGGCCACCACCCGCCCGCCGACGCCTGACGTGAAAAGGGCGGCACCCGGCCGCCCCTCCCACGCCTCCCTCAGCTCCGGGCGATCGGCGCCAGCCGCGCCCCCGTGAGCGCCACCAGATCCTGCGGCGACAGCTCGACCTCCAGCCCGCGCCGCCCCGCCGACACACAGACCGTCGGCCGGCCCTCGGCCGAGGCGTCCACCACCGTGGGCAGCCGCTTGCGCTGGCCCAGCGGCGAGATCCCGCCCACGACGTACCCGGTGGTGCGCTCGGCCACCGCCGGATCGGCCATCGCGGCCCGCTTGCCGCCCACCGCGGCCGCCAGCGCCTTGAGGTCCAGCGACCCCGACACCGGCACCACGGCGACCGTGAGCGTCCCGTCGACGTCCGCCAGCAGCGTCTTGAAGACCTGCTCGGGCGCGACGCCGAGCGCCTCGGCGGCCTCCTCGCCGTACGAGGCGGTGGCCGGGTCGTGCGCGTAGGAGTGCGTGGTGAAGGCGACCCCGGCCGCCGTGAGCGCGACCGTCGCCGGGGTGCCGACGGATTTCCTGGACTTCTTCGCCAACGTCTTCGTGCCTCTTGGTGTCTCGCGGCGGGTCCGCCCGCCGACGCGTACCGCCGCGGCCGGCCGTCAGTTGGGGCTGGTCGGCTGCCGGGTCAGCTCCACCGCCGGCAGCGACGGGAGCTTACCGAGCAGCGCCGACTCCTGACGAAGGAGTTTCAGCTCCTGCCCGAGCCGGGCCGCGGTGTCCGGCGCCTCCAGCAGCTGCTGCTTGGCCGGCACGTCCAGCACGGCCGCCGCCGCGACGAGGTACGACAGCACCGACGGGTCGGCCGGCAGGTCCTGCCCGCTCGACAGCGTCCGCTCGTTCGCCCACGCCAGCCGCTTCTGATAGGTACGGAAGGCCCGCACGACACCCGACGCGAGCACGCCCGCACCGTCACCCGGGCTCTCCGGAAGCTCCTCGACCTCGCCGGTCAGATACGGCCCGGAGGCGTCCACGGACAGCAGCCGGAAGCGGGTGGTGCCGGTCGCCAGGACCTCGTAGCCGGTGTCGGCGGCGGACGACTTCTCGCGGATGGTCGCGGCGTCCGCCACGCACCCCACGGCGTGGAACGCCCGCATCGGCTCGTCCCCGAAGCCCGCGGCGGGCCCCTTCTCGTCCGGCAGCGTGGCGTCCGGCAGGCCCTGCGCGGTGGGCGCGACCTCGCGTCCGTCCCGGATCGCGATCACCGCGAACCGGCGCTCGTCCTCGGGCAGCGCGGACAGATCGCGCATCATCGCCCGGTACCGCGCCTCGAACACGTTCAGGGGCAGGACGAGCCCCGGGAACAGGACCGAGTTGAGCGGAAAGAGGGGTAGCGAGGTCACGGCGGTAGCCTAGCCGCCCACGTTTTCGGCTCTCCCGCCGTGGTGGTTGCTCGCCGTTGCGCTGTGCGGCGCCCTCCACGTAGCTGGCTTTCCCGCCGCGGGGCGTCTCGCCGTTGCGCCTGGCGGCGGGCGTTTGTGTGTCGGGTGCGGTGACAGCCCTCCAGACTTCGTCCTCCGGTCTGTCCCCTCCCGTGAGTGGGAGTTTTCGTGGGGCCGGGCGTGGTTCCGTTCACTGCGGACGCCTACGGGGAAACGGGCACCCCCACCGGCCGTTCCCTCCCCCACAACGGGAGGGGCTGGACCGGAGGACGAAGTCTGGAGGGCCGGGACCGCACCCGACCACCACCAGCCCGCCGCAGGCGCAACGGCGAACAAGACCCGCGGCGCCGCAGACGGGTACGTGCGGGGGCGCCGCAAAGCGCAACGGCGAGCGAGCCCCGCGGCGGGACGGCCAAGTACGTGGGGCTCACTGCCGCCGCAACAGGCGGGAGGCACCCGCTGCCACCGTTGTCGCCAGGACCCAGCCCGCCATGATGAGGATCGCCGCGACCCACTGCGCGGTTCCGCCGGGTTTCCAGGCGGCTCCCTGGTTCAGGTCTATGACGGGGAGGAGGAGGTCGAGGGAGTAGAGGTACGGGTTCCAGGGGGGTGCCTCGCCGGCCTTGAGGGGTGGGGGCGGGGTCATCGAGAAGTAGGCCGTGCCGATGGCCCAGAGGATGGCCATCCAGACCGCGGCGCGGCCGGGGCGGTAGCCGTAGGCGACGGTCCAGTCCTGGAGGAAGCCCCACGCCTTCGCGGCCAGCGGCAGCGTCTCGCGGCGGCGGCGCTGCTTGGCCAGCAGGACCTCGCGGGCATCGGAGTCCTCGCCGCTGGCGCGTAAGGAGGCGGCGAGCATCTCGTAGGGCTCGGGCGCGTATTCGGGGGTGGCCGCGGCGACCCACTGGAGGCGCAGCGCCAGCGGGAAGTGGCCGCGCGGTATCAGCGTCTCGTACGCGAAGCCGGCCATCCACAGGCCGCCGAGGCCCGGCCAGCTCGCGGATTTGTCGACGAGGTTGACGACCCGGGCGCCGGAGAGGATGACCCGGCCGCGCTGCGGCCGCTCGCCGAGGAACCGCAGCTCCGGCGTCTGGATCCGGCGCAGCGACAGCTCCTGGTCGGACTCCATGACGAACCGGGCGTGCTCGAAGTCGACCGCGTCGCCGAACCGGCCGTCGTCCAGCCGCATCCCGCCCTCGCACTCGAAGCGCTGCATACGGGTGCCGCGGGGCGGGGTGTTGGTGATGCCGTACGGGGGAGTGGCGCCGCTGGAGAACGGGGAGTTCGCCAGGCCCGCGGCGGTCAGGTAGAGGGTGCGCTCGACGGTCAGCTGCGGGGCGTTCAGCGCCCGGCGGCCGAAGGGGTTGCTCAGATGGCTGCCGCGCAGGCTCAGCGAGACCCCGACCGTGGCGCCGCGCAGCGACAGTTCGCCGTAGGACTCCAGCATCTCGGCCTGCAGGTCCTGGGCGACGGTCAGGCCGTCCGCCATGATGGAGCGGCCCTGGCGGTCCTTGTGGACGACGGTCTGGTTGAGCATGAGGTCGGTGCCGATGTGGGCGTCGCTGAGCCGGATGCCGGACTGCACGACGCACCGCGGCAGGTGCAGATCGCCCTCGGTGTGCAGCCGGGCGGCCTCCAGCCGGGGGATCGCGCAGTTCACCATCCGCAGCGTGCTGAACCGGCTCTCCGGAAGCACCACCTCGGCCTCGAAGCGGCAGTCCCGCAGCTCCACGAATGGCTTGATCGTGCCGCCCGCCACGTCGAGGGTGTCCGTGATGTACGCGCCGGTGAGCTTCAGCGCCGAGACCCGTCCCGGCTGGGCCGGCGGTCCGTCGAGCAGCAGCAGCGCCACCACGCGGGCCCGCACCCGGCGTTCCGGGCCCCACAGGTGCTGGCCGTGCGGATCGTCCCGGATCGGGTCCCCGATGTGCAGGTCGCAGGTGCTGCCGTTGCGGAACGCCTGCCACATGCTCCATTCCGCCGAGGTCAGCCGCAGGTCGGCGGGCGCGTCGCCGTCCCTGGTCTCCGTCACTGTGTCCCCCTTGCTGTCCTGTGGTCCGCCGCGGCGCGTGCCCGCTCCGCCGCCTTCGCGTGTCGCAACCTGTTCGGACGCATTTCGTGCGCCGGTCCGCGCGCGTCCCGCAGCCGCTCCCGCAGGTCTCCCCGTACGCCGCTACGTGGCCCTTGCCCGCTCGGTGAACGGTTGAACACGCGTGGTCAGGGCCAACTCCGGTCAACTTCGCGGCGCGGCGTCACCGTGCGTCCGGACCCTGCGTCGCTGTGTATCACCCAGTGATACGGGCGGCCGGGCGCAGGAGCGGGTCTGAGACACTGGGGACGTGATCTCCCGAATCGATCTGCGCGGTGACGCCCTTCCCGAGGGCGGCGCCCTGCGCGACCTGCTGCCCCGTGCCGAGTTCGACGTGGAAGCCGCCCTGGCGAAGGTGCGGCCGATCTGCGAGGACGTGCATCATCGGGGCGACGCGGCGCTGATCGGTTACGCGGAGAAGTTCGACGGGGTCACGCTCGACCAGGTCCGGGTGCCGGCCGCCGCGCTCACCCGTGCCCTGGAGGAGCTCGACCCGGCCGTGCGCGCGAGCCTGGAAGAGTCCATCCGGCGCGCCCGCATCGTGCACCGCGCCCAGCGCCGCGCCCCGCACACCACCCAGGTCGTCCCCGGCGGCACGGTCACCGAGAAGTGGGTGCCGGTCGAGCGGGTCGGGCTGTACGCCCCCGGCGGCCGGTCGGTCTACCCGTCGTCCGTGATCATGAACGCCGTCCCGGCGCAGGAGGCGGGCGTCCCCTCGACGGCGCTGGCGTCCCCGCCGCAGAAGGAGCACGGCGGTCTGCCGCACCCGACGATCCTCGCCGCCTGCGCGCTGCTCGGCATCGACGAGGTGTACGCCGCCGGCGGTGCCCAGGCCGTCGCGATGTTCGCGTACGGCACCGAGACCTGTGCCCCGGCCAACATGGTCACCGGCCCCGGCAACATCTGGGTCGCCGCCGCCAAGCGCTACTTCACCGGACGCATCGGCATCGACACCGAGGCCGGCCCGACCGAGATCGCCATCCTCGCCGACGACACCGCCGACGCCGCGCACGTCGCCGCCGACCTGATCAGCCAGGCCGAGCACGACCCGCTGGCCGCCGCCGTCCTCGTCACCGACTCCGTCGAGCTCGCCGAGGCCGTCGAGAAGGAGCTGGAGCCGCAGATCGCCGCGACCCGGCACGTCGACGACCGGATCGTCCCGGCGCTGTCCGGCAAGCAGTCCGCGATCGTGCTGGTGGACGGCGTCGAGGAGGGCCTGCGGGTCGTCGACGCGTACGGCGCGGAGCACCTGGAGATCCAGACCGCGGACGCCGCCGCCGTCGCCCAGCGGGTGCGGAACGCCGGCGCGATCTTCGTCGGCCCGTGGGCGCCGGTCTCGCTCGGCGACTACTGCGCGGGCTCCAACCACGTGCTGCCCACCGGTGGCTGCGCCTGCCACTCCTCGGGACTGTCCGTGCAGTCGTTCCTGCGCGGCATCCACATCGTCGACTACACCCAGGACGCGCTGGCCGAGGTCGCGCACCACGTCGTGACGCTGGCCGAGGCGGAGGACCTGCCCGCACACGGGGCCGCCGTCAAGGCCCGGTTCGGCTGGAAGGTCCCCGAAGGCAAGTGACGCGAACGAAGCAAGGCACCACACCCATGACCCGCAACTCCGCAGTGACCGGCCTGGACGACCTCCCGGTGCGCGACGAACTCCGCGGCAAGTCCCCTTACGGCGCCCCGCAGCTGGACGTCCCGGTACGGCTCAACACCAACGAGAACCCCTACCCGCTGCCCGAGCCGCTGGTCGAGCGGATCGCGGAGCGGGTGCGCGAGGCCGCCCGCGACCTCAACCGCTACCCGGACCGGGACGCGGTCGAGCTGCGCACCGAGCTGGCCAGGTACCTGACGAGGACCGGCAGGTACCCGCTCGGCATCGAGAACGTGTGGGCCGCCAACGGCTCCAACGAGGTGATCCAGCAGCTGCTGCAGACCTTCGGCGGACCGGGCCGCACCGCGATCGGCTTCGAGCCCTCGTACTCGATGCACGCGCTCATCGCGCGCGGCACGGGCACCGGCTGGATCTCCGGTCCGCGCAACGAGGACTTCACGATCGACCTCGCCGCGGCCGAGCAGGCGATCGCCGAGCACAAGCCGGACGTCGTCTTCATCACCACCCCCAACAACCCCACGGGCAACGCGGTCCCGCCGGAGACGGTGCTCGCGTTGTACGAGGCCGCCCAGGCGGCCAAGCCGTCGATGGTGATCGTCGACGAGGCGTACATCGAGTTCAGCCACGGCGACTCGCTGCTGCCGCTGCTCGCCGGACGGCCGAACCTCGTCGTCTCCCGCACGATGTCGAAGGC
Organism: Streptomyces sp. NPDC107765; assembly: GCF_055657085.1. Lineage (NCBI taxonomy): Bacteria > Bacillati > Actinomycetota > Actinomycetes > Kitasatosporales > Streptomycetaceae > Streptomyces > Streptomyces sp. NPDC107765. The sequence continues at coordinate 269,569 of NZ_JBVKBL010000012.1, read as the reverse complement.
CTTCGGCGCGGCCGGGCTGCGCCTCGGCTACCTCGCCGCGGACCCGGCGGTGGTGGACGCCGTCCAGCTCGTACGGCTGCCGTACCACCTCTCGGCGGTCACCCAGGCCACCGCGCTGGCCGCGCTGGAGCACACCGACACCCTGCTGAAGTACGTCGAGCAGCTGAAGTCGGAGCGGGACCGGCTGGTCACCGAGCTGCGCGCGATCGGCTACGAGGTCACCCCGTCCGACGCCAACTTCGTGCAGTTCGGGCGGTTCGAGGACGCGCACGCGGCGTGGCAGCGGATCCTCGACCGCGGCGTGCTGGTCCGCGACAACGGCGTACCGGGGTGGCTGCGGGTGTCCGCCGGCACCCCGGAGGAGAACGACGCGTTCCTCGACGCGGTACGTGAACTCAAGAAGGAGCCCCAGGCATGAACCGCGTAGGACGCGTGGAGCGCACCACCAAGGAGACCTCGGTCCTCGTCGAGATAGACCTCGACGGCACCGGGCGCACCGACATCGCCACCGGTGTCGGCTTCTACGACCACATGCTCGACCAGCTCGGCCGGCACGGTCTGTTCGACCTCACCGTGAAGACCGACGGCGACCTGCACATCGACTCCCACCACACCATCGAGGACACCGCCCTCGCGCTCGGCGCCGCCTTCAAGCAGGCGCTGGGCGACAAGGTGGGGATCTACCGCTTCGGCAACTGCACGGTGCCGCTGGACGAGTCGCTCGCCCAGGTGACCGTCGACCTCTCCGGCCGCCCGTACCTCGTGCACACCGAGCCCGAGAAGATGGCGCCGATGATCGGCGAGTACGACACCACGATGACCCGGCACATCCTGGAGTCCTTCGTCGCCCAGGCGCAGATCGCCCTGCACGTGCACGTCCCGTACGGCCGCAACGCCCACCACATCGTGGAGTGCCAGTTCAAGGCCCTGGCCCGGGCCCTGCGCTACGCCAGCGAGCGCGACCCGCGCGCGGCCGGGATCATCCCGTCGACCAAGGGAGCCCTGTAGTCCCGTGAATGGCCTGTCGACCGTCTTCATCCTCCTCGGGCTCTTCCTCCTCGGCGGCGTCTACTCCTTCTGGAAGCAGCAGCTGCCCAAGAGCCTGATCGTGCTGCTCTCCGTCGGCTCGGCGATGTGCCTGGCCGCCGGTGTGCTGCGGCTGGAGGTGTGGAATTGACCGCCCCGTCCTCCCGTAAGAAGGTCGTCGTCCTCGACTACGGCTTCGGCAACGTCCGCTCCGCGGAGCGCGCGCTGGCGCACGTCGGCGCGGACGTGGAGATCACCCGGGACTTCGACCGGGCGATGAACGCCGAGGGGCTGCTGGTCCCCGGTGTGGGCGCGTTCGCCGCCTGCATGCGCGGGCTGAAGGAGGCCCGCGGCGACTGGATCATCGGGCGCCGGCTGGCCGGCGGCCGCCCGGTCATGGGCATCTGCGTCGGCATGCAGGTCCTCTTCGGCCGCGGCATCGAGCACGGCGTGGAGACTTCAGGCCTGGACGAGTGGCCGGGCACGGTCGGCCCGCTCAAGGCCGACATCGTCCCGCACATGGGCTGGAACACCGTCGAAGCCCCCGAGGACTCGCACCTGTTCGCCGGGCTGCCCGCCGACGCCCGCTACTACTTCGTGCACTCCTACGCGGTGCACGACTGGGAGCTGGAGATCGGCAACCCGCACCTCGCCGCACCGAAGGTCACCTGGGCCACGCACGGCGAGCCGTTCGTGGCCGCGGTCGAGAACGGCCCGCTGTGGGCCACCCAGTTCCACCCCGAGAAGTCCGGCGACGCCGGTGCCCAGCTCCTCACCAACTGGATCGAAACGCTGTGAACGCTGTGAACACGCTTGAACTGCTGCCCGCCGTCGACGTCCGCGACGGCCAGGCCGTCCGCCTCGTACACGGCGAGTCCGGCTCCGAGACCTCCTACGGCGACCCGCTGGAGGCGGCCCTCGCCTGGCAGCGGGCCGGCGCCGAGTGGCTGCACCTCGTCGACCTCGACGCGGCCTTCGGCACCGGCGACAACCGCGCGCAGATCGCCGAGGTGGCCCGCTCGATGGACATCAAGGTCGAGCTGTCCGGCGGCATCCGCGACGACGCCTCGCTCGCCGCGGCGCTCGCCACCGGCTGCACCCGGGTCAACATCGGCACCGCGGCGCTGGAGAACCCCGAGTGGGTCGCCAAGATCATCGCCGAGTACGGCGACCGGATCGCGGTCGGCCTGGACGTCCGGGGAACGACGCTGCGCGGCCGCGGCTGGACCCGCGACGGCGGCGACCTCTACGAGACGCTGGCCCGCCTGGACTCCGAGGGCTGCGCCCGGTACGTCGTCACCGACATCAACAAGGACGGCACCCTCCAGGGCCCCAACCTGGAGCTGCTGAAGAACGTCTGTGCCGCCACCGACCGCCCCGTCGTCGCCTCCGGCGGCGTCTCCTCCCTCGACGACCTGCGGGCCATCGCGGGCCTCGTACCGGAGGGCGTCGAGGGCGCGATCGTCGGCAAGGCGCTCTACGCCAAGGCGTTCACCCTGGAGGAAGCCCTGGAGGCGGTGTCCCGATGAGCGAGGCCGTGCGGCGCGTCCAGTCCGACAGCCCCTGGGAGGGCGCCTTCGGCCATGCACGCGCCGTCGCGGCCGGGGACCGGGTCCTCGTCGCCGGCACCCTGCCGTTCACCGGCACGGTGCTGCACGGCGAGGGGGACCCGTACGAACAGGCGCTCGCGGCCTTCCGGCAGGGCCTCGACGCGCTGCGGGAATTCGGCCTGGGCGCCGAATCCGTCATCCGCACCCGCATGTACCTCACCCACGTGCGCGACGTGGACGCCGTCGGCCGGGCCCACAAGGAGCTCTTCGACGCCGTGCGGCCCGCCGCGACCGTGCTCGTGGTCTCCGGCTTCGTCGATCCGCGGGTGCTGGTGCAGATCGAACTCGAAGCATTCCGCGACAGCGCGACCCCGGGGGACGCACCCCGGGCCCCCGAAGGAGAACCGCGATGACCCTGGCGGTCCGAGTCATCCCTTGCCTGGACGTCGACAACGGCCGGGTCGTCAAGGGCGTCAACTTCCAGAACCTCCGCGACGCCGGCGACCCCGTCGAGATGGCCAAGATCTACGGCGAGGAGGGCGCCGACGAGCTGACCTTCCTCGACATCACCGCCTCCTCCGGCAACCGCGAAACCACCTACGACGTGGTCCGCCGCACCGCCGAACAGGTCTTCATCCCGCTCACCGTCGGCGGCGGCGTCCGCACCTCTGAGGACGTCGACAAACTCCTCCGCGCCGGCGCTGACAAGGTCGGCGTCAACACCGCCGCCATCGCCCGCCCCGACGTGATCCGCGAGATCGCCGAACGCTTCGGCAGCCAGGTCCTGGTCCTGTCGGTCGACGCCCGCCGCACCGACGCCGGCACGCCGTCCGGCTTCGAGGTCACCACCCACGGCGGCCGCCGCGGCACCGGCATCGACGCGGTCGAATGGGCCCACCGCGCCGCCGAACTCGGCGCCGGCGAGATCCTGCTGAACTCCATGGACGCCGACGGCACCAAGGACGGCTACGACGTCGAGATGATCGAGGCGGTCCGCAAGCACGTCACCGTCCCGGTCATCGCCTCCGGCGGCGCCGGCAAGCTCTCGCACTTCCCCCCGGCCGTCGCCGCCGGCGCCGACGCGGTCCTCGCCGCCTCGGTCTTCCACTTCGGCGACCTCCGCATCGGCGAGGTCAAGCAGACCCTGCGCGAGGCGGGGCACCCGGTGCGCTGACCTGCGGTGCCCCGCCCCGGGGGGGCGCTCAGCGCCCCTTGCGCACCGCCCGGACGAACTCGCGGTTCATCCGCGTGATGCTGAACAGCGGGATGCCCTTGGGGCAGGCGGTGGCGCACTCACCGGTCAGCGTGCAGCCGCCGAAGCCCTCCTCGTCCATCTGCGCCACCATGTCCAGGACCCGGGACTCGCGTTCCGGGGCGCCCTGCGGCAGGACGCCCAGGTGGTTGACCTTGGCGGAGGTGAACAACATCGCCGCCCCGTTCGGGCAGGCGGCGACACACGCCCCGCAGCCGATGCACTCGGCGTGCTCGAAGGCGAAGTCGGCGTCGGGCTTGGGCACCGGCGTCGCGTGGGCCTCGGGAGCAGCACCCGTGGGCGCCGTGATGTACCCGCCGGCCTGGATGATCCGGTCGAAGGCCGATCGGTCCACGACCAGGTCCTTGATCACCGGGAAGGCGGACGCGCGCCACGGCTCGATGTCGATCGTGTCGCCGTCCGAGAAGGACCGCATGTGCAGCTGACAGGTGGTCGTCCGCTCGGGTCCGTGCGCGTCGCCGTTGATGACGAGCGAGCAGGCGCCGCAGATGCCCTCGCGGCAGTCGTGGTCGAAGGCCACCGGGTCCTCGCCCCGGAGGATGAGCTCCTCGTTGAGCGTGTCGAGCATCTCCAGGAAGGACATGTCGGACGAGATGCCGTCCACCTCGTACGTGGACATGGCGCCGTCGGCGTCGGCGTTCTTCTGCCGCCAGACGCGCAGGATGAGCCTCATGCGTAGCTCCGCTGGGTGGGGTGGACGTACTCGAAGACCAGGTCTTCCTTGTGGAGGGTCGGGGCCTGGCCCGTACCCGTGAACTCCCAGGCGGCCGCGTAGGAGAACGCGTCGTCCCGGCGGGCCGCCTCGCCGTCCGGGGTCTGCGACTCCTCGCGGAAGTGGCCGCCGCAGGACTCGGCCCGGTGCAGCGCGTCGAGGCACATCAGCTCGGCGAGCTCCAGGTAGTCGACGATCCGGTTGGCCTTCTCCAGGGACTGGTTGAACTCCGCACCGGTACCGGGCACCTTGATGCGGCGCCAGAACTCCTCGCGGATCTGCGGGATGCGCTCCAGTGCCTTGCGGAGCCCCGCCTCCGTACGGGCCATACCGCAGAACTCCCACATCAGCTCGCCGAGTTCGCGGTGGAAGGAGTCGGGCGTGCGGTCGCCGTCGACGGCCAGGAGGAGGTGCAGACGGTCCTCGGTCCCGGCGAGGACTTCCTGGACGACCGGGTGGTCGGCGCCGATCCCGTCCTCGTGCGGATGGCGCGCCAGATAGTCGTTGATGGTGGCGGGCAGCACGAAGTAGCCGTCGGCGAGGCCCTGCATGAGGGCGGAGGCGCCGAGCCGGTTGGCGCCGTGGTCGGAGAAGTTGGCCTCACCGATCGCGAACAGGCCGGGGACGGTGGTCTGCAGGTCGTAGTCGACCCACAACCCGCCCATCGTGTAATGCACGGCCGGGTAGATCCGCATCGGCACCTCGTACGGATCCTCGTCGGTGATCCGCTGGTACATGTCGAAGAGGTTGCCGTACTTGGCCTCGACGGCCCCCCGGCCCATCCGCGCGATCGCGTCGGCGAAGTCCAGGTACACGCCCTGCCCGCCGGGGCCCACGCCCCGCCCCTCGTCGCAGACGTTCTTCGCGGCGCGCGAGGCGATGTCACGGGGGACGAGGTTGCCGAAGGACGGGTAGCTGCGCTCCAGGTAGTAGTCGCGCTCGTGCTCGGGGATCTCGGCGGGCGGCCGGGTGTCGCCCTTCGCCTTCGGCACCCAGATCCGGCCGTCGTTGCGCAGCGACTCACTCATCAGCGTCAGCTTCGACTGGTGGTCGCCGGTGCGCGGGATGCAGGTCGGGTGGATCTGCGTGAAGCAGGGGTTGGCGAAGTACGCGCCGCGCCGGTGCGCCCGCCAGATCGCGGTCGCGTTGGAGTTCATGGCGTTCGTCGACAGGTAGAAGACGTTGCCGTAGCCGCCGGAGGCGAGCACCACCGCGTCCGCGACGTACGTGTCGATCGTGCCGGTGATCAGGTCGCGGGCCACGATGCCCCGGGCCCGGCCGTCGACCACGATCAGGTCCAACATCTCGGTCCGCGGGTGCATCGTCACGTTCCCGGCCGCGATCTGCCGGGACAGCGCCTGATAGGCGCCGAGCAGCAGCTGCTGGCCCGTCTGGCCGCGGGCGTAGAAGGTGCGGGAGACCTGGACACCGCCGAAGGAGCGGGTGTCGAGCAGACCGCCGTACTCGCGGGCGAACGGCACGCCCTGGGCCACGCACTGGTCGATGATCTCGACGGAGATCTGGGCGAGGCGGTGGACGTTGGACTCGCGGGCCCGGAAGTCGCCGCCCTTGACGGTGTCGTAGAAGAGCCGGTGGATCGAGTCGCCGTCGTTGCGGTAGTTCTTCGCCGCGTTGATGCCTCCTTGCGCGGCGATGGAGTGGGCGCGGCGCGGGGAGTCCTGGTAGCAGAACTGCTCGACGTGGTAGCCCTGTTCGGCGAGCGTGGCACCGGCCGCACCGCCGGCGAGCCCGGTGCCGACGACGATGACGGTGTGCTTGCGGCGGTTGGCCGGGTTGACCAGCTTCGCCTCGAAGCGGCGGGTGTCCCAGCGCTCGGCGACCGGCCCGGCCGGCGCCTTGGTGTCGGCGACCGGCTCCCCGGTCGCGTAGTCGGCGTAAGGAGACATGGTCAGCTCACCACTTCGGTCATGACGGCGACGGGTACGGCGACGAAGCCCACCGTCAGCACCAGCGCGAGGACGTTGGCGGTGGTCTTCAGCAGGCGGTCACGGGTGCGGCTGCCGACGCCGAGGCTCTGCGCGGCGCTCCAGAAGCCGTGCCGGACGTGCAGGCCCAGCGCCAGCATCGCGACGAGGTAGATGACGTTGCCGTACCAGGTGGAGAAGGTGTCCACCACGTTCTGGTACGGGTGGCCGGGCCGGAAGCCGGGGTGCACGGTCCCGGTCGTCAGGTCGAGCAGGTGCCAGACGAGGAACAGACCGAGGATGATCCCGCCCCAGCGCATGGTGCGGGTCGCGTAGCTCGCGCGCCGCCTCTTGTGCACGTATTGGGCGGGGCGTGCCTTGAGGTCGCGGCGGCTGAGCTGGTACGCGGACGTGGCGTGGGCGACGACGGCGACGATGAGGACGACGCGGACCAGCCACAGCGTCCACTCCTCGTGCATGAACGGCTCGCCCACCGTCCGCAGCCAGTGCGCGTAGTGGTCGAACTCGCCCGGCCCGAAGAAGATCTTCAGGTTCCCGATCATGTGGACGACCAGGTAGAGCAGCATGACCAGCCCGCTCACGGCCATCACGGTCTTCTTGCCGACGGTCGAGTCCCAGAGCCGTTGCGTCATGGACGGCCGTCGGTCCGTCCGTATGCCCAGTGCCATGGGTCCCGACCGTAAGGAGCGGGCCGCCATCAGTCCAAGACATGCTCCGGCTCATCTCCATAGGCTGGGCCTATCGATGCCGTACCGTCGCCGCATGCAGCTGCAGCAGCTCCGCTACTTCACCGCGGTCGCCGACACCCGCCACTTCACCCGCGCCGCCGAGCGCGAACACGTCGCCCAGCCCTCGCTGTCCCAGCAGATCCGGTCCCTGGAACGGGAGCTGGGCGCCGAGCTCTTCCACCGCGCCCGCGGCCACATCGCCCTCACCGACGCCGGCGAGACCTTGCTGCCGCTCGCCCGCCGGATCCTCGCCGACGCCGAGACCGCCCGCCGCGAGGTCCAGGAGGTCGCCCAGCTGCGCCGCGGCCGGCTGCGGCTCGGCGCCCCGCCCAGCCTCTGCGCCAGCCTCGTCCCCGACGTGCTGAGCGCCTTCCACGCCGCCTACCCCGGCGTCGACCTGATCGTCACCGAGGACGGCTCCCAGGACCTGGTACGCGCCCTGGCCGACGGCGCACTCGACCTCGCCCTGATCATCACCCCGCTGCCCGTCCAGGCCCCCGCCCTGGCCACCTCCGAGCTGCTGCGCGAGGAACTGGTCGTGGTCTCCGCCCCCGACCGGCCCGCCCCGGTGACCGGCCGGCGCACCAGGATCCGCGTCGAGGACCTCCGCGGCCGCCCGCTCGCCATGTTCCGCCGCGGCTACGACCTGCGGGAATTCACCACCGCGGCGTGCCGCGCGGCCGGCTTCGAGCCGACCTTCACCGTCGAGGGCGGCGAGATGGACGCGGTCCTCGGCTTCGTCCGCGCCGGCCTGGGCATCGCCGTGGTGCCCAGCATGGTCGCCGAACGCTCCGGCCTGCGGATCACCCCCTTCGCCACCCCCGGCATGCACCGCGTCGTCTCCGTCGCCCACCGCGGCGACGTCTCCCCGCCCCGTGCCGCCCGCGAACTGGAACGCATCCTGAAGGCACACCTGGGCCTGGAGCCGTCGCCCGGCCCCGGCGGGGGTTCTGCCCCTCGCCCGGCGCCGCGCGGCGCCGTGGCAGGTGATCGCGACCGGCCGTAGGCTGGCCGCTATGTCGACCCATGCGAAGCGTGAACGACTCCTCCTCGCCGACCTGTTGGAGAGCGCCGGGCCCGAGGCGCCGACGCTCTGCGAGAACTGGACCACCCGGGACCTGGCCGCCCACCTGGTCGTCCGCGAGCGGCGCGCCGACGCCGCCGGCGGGCTGCTGGTCAAACCGCTCGCGGCCCGGCTGCAGCGGGTGCAGGCGGAATTCGCGGCCAAACCGTACGGCGAGCTGATCCACCTGATCAGGACCGGCCCGCCGCGGCTGTCGCCGTTCGCGCTCAAGCCGGTCGACGAGGCGTCCAACACCGTCGAGTTCTACGTCCACACCGAGGACGTCCGGCGCGCCCGCCCCGAATGGACCCCCCGCGCGCTGGACCCCGTCTTCGCGGACGCGCTGTGGACCCGGATCGAGCGGATGGCCCGGGTGCTGGGCCGCACGTCACCGGTCGGGCTGGTCTTGCGCCGCCCGGACGGGCGCACGGCGGTCGCCCACCGCGGCACACCGGTCGTCACGGTCGTCGGCGAGCCGGGCGAGCTGACGATGTTCGCCTTCGGCCGGCAGGAAGCCGCCGACGTGCAGCTGGACGGCGACAAGGAAGCGGTCGACCGGCTGCTGGCCGCGAAGCTCGGCATCTGAGGCGCGTCCGGGCCGGCGGGAGCGCCGGCCCAAAGACGCCGCGCCCTCAGCGGTGCAGCAGCACCAGGACGACCACCACCGCCACCACCACCGCCGCCGCGAACACCGCCGCCAGCACCCGCGCCGCCACCCGCGCGGCCCGGTCCGGCTCCGGCGGCGGGGGCGGTGGTACGGGCGGTGGCGGTTGCGGGGGCATATCTGCAGGATGACAGGGCCCGCACGGCACAATGGAGCCATGAGCAGCAGCCGCACGCCCCTCGCCGACTCCGCACTGGACCCCGCGATCGCCGCCCGCCTCAAGCGCGGCGCCGACGGTCTGGTGCCCGCCATCGCCCAGCAGTACGACACCGGTGAGGTGCTGATGATGGGCTGGATGGACGACGAGGCGCTGCACCGCACCCTGACCACCGGACGCTGCACGTACTGGTCCCGCAGCCGCCAGGAGTACTGGGTCAAGGGCGACACCTCCGGCCACGTCCAGTACGTCCGGTCGGTCGCCCTGGACTGCGACGCGGACACCCTCCTGGTGAAGGTCGACCAGGTCGGCGCCGCCTGCCACACCGGCGCCCGCACCTGCTTCGACGCCGATGTGCTGACGACCGGGGACCCCCGGGACCAGTAGGCTCCGCTGCCATGACCACGGGAACCACCGGCACCGCCCATCCGGACCTCGACACCTTCCGTACGCTCGCCAAGGACCGGCGGGTCATTCCCGTCACCCGGCGCCTGCTCGCGGACGGCGACACACCGGTCGGGCTGTACCGAAAACTCGCCGCCGAGCGCCCCGGCACCTTCCTGCTGGAATCCGCCGAGAACGGCCGCACGTGGTCGCGCTACTCCTTCATCGGCGTCCGCAGCGCCGCCACCCTCACCACCCGCGACGGCCGGGCGCACTGGCTCGGCACCCCGCCGGTCGGCGTGCCCACCGACGGCGACCCGCTGGCCGCCCTGCGCGCCACCGTCGAGACCCTGCACACCCCGCGCGACCTCATCGAGGGCGCGGGACTGCCGCCCTTCACCGGCGGCATGGTCGGCTACCTCGGCTACGACATCGTGCGCCGCCTGGAGAAGATCGTCGACAGCACCGCCGACGACCTCCGGCTGCCCGAGCTGACCATGCTGCTCACCTCCGACCTCGCCGTCCTCGACCACTGGAACGGCACGGTCCTGCTGATCGCCAACGCGATCAACCACAACGACCTCGACACCGGCATCGACGAGGCGTACGCCGACGCGGTGGCCCGCCTGGACACCATGGCCGACGACCTGGCCCGGCCCGCGCCGACCGGCGCCGCCGCGCTGCCGCCGTCCGAGGTCCCCGCGTACACCGCCGAATGGGGCGGCCCCGCCTACCAGGAGGCCGTCGACGACATCAAGGAGCGCATCCGGGCCGGCGAGGCCTTCCAGGTGGTGCCCTCCCAGCGCTTCGAAACCCCTTGTACGGCAAGCGCGTTGGACGTCTACCGCGTACTGCGGGCCACCAACCCCAGCCCGTACATGTACCTCTTCCGCTTCGAGGCCGCCGACGGCAGCTCCTTCGACGTGGTGGGCTCCAGCCCCGAGGCGCTGGTGAAGGTCGAGGGCGGCCGGGCCATGGTCCACCCCATCGCCGGCACCCGCCCGCGCGGTGCGTCCGTCCAGGAGGACCAGGCCCTCGCCGACGAGCTGCTGGCCGACCCCAAGGAGCGCGCCGAGCACCTGATGCTGGTCGACCTGGGCCGCAACGACCTCGGCCGGGTCTGCGCACCGGGCAGCGTCGAGGTCGTCGACTTCATGTCCATCGAGCGCTACAGCCACGTGATGCACATCGTCTCGACGGTCACCGGGCAGGTCGCCGAGGGCCGCACCGCCTTCGACGTGCTCACCGCCTGCTTCCCGGCCGGCACCCTCTCCGGCGCCCCCAAGCCGCGCGCCCTGCAGATCATCGAGGAGCTGGAGCCGACCAAGCGCGGCCTGTACGGCGGCTGCGTGGGCTACCTCGACTTCGCCGGCGACTCCGACACCGCCATCGCGATCCGCACGGCGCTGCTGCGGGACGGCACCGCCTACGTCCAGGCGGGCGCCGGCGTGGTCGCCGACTCCGACCCGGTGGCCGAGGACACCGAGTGCCGCAACAAGGCGGCGGCGGTGCTCCGTGCCGTGCACACCGCCAACCGCCTGGGCCGCTAGCCCACCTCCCGCCCGGTACCACCCCCGCGCACCGGCCCCCTCCGGCCGGTGCGCGATAGTGGTACGCGTGAGTGCCGCACCGCAGACCCCCGCCACCACCGAGCCCTCGGACGCCACCGAGGCCCCGGACACCGCGCCTTCGGACGGGACCGCGCCCCCGGCCGGCGACCCGTCCGGTCCGGCCCGGGCCGTCGGCGGCGCCCGGCGCAGCCTCGCGCTCGCGCTGCTGACCGGCGCGGTCGGTGCCGGCCTGGCCCTGCTGGCCTCCGGCCGCACCTGGGCCCGCGGCTCCGCGGTGCTGGCCCAGGGCGAACTGCCGCGCACGGTCACCGGCGCCGACGTCACCGGCGTCCCCGGCGCACTGGCCGTGGTCGGCCTGGCCGCGCTGGTCGCCGTCTTCGCGGTCCGCCGGGCCGGCCGCATCGCGGTCGCCTCGCTGCTGGCGCTCAGCGGCACCGGCATCGTCGTCGCCGCGGTGCTCGGCAACGGCGACACCTCCGCCCTGCGCGAGAAGGCGGCCACCGCCGTCGGCCTGACCGGCGCCGATGTGCATCACGTCACGCACACCGGCTGGCCCTGGGTGGCCGCGGCCGGCGGTCTGCTGCTGCTTGTCGCCGGCGTCCTGGCGCTGGTCCACGGGCGCCGCTGGCCTGCGATGTCGGGCCGGTACGAGCGCACGCCCGGCGGCGCCCGCGGCCCGCGCCGCACCCCCGCGGCCCCGGACCTGGACCGCCCGGAGGAGATCTGGAAGTCCCTGGACCGCGGCGAGGACCCCACCCGGTAAAGGGGCCCCGCCCGGCATCGGTGACAATGGACGCCGAGGATCACCGCGCCCGGACCCCGGCGCGATAGAGCAACGAGGAGCACTCATGTCGAGCAGTGGCCACGGACACACCCCCGCAGCCTGGACGGGCGTCATCATCTCGTTCATCGGCTTCTGTGTCGCCGGAGCCTTCATCGTGCTGGGGAGCGTGCCCGGCTTCTGGGCCGGCATGGTCCTGATCGGCGCCGGCGCCGTGGTGGGCGGTCTGATGCGCGCGGCCGGCCTGGGCCAGGAGCCCAAGCGCTCGGCGAAGGCCCGTGCTCCCCAGGCGCAGCCGCAGGAGGGCTGAGCCCGCCCCGCACCGGGTGATCCTCCGGACCGCCCTGCCCCCGAAGGCGCCGCTTCCCGGCCCGTACGCCACCCCCGGGTGCCGTACCCGCCGTCCGTGTCCACCCCGTACGGCGGCCGAGAAGCTGCGCCTTCGCGCATACCCGCGCACAATCGGCACGTGAGCGATCGCGCGGCCGGCGCCCGGCCCCCAGCCCCGCCGGCGGCCGGACTGCCCCGCCGGCTCCGGGCCCCGCTGGGCACCCTGACCGCCGCCCTCGCGGCCTTCGGCTACGTGGGCGCCGTCGACCCCAACCGGCCCGGCCACTACCCCGTGTGCCCGCTGCGGCACCTCACCGGCGTGCTCTGCCCGGCCTGCGGCGGCCTCCGCAGCGCCCATGCCCTCGTCCACGCGGACCTCGGTGCCGCGCTGGCCGCCAACGCCCTCCTGGTGGCCGCCTGCGCCGCCGGTGCGGCCTTCTGGGCGGTCTGGTTCGGCCGGGCGGCCCGCGGGCTCCGCACGGCGGGACCGCAGCCGCGCGCCGTGCACTGGTGGGTGCTGGGCGGCCTGCTGCTGGTCTTCACGGCCGTCCGCAACCTTCCCTTCGGCAGTGGCCTGGCGCCATGAACCGCCGGCGCGGAGGTGTCCAGCTTGTGGGACCACGGTCAACCGGATGCGGGACCTGCACCCCGCGGCGGATACCATCGGAGAGCCGGGTGGGGCAGTGCGTCCCACGGGCCACTGTCCACCTCCCCCGCTCAAGAAGGAGGCCGCTCGCGTGAGTGTGCTCGACGAGATCATCGACGGGGTCCGTGCCGACCTGGCCGAGCGGCAGGCGCACACCTCCCTCGACGAGCTCAAGGAGCGGGCCCGTAAGGCGCGCCCCGCGATGGACGGTGTCGCGGCACTCAAGGGCGAGAGCGTCACGGTCATCTGCGAGGTCAAGCGCTCCAGCCCCTCCAAGGGCGCGCTGGCCGCGATCGCCGACCCGGCCGGCCTGGCCGCGGACTACGAGGCCGGCGGCGCCGCGGTGATCTCCGTGCTGACCGAGCAGCGCAAGTTCGGCGGTTCGCTGGCCGACCTGGAGGCCGTCCGGGCCCGGGTCGACATCCCCGTGCTGCGCAAGGACTTCATCGTCACCGCCTACCAGCTGTGGGAGGCCCGCGCCTACGGTGCCGACCTCGCCCTGCTGATCGTCTCCGCGCTGGAGCAGGAGGCGCTGGTCTCGCTGATCGAGCGGGCCGAGTCGATCGGGCTGACGCCGCTGGTCGAGGTGCACGACGAGGAAGAGGTCGCCCGCGCGGTGGACGCCGGCGCCCGGATCATCGGCGTCAACGCCCGCAACCTCAAGACCCTGGAGGTCGACCGTGGCAACTTCGCCCGGGTCGCCCCCGAGATCCCGGACCACATCGTCAAGATCGCCGAGTCCGGTGTCCGCGGACCGCACGACCTGATCGCCTACGCCAACGACGGCGCGGACGCGGTCCTGGTCGGCGAGTCGCTGGTCACCGGCAAGGACCCCAAGACCGCGGTGGCCGACCTGGTCGCCGCCGGTTCCCACCCGGCGATCCGCCACGGGCGGGCCTGAGGGCCCGGGAGCACACCGACATGACCACCGCCGCCGCCCGCCGCCCCGAGGCCAAGCGCTCCGCGCTGCCCTCGTGGCACCGCGGCTGCCGGGCGCCGGCCCGCCGGGTCCGCGGCCGCCGGGTCAGGTACCACATCGGCTCGGAGCCGGGCCAGATCAACGGCATGCGATGGCGCCCCGACAGGGGCGCGGGACAGTACTGACATGCGGCTGCCGCCGCGTGACCGAGGCCGGCCGCCCAGGCCCGCGGCCGCGTACTGACACCCCCGCCCACGGCGATCAGAGTCCCTACACTCACCCGTGAGGTTTCCGCATGCCCAGCGAGTTCTTCATTCCTGACCCTGAGGGTCTGGTCCCCAGCGCCGAGGGCTATTTCGGCGCGTTCGGCGGCAAGTTCATCCCGGAGGCCCTCGTCGCCGCCGTCGACGAGGTCGCCGTCGAGTACGACAAGGCCAAGAACGACCCCGCGTTCGCCCGCGAACTCGACGACCTGCTCGTCAACTACACCGGGCGCCCCAGTGCGCTCACCGAGGTGCCGCGGTTCGCCGAACACGCCGGCGGCGCCCGGGTGTTCCTCAAGCGCGAGGACCTCAACCACACCGGCTCGCACAAGATCAACAACGTGCTGGGCCAGGCGCTGCTCACCAAGCGCATGGGCAAGACCCGGGTCATCGCCGAGACCGGCGCCGGCCAGCACGGCGTCGCCACCGCCACCGCCTGCGCCCTCTTCGGCCTCGACTGCACCATCTACATGGGCGAGGTCGACACCCGGCGCCAGGCTCTGAACGTGGCCCGGATGCGGATGCTCGGCGCCGAGGTCATCGCCGTGAAGTCCGGCAGCCGCACCCTCAAGGACGCCATCAACGAGGCGTTCCGCGACTGGGTCGCCAACGTCGACCGCACCCACTACCTCTTCGGCACGGTCGCCGGCCCGCACCCCTTCCCGGCCCTGGTGCGCGACTTCCACCGCGTCATCGGCGTCGAGGCCCGCCGGCAGATCCTGGAGCGCGCCGGCCGCCTGCCGGACGCCGCGCTCGCCTGCGTCGGCGGCGGCTCCAACGCCATCGGCCTGTTCCACGCCTTCCTGCCCGACACCGACGTCCGGCTGATCGGCTGCGAGCCGGGCGGCCACGGCGTCGAGACCGGCGAGCACGCCGCCACCCTCACCGAGGGCACCCCCGGCATCCTGCACGGCTCGCGCAGTTACGTCCTCCAGGACGAGGACGGCCAGATCACCGAGCCGTACTCCATCTCGGCCGGCCTCGACTACCCCGGGATCGGCCCCGAGCACGCCTACCTCAAGGACGTCGGCCGCGCCGAGTACCGCGCGGTCACCGACGACGCCGCGATGCAGGCACTGCGGCTGCTGTCGCAGACCGAGGGCATCATCCCGGCCATCGAGAGCGCCCACGCGCTGGCCGGCGCCCTGGAGGTCGGCCGCGAGCTGGGCCCCGACGGCCTGCTGCTGGTCAACCTCTCCGGCCGCGGCGACAAGGACATGGACACCGCGGCGCGGTATTTCGGGCTGTACGACGACGAAGCCGCCGAGGGCGAGCGCGCCGAGGTCAACGGCGTGATCCAGCCGACCGGCGAGGGGGAGAAGTGATGGCGGGCAACCTCGAACTGCTCAATTCCGTACTGGCGCAGGCCAAGGCGGAGAACCGCGCCGCGCTCGTCGGCTACCTCCCGGCCGGTTTCCCGACCGTCGACGGCGGTATCCGCGCGATGACCGAGATGCTGGACGGCGGCTGCGACATCGTCGAGGTCGGACTGCCGCACAGCGACCCGGTCCTGGACGGCCCGGTCATCCAGACCGCCGACGACATCGCGCTGCGCGGCGGGTTGAAGATCGTCGACGTCATCCGCACGGTCCGCGAGGTGCAGGCCGCCACCGGGGCACCGGTGCTGTGCATGACGTACTGGAACCCCGTCGACGCCTACGGCGTCGAGCGGTTCGCCGCCGACCTGGCCGAGGCCGGCGGCGCCGGCTGCATCCTGCCGGACCTCCCCGTCGAGGAGTCCGAGGTGTGGCGCAAGGCCGCCGAGCAGCACGGGCTGGCCACCGTCTTCGTGGTCGCGCCGAGCAGCCGGGACGAGCGGCTCGCCAAGATCACCGCGGCCGGCAGCGGCTTCGTCTACGCCGCCTCGCTGATGGGCGTCACCGGCACCCGCGAATCCGTCGGCCTGGAGGCCCAGGAACTGGTGGGCCGCACCCGCGCGACCACCGAGCTGCCGGTCTGCGTCGGCCTGGGCGTCTCCAACGCCACCCAGGCCGCCGAGGTGGCCCAGTTCGCGGACGGGGTGATCGTCGGCTCGGCGTTCGTCAAGCGGCTGCTGGAGGCCGACGGCGACGAACCGGCCGGTCTCGCCGGGGTGCGCGCCCTGGCGGGCGAGCTGGCCGAGGGCGTGCGCAAGCGCTTCTGAAGCCGCCGGCCCGAGGGACGGCCGCCGGCCGGGGACGGCGGGCGGCCGGGCGGACGTCCACAGCGACACGGAACGCCGTCCCTCGATAGGGCGAACATCGGTGCGGAGGGGTGCGGCGGCACCCCTCCGCTTCGTTTGTCAGGGGCGTGAGCCAGAAGAACGAAGAGGGTAAGAGAAGCGCCCGCGAGCGGCTGCAGGCCCAGCGGGAGAAGGAGCAGGCACGCGCCCGGCGCGGCCGGCAGGCGATCGTCGCCGGGGCGGTGCTGGTGGTGCTGGCGATCGCCGGCGGCATCACCGCCTGGGTGATGTCGTCGGGCAGCGGCGGCAGCAGCTCCGACAACGAGACGGCCCTGCCCAAGCAGGCCAGCGGCGGCGGCAGACCGGCCGTCCCGGTGGGCGCACCGAACGCCCCCTCCACCCTCACGGTGTGGGAGGACTTCCGCTGCCCCGCCTGCCAGCAGTTCGAGACCGGCTTCCGCCCGGTGATCCACGAACTCCAGGACCAGGGCCGGCTGAAGAGCGAGTACCACCTCGTGACGATCATCGACGGCAATGCCGGCGGCAAGGGTTCCCTCAACGCGGCCAACGCCGCGCTGTGCGCCCAGGACGCCGGACGGTTCCGCGACTTCCACGACGTCCTCTACGCGAACCAGCCGCCCGAGCAGGAGGACAAGTTCGCCGACAAGAAGTACCTCCTCCAGCTGGCCGGCAAGGTCAAGGGCCTGACCACCCCGGCCTTCACCGCATGCGTCAACGACGGCAAGTACGACGCCTTCGTCCGCAAGTCCAACGACGCCTTCGCCCGCTCGGGGTACCGCGGCACCCCGACCGTCCTGCTCAACGGCAAGGACCTGTCCAAGGTCAAGGGCGGCCGGATGACCCCGGCGGACCTGAAGAAGATGGTGCTGGACGCCGGCAAGGGCAAGCAGCCGGGCACCGGAGCCCCGTCCGCCCCCGCCTCGCCGGGCCACAGCGGGTCCTCGGGCCATGGAGCATCACGGGGCCACGGGGCGTCGCGGGGCCACGGCGCCTCACCCGCCCCAAGTGCCCCGCCCGGCAAGGGCGCCGGCGGCGCACCCGGCACCGGCGCGCACGCCGGCCACGGGGCCGGGGCCTCGCCCTCCTTCTGACCACACAGCGTCACGACGTACCGGCGGGGTCGTTACGGAGCCGTAGCCGGGCGGGTTGTCGCCGACCCGGCCCGGCGCGGTAGCGTCGTCCCTGCCATGGAACTCGCATTCATTCCCAGCCCGTCGGTCGGCGTCGTACACCTCGGCCCGATCCCGCTGCGCGGCTACGCGTTCTGCATCATCATCGGCGTCTTCGTGGGCGTCTGGCTCGGCAACAAGCGCTGGGTCCAGCGCGGCGGCCGCTCCGGAACGGTCGCGGACATCGCCGTGTGGGCCGTGCCCTTCGGACTGGTCGGCGGCCGCCTCTACCACGTCATCACGACGTACGAGCCGTACTTCGGCAAGGACGGGCACCCGCTCAACGCCTTCAAGGTGTGGGAGGGCGGTCTGGGCATCTGGGGTGCGGTGGCGCTCGGCGCGGTCGGTGCCTGGATCGGCTGCCGCCGCCGTGGCATCCCGCTGCCGGCCTACGCCGACGCGCTGGCGCCCGGCCTGGCGCTGGGCCAGGCGATCGGCCGCTGGGGCAACTGGTTCAACCAGGAGCTCTACGGCAAGCCCACCGACCTCCCCTGGGCGCTGAAGATCAGCTCCGACCCGGCCATCGGACGCGTCGGCGGCACCTACCACCCGACCTTCCTCTACGAGTGCCTGTGGTGCATCGGCGTCGCGGCGCTGGTGATCTGGGCCGACAAGCGCTTCCGGCTCGGCCACGGACGGGCCTTCGCGCTGTACGTCGCCGCCTACTGCGCCGGCCGCGCCTGGATCGAGTACATGCGGGTCGACGAGGCGCACCACATCCTGGGCCTGCGGCTGAACGTCTGGACCGCGCTGATCGTCTTCATCCTGGCCGTCGTCTACTTCGTGGTGTCCGCCAAGAAGGCGCCCGGCCGCGAAGAGGTCGTCGAGCCCGGTGCGCTGGAGGAGCGCGCGGCCGCGGAGGCCGCCGCGGCCGCCAAGAGCGACGAGGAGGGCGAGTCCGCCGACGGCGCCTCCCCGGAAGCCGAGGACGGGGCCGAGGACAAGGTCTCGGTCGAGAAGCCCGCCGCGAAGACGGAGCCGGCGGCGAAGACGGAAAAGCCGGCGAAGGCCGCCGAGCAGGCGGAGCAGGCGCCGGCCGGGAAGCCGGAGGCGGCGGCCGCGGACGTACCGGCTGCTGACGAGCCGGCGGCCGACGAGCCGGCCGCCGAGGCCGCGGACAGCAAGAAGTCCTGAGCACCTGACGTTTTTCGAGCCTGACGTTTTCGAGCCTGAGGCGGCCCGGGACCCCGTGTCCCGGGCCGCCTCATTGTCTGCGTGGTCAGCGTTGTCCGCGCGCGGCCAGCGACAGCACCCGCCGGGCGCCGGCGACCACCGCCGCGTCCACGAACCGCCCGTCCGCCAGTGCCTGGGCGCCGCCCTCCGCGGCGGCCGCCCGGACGATCTCCGCCGCCGCCTCGATCTCCTCCGGCGAGGGGAGGTGGGCCGCTTCGATGACCGGCAGCTGGCGCGGGTGGATCGCCGCCCGGCCCAGGAACCCCATCGCCCGGCCCCGGGCGCAGGACCGGGCCAGTCCCTCCAGGTCGTGCACGTCCGGGTAGACCGACTGCGGCGGCGGCGCCAGCCCGGCCGCCCGGGCGGCGACCACGGCCCGGCTGCGCGGCCAGGCCAGCCCCGCCTCGTCCCGTACCCCCAGCTCCGCCGCCAGGTCCGCCTCGCCGAGCGCGATCCCGCGCAGCGCCGGGTGGGCGGTGGCGATGGCGAAGGCGTGCTCGATGCCGAGGGCGGATTCCAGCAGGGCGTAGAGCGCCGGGGTGGCGGGCAGTGCGCGGGTGGCCCGGCCGGCCGTAGGGGCGAGGGTGGCGGTGGCCGTGCCGGGGCCCGGATGGACGGTACGGGGGCCGCGGGCGGTGCGTCCGGCGGCGAGCCGGCCGGTGCGGGCGGGTGCGGTCAGCGGGGTGGCGACCGGCTCCGCGAACCGTCCGCCGGCCGGCCCGCCGAGCGGCCCGGCGGCCGTCGTGGCCCAGCCCGCGGCCCGGCGGATGTCGGCCGGCCCCTGCACCTTGGGCAGCCGCAGCCCGGCCAGGCCCGGCAGCGCGGCGAGGGTGCGGATCTCGTGCTCGGCGAGCGGACCGTCCAGCGCGTTGACGCGGACGTGCACCGGAGCCGGGCCCGGCGCCGGGTCGCTCAGCAGCTCGGCGGTGGCCCGCAGCGCGTACTCCTTGCGGTCCGGGGCGACCGCGTCCTCCAGGTCGAGCACCACCACGTCGGCCCCGCAGCCGAGCGCCTTGGCGACCGTCCCGGGCCGGTCACCGGGCACGTAGAGCCAGGTCAGCGGCGTTGCGGCGGGGGCCTCGTGGGGCATCGGCACGGGCTTGGTCACAGCGCGCCCGCCTCCCGGAGTCCGGTGATCTCCGCTTCGTCCAGGCCGAGGGCGGCCAGTACCCCGTCGGTGTCCGCGCCGTGCGGACGGCCGGCCCACCGGATGGCGCCCGGGGTTTCGGACAGCCGGAAGAGGACGTTCTGCATCCGCAGGGGGCCGAGTTCGTCGTCCGGGACCTCGGTGATCGAGCCCAGCGCCGCGTACTGCGGGTCCGCCAGCACGTCCCGCACGTCGTAGACGGGCGCGATCGCCGCCTCGGCCAGTTCGAAGGCGGACAGCACCTCGGCCCGGTCGTGCCGGGCGATCCAGTCGCCGACCGCCGCGTCCAGCTCGTCGGCGTGGCGGGCCCGGCCGGCGCCGGTCCCGAACCACGGCTCGTCGATCACCTCCGGCCGGCCGACCAGCCGCATCACCCGTTCCGCGACCGACTCGGCGGAGGTGGAGACCGCGACCCAGGAGCCGTCGGCGGTGCGGTAGGTGTTGCGCGGGGCGACGTTGGCGGAGCGGTTGCCGGTCCGCGGCTGGACGTGGCCGAGCTGGTCGTACCAGAGCGGGTGCGGGCCGAGCACGGTCAGCAGCGGTTCGATCAGCGCCAGGTCGATGACCTGGCCGCGGCCGGTGGCCGCCCGGCTGTGCAGCGCGGCCATCACGGCGTACGCCGCGGTGAGCGCCGCGATGCCGTCGGCGAGGCCGAACGGCGGCAGGGTCGGCGGCCCGTCCGGCTCCCCGGTGATCGCCGCGAACCCGCTCATCGCCTCGGCGAGGGTGCCGAATCCGGGGCGCCGCGCGTACGGGCCGAACTGCCCGAAGCCGGTGACCCGGGCCAGCACCAGCCGCGGGTTGGCCGCGGACAGCTCCGCCCAGCCCAGCCCCCATTTCTCCAGGGTTCCGGGCCGGAAGTTCTCGATGACGGCGTCCGCCCCGGCGGCCAGCCGCAGCAGCACCTCCCGGCCGCCCGGATGGGAGAGGTCGAGCGTGATGGCCTTCTTGTTGCGGCCCAGCAGCTTCCACCACAGCCCGACGCCGTCCTTGGCGGGCCCGTGGCCGCGCGCGGGGTCGGGCCGGTGCGGATGCTCGACCTTGATCACCTCGGCGCCGAAGTCGCCGAGCAGGGTGGCGGCGAGCGGCCCGGCGAACAGGGTGGCGAGGTCGATCACCCGCAGCCCGTCGAGCGGGCCGGGGGAGGGGGCGGCGTCCGGGTGCGCGGGCCCACCGGCCGCGGGCCGGGACATCCCGGACAGGGACGGGTCGGTCATGGTGCGGTTGCCTCCGGTCGGTCGGCGGGGCCTGGCTCAAGGGAGCCTCGGTCAGGGGAGCCTCGGTCGGGGGAGACCCGGTCGGGCAGGGGCGCGACGCGGTCCGGCGGGACGACGAGCGCGGCGGTGCGGTGGGCGAGGGCGTCGAAGCCGATGCCGTCCAGCCCGCCGATGCCGGTGGTGAGCCGGTTGCGCAGCGGCGCGGTCCAGCGTCCGGGCAGCGCGTCCGGTGCGCCGGCGAGCAGCCCGGTCAGCGATCCGGCGGTCGCCCCGTTGGAGTCGGTGTCCCAGCCGCCGGACACCACCCGGCACACCGAACCGGCGAAGTCACCGTCGGCGTGGGTCAGCGCGGCGGCCAGCAGCGCGGCGTTCGGCACCGCGTGCACCCAGTGGTAGTGGCCGTACGCGCGGTGCAACTGGTCGGCGACGGCGGCGAATCCGGCCGGTGACCGGTCCGGCGCCTCGCACGCCAGGGCGATGCCGCGGCGGACCGCCCGGGCCAGCCGGGACCGCGGCGGGACCACCGAGAGCCCGGTCCGCAGCGCGCCGTGCACATCGGTGCCTCCGCCGGCCGCGGCCAGCGCGGCGGCCGTGAACATCGCCGCGTGGACGCCGCCCGCGGTGTGGCTGAGCGTGGCGTCCCGCCAGACCAGCGCCGCGGCGGCGGCCGGGTCGCCGGGCCGGGTCCAGCCGAAGACGTCCGCCCGGATCTGCGCGCCGATCCACTCCCGGAACGGGTTGCGGTGACGCGCGGTGTGCGGCGGCTCGATGCCGTCCAGCAGGTTGCGGTAGGCGATCCGCTCGGCGGTGAAGGTCCGCCCGGCCGGCAGCTCGTCCAGCCACAGCCGCGCCACGTCGGCGGCGGTGAAGTCCGGCCCGTGCCGTTCGAGGAGCAGCAGGTTCAGCAGCGGGTAGTTGAGGTCGTCGTCCTCGGGCATCCCGTCGAGGACCCCGGCGAGCGAGGTGGCGCGGCTGCGGCGGTTCCACGGGTACCGCGCGGCCACCGCCGGATCGAGCCCCTCCTCGGTGAAGTACGAGGTCAGCGGCCAGTTCCCGGTCGCGCGGGCGAGCGCGCGGATGCCCTCAAGCGGCAGCTTCTCGACGGGCTTGCCGAGCAGGCAGCCGGCCGCCCGCCCGAGCCAGGCGGCCTCCAGCCGGGCGGCGGCCGGCCGCTCGGCAATCCTGCCGGTAGCCGCCGACGGCCATGACGGGCAAGCGGCCTGAATGGCCGTCAGTTCTGTCGGCTCGTCATCGGCCAACGGGCTGGGCAGCGCGGCGAGTTCGTCGAGCAGAGCGGTCGCGGTGGCGCGCAGTGCCGGGTCCGCGGGGCGGTCCGAGGCGCCCGCCCGGTCCGGTGCCGGCGCCCCGCCCGCCGACTGCCAGCGTCGCGCGATCCGGGCCACCGCGGCCGCGTCCCGGCCGTCCTCGGCCGCCTGCCGCAGCTCGTGCCCGAGCAGGTCCTCGGGCTGCACCCAGGTCAGCCGGAGCGGTGCGGCGGGGGCCGGGCGGGCGGTGGCCGGCGCCTTCGCCGTCACCGTACGCCCGCCTCCGTCATCGCCGGGATGGCCGAGATCGCGGTGAACGCCTGCTCGTGGGTGCGGGCGCGGGCCCGGTCGCGGGTGAAGATCTCCCGGGCGACGGTCGCCAGCGCCGCGCCGGGGGCCTGCAGATCGAGGCGGCTGGCGCGGGCGACCTCGCTGCTCCACTCCTCCGGCACCGCCGAGGCGCCGCGCAGCGCACCGGCCAGCGCGCCGCTCATCGTGGCGATCGAGTCGCAGTCCCGTCCGTAGTTGACCGAGCCCAGCACGGTGGACCGGAAGTCGCCGCCGCCGACCAGCAACATGCCCAGCGCGACGGGGAGTTCCTCGATCGCGTGCAGCCGGGAGGGGCGGCGGGCGCCGAGCGAGGGGTTGCGGTAGTCCGGGCCGACGGTGTCGAACGGGGCGACCGCCGCCCGCAGCGCCGCCACCGCCGATTCGTGGTCGTCCAGCGTCGCGGCGGCCTCGCAGACCGCCTCGATCGCGGCGCGGGTGCCGTCCTTCGCCAGCCGCAGGGCCTGCACGACGACCGAGGACGGGGTGGCGTCGGGCGCGAACGCGGCGGCCACCGCCGCGGCGAACACCCCGGCCGCCTCCCGCCCGTAGGAGGACTGGTGCGCACCGGCGATGTCCAGCGCCTCGGCGTAGGCCCGGTCCGGATTGCCGGCGTTGACCACGCCGACCGGCGCCATGTACATCGCCGCACCGCAGTTGACGATGTTTCCGACGCCGGCCTCGCGCGGATCGGCGTGCCCGTAGTGCAGCCGGGCCACGATCCACTTCTCGGCGAGGAAGATCCGCTGCAGCGGCAGCGCCTCGGCCTCCAGCTCCGGGATCCAGCGGGGGTTGCCGATCAGGTCCGGGACGAGGTGGTCGGCGACGTCGTAGGCGTCGAGGTGGTCGCGCACCGACTCGTAGACCCGGACCAGCGCATGGGTCATCAGGGTGTCGTCGGTGACGTGGCCGTTGCCCTTGTGGTACGGCGCGAGGGGGCGGGCGGTGCGCCAGTCGTCGTGGAACGGGCCGACGATGCCGGTGACCCGGCCGCCGTACCGCTTGACGATCTCCTCCGGCGTGCGGCCCTCGACCGGACCGCCGAGCGCGTCCCCGACCGCGGCACCCACCAGGCAGCCGATCGCCCGGTCCTCCAGGGAGGGGGTGTCGGGCCGGACCGGCGGGGCGAGCGGGGCGGCCGGCGTGGGCGGGACGGCCGCGACAGGGGTGACGGGCAGGACCTGGGTGGCCCCGGCGCCGAGGGCATCGGGTGCGCCCGGCGCCTCGGGTGCGGTGTCGCTGGTGTACGTCATGTGCGGAGGAGTCCTTCCACGAGAGGGGTGGGGGAGAAGGCCGGAGCGGCCTTCGGGGCGGCTCCGGGCGGGGCCGCGGGGCCGGCGCCGGCGGGGCCCTCCGGGGCGGTCAGCTCCGCCCGGGCCAGCGCGCCGGCCAGTTCGACGAGGTCGGTGCCGGCCAGCCGGGGCAGTGCGCAGCCGGACAGCACCCGGCAGGCGTCGCGCCAGGTGCGGGGCAGCGCGGGGGCGCCGGTGAGCGCACCGGTCAGCGCCCCGGCGAGGGCGGGCGCGGAGTCGGCGACCCGGGAGAGGCAGGCGGCGGCCGGTACGGCCTCGGCGACCTGCCCGTCGGTCGCGAGCGCCAGCGCCAGGGCCACCGGGACGGTCTCGGCGGCGGCGATGCCGTAGCTGTAGACGTGGTCGACGATCTCGTGCTCCAGGACCGGCACCAGGGCGAACGCGGTGCCGGGGCGGCCGGGCCGGTCGGCGGCGTGGATCCGGGCGAGGTGGAGGGCGTGCAGGGCGTTGCGGCGGATCTCGGTGCCCTCGGGCAGCTGGGCCAGCGCGGTGTCCACCGCGCCGGACGCCGGGGCGCCGCCGAGCGCGGCGGCCACCGCGGCGGCCATCGCCCGGGCCCCGTGCACCCCGTCGCCGTCCTGGGTGTAGCGCGCGTCGTACTCGGCCAGGTCCGCCGCCGCGGCCGGGTCGCCCGGGTGCACCACGGCCAGGACGGCGGCCCGGACGCACGCCGCGTCGTCGAAGAAGTGCGGGTTGTCGTGGCCGGTGGCGGGCGGCCGCAGCCCGGCGGCGAGGTTGCCGAGCCCGGCGCGCACCGAGATCCGGGCGCGCAGCGGCAGGACGGCGGACTCCACCTCGGGCGCCCGGTCGGCGGCCGCGGCGACCTCGCTCGCCAGCGCGTTCCAGGCGAGGTCGAGGGCGGCCCGCATCCGGCGGTTGCGGCCCAGGTCGCTGAGCAGCGCCCCGGCCGCGGTCAGCACGGACCCGGCGGTGAAGGCCGCCCACTCGGCGTCGTCGGACGGGCCCAGCCGCAGCGGCTCGGGCGGCTGGTTCAGGGCGATCGGCACCGGCAGCGTGGTGGTGGCGTTCTGTTCGGCGAAGGTGTCCAGCTCGCGGGTGAGCCGCCGGGTCCACTCCGGCATCCGCGCCGCCCGGTGCCGGGCCGCGGGCCATCCGGCGGCGTCCCCCGCGGCCAGCCCGAGCAGCAGCCCCTCGATCCGGCTGCGCGCGGCCGCGACGGGGCCGCCGGCGGCCGCCCCGCCGGCCCCGTCGCCCGCCCGGCCGCTCATCTCGTGCCCACCCCGGCCGCGGCCCGGTCCGCGGGAACGGGCTCCGCCGCAGGGCTCCGGTCCGCCCCGCTCTCGTCCGCCCCGCTCTCGTCCACCCGGCGCTCCTCCGCCCGGCGCTCCTCCGTCCGTCCGCCGTCCGCCCCGCCCGGTGCCAGCAGCTCGGCGATGTCCAGGACGTGGTAGCCCGCCATCGACGGCAGGCAGCTGCCGCGTGCCGGGCCGATGGCCCGGGCCCACTCCTCGGGGATGGCGCCGGCCCCGCCCAGTGCTCCGGCCAGGGCCCCGGCGACCGCGGCCGTGGTGTCGGCGTCCCGGCCCATGTTGACCGCGGTCAGCACCGAGCCCCGGAAGTCGCCGCGGGCCGCCGCGAACGCCCCGAAGGCCAGCCCGACCGCCTCCGGCGCCAGGTCCGTCCAGGGATAGCCGCCGACCACGACGGCGGAGCGCACCGCGCGTTCCGTGCCGAGCCGGGTGATGCCCGGATCGTGGCCGCAGCGCTGGGCCGCGCCCACCGCCCGGCGCAGCGAGCGGGCGGTCCAGGAGTCCTCCGGGACGACGGACAGCGCGGCGGCGACCACCACGTCGGTGAGCGGGGTCCCGCCGGGACCGGAGCCCGAAGGTTCCTGGGGGAGGGCGACCATCGCGGCGGCCACCCCGGCGGCCACCGCCCGGCCCCCGTAGATCCCCTCGCCGTCATGGCTGACCGTGCCGTCGATGGCGACCAGCCGGGCGGCCTCGGCGGGCCGGCCGGCCGCGAACACCCCGAACGGCGCGGCGCGCATCGCCAGCCCGTCGCTCCACGCGTGCCGGTGCTGCGCGGAGATCGGGGCGGCCAGCCCGCGGCGCAGGTTCTCCAGGGTGCCGCGCTCGCTGAAGCCGGCGCCGCGGAACGGCCCCTCGTCCCGGTCGGCGATCCACTGGTGCCAGGCCGCCTCGACGTCCGCGACGGTCAGTGCCGAGCCGTGCGCGGCCAGCAGCAGCCCGGAGAAGATCGCGTACTCGGTGTCGTCGGTGCCGGCCGGGTCGTCCTCGACGTAGCCCTCGATCCGGCCCCAGCGGCGGCGGATCTGCGAGGGCTTCATGTTCTCCGCGGGAGCGCCCAGGGCATCCCCCACGGCGAGCCCGAGCAGCGCCCCGCGGGCCCGGTCGCGTACGCCGTCGCCGGCCGGGCCCGGGGCGCCCCGCTCCGGGGACGGGGGGTCCGCTGCGCTCATGGTGCTATGCGTGCCACGCGGCGCCCCCGCTCTCCTCTGCCTGGCCGCGAGGTCACCCGGTCGACGCCCCGGCGGGACGCCCGTACGGCGCCGGAAACGGGCCCGCAAGCAGCCCGATCACCGCCCGTGACCGGCCTCCCATCACCGACTTTTCGAAGAAACCGCAGGTCAGCGCGGTAAGTTCGGCCTTCCTTGCTAGCGGCGGAGGGTGATCCCCGCATAACTTCGAGGGGTTGCAGGGGGAAGTGCCGCCATCGGCCCACACCTCGCGGAAGGGAGCAGGTCCCGATATGTCCGTCATGGAGATCATGGATGCCGCGGCGCCGACGCACGTGGCGCACCGCGACAACCACACCCACCGCGACGTCAACGGCGGCTGGCTGCGCCCCGCCGTCTTCGGTGCGATGGACGGTCTGGTGTCGAACCTCGCCCTGATGACCGGTGTCGCCGGCGGTGCGCTGTCCCAGCAGACGATCATCATCACCGGCCTCGCCGGGCTGGCCGCCGGTGCCTTCTCGATGGCCGCGGGGGAGTACACCTCGGTCGCCTCGCAGCGCGAGCTGGTGCAGGCCGAGCTGGACATCGAACGCGACGAGCTGCGCAGGCACCCCAAGGACGAACAGGAGGAGCTCGCGGCCCTCTACGAGTCCCGCGGGGTCGAGCCGGAGCTCGCCCGCAAGGTCGCCGAACAGCTTTCCCGCGACCCCGAGCAGGCGCTGGAGATCCACGCCCGCGAGGAATTGGGAATAGACCCGTCCGACCTTCCTTCCCCGGCCGTGGCCGCCATTTCTTCCTTTGGATCCTTTGCGCTGGGCGCGCTGCTGCCTGTTCTTCCTTACCTGTT
Organism: Streptomyces sp. NPDC107765; assembly: GCF_055657085.1. Lineage (NCBI taxonomy): Bacteria > Bacillati > Actinomycetota > Actinomycetes > Kitasatosporales > Streptomycetaceae > Streptomyces > Streptomyces sp. NPDC107765. Next base: position 242,476 of record NZ_JBVKBL010000012.1, on the reverse strand, counting down.
GGGCGCTTCCGCGATCTGGCCCGCGGTGCTGCTCGCGCTGGTCGGACTCTTCGCCTGCGGTGCCGTCGTGGCGCGGGTGACGGCCCGCTCGTGGTGGTTCAGCGGACTGCGCCAACTCGCCCTCGGCGGCGCCGCCTCGGGTGTGACGTACCTCCTGGGAGCGCTGTTCGGCACCGTCGTAGGGTGACGTGTCATGCGGGCGGCTGCATAATTAACCTGTTACCCCGCGGTTTCGGTTCGTTGACGACCGGGCATAAGGCACTGGCGTCGCGGGCAATGTCGCTCGCCGAACGCCGCCCTGTGGGACGGCTCTCTTCCGTCCGCGTTCACGACCCACCGCGCCTGCGGTGTCCGCATGTTGGAAGCCTCTTTTCGGTTCTCGGGAAGCGGGCCATCCTGTAACCTGCACGAAATTTCGCGGAGGGCCAACGTCGTCCCTCGGCAATGCCTATGCCACGACGACGTTGGGAGAGCCGATGCGCTTCGCGTCCACGCACTCCGGGACCACCAGCAGCGCCCACGCCGCCTGGTCGCCCATGGACGGGCGCCCCGCCCAGCAGGGGATGTACGACCCGCGCAATGAGCACGACGCCTGCGGCGTCGGCTTCGTGGCCACCCTCACCGGCGAGGCCAGCCACGCACTGGTCGAACAGGCGCTCACCGTCCTGACCAACCTGGAGCACCGCGGTGCCACCGGCTCCGAGCCCGACTCGGGCGACGGCGCCGGCATCCTGCTCCAGGTGCCGGACGCGTTCCTGCGCGAGAACGTCACCTTCGAGCTCCCCGAGGCCGGCGCCTACGCCGTCGGCATCGCCTTCCTGCCGTCCGACGCCCAGGCCGCCGCCGACGCCGTCTCCCGCATCGAGACGATCGCCGGCGAAGAGGGCCTGGACGTCATCGGCTGGCGCGTCGTCCCGGTCGCCCCGCAGCTGCTCGGGAACGGCGCCCGCGCCACCATGCCGGCCTTCTCCCAGCTCTTCGTCGCCGACGGGCAGAACACCGGCCTGGCCCTGGACCGCAAGGCCTTCGCGTTGCGCAAGCGCGCCGAGCGCGAGGCCGGGGTCTACTTCCCCTCGCTGTCCGCCCGCACGATCGTGTACAAGGGCATGCTGACCACCGGCCAGCTGGAGCCGTTCTTCCCGGACCTGTCCGACCGCCGCTTCGCCACCGCGATCGCCCTGGTCCACTCCCGCTTCTCCACCAACACCTTCCCGAGCTGGCCGCTCGCGCACCCGTACCGCTTCGTCGCGCACAACGGCGAGATCAACACCGTCCAGGGCAACCGCAACTGGATGCGTGCCCGCGAGTCCCAGCTCGCCTCGGAGCTCTTCGGCGAGTCGGCGCTGGAGCGGATCTTCCCGGTCTGCACCCCGGACGCCTCCGACTCCGCCTCCTTCGACGAGGTCCTGGAGCTGCTCCACCTCGGCGGCCGCTCGCTGCCGCACTCCGTGCTGATGATGGTCCCGGAGGCGTGGGAGAACTCCACCTCCATGGACCCGGCCCGGCGCGCCTTCTACCAGTACCACTCCACGATGATGGAGCCCTGGGACGGCCCCGCCTGCGTCACCTTCACCGACGGCACCCAGGTCGGCGCGGTCCTCGACCGCAACGGCCTGCGCCCCGGCCGCTACTGGGTCACCGACGACGGCCTGGTCGTGCTCTCCTCCGAGGTCGGCGTCCTCGACATCGACCCCGGCAAGGTCGTCCGCAAGGGCCGCCTCCAGCCCGGCAAGATGTTCCTCGTCGACACCGCCGAGCACCGCATCATCGAGGACGACGAGATCAAGGCGCAGCTCGCCGCCGAGCAGCCCTACCAGGAGTGGCTGGACTCCGGTCTGATCGAGCTCGCCGACCTGCCCGAGCGCGAGCACATCGTGCACACCCACGCCTCGGTCACCCGCCGCCAGCAGACCTTCGGCTACACCGAGGAAGAGCTGCGGGTGCTGCTCGCCCCCATGGCCAAGGCCGGCGCCGAGCCGATCGGCTCGATGGGCACCGACTCGCCGATCGCCGCGCTCTCCGAGCGCCCCCGGCTGCTCTTCGACTACTTCACCCAGCTGTTCGCGCAGGTCACCAACCCGCCGCTGGACGCCATCCGCGAGGAACTGGTCACCTCGCTGATCTCCTCCCTCGGCCCCCAGGGCAACCTCCTCACGCCCACCGCGGCCTCCTGCCGCAGCGTGACCCTGCCCTTCCCGGTGATCGACAACGACGAGCTGGCGAAGCTCATCCACATCAACGCCGACGGCGACATGCCCGGCATGAAGGCCGTGACCCTCTCCGGCCTCTACCGCGTCTCCGGCGGCGGCGACGCGCTGGCCGCCCGCATCGAGGAGATCCGCGCCGAGGCCGACGCCGCCATCGCCGACGGCGCCCGGCTCATCGTGCTCTCCGACCGGCACTCCGACGCCGAGCACGCCCCGATCCCGTCGCTGCTGCTGACCTCCGCGGTTCACCACCACCTCATCGCCACCAAGACCCGCACCCAGGTCGGGCTGCTCGTCGAGGCCGGCGACGTCCGCGAGGTGCACCACGTCGCCCTGCTCATCGGCTACGGCGCCGCCGCGGTCAACCCCTACCTGGCCATGGAATCCGTCGAGGACCTCGTCCGCGCCGGCACCTTCCTGCCCGACGTCGAGCCCGAGACGGCCATCAAGAACCTCATCAAGGCGCTCGGCAAGGGCGTGTTGAAGGTCATGTCCAAGATGGGCATCTCCACCGTCGCCTCCTACCGCGGCGCGCAGGTCTTCGAGGCCATCGGCCTGGACGAGGAGTTCGTCGCCCAGTACTTCCACGGCACCGCCACCAAGATCGGCGGCGCCGGCCTGGACGTCATCGCCAAGGAGGTCGCCGCACGGCACGCCAAGGCGTACCCGGCCTCCGGCATCGCCGCCACCCACCGCGCGCTGGAGATCGGCGGCGAGTACCAGTGGCGCCGCGAGGGCGAACCGCACCTCTTCGACCCGGACACCGTCTTCCGGCTGCAGCACGCCACCCGCAGCCGCCGCTACGACATCTTCAAGAAGTACACCGAGCGGGTGAACGAGCAGTCCGAGCGCCTGATGACGCTCCGCGGCCTGTTCGGCTTCAAGTCCGACCGCCCGTCCATCCCCGTGGACGAGGTCGAGCCCACCTCCGAGATCGTCAAGCGCTTCTCCACCGGCGCCATGTCGTACGGCTCCATCTCCCAGGAGGCGCACGAGACCCTCGCCATCGCCATGAACCAGCTGGGCGGCAAGTCCAACACCGGTGAGGGCGGCGAGGACCCCGAGCGCCTCTACGACCCGGCGCGCCGCTCGGCCATCAAGCAGGTCGCCTCCGGCCGCTTCGGCGTGACCAGCGAATACCTCGTCAACTCCGACGACATCCAGATCAAGATGGCGCAGGGCGCCAAGCCCGGCGAGGGCGGCCAGCTGCCCGGCCACAAGGTCTACCCCTGGGTCGCCAAGACCCGGCACTCCACCCCCGGCGTCGGCCTGATCTCCCCGCCGCCGCACCACGACATCTACTCCATCGAGGACCTCGCCCAGCTGATCCACGACCTCAAGAACGCCAACCCGGCGGCACGTATCCACGTGAAGCTGGTGTCGGAGGTCGGCGTCGGCACGGTCGCCGCGGGCGTCTCCAAGGCCCACGCGGACGTCGTCCTCATCTCCGGCCACGACGGCGGTACCGGCGCCTCCCCGCTGACCTCGCTCAAGCACGCGGGCGGCCCCTGGGAGCTCGGCCTCGCCGAGACCCAGCAGACCCTGCTGCTCAACGGCCTGCGCGACCGCATCGTCGTGCAGACCGACGGCCAGCTCAAGACCGGCCGCGACGTGGTCATCGCCGCCCTGCTGGGCGCCGAGGAGTACGGCTTCGCCACCGCACCGCTGGTCGTCTCCGGCTGCGTCATGATGCGCGTCTGCCACCTGGACACCTGCCCGGTCGGCATCGCCACCCAGAACCCGACGCTGCGCGAGCGGTTCAACGGCAAGGCCGAATACGTCGTCAACTTCTTCCAGTTCATCGCCGAAGAGGTCCGCGAGCTCCTGGCCGAGCTGGGCTTCCGCAGCCTCGACGAGGCCATCGGCCACGCCGAACTCCTCGACACCACCCGGGCCGTCAACCACTGGAAGGCGCAGGGCCTCGACCTGGCCCCGCTGCTGCACGTCCCCGAGCTGTCCGAGGGCGCGGTCCGCCACCAGGTCACCGTCCAGGACCACGGCCTGGAGAAGGCGCTCGACAACGAGCTGATCAAGCTCGCCGCCGACGCGCTGGCCGCGGACACCGCCGAGGCCGCCCAGCCGGTCCGCGCCCAGGTCGCGATCCGCAACATCAACCGGACCGTCGGCACCATGCTCGGCCACGAGGTGACCAAGAAGTTCGGTGGCGCCGGCCTGCCCGACGACACCATCGACATCACCTTCACCGGCTCGGCCGGCCAGTCCTTCGGCGCGTTCCTGCCGCGCGGCATCACGCTGCGCCTGGAGGGCGACGCCAACGACTACGTCGGCAAGGGCCTCTCGGGCGGCCGGATCGTCGTCCGCCCGGACCGCGGTGCCGACCACCTCGCCGAGTACTCCACCATCGCCGGCAACACCCTCGCCTACGGCGCCACCGGCGGCGAGCTGTTCCTGCGCGGCCGGGTCGGCGAGCGGTTCTGCGTCCGCAACTCCGGTGCCACGGTGGTCTCCGAGGGCGTCGGCGACCACGGCTGCGAGTACATGACCGGCGGCAACGCGGTCGTCCTGGGCGAGACCGGCCGCAACTTCGCGGCGGGCATGTCCGGCGGCTTCGCCTACGTCATCGACCTGGACAAGAACAACGTCAACAAGGAACTCGCCGGCGCGGTGCACCCGCTGGACGAGAACGACAAGCAGTGGCTGCACGACGTGGTGCGTCGCCACCAGGAGGAGACCGGCTCCACCGTCGCCGAGAAGCTCCTCGCCGACTGGGATGCCGCGGCCCCGCGGTTCAGCAAGGTCATCCCGCCCACGTACCAGGCAGTGCTCGTCGCCAAGGAAGCCGCCGAGCAGGCCGGACTCTCCGAGTCCGAGACCCACGAGAAGATGATGGAGGCGGCGACCAATGGCTGACCCCAAGGGCTTCCTGACCCACGAGCGCGAGACTGCCAAGACCCGCCCCGTCGAGGAGCGCGTCAAGGACTGGAACGAGGTCTACCAGCCCGGCTCCCTGCTGCCGATCATCAGCAAGCAGGCGTCGCGCTGCATGGACTGCGGCATCCCCTTCTGTCACAACGGCTGCCCGCTCGGCAACCTCATCCCCGAGTGGAACGACTACGCCTACCGCGGGGACTGGAGCGAGGCCAGCGAGCGGCTGCACGCGACCAACAACTTCCCGGAGTTCACCGGTCGTCTGTGCCCCGCGCCCTGTGAGGCCGCCTGTGTGCTGGGCATCAACCAGCAGCCGGTGACCATCAAGAACGTCGAGGTCTCCATCATCGACAAGGCGTGGGACAACGGCGATGTCACCCCGCAGCCGCCCGAGCGCCTCTCCGGCAAGACCGTCGCCGTCATCGGCTCCGGCCCGGCCGGTCTCGCCGCCGCCCAGCAGCTGACCCGGGCCGGCCACACCGTCGCGGTCTACGAGCGCGCGGACCGCATCGGCGGCCTGCTCCGCTACGGCATCCCCGAGTTCAAGATGGAGAAGCGCCACATCAACCGCCGCATCGAGCAGATGCGCGCGGAGGGCACCAAGTTCCGCACGGAGGTGGAGATCGGCCGCGACATCGACGCGAAGAAGCTGCGCAAGCGCTACGACGCCGTCGTCATCGCCGCCGGCGCCACCACCTCCCGCGACCTGCCGGTGCCCGGCCGGGACCTCAAGGGCATCCACTTCGCGATGGAGTACCTGCCGCTCGCCAACAAGGTGCAGGAGGGCGACCTGACGGTCGCCCCGATCACCGCCGAGGGCAAGCACGTGGTCGTCATCGGCGGCGGCGACACCGGCGCGGACTGCGTCGGCACCGCCCACCGCCAGGGCGCGGCCTCCGTCACCCAGCTGGAGATCATGCCGAGGCCGGGCGAGGAGCGCAGCGCCGGCCAGCCGTGGCCGACCTTCCCCATGCTCTACAAGGTCACCTCCGCACACGAGGAGGGCGGCGAGCGGGTCTACTCCGTCTCCACCACCCACTTCGAGGGCGACGAGGACGGCAACGTCCAGTGGCTGCACCTCACCGAGGTGGAGTTCGTCGACGGCAAGCTGGAGCAGAAGCCGGGCACGGAGCGCAGGATCCCCGCCCAACTGGTCACCCTGGCCATGGGCTTCACCGGCACCGACCAGCAGAACGGCCTGGTCGAGCAGTTCGGCCTGGAGCTCGACGCCCGCGGCAACGTCGCCCGCGACGCCGACTTCGCCACCAACGTGCCCGGCGTGTTCGTCGCCGGGGACGCCGGCCGCGGCCAGTCGCTGATCGTGTGGGCCATCGCCGAGGGCCGCTCCGCCGCCCGCGGTGTGGACCGCTTCCTGACGGGAGCCAGCGCCCTGCCGGCCCCCATCAGGCCGACGGACCGCGCACTGGCCGTCTGACCCGGCGCGCACCGTGCGCGACCGTCCCTGAATGTCCCGTACAACGTCGTACGGAGGCACGGGAACCGGGGCCTGCCCCGGACCCCGTCCGCGGCGCCTGTCTTTTCTCCCCGACCGGAGGGCAGGCGCCGCGGGTCTTTCCGGAAGCCCCCGCCCGCCCCACCGGCCCCTACGAGCCGCCGCGTTCGGCCGGGTAGCGGCGGCCCAGCTGGCGGGCCAGCTCCCGGGCGGGGGCCGGTACGGTCCGGTCCGGGGGAGCGGCCGACGGGCGGAAGTCGTGCACCGGGGGGTGCCACGCCCCCAGGTCGATCCGCCGGTCGCTCAGCGGCAGCACCCACCGCGGGTCCGCGTGCACCCGCAGCACCTGTGCCTCGATCTGCGTCCATGCCCCGTCGGTCACCGTGCGCTCGCCGACCCTGCGGGCCTCCAGCTGCACCGGACAGTGCGCCAGCCGGGGCGGCCGCACCAGCTCCGACGGCTCCGTCCACGGAGCGTCCGCCGAGGGCGGCAGCGCCCCCGGTCCCTCTTCGGTCCCCGTCGCGTCCGGCGGCAGATTGAACACGACGTCCGGGCGAACCGCGAGGTTCCTGGCGGTACGACCCCGGGTCGGCAGCCAAAGGCTCACGACCGGGCCGAGCTCCCACCGGATCCGCAGCTCGACCTGGACGAAGGTTCCGTCGTCGTTCTCCGTGGACAGCAGCGCCGGGGTGACCGAACTGCTCTTCTCCAGCGCGCCTCTCATGCCGTTGAGGATAGAAGCCGGATGATTCGGTGCTCACCGAAATGTTATCAGAGGTTACTCTGTGTACATGAACCGATGGGACGCAGATCAGGAAAAACTCGCGGCGACCCCCGATCTCGCCGCGCTCGCGGCGCTGCTCGCGGACCGCACCCGCGCCGCCATCTGCATGGCCCTGCTCGACGGCGGCACCTGGACCGCCGGAGAACTCGCCGAATACGCCTCGGTGGCACCCTCCACGACCACCGAGCACCTCAACCTCCTGGTCGCCGGCGGGCTGCTCGCCGAAGAACGCCAGGGACGGCGGCGCTACGTCCGGCTGGCCGGCCCGGACACCGCGGAAACCCTGGAGAACCTCGCCGGACTCGCCCCCTACCGCCCCGTCCCGATCCGCTCGCTGGCCGAGGCCAACCAGCGCCGGGCCCTGCACCACGCCCGTACCTGCTACGACCACATGGCCGGCGCCCTGGGCTGCGCCCTCGCGGAGGTGATGACCGAACGCGGCCTGCTGGCACGGGAATACGGCCTGGTCCTCACCGCGGCCGGCGCCCACTGGCTGACCGCCCTCGGCATCCCCGACACCGGCCCGTCCCTCGCCCACCGCGCCCATGTCCGTACGTGCCACGACTGGACGGTGCGGCGCCCGCACCTCTCCGGTGCGCTCGGCGCCACCCTCTACCGCCACGCCCTGGAGCGCCGATGGATCGTCAAATCCCCGACGACCCGCATCCTCAGCGTCACCGAATCCGGCCGCACGGCCTTCCGCGACCGCCTCGGCCTGCCCGACGAGGCCCTTTCCCCGTCCCTCGCCTTCCCGGCCCCGCGCGGCTGACCGCGGTCAGTCCCGGTCGCCGGACGCCCGGTCCTGGGAACCCTGCTCGTCGGATGCCCGGCGGTCGGATGCCTCGTCGTCGCCGGTCACGAGGCGGGCCGGGAAACCGCCGGTGGCGATCGGGCCCCAGCGCAGCGGGGTCACCCGGATCAGTGACTTGCCCTGCTTGCGCATCGCCTCGCGGTACTCGTCCCAATCCGGGTGCTCACCGGCGATGTTGCGGTAGTACTCGACCAGCGGCTCGACCGACTCCGGCGCGTCGATGACCTCCGCCTCGCCGTCGATCTGCACCCACGGACCGTTCCACTCGTCGGACAGCACCAGCACGCTGGCCGACGCCACCCGGCGCAGGTTGCGGACCTTGGCCCGCTCCGGATACGTCGACATGACCAGCCGGCCGGAGTCGTCCACCCCGCAGGTCAGCGGCGAGGCCTGCGGGGTGCCGTCGGAGCGGCGGGTGAGCAGGATCGCGCGGTGCCGGGGGCGGACGAACTCCAGCAGCTCGGGCAGGTCGACACGGGTGGTGGTGGCGAGGGAAGGGCTCATACGGCGAGGGTAGGTCCTGGAGCGCGCTCCAGGGCGAACGCCGACGTGCCGTGCCTGTCGGCCCGTCAGCCCTACCGGCCTCGTCGGCCCGTCCGCCTCGCCGAGCCGTTCGCCTTCGCCCCTTCTCCGGTCAGCCCTTCAGGAGTTGCTTGCCGGTGGCCGCGTCGACGACCTTGCGGTCACCGAGGGCGTCCTTCAGCCGTATCGTCACCTTGTCGGTGGCCAGCATCTCGGTGCACATGCCCTGGGAGCTCTTGCGCTTACCCCAGCCGGTGACGACCACGAGCCCCTTCGACTCGTGGCTGCGCGCGCCGAAGCGGATGTCGCAGGCGCTGTGCCCGACGGTCACGGTGATCTCCCGGGCCGTGCCGACGTCCTTGGGCCGCTGGGCCTTCACCAGCGGCAGGAGCGCCTGCTGCCGGCCGTGCACCGGCGAGACCTTCGGCCAGTCCCGCTCGATCTGCGCGGCCCGCTCCTCGAACGCGTCCTGCTTCTTCAGCGGCGGTCCGCCGCTCACCGTCTGCTGATGCTGCTGCTCCGGCTTGCCACAGCCGGACAGGGCGACGGCGCCGGACACCGCCAGCGCGAGCACGGCGGTGAGCGTACGGGTGCGGGAGTGGGGGATTCCTCGCATGACATGCCTCCTCGGTTCACGGATGGGACGTGGGGGACGCAAGACCGGTTCCGGCCGGATTTCGCCCGCCGGCCGCGGGTGTTCGCCGTTGGCTTGATCCGCCCACGGCGCAACCCGGCGACCGGCGCCGCGCCCCGCGGTTAGCGTCCGGGTCATGGACCCACTCACCCGTATCAGCCGTGCCGTCTGGCAACTCGCCTTCCCCGTCGGGCACGTCCACCTCGTCGCGCTCCCCGACGACGGCTTCGCCGTGGTCGACACCGGGGTCCCCGGTTCGGCGCCGGCCGTTCTGGACGCGCTCGCCCGGCTCGGCGGCCACCCGGAACGGCTGCGGCAGATCGTGCTCACCCACTGCCACGCCGACCACATGGGTTCCGCCGCCGATCTGGTCGAGGCCACCGGGGCCGAGGTGCTGGCCGGTGCGCCGGACGCCCCGTACGTCCGCGGCACCGCCGCCGAGCCCGCGGCCGTCCTCACCGCGGCCGAACTCCCGCTGCACGAGCGCATCATGGCCGATTTCGCCGCCGCCGGCGTCCCGCCGCTGCGGCACGTCGCCGTCGACCGGGAACTGCGCGACGGCGACACCCTCGACGGCTGGCCGGAGCCGGTCCGGGTGCTCGCGGTCCCCGGTCATACGCCCGGCGGAATCGCCCTGCACCTGCCCGCGAGCGGGCTGCTGTTCCCCGGGGACGTCATCGGCGCCTCCCCGGACGGCGACCGTGCGGTGCTCGGGCCGTTCAACGTCTCGCGGGAGCAGGCCGTGGCCTCCTTCCGGCGGCTGGCCGCGCTCGACGACGTCGGCACGGTGTGCGTACCGCACGGGGGGACGATCCGGGAGAACGCCCGGGCGGTGCTGGCCGCGGCCACCCCGGAGACGGACTGGCGGTAGTCAGCCGGCGGCCCCTGTCTCACCGGAGCCTGCGGGACGGGCCTCACCGGAGCCGGCGGGCCGAGCCTCACAGAAGCCGGCGGGCCGAACCGCACAAGCCACACCCACCCCGCCCGTCACCCGGACCCCCGCCCGTCACCCCGACTCCCGTCCCTCGACCCGGAACGTGCCCAGCCGGTGGACCGCGGGGGTCCGGTCCGGGTCGCGGATGAGTGCGGCGACCAGGGCGGCGATCCGGTCCGGCGGGGTGATCTCGGCGCGGACGCTGGTCAGCCGGGGGCGCAGCAGCCGGGCCAGCAGCAGATCGTCCGCGCCGACCACACCGATCTCGTCCGGCCCGGTACCGAGGGTGTGCCCGGCGTCCTGCAGGGCCCGCATCAGCAGCATCGCGTACTCGTCGTTGTAGGCGAACACCCCGTCCAGGCCCCGGCCGGACCAGTCGGCCGCCAGCCGTGCCGCGGACTCCTCGGTCAGTTCCAGGTCGAGCGGATGCACCTCGGCGCCGGGCCGGCCCGCGGCCGCCTCCCGTACGCCCGCCAGGCGCGGCCCGGCGAGGTCCGCCAGCCCCGGATCGGCGGGCCGGACCACCCCGATCCGGCGCCGGCCACCGGCCAGCAGGTGCTCGCCCGCCCGCAGCCCGGCCTCCCGCTGATCCAGCAGCAGGGCATGGGCGCCGGGCGGTGCGGACGGTCCGTGGGTGAGGACCGCGGCGGTGCCCGCGCGGTGCAGCAGTTCGACCGCGGGGGCGTCCAGCGGCGGGCCGTGCAGTGCCAGGACGGCGGCCGGCCGCAGTTCGGCCCAGGCGCGGGCGGCGGCCATCGGCGAGGCGGCGGGCGCGCCGTGCAGCACGCCGGTGTAGCCGAGGCCGTGCAGCGCGGTCTGGAATCCGGCCAGGAACCGGGTGAAGAGCGGGCCGAAGGCCGGGACGGTGTCGGCGGGGGCGGCCAGCAGCACGATGCTGCCCCGGCCGGCCCGCAGGGTCCGGGCCGCGGCGTGCGGAACGTAGCCCAGTTCCTCGGCGGCGGCCCGGACCCTGGCCTGGGTGCGGGCCCCGACCCGGCCTTCGGCCTGGCCGTTCAGGACGTAGGAGACCGTCGCGCGCGAGACCCCGGCGAGCCGGGCAACGGCCGCGCTGGTCGGGGGAGTCGGGGTGGCCCGGGGGCCGGCTGGGTCAGTCATCCTGCGGGGCATCCTCGCACAGGGGTTTTGCCCGGCGGGCCCGGGCGCGGCTGGTTCCCCGCCTCCACTGACACGTGTAACGTCGGCCGGGCGCGCCCACGGTGCGGGACGGCCGGCCCGGGGCGCCGCCCACCGGAGCGCGGACGTACGGGAGAGAGGTACGGGCATGCAGCTGTACACCCACGAATGGGGCACCGGCAGCCGGACCGCGGTGCTGGTCCACGGAATGATGTCCGACCACCGCACCTGGCACCGGGTCGGCCCGGCGCTCGCCGAACGGGGCTACCGCGTGCTCGCCGTCGACCTGCGCGGCCACGGCCGCAGCCCGCGCGGGGAGTACGGCGCCGAACTCTTCGCCGAGGACCTCGTGGAGACCCTGCCCGCCGGGCCCGAGGTCGTCGTCGGGCACTCCCTGGGCGGCCTCGCGCTCTCCCTGGCCGTGGAGCGGCTGCAGCCGCGGCGCGCGGTCTACTGCGATCCGGCCTGGTCGCTGGGGCGCACCGGGCAGTCCGTCGACCCGGCCGTGTTCCTGCCGTTCAAGAACGCCGACCGGGCGATGGTGCGCGGCTTCAACCCGCGCTGGTCGGACGCCGACGTCGACATCGAACTGGCCACGCTCGCCGACTGGGACACCGCGACCGCGCTCGCGCTGTCCGCCGAGCACCTCACGGACCGCACGCCGGAGAAGCCGGTGGTCCCCTCGCTGGTGCAGATCGCGGGGGAGGGGTTCCTCTTCACCGACGAGGCGGCCGCCGAACTCACCCGGCGCGGCTTCGAGGTCCGTACCGTGCCCGGCGCCGGGCACACCATCCACCGCGATGACTTCGAGGGCTTCCTGACGGGGCTGGAGGGCTGGGTCTGACCCCCGCCGGCCTTCTGATCAGGCGTCAGGTGTCGCAGTCCAGCAGCGTCTTGCACAGGCCGCAGCGTGCCTGGAGGGTCCCCCGTACCGGCAGGCGCAGCCGCTGGTGGCAGGCGGGGCAGGGGAACGACACCTTCAGCGGTGCCGGGCCCTCGAAGGCGTAGTCGTCACCACCCGGCCCGGACACCCGGCCGGCGCGGCGCGGGTCCCGGGCCGTCCGCCGGTCCTTGGCGTAGCGCATGCGGGCGGCCCACCCGGCGGCGGCCAGCGGCGGCCGCCGCAGGTCCTGCCGGGCCCGCGCCGCACCAGCGGTGTACGCGTCGTACGCCTGCGGGCTGGTGAACCACGGCGCCGGGTCCTCGCCGAAGAACGCGGCCCGTTTGGCGAGGACGTAACCGAACTCCTCCGGCGTCAGATAGCCGAGCTTCTGCGAGAACGGGCCGTGCTCGCGGTAGGCGTCCAGCAGCAGCCAGCCCGCGCCGAGGTAGGTGGTGGCGGTGTCGGTGAGGATCTCGTTGTCGCGGGTGCCGGGGAACGACAGGTCCAGGCGGTGCAGGTAGACGTGCATCACCTCGTGGGCCAGTGCGGCGCCGATGTCCTTGCGGTGGGTGCGGAAGCGGTCGTTGAGCTCGATGAAGTACTCCGGGCCCGCGGTCAGTTCGACGTTCGCGGCGTGCTCCATCTCCCGGAAGCTCACCACGATCCGGGCATCGGGCAGATGCAGCTGCCGCACCAGCGCACGGGCGATCCGCTGGGCGCCCAGATGCAGGTCCTCGGTGTCGTCGAAGGCCACGTCGACCGGCAGCACGCTGGTGCCGAAGGTGCTCACCGTGTCGTACGACAGCCGGGTGAACAGCGCGTGGAGGGCCGAACGGACCGTGTCGAGATGGGGATAGCCGTGCTCGATCCCGCGCTCACCCGTCGTCATCCGGCCACTGTACGGCGCCGCCGGGAATGTCCGGTACGGCCCTCGGGGCGTGGCTGTCACGGGAGTTGGCCGGATGCGCACCCTTGTCACCCTCATCCGGCACTCCGGATAATCACAGGGCGCTCCTCGGACTCATCCCCCACTGGGTCCGGACGCCATGCGGCGGGCTGTCGTCCTCCACGCTGATCCTTCGACGGCCACCTCCGGCTCCGGTGTTGGCATGGGCTCGTCAGCGACGTGCAACCCCCCACGAAAGGAAGCCCGTTGCGCAGCTACCGGAAGCTCCTCACGAGAACCACCGCCGCCGGCGCGGTCGCCCTGGCGGCCTTCAGCCTCCAGCCCGGCACCGCAACCGCCGCCCCCGCACCCGACCCGTCCGGCTCCGTGCACACCAAGGTCGTCGGCGGCACCAAGGCCGACCAGGGCGAATTCCCGTTCATGGTGCGCCTGTCGATGGGCTGCGGCGGCGCCCTCTACGCCAAGGACATCGTGCTGACCGCGGCGCACTGTGTCGACGGCAGCGGCGACAACACCTCCATCACCGCCACCGGGGGCGTGGTCGACCTCCAGGACTCCGCCGCCGTCAAGGTCAACTCCACCAAGGTGCTGCAGGCGCCCGGCTACAACGGCAAGGGCAAGGACTGGGCGCTGATCAAGCTCGCCAAGCCGATCGACCAGCCCACCCTGAAGATCGCCGAGGACACCAAGCTCAACAACGGAGACTTCACCATCGCCGGCTGGGGCGCCGACAAGGAGGGCGGCGACCAGCAGCGCTACCTCCTCAAGGCCACCGTCCCGTTCGTCGACGACGCCACCTGCCAGAAGGCGTACGGCGACCAGCTGACGCCCGGCGACGAGATCTGCGCCGGCAAGCTGGACACCGGCGGCATCGACACCTGCCAGGGCGACTCCGGCGGCCCGATGTTCCGCAAGGACGAGGGCGGCAAGTGGCTCCAGGTCGGCATCGTCTCCTGGGGCGAGGGCTGCGCACGGCCCGGCAAGCCCGGTGTCTACTCCGAGGTGAGCACCTTCGCCGCGGACATCAAGAAGGCCGCGGGCCAGCTCGGCGGCTGACCCCCGCCCCGCACCACCCACGCACCGAAGGGCCCGGGTGCCGCTCCCCGGGCCCTTCGCCGTGCCCGGACGCCGGGACCTCGGTCCCCGCCCGCCGGGACCTTGGTCCCGTCCCGCCCGGGACCAAGCTCACCTCCCGGCCGGGGCTTGTGCCGCCGCCGATGACCGTACGACCCATGGGCAGCCGGCGCCCGGCGCTCTAGCGTGAACGGCATGTCCACCGACCGCCGTACCCGGCCCCCGGGCCCCGACCGCGACCGCCGCGCCACCGTCCTCGCCGCCGTCCTCCTGGCCGCCTCCGCCGCCGCCCTGGCCTACGTCCTGCTCGGCGGCCACCACGGCCCCGTCGAATGCCCCGCCGGCGCGGCCCCGCCGCCCGCCGCCCCGCGCTAACCGCCCCCGGACCGCCCCGCCGCCACATCTGTCCAACACCTCCCCCTCCTTTGTCCATAGGCGCACGCCCCGCCCCCGCAGCACGCTGTCCGCCGACAGGCAGTGCCACCCGCAGCAGTGCCGCACGAGGGAGGACAGCGCGCGTGAACGAACAGACCGGTGCCCCGCGCGGGCCCAGCCGCCGAAGGGTCGTCGCCGCCACCGCGCTCGCCCCGGTCGCCGGGGCCCTCCCGCTCGGCGCCCGCACCGCCGCGGCCGCACCCCGCACCGCCGAGGCCGTGCTGCGGTCCGACGCGCTGGAGGTCCGCGTCGACACCGCCTTCCCGCGCATCGTCTCCTACACCGACCGCGCCACCGGAGCCGTCCTGCACGGCCAGCCCACCCCGGTCACCCAGGTCCTCGTCGACGGCACCGCCCGCACCCCCCGCGTCACCCACCGGGCCCGCACCGACCGCGCCACCTACACCCTCACCTTCGACGGCGGCACCACCGTCACCGTCGAGATCACCGTCCAGGACCGGCGGACCACCTGGCGGGTCACCCGCATCGCCGACACCCCCGCCCTGCGCATCGGCACCCTCCAGATCCCCGGCCTCGCCCTGCTCTCCGTGCGCAGCGACCAGCCCGGCGCGACCCTGCTCGCGGCCCGCATCGAACTCGACAAGGCCAAGAGCGGCGACACCCTCATCGAGGTCACCGACCGCACCCCCGCCGAGCCCGCCCCCACCGGCTGCGCATACGCCGTCGTCGCCACCGACCACCTGGCCGCCGGCATCGAGACCAACACCGTCTACGACCACCCCACCGGCGCCACCACCTGGGAGAACGGCCGGCTGTGGCGGCAGACCGTGCAGGGCGACGGCTTCACCGCGGCCACCCTCACCCCAGGACAGTGGACCCACCGCGCGGCCGGCCAGCCGACCGGCGCCACCGACCCGCTGCCGTACGCGACCGTCATCGTCACCCGCGACCGCAACGGCGACGGCCGCACCGACTGGCAGGACGCCGCGATCGCCCTGCGCGACATCATGGTCGTCCCGCTCGGCGCCGACGACCAGCACCTCCGCGTCGTCCCGCACATCCCGTTCAACTTCGCCAGCCAGGCCACCAACCCGTTCCTCGCCACCCTCGACCACGTCAAACGGATCGCCCTGGCCACCGACGGACTACGGCAGTTCACCCTGCTCAAGGGCTACCAGTCCGAAGGCCACGACTCCGCCCACCCCGACTACGGCGGCAACTACAACGAACGGGCCGGCGGCCTGGCCGACCTCAACACCCTGCTGCGCGCCGGAAAGAAGTGGAACAGCGACTTCGCGGTGCACGTCAACGCCACCGAGTCCTATCCCGTCGCGCACGCCTTCTCCGAGCAGCTCGTGAACAAGGACGACAAGCAGTGGGACTGGCTCGACCAGTCCTACCGCATCGACGCCCGCCGCGACCTGGTCACCGGCAACATCGCCCGCCGCTTCGCCCGGCTGCGCAAGGAGACCGACCCCGCCCTGACCACCCTCTACCTCGACGTCTTCCGGGAATCCGGCTGGAACTCCGACCGCCTCCAGCGCCATCTGCGCGACCAGGGCTGGCAGATCGCCACCGAATGGGGCCACGGACTGGAACGGTCCTCCCTCTGGTCGCACTGGGCCAACGAGACCGACTACGGGCCCGACACCTCCCGCGGCATCAACTCCCGGCTGATCCGCTTCCTGCGCAACCACCACAAGGACGTCTTCGCCGACAAGTGGCCCACCCTCCTCGGCAACCCCCGCATGGGCAACTTCGAGGGCTGGGTGGGCAAGACCGACTGGTCCGCCTTCTACGCGATCATCTGGACCGACGCCCTCCCCGCCAAATACCTCCAGGCCTACCCGATCAAGACCTGGACCGACCACGAGATCACCTTCGAGGGCCCCACCCACACCTCGGTCAGCGACACCACGGGCACCCGCCGGATCACCACCGACGGCCGGCTGGTCTACGACGGCGGCAGCTACCTGCTCCCCTGGGAGCCCCGCCGCGCCACCGACCCCGGCAAGCTCTACCACTACAACCCCCGTGGCGGCACCACGAGTTGGGCGCTGCCCCGCGGCTGGTCCACCGCCACCACCGTGCACGCCTACCGGCTCACCGACCAGGGCCGCACCGGGCACACCCGGCTGCCGGTCCGCGGCGGCCGGATCACCCTCACCGCCGAGGCCGGCGTGCCCTACGTCGTCCACCGCGACCCGGCACCCGTCCAGGGCGACCCCCATTGGGGCGAAGGCACCCCGCTGACCGACCCCGGCTTCCACTCCGGCACCCTCGACGCCTGGCGGACCACCGGCCCGGCCACCGTCCGGCTCAGCGAACGCGGCGACTACGAACTCGTCATCGGCGCCGGCCCGGCCGCCCGCGTCGCCCAGAACCTCACCCGCCTCGCCCCCGGCACCTACGCCGCCTCCGTCCAGGTCGAGGTCGGCGCCACCCCCGGCGAACGGCGCCGCGCCGCCCTGGAGATCCGCACCGCCGACGGCCTCACCACCGCCAACTGGACCGACACCTCCACCGCCGGCAACTACGTCGCCGCCGACCGGAAGTCCGGCACCCGCTTCCAGCGCCTCTTCACCCACTTCACCGTCCCCGAAGGCGGCGGCCCCACCACCCTCGCCCTCACCGCCGCGGCCGGAGCGGCCCAGGTCCGCTTCGACAACGTCCGCGTCGTCCCCGCCACCCCCACCACCAAGGAGGGCACCCTCGTCCACGAGGACTTCGAGCACGTCCCCCAGGGCTGGGGCGTCTTCGTCAAGGGCGACGCCGGCGGCAGCACCGACCCCCGCACCCACATCGCCCAGCGCCACGCCCCCTACACACAGGCCGGCTGGAACGGCAAGGCCATCGACGACGTCATCGACGGCGGCCAGTCCCTCAAGTCCCGCGGCGAGAACACCGGCCTGGTCCACCGCACCGTCCCGCACACCGTCCGCTTCACCCCCGGCCACCGCTACCGCGTCACCTTCCGCTACGAGAACGAACGCGCCGGCCAGTACGCCTGGATCACCGCCGTCGACGACCCCGCACCCCGCGAACTGACCCGCACCCCCCTCCCCGTCGCCACCCGGCCCGCCACCCACACCTACGAGTTCACCGCCCCCGCCACCGGCGAGGCATGGATCGGACTGCGGAAAACCGGCGACGACGGAACCGCGGAGTTCGTCCTGGACTCTTTCGAGGTGCGCGAGGTGTAGTCGGCCGTGGGAGCGGGTCGGTGCGCCCCCACGGCCCCACCTCCCGCGGCGGCTCAACCCGCCGCGGGCACCAGACCGGGCGCCCCGGCCCCTTCCCCCACAGCGACCGGGGCGCCCTCCCACTCCCACACCAGCACCTCGTTGCGGCCCGCCCGCAGCACCGGCCCCGGCACGTACAGCGCACGCTGCGGCCCCACCGCCCGATAGCGGCCCAGACAGAACCCGTTGACCCACACGAACCCGTGCACCCAGCCCGGCAGCGTCACCTCCGCGTCCCCCGGCCGCCCGGCCACCCTCACCACCCCCCGGTACAGCCCCGCCCCGCCCGCCGCCCGCGCCACCGGCCCGAACGGCACCTCGGCAAGCGCCCCCGGCTCCTCCAGCGCATCCAGCCGCAGCCCCCGCGACCGCACCCCGTGCAGGAACTGCCGCTCGTGCAGCAACCCGCCCGTGATCCCCTTCGGCTCGCCCAGCCGAGGCCCGTAGTTGACCCGCCCCAGCGACTGCACCCACACCTCCACCGACGCCGGCCCCGCCACGTCCCCCACCACCGCGTCCTCGCCGTCCACCACCGCCCGCCGCACCCCGTCGACGTACACCACCGCCCGGTCCCGCAACCCCCGCAGCCGCAGCGCCCGACCCTCCCGCGGCCCCGGCACCGCCACCCGGTGGCGGACCAGCCCCCGGTCCACCCCCAGCTCCTCGAACGTCGCCGGACCACCGCCCACCACCTCGGCCCCGCCCAGCGCGTCCAGCACCGCCCCCGCCGGCGCCCACTCCCCGAGCTCCACCACCGCCGGCGACGACAGCACCGGCCCCGGCTCCGGCACCGCCGGCAGCGGCCCCTCGGCCCACTCGGCCAGCACCTCCCGGAACCGCCAGAACTTCTCCGTCGGCCGCCCCCGCTCGTCCACCGGCGCCCCGTAGTCGTACGACGTCACCGTCGGCAGCAACGCCCCGTCGTGCAGCTCACCCGCCCGGTTCGCGCCCGCCCACCCGCCGAAACTCGTCCCGCCGTGCGCCATGTAGACATTCACCGAGGCACCGCACTCCAGGATCTCCCGCAACGCCCCGGCCGCCTCCCGTGCCGCCCGCGGCTGGGCCACCCGCCCCCAGTGCGCGAACCACCCGCACCAGAACTCCATGCACATCACCGGCCCCGCCGGCCGGTGCCGCCGCAGCGCGGCGAACGCCTCCCGCGCCCCGCTGCCGAAATTCACCGTGGCCAGCACCCCCGGCACCGTGCCACCCGTCAGCATGTGGTCCTCCGGCCCGTCCGACGTGAACAGCGGCACCTCCACCCCGAGCTCCCGCAGCCGCCCCACGATCCACTCCAGATACCGCGCATCACTGCCGTACGAGCCGTACTCGTTCTCCGCCTGCACCATCACCACCGGACCACCGCGCCCGTCCGGCCCCGCCACCGTGCACTGCCGCGCCACGATCTGCGGCAGCAACCGCCCGAACCACCCGTCCACCGCCCGCAGATACACCGCGTCCCACGTCCGCACCCGCGACCCCAGCGGCCCCGTCAGCCACTCCGGCAGCCCGCCGTTCTCCCACTCCGCGCAGATGTACGGCCCCGGACGGACGATCGCCCACAACCCCGCCGCCCGCACCGCGTCCAGGAACCGGCCCGGCGCCTCCGCGTCCCGGAACTCCCCGGGCCGCGGCTCGTGCAGATTCCACGGCACATAGGTCTCCACACAGTTCAGACCCATCGCCTTCAGCATCGCCAACCGGTGCCCCCACTGCGCCTCGTGCACCCGGAAGTAGTGCAGCGCCCCCGACAGCAACCGCACCGGCCGCCCGTCCAGCTCGAAATCCCGCTCACCCACCACGAACCGCGCCACCACGCCCCCTCCCGGGCCGCCCACCCCCGCCCGGCCGGGCCGGCCGGGCACGCGCGGACGCGCTCACCTCACCGATCACCCTCGCCCTCTGGCGGCCCGCCGGTCCATGGACAAAGATCGGCGTTGTTTGGACGGAAGCGGTCAGGGCGTGTCCCCGGATCAACCAGCTGCGAACGACCCGGGAAACCCGGAAGACCCGGAGGACACTGCCCCGTACGGAGCGACGGGAGACCCGGCGTGTACCACACCTGGATGCGCTACTTCACGCCCAGCCCGGTCCACCACCGGCTCGGCCTGGTCTGCCTGGGCGTCGGCCTCCAGCACGGCACCCTCCCCCCGGTCGGCCCCCGCACCCTCGACCACCACGTCGCCATCGTCATCCGCGCCGGCCGCGGCTGGTACACCACCCCCGACGGCCACCGCCGCACCCTCACCGCCCCCGCCCTCCTCTGGATCCTCCCCGGCGTCACCCACCACTACGGAGCCGACCCCGACACCGGCTGGGACGAAAGCTTCGTCGACTTCACCGGCCCCGCCACCGCCACCTACACCGAACTCGGCTACATCGACCCCGACCGCCCCGTCGTCCCCCTCACCGACACCGGCCCCGCCCGCACCGCCATCGGCAAGATCGCCCGCGCCGCCCGCCGCGGCAACCCCCTCCTCGACGTCGAGACCGCAGCCGCCGTCCACGAACTCCTCGTCGCGCTGCGCCACGCCCGCGCCGACACCGACGCCGACGGCGACCCCGTCCTGACCGCCCTCGCCCGCGACGCCTTCCTCCCCCTCTCCGTCGCCGAACACGCCGCCCGGCACGGCATGACCCCCGCCGAACTCCGCACCGCCGTCCGCCGCGGCGCCGGCTGCAGCCCCAAGGACTACCTCCTCGGCATCCGCCTCGGCCGCGCCAAGGAACTCCTCGTCGGCACCGAACTCCCGGTCGCCGCCGTCGCCCGCCGCGTCGGCTACGACGACCCCGCCTACTTCAGCCGCCTCTTCACCCGCCGCGTCGGCACCGCCCCCGTCCGCTTCCGCGACCGCCAGGTCAAAAGCGTCCCCGGCGGCTGGTCCACCCAGATCCCCGACCCCGACAACCCACCCCTCGTCGGCTGACCCGGCCCCGCCCACGCCCTCGGGCAAACCCCCGTGCACCGCCGACCGACCGTACGGCAGCATGGCAACCATGCCCCAACTGCAGCGCGACGAGGCGCAGACCCGAGCCCGCCACATCGACGTCCACCGCTACGACATCGCACTCGACCTCACCCAGGGCGACGAACGCTTCGGCTCCCGTACGGTCATCCACTTCACCGCACGCACCGACGGCGACACCTTCGTCGAACTCCGCCCCGCCGAGCTGCACACCGCCACCCTCGACGGCCGGCCCCTCGACCCGGCCACCCTCGACGACAACCGCCTCCCCCTCACCGGCCTCACCGCCGGCCCCCACGAACTCCACCTCCACGCCACCATGCGCTACTCCCGCACCGGCGAGGGCATGCACCGCTTCACCGACCCCGCCGACGGCGAGACCTACGTCTACACCCAGCTGTTCCTGGAGGACGTCCAGCGCGTCTTCGCCGCCTTCGACCAGCCCGACCTCAAGGCCGTCTTCGCCCTCACCGTCCGGGCCCCCGAGAACTGGACCGTCCTCGCCAACGGCATCACCGAACACCTCGGGGAGGGCCACTGGAAAGCCGCCCCCACCCCCCTCATCTCCACCTACCTCGTCGCCGTCGCCGCCGGCCCCTGGCACTCCGTCCGCACCGAACACGCCGGACTGCCCTTCGGCATCCACTGCCGCCGCTCCCTCGCCCCCCACCTCGACGCCGACGCCGAGGAGATCCTCGACCTCACCCGCCGCTGCTTCGACCGCTACCACGAGATCTTCGAGGAGCCCTACCCCTTCGACTCCTACGACCAGGCGTTCGTCCCCGAATTCAACGCCGGCGCCATGGAGAACCCCGGACTGGTCACCTTCCGCGACGAGTTCGTCTACCGCTCGGCGGTCACCGACACCGAACGCCAGACCCGCGGCATGGTCATCGCCCACGAAATGGCCCACATGTGGTTCGGCGACCTGGTCACCCTCCAGTGGTGGGACGACATCTGGCTGAACGAGTCCTTCGCCGAATACATGGGCTACCAGGTCCTGTCCGAGGCCACCCGCTTCACCGACACCTGGACCGACTTCGCCGTCGCCCGCAAGAGCTGGGGCTACGACGCCGACCAGCGCCCCTCCACCCACCCCGTCGCCCCCGCCCCCGAAGACGTCCCCGACACCGCCTCCGCCCTCCTCAACTTCGACGGCATCTCCTACGCCAAGGGCGCCTCCGCCCTGCGCCAACTCGTCGCCTGGATGGGGGAGAAGGACTTCCTGGCCGGCATCAACGACCACTTCGCCCGCCACCGCTTCGGCAACGCCACCCTCGCCGACTTCATCGACTCCCTCGCCCGCGCCACCCACCGCGACGTCCACACCTGGGCCGCCCGCTGGCTGCGCACCACCGGCGTCGACACCCTCACCCCCGTCGTCGGCGAAACCGACGGCCACTGGAACCTCACCGTCGAACAGACCGGCAGCCAGGACGGCACCCGCCCGCACCGCCTCACCGTCGGCCTCTACGACCCCGACCCGCACACCCCCGGCCGCCTCGTCGCCCGCACCCCCCTCACCCTCGACGTCCCCGACGACCCCGCCCACACCGGCACCGGCCGCCGCCCCGCCCTGCTCCTCCTCAACGACCAGGACCTCACCTACGCCAAGGTCCGCCTCGACCCCGCCTCCTGGGACACCGCCCTCGCCGCCCTCTCCGGCCTCCCCGACCCGCTCACCCGCGCCGTCGTCTGGAACGCCGCCCGCGACATGGTCCGCGACGGCGAACTCGCCCCCACCGCCTACCTCGACGCCGCCCGCGCCCACCTCCCGCACGAAACCGACCTCGCCATCCTCCAGGGCGTCCTCGCCTTCGCCCGCACCCAGATCGCCGACCGCTACCTCACCCCCACCGCCCGCCACACCGCCCTGACCACCCTCACCGCCCTCAGCCGCGACATACTCCGCCGCACCGAAGGCCCCGAACACGGCACCGCCGCCGGCCTCCGGCTCACCGCCGTCCGCGCCTTCATCGACAGCGCCACCACCCCCGAAGGCATCCAGGACTGGCTCGACGACGGCAGCGTCCCCGGCGGCCCCCACCTCGACCCCGAACTGCGCTGGCGCATCCTCGGCCGGCTCGCCACCCTCGGCGCCGCACCCGCCGCCGAACTCCACGCCACCATCGACGCCGAACTCGCCCGCGACCCCAGCGCCACCGGCCGCGAAGGCGCCGCCCGCTGCCGCGCCGCCCTCCCCGACTCCGCCGCCAAACAAGCCGCCTGGGACGCCCTCTTCACCACCGACGAGGACACCGCCCTCTCCAACTACCTCTTCACCGCCACCGCCACCGGCTTCTGGGCCCCCGAACACCACGACCTGCTCCGGCCCTACGTCGCCCGCTACTTCACCGACGCCCCCGGCCTCGCCGCCGCCCGCGGCGCCGCCCTCGCCGAGGCCGCCGGCCGCCACGCCTTCCCCGCCACCTTCGTCGACGAAGAAACCCTCCACCTCGGCGAAACCTGCCTCACCGACCGCGACCCCACCCCCGCCCTGCGCCGCAAACTCACCGACCAACTCGACGACCTGCGTCGCGCATTGCGCGTCCGCAACGCCACCACCGCAGACACCACCGGCACAGCCACGACCGGCGCAGACACCACCGGCACAGGCACGACCGGCGCAGGCACCACCGGCGGAGGCACCACCGCAGGCACCACCGGTGCCGCCACCGGGATGCCGCACTGACGCATCCGCCTGCGGGAATACCGGCCCCCTGACGGTGCGTTGTGGCTCCGCAGGGGGCCCTCGCACCCCTTACGGGTAACCCCCTACGGGTTCCGTTCGACCGCCGCGCCCGGCCCGGCCGCCGCACCCCGCCCGCCCGGCCCCGTCGCCCGCCCCGCCCCCACCCCTCACCCCGTCCGCCGGCACCCGAACACCTGCGGTACACCCGTACCACTTACGGGTGGTATGACCGCGACCGGTGGATACGCGCCGTACAGGGAAAGTAACTTAGGGCCGCCTAAACAGCTCGTCCGCACCCGGACCGGGCAGGCACACCGCCCCAACCCTCCCTGACAGAAGAGCACACCCATGTCTGTGCCCCCTGCCGGCACCGCCCTCGCAGGCGGCACCCACGGCCCCCGCGCACTCCGCCCCCTCCTCGACATCGTCCTCGAAGCCCTCACCACCGGTGCCGAGGACCGCGCCGGCCCCCTCCCGCCCGGCGGCCCCGACGCCGTCGCCCGCGCCGTGCACGACGCCTGCCACCCCCTCCTCCCGGACCGCGGCACCGGCCCGCACGCCGCCCTGCGCACCCTCGTCCACACCCTCGCCGCCGGCGCCGCCGACCCCGCCGACCCGCACTGCGCCGCCCACCTGCACTGCCCCCCACTCGCCCTGGCCACCGCCGCCGAGCTCGCCGCGGCCGCCCTCAACCCCTCACTCGACTCCTGGGACCAGGCCCCCGCCGCCTCCACCCTCGAAACCCTCACCAGCCGCGCCCTCGCCGCGCTCGTCTACCCCCAGGCCACCGCACCCGACGCGCTGGTCACCACCGGCGGCACCGAATCCAACCAACTCGCCCTCCTCCTCGCCCGCGAAGCCGCCCCCGCCCCCGGCCGCCCCCACACCGGCCCCCTCCAAATCGTCTGCGGCGCCAACGCCCACCACTCCATCCACCGCTCCGCCTGGCTCCTCGGCCTCCCCGAACCCCTCACCCTCCCCACCCCCAACGGCATCCTCACCCCCGACACCGTCCACACCTGCCTCGCCAACCTCACCGGACACACCGGCCCGGTCCTCCTCACCGCCACCGCCGGCACCACCAACTCCGGCGCAATCGACCCCCTCACCGACCTCGCCGACCTCGCCGACCACCACGGCGCCCGCCTCCACATCGACGCGGCCTACGGCGGCGCACTCCTCTTCAGCGACACCCACCACACTGCTCTCACCGGCCTCGCCCGCGCCCACACCGTCGCCCTCGACCTGCACAAACTCGGCTGGCAACCGGTAGCCGCCGGCCTCCTCGCCGTCCCCGACACCGGCGCGCTGGCCGCCCTCACCCACCAGGCCGACTACCTCAACGCCGACGACGACACCGAAGCCGGCCTCCCCGACCTCCTCCACCGCTCCCTCCGCACCACCCGCCGCCCCGACATCCTCAAAATCGCCGTCACCCTCAAGGCCCTCGGCCGCCGCGGCCTCGGCGAACTCGTCGACCGCACCCTCGCCGCGGCCCAGACCCTCGCCGACCTCATCGAGGACCACCCCCGCTACGAACTCCACTCCCGCCCCACCCTCACCACCGTCCTCTTCCGCCCCAAAGGTGCCGACGACACCACCCTCGCCACCATCCGCCGCACCCTCCTCACCGACGGCCAGGCCGTCCTCGGCCGCGCCACCACCCCCACCGGCCTCTGGCTCAAGGCCACCCTCCTCAACCCCCACACCCGAACCGGAGACCTCACCACCCTCCTCAAACTCGTGGAAGGCCGCATCCCCCGATGAGCAGCACCACCGAAACCCCCGTCACCCACCCCGCCACCCCCGACGAGCCCCTCGACCTCGCCGGCATCGGCATCGGCCCCTTCAACCTCTCCCTAGCCGCCCTCGCCCACCCCCTCACCCACCTCCGCACCGCCTTCTACGACCAGCGCCCCACCTTCCACTGGCACCCCGGCCTCCTCATCGACGGCGCCACCCTCCAAGTCCCCTTCCTCGCCGACCTCGTCACCCTCGCCGACCCCGCCAGCCCCTGGAGCTTCCTCAACTACCTCAAAACCCGCGAACGCCTCTTCCCCTTCTACTTCGCCGAGCGCTTCCACATCCACCGCGCCGAATACGACGCCTACTGCCGCTGGGTCAGCGAAAACCTCCCCACCCTCCACTTCGGCCACCAGATCGACGCCGTCCGCTGGAACCCCGAACGCGAAACCTTCGAGATCGACTACACCCAACTCGGCACCGACGGCGAAGCCGAAGCCCTCGGCCGCACCCACGCCCGCAACCTCGTCCTCGGCATCGGCACCACCCCCCACGTCCCCGTCCCCCTCCGCCCCCTCGCCGACGCCCCCGCCGTCCCCGTCATCCACTCCGCCGACTACCTCGACCACCGCGACCGCCTGCTCGCCGCCGACCACCTCACCGTCATCGGCGCCGGCCAATCAGGCGCCGAGATCTTCCTCGACCAGCTCCGCGCCCGCCCCGTCGGCCACGAAGGCCTCCACTGGCTCGCCCGCACCCCCGCCTTCGCCCCCATGGAATACAGCAAACTCGGCCTCGAACACTTCACCCCCGACTACACCCGCTACTTCCACGGCCTCCCCGAACGCGTCCGCGACACCCTCGTCCCCGCCCAGTGGCAACTCCACAAGGCCATCGACCACGACACCCTCGCCGCCATCCACGACGAGCTCTACCGCCGCACCCTCCACGGCGGCTGGCCCGACGCCACCCTCACCCCCGGCGTCTGTGTACGCACCGCCGGCCGCGTCGGCACCACCAAGGTCGAACTCCACCTCGACCACACCCAGCAAGGCACCCGCTCCCGCCTCACCACCGACGCCGTCGTCCTCGCCACCGGCTACCGCGAACGCCGCATGGACACCCTGCTCGCCGCCCTCGACCCCTACATCCGCCGCGACGCCGCCGAACGCCCCCGCATCGACGCCCACCACCGCATGGCCCTCGACCCCACCGTCACCGGCTCCCTCTACGTCCAGAACGCCGAAACCCACACCCACGGCGTCGGCGCCCCCGACCTCGGCCTCGCCGCCTGGCGCAGCGCCACCATCCTCAACGACCTCACCGACACCACCCCCTACCCCCTCCCCACCCGCACCGCCTTCACCACCTTCGGCCTCCCGCAACCCCCCACCCCCCACACCCGCACCATCCCCACCCAAGGCAGCACCCTCGTCCCCCGCCACTGACAAAACAGGGCGCGGCGGCGCCCCCGGCACCGCCGCACCCCACCCGCCAAAAGACCGGCAATTCCGTCAAGCGCCGGCCAACCGCTAAAACACCGGCACCCCGTCCCGCACCAACCGCCAGTCCACCGAAGCGAACACCGACGGATCGATCTCCTTCTTCTCCTGCACCCAATTGATGATCAAATTCCGGATCTCGTCCGACGTCGACCACACCTGCCGCGCCCCCGCCACATGCGGAAAACCACCACCCCCACTCGCCCGGTAGTTGTTCACCGCCAGCACGAACCGCGCATCATCCGCCAGCGGCTTCCCCTCCCAGGTCAGCTTCCCGATACGCCGACCCGCCGGCTGTGCGATATCGATCTCGTACGACAGCCCCCGCACCGCGTCATAGTTGTAGTCCGGAATACCGTCCGCATTCGTGAGCCGCGCCGGATCCACCGGACCGCCCGCCGCCGTCCGCACGTAATACCGCGCGGAAAACTCCAGGTACTCCCGCAACTGCGCCCCCGTCAACACCCGCGCCTCCAGCGTGTTGTCGAACGGATACAACGCCGCCATCGACCGGATCGTCACATCCCCCTCCGGCACCCGCGCCGCACGCGAAAAACACGACGCCTGCGACACGATCGGCAACCCCGCGAACTCCGACCCCGCCAACGCCTTACGCACCACCTCGGCCTGCACAAAGGCAATGAAGTCCAGCACCGGCACGTCCTTCACCGGAGCCTCGGCCGCCGACAACTCCGCCTTCGACCGGCCGATCACCCGATTCACATACGCCACCACCTTCCGGTGCTCCGCCCGCAACAGACCGGTGATCCGCGAATCCTCCGCCACCGCATTCGCATTCAGGACCCGCGAACCGACCGACCCCACCTCCCAACGCCCCCGACGCCACTCGACCACCACATCGAAAAGCGTCAGCCGCTGCCCCCACTTCAACGGCTCCGACAGCACCACCTCCCGGCCGGTCTCCGCATTCACCACCCGCCGCTCGGGAATCTCCACATGCGCATGCCCCACCAGAATCGCGTCGATCCCCGGCACCCGCTTCGCCACCAACGCCGCCGCATTCTCCACATACGGCAACTGATCCCCGTACGACGACGTCCCACTCGCCCCCGAATGCGCCGCCACGAACACCACGTCCGCACCCATCGACCGCAACTTCGGCACCCAGTGCGCGGCCTGCTCCACCAACCCCGGAAACGCCAGCTTCCCCTGCACATGCGCCTTGTCCCACAGCGCGATCCCCGGATTCGTCAAACCCAGCACCGCCACCGTCACCACCCGCCCCTGCGGCGACCGCAACCGCTTCAGCACATACGGCCGGAACGCCGGACGCAACGTCCGCGCATCCACCGCATTCGCCCCCAGCAGCGGAAAATCACAACTCTCCTCGAACTTCCGCAGCACCGGAATCCCGTAATTGAACTCGTGATTCCCCAACGCCGCCGCGTCATATCCGATCGCATTCATCGCCCGCGCCATCGGATGCACCGGACCACCCGGATCCGTGATCGGATCCACCTTCGCGTAGTAATACGCCAGTTGCGTCCCCTGAATGGTGTCACCCGCATCGATCAGCAGCGTGTGGTGCCGGCCCTTCTCCCGCCGCACCCGCGACACCAGCGTCGAAATCTTCGCCAGCCCCACATCATTGTGGTCCGCGTCATCGAACTCCGCGTCCGTGGTGTAGTCCCAGTTGAAGACGTTCCCGTGCAGATCCGTCGTCCCCATCACCGTGAACCCATACCGCTCCCGCCGATGACCACGACCCCGCCCGTGCTGCCCCGCCGGCTCGGCCGCCGCCGGCGCCGCGGCCCCCGCGAGCGCCATCCCGGCCCCCGACACCACAGAACTCCCCACGAACTTCCTACGGTCGAGCGACATTCCCACTCCCCTGCATCCACGCGGACAAGCGCCACCACAACCCGCGGCAACGCGCGTAGATTCTGGCCCGCCCGCCCCCTCCGCAACACCCCCCGACCGCCCGAAAACCCCACGATCCCCACCCCGGTGTGCAACCCTGCGCCCACCGCACCCACCCACACCCCGCCCGAGGAGCCCCCCATGACCGACCCCGGCCCCCTGCCCTACGGCACCCCCGACACCCCCCGCCTCGCCGTACGCGGCGAAGCCACCCTCGAAGTCGACCCCGAAATCGCCCGCATCGCCGTCACCGTCGCCGCCCGCGGCACCGACCGCACCACCGCCCTCACCGACCTCACCCGCCGCAACGAACAAGCCCTCACCCTGATCAAGAGCTACCCCGACGCCCTCGAAAAGCTCGAAACCGGCGCCCTCAGCATCACCCCCGAACTCACCGACAAAGGCCGCCACGAACGCATCCGCGCCTACCGCGGCCGCGTCACCCACACCGCCACCCTCACCGACTTCACCACCCTCGGCGAACTCACCACCCGCCTCGCCGACCTCGACCTCACCCGCGTCGACGGCCCCTGGTGGGACCTCCGCCCCGACTCACCCGCCCACCGCGCCGCCCGCACCCAAGCCGTCCACGAAGCCGTCCAGCGCGCCCGCGAATACGCCGAAGCCCTCGACGCCCGCCTCGACGCCCTCCTCGAAATCGCCGACCTCGGCGCCGAGAACACCGCACCCGTCGCCGCCCCCGCCATGCGCGCCTTCGCCGGCTACGGCGGCGCCCACACCCAGGAAAGCGCCCCCGCCCTCGACCTCGAACCCCAACGCCAAACCGTCTACGCCAGCGTCAACGCACGCTTCACCATGACCCGTCCCGCACTCTGAGACGCCACCGCGCGAGGGCGAAATTCTGCTCATCGGAGCGCCTTCGCGCGCATTCCATTACTTGTCAACAGCCTTTCACCAAGCGCTCGTTGAGCAGTCACCTTCTTACAGTTCCCTACCGCCGGGTAAGTCATAGGGTCGAAACATGCGCCGAGCAAAGATCGTCTGCACACTGGGACCCGCCACCGACTCGTACGAGCAGATCAAAGCCCTCGTCGAAGCCGGAATGGACATCGCCCGCTTCAACCTCAGCCACGGCACCTACGCCGAACACGAAGCGCGATTCGACCGGGTCCGCAAAGCATCCGAAGAAACCCGCCGCAGCGTCGGCATCCTCGCCGACCTTCAAGGCCCGAAGATCCGCCTCGGCCGATTCCGCGAAGGACCCGTACTTCTCGAACGCGGCGACGAGTTCACCATCACCGTCGAACCCGGCACCGAAGGCGACCGCCACCTCTGCGGCACCACCTACCCCGGCCTCGCCGCCGACGTCACCACCGGCGAACGCATCCTCGTCGACGACGGCAAGGTCACCCTCCAGGTCACCGAAGTCAACGGCCCCCAGGTCCGCACCGTCGTCATCGAAGGCGGCATGGTCTCCGACCACAAGGGCCTCAACCTCCCCGGCGTCGCCGTCTCCGTCCCCGCCCTCTCCGAAAAGGACCAGGACGACCTCCGCTGGGCCCTGCGCTACGGCGCCGACATCATCGCCCTCTCCTTCGTCCGCAACGGCCGCGACATCGAAGACGTCCACCGCATCATGCGCGAGGAAAACCGCTTCCTCCCCGTCATCGCCAAGGTCGAAAAACCCCAGGCCGTCGACAACATCGACGACATCGTCGCCGCCTTCGACGGCATCATGGTCGCCCGCGGGGACCTCGGCGTCGAAATGCCCCTGGAAACCGTCCCCATCGTCCAGAAGCGCGCCATCAAACTCGCCAAGCGCAACGCCAAGCCGGTCATCGTCGCCACCCAGATGCTCGACTCGATGATCGACAACTCCCGCCCCACCCGCGCCGAAGCCTCCGACGTCGCCAACGCCGTCATCGACGGCACCGACGCCGTCATGCTCTCCGGCGAAACCAGCGTCGGCAAATACCCCACCGAAACCGTCAAGACCATGAGCCGCATCGTCGAGGCCGCCGAGGAAGACCTCCTCGCCAAGGGACTCCCGCCGCTCACCGAGGCCAACAAGCCCCGCACCCAGGGCGGCGCCGTCGCCCGCGCCGCCGCCGACATGGGCGACTTCCTCGGCGCCAAATTCCTCGTCGCCTTCACCCAGTCCGGCGACACCGTCCGCCGCCTCTCCCGCTACCGCTCACCCATCCCGCTCCTCGCCTTCACCCCCGACCCGGCCACCCGCTCCCAGCTCAACGTCAGCTGGGGCGTGGAGACGTTCCTCGGCCCCACCGTCAACTCCACGGACGAGATGGTCGCCCAGGTCGACGAGCAACTCCTCAAGATCGGCCGCTGCCAGAAGGGCGACCTGGTCATCATCACCGCCGGCTCCCCGCCCGGCGTCCCCGGCTCCACCAACCTCGTCCGCGTCCACCACATCGGCGAGTCCGAACCCACCAACTAGCCCCACCCGCACAAGATCCCGCTGGGCCGAGGTACCTGACTGCCGTCCCTGTCAGTACTTCGGCCCGATGTGTTGGTCCATGAGCGCCACGGAGGCTTTGCGGGCCACGGAGATGTTGAACGGGTCGCTTCCGCGCGCGAGCACGGTCCACTCGACGCCGACCTTGGTGAGGGTGTCCGAGAAGAGCCGCCGGATGTCGTCGGACTTGTTGGTGAAGAAGTACCGCGGGTATTCGTAGCGCTTGCGCTCGCCACCCACGAGCCGGGTGGTCCAGTTGGTGATCCGACAGCCGTCGGAGTGGATGAGTCCGCGGAGGAAGTCCCAGGGGTAGTTGTCGACGATCTGCTGCTGCCAGGGTTCGAGGAGGATTCGTCGCTGGTGCTTCTTGCCCTCGCCGTGCTGCGGGAACATGCACCATAAGTGCTTTGAGTAGACCTTCACGTTGTGGCAACCGGTCCTGCGGACCCGGCACACGGAGTTGTCGGGGAAGACCGCGCGCATGGCGCCTTCGCAGGCATCCATGAGGCCCGGCCAGCCGTCGCCGCACGCGATCATGAGGCTCGGTACGCGGTGCGCCGAGTACTGGATGATGTGGCCATCGCCAAGATAGAGGGCGAGGAGATAGGCGTACGCCGCTGCGTCGAGTTCGCGCCCGTCGCACCGTGGGCATTTCGGGTTGTGCGCACCTGGACACTCTCCGTGCTTGGCGCGGTCCATGTGGCGCCAGTAGCTGATGGTGCCGGGAGGGACGCCCAGCGCGCGGGCTACATCCGCATTCCTTGCCCCCGCGCGGAGCTGGGCGATTGCCTTGTGTCGCACGTCTGTGCCGTGGAAGTTCATGACATCACTGTGCGTGACGAATCGCCAGAGCGGAACGAAAGTGCTTGCGAACCACGCGAAGGTGGAGTTCCGCTTGTCTGAGGTGCCCGGTGTGGGATTCGAACCCACATGCCCGAAGGCACGGCTGTTTGAGAGCCGCGTGTCTGACCAGTTTCACCAACCGGGCCGGCTGCAGAGACACCCTACCGTGTACGCCACCGCGACTGCCTCTAGGTAGGCTGCAATGGCACCACCTGACCGCACCGAGGAGTCCCGTGAGCGCCGCCGAGCCCGAGCAGCCCGTCGCCGATGACGATCAGTCGCATGTTCCGCCGCTGACCACGCGCGTCGTGATCGCGGAGGACGAGGCCCTCATCCGTCTCGATCTCAAAGAGATGCTGGAGGAGGAGGGCTACACCGTCGTCGGTGAGGCCGGCGACGGGCAGACCGCCGTGGAGCTGGCCCGGGAGCACCGTCCCGATCTGGTGATCCTGGACGTGAAGATGCCGGTGCTGGACGGTATCTCGGCGGCCGAGAAGATCGCCGAGGAGAGCATCGCGCCGGTGCTGATGCTGACCGCGTTCTCCCAGCGGGAGCTGGTCGAGCGGGCGCGGGACGCGGGCGCGATGGCGTATCTGGTGAAGCCGTTCTCGAAGAGCGATGTGGTACCGGCGATCGAGATGGCGGTGAGCCGGTTCACCGAGCTGAAGACGCTGGAGAAGGAGGTCGCGGACCTCACGCAGCGGCTGGAGACGCGCAAGCTGGTGGACCGGGCGAAGAGCATTCTGCAGACGCAGTACGGGCTGACCGAGCCGGCTGCGTTCCGGTGGATCCAGAAGACGTCGATGGACCGGCGGCTGTCGATGCAGCAGGTCGCGGAGGCGGTCATCGAGGACGCCGAGGAGAAGAAGCAGCAGAAGAAGGGCCAGTAGCGCGGCTCCGCACCGTGTGTGCGTGCGGCCCCGTACCGGTGGTGACCGGTGCGGGGCCGCACTCGTATGTGCCTCAGTCCTCGCCGAGGTAGGCCTTGCGGACGGATTCGTCGTGGAGGAGGTGCTGGCCGGTGCCGGAGAGGGCGATGCGGCCGATCTCCATGACGTGGGCGTGGTCGGCGAGGGTGAGGGCGGCCTGGGCGTTCTGTTCGACGAGGAGGATGGTGGTGCCTTGTGCGCGGAGTTCGCGGATCGTTTCCATGATTTTTTTCATCATGATCGGTGAGAGGCCCATGGAGGGTTCGTCGAGCATGAGGAGTTTGGGGCGGGACATGAGGGCGCGGCCCATGGCGAGCATTTGTTGTTCGCCGCCGGAGAGGGTGCCGGAGGCTTGTTTGCGGCGTTCTCCGAGGATGGGGAAGAGTTCGTAGACGCGCTGGATGTCTTTTTCGATGCCGTCCTTGTCCTTGCGGAGGAAGGCGCCGAGTTGCAGGTTTTCCTCGATGGTGAGGCGGGGGAAGAGGTGGCGGCCTTCGGGGGAGTGGGCGAGGCCGAGGGCGACGATTTTGTGGGCGGCGACTCCGGTGAGGGGTTTTCCGTCGAAGGTGATTTTTCCGGCGCTGGGTCTGAGGAGTCCGGAGAGGGTGCGGAGGGTGGTCGTCTTTCCGGCGCCGTTGGTGCCGATGAGGGTGACGACCTGGCCGGCTTCGACGGTGAAGGAGATGCCTTTGACGGCTTCGATCTTGCCGTAGGCGACCCGGAGGTCTTCGACCTCTAGCAGTGCGGTCACGGGGCTTCTCCCTTGGTGGTGCCGGGGTTGCTCGGTGCGTCGGCCGCCGTGTTTTCCGCCGTGTCTGCCGTCGTGTCGGCCACTGCTTCGGCCGCTGCTTCGGCGGCGGCGACCTCGGCCGCCTCGGCTTCTCCGGGGGCGCCGTCGAAGGGTTCGCCGAGGTAGGCGGCGATGACGCGTTCGTCGGCCTGGACGGTGTCGGAGGTGCCTTCGATGAGTTTTTCGCCCTGGACGAGGACGGCGACGCGGTCGCAGAGGTTGAAGATGAAGCGCATGTCGTGCTCGATGACGAGGACGGCGATGCCTTTGTCGCGGATGGCGAAAACGAGTTCTTCGGTGGCCCGCGTTTCCTGGGGGTTCATTCCGGCGGTGGGTTCGTCGAGGAGGAGCAGGCCGGGTTCGGAGGCGAGGGCGCGGGCGATTTCGAGTTTGCGTTGTTCGCCGTAGGGGAGGTTGCGCGCGAGGTGGTCGCGTTTGTGGGCGAGGCCGATGAATTCGAGGAGTTCTGTGGCGCGTTCTTCGCTGGTGCGCTCGGCTTTTTTGAAGCCGGGGCTGCGGAGGAGGGCGGACCAGAGTCCTTCTTTGGTGCGGGTGTGGCGGCCGACGAGGACGTTTTCGAGGACGGTCATGTTGGCGAAGAGGCGGATGTTCTGGAAGGTGCGGGCGATGCCGGCTTTGGTGACGAGGTGGGGTTTGGGCGGGAGGACGGTGCCCCGGTAGGAGACGGTGCCTTCGGTGGGGATGTAGAGGCCGGTCAGGCAGTTGAAGAACGTCGTTTTCCCGGCGCCGTTGGGGCCGATGAGGCCGACGATTTCGCGGGGGTGGACGGTGAGGTCGACTCCTCGTACGGCGGTGAGGCCGCCGAAGCGCATGGTGACGCCGTCGGCGCGGAGGACGGGGTCGTTGTGGGTGGGGGTGTTGTCGGTGGCGGGTGCGAGGGTGGGTGGTGTGGTCATGGTCGTCACGCCTTTGCCTTGGTGACGCCGGTGGTGGCGGCTGGGTCGGGGAGGCGTTGGTCGGGCACGTCGAGTTGACCGGTTTCGTGGAATTCGAGTTGTTTGCGGCGGTCGGGGATGAGGCCTTCGGGGCGGAAGCGCATGAGGAGGACGAGGGCGATGCCGAAGAGGAGGAGTTGGTAGTCCTGGAGGAAGTCGAGTTTGGCGGGGATGAGGAAGAGGATGGCGGCGCCGACGAGGGGGCCGCTGAGGGTGCCCATGCCGCCGAGGATGACGGCGGCGAGGAGGAAGGCGGAGTTGGGGGGTTGGGGTCCGGCGAATTGGAATTGTTCGGGGGTGGCGGTGGTGACGACGTGGGCGTGGACGGTGCCGGCGAGTCCGGCGAGGGCGGCGCCGAGGGCGAAGGCGAGGAGGCGGAGCCGGAAGCTGTTGATGCCCATGGCGACGGCGGCGGTTTCGTCTTCACGGATGGCGATCCAGGCGCGGCCGATGCGGGAGGCGGCGGCGCGGCGGAAGACGAGGACGACGAAGGCGGTCACGAGGATCATCAGCAGGTAGTAGTTGCCGTAGGTGGCGATGGGGATGCCGAGGATGTCGTGGGTTTCGCCGAAGTTGAAGCCGAGGATTTCGAGGTTGGGGATGTTGGGGATGCCCATGGCGCCGTTGGTGATGTCGGGGCCGGTGGTGCCGTTGAGGTTGAGCATGGCGATGCGGAAGATCTCGCCGAAGCCGAGGGTGACGATGGCGAGGTAGTCGCCGCGTAGCCGGAGGGTGGGGGCGCCGATGAGGACGCCGAAGACGAGGGAGGCGGCGGCTCCGGTGAGGAGGGCGGCCCAGAAGGGGAAGTGGAGGCCGAGGGCGGATTCGGGGGAGCCGGAGACGAGGGCCGCGGCGTAGGCGCCGACGCCGAGGAAGGCGACGTATCCGAGGTCGAGGAGGCCGGCAAGGCCGACGACGACGTTGAGGCCGAGGGCGACGGTGGCGAAGATCAGGATGTTGGCGCCGATGATCGTGTACTGGTCGGTGTCCTGGGTGAGGGGGAAGCTGGCGGCGGCGAGGAAGGCTGCGGTGAGGGCGACGCCGCGGTGTTGGTGGGTGAGTTCGGTGAGGCGTGCGATGAGTCCGGCGCGGTGCAGGGCGGGGACGGCGAGGGCGATGAAGAGGAGGTAGCCGACGAAGGGGGCGCCGTCGTCGGTGTCGATGCCGTAGGTGAAGGCGATCAGTCCGGCGGCGAAGGCGGCGGCGATGGTGAGGATCTCGGCCCAGGTGGGGAGGGTGCGGCTGCGGGGCCGTAGGGGGCTGGCGGTGAGGAGGGCGGTGAGGCGTTGCCAGGGGTTCGCCGGTGGGGTGGTGGGGGGTTGGTCGGGGGGCAGGGCGAGGGCGCCGAGGAGGGTGAGGAGTGCGGCGGTGCCGGCTGCGAAGCCGCCGGGTTCGAGGTTGACGAGGCCGCCGAGTTGGACGGCGATGGCGCCGAGGGTGAACCAGGTCGCGGCGAAGGTGGCGAGGGCGGCGAGGAGGGTGGGGGCGTTGCGTCCGGCGGGGGTGAGCCAGGTCAGGCCGCGCAGGCCGAGGGTGGAGGCGGCGAGGAGGAGGGTGAGGAGGCCGCCGGTGAGGGTGACGATCTGGAGGCCGGCGGGGGAGCCGTAGTAGGTGAGGTCGCCGGGGAAGTCGCTGCTCCAGGTCCAGGAGAGGCCGGTGGTGGCGGCGGTGGCGAGGGCGCCGGCGGCGGTGGTGAGTCGTGCGGTGCGTTCGGGGAGGGGGAGGAGGCCCCGGGGGGTGGTGGCGGTGTGGGTGGTCATCGGTATCACGCCCGATCCGCGACGCGTTCGCCCAGCAGGCCTTGTGGCCGCAGGAGGAGTACGAGGATGAGGAGGACGAAGGCCCAGACGTCCTTCCAGGCTCCGCCGCCGAATTGCTGCATGCCGGGGATTTCCTCGATGTAGGCGGTGGCGAGGGCTTCGGCGATGCCGAGGACGACGCCGCCGAGCATGGCGCCGTAGATGTTGCCGATGCCGCCGAGGACGGCGGCGGTGAAGGCTTTGAGGCCCATGATGAAGCCCATGCGGAATTGGACCTCGCCGGTGCGCAGTCCGTAGGCGACGGCGGCGACGCCGGCGAAGGCGGCGCCGATGGCGAAGGCGAGGACGATGATGCGGTCGGTGTTGATGCCCATGAGCTTGGCGGTGTCGGGGTCCTGGGCGGTGGCCTGCATGGCGCGGCCGCTGCGGGTGCGGGCGACGAAGAAGCCGAGGGCGATCATGCACAGGGGGGCGGCGATGAGGACGAAGAGGTCGCCGCGTTGGACGGTGGCGCCGAGGATGTCGAGGGCGTGGCCCTTGAACTGGGGGAAGACGCGGGCTTGTTTGCCGTCGGGGTACCACTTCCAGATGGCTTGCTGGAGGGCGATGGACAGGCCGATGGCGGTGATGAGGGGGGCGAGGCGGGGGGCGCCGCGCAGGGGGCGGTAGGCGAAGCGTTCCGCCGCGATGCCGACGAGGACGGATACGACGATGCCGCCGATGAGCATGACCGGCAGGGCGAGGGCGAGGGAGGTGCCGGTGGGGAGGGCGAGGTAGACGCTGAGCGCTCCGAAGCCGCCGACCATGAATATCTCGCCGTGGGCGAAGTTGATGAGCTGGACGATTCCGTAGACCATCGTGTAGCCGATCGCGATGAGT
Organism: Streptomyces sp. NPDC107765; assembly: GCF_055657085.1. NCBI lineage: Bacteria > Bacillati > Actinomycetota > Actinomycetes > Kitasatosporales > Streptomycetaceae > Streptomyces > Streptomyces sp. NPDC107765. The sequence continues at coordinate 205,228 of NZ_JBVKBL010000012.1, read as the reverse complement.
CCGTACATCGCGCCGAGGATGAGTCCGTTGGCCAGCTGTTGCGGCAGTTCGCTCACCGCAGGGCCTCCGTGGTGTGAACAAGCACGGGTGGGAAGTCGGGGGGTGTCCCGGTGTGCCGCGGGCCGCGCCAGGGTCGTTCGTGGCGTCCTGGCGCGGCCCGGGGGAGTGGTGGTGCGGTGGCGTCAGCTCTTGTCGAATTCCTTGAACGGAGCGCTGAAGCGGGCGGCCCAGTCGCCCTTGTCGACCTGGTAGGCGGTGATCATGGTGTTGGTGGTGTCGCCGTATTTGTCGAAGGCGACCTTTCCGGTGACGCCGTCGAAGGTGACCTTGTTCATGGCGTCGGTGACCTGCTTGCGGGCGTCCTCGGGGAGCTTGCCCTTATTGGCGTCGACGACGCTCTTCACGGCCTGGATGAGGGCCCAGGTGGAGTCGTAGGTGGAGCCGCCGTACGCCTCGTAGGGCTCCTTGAACCCGGCTGCCTTGTAGTCGGCGATGAACTTCTTGGCGGAGGGGAGTTGTTCGACGGGCTTGCCGACGGAGGAGGCGTAGTCGCCCTGGGCCTTCTTGTTCAGCTTGATGTAGTCGCCGCTGTACATGCCGTCGCCGCCCATGAGGGGGACGGTGACGCCGCCGTCCTTGAGCTGCTGGCTGAGGGGGCCGGAGGCGGGGTATTCGCCGCCGTAGAAGACCAGGTCGGGTTTGGCGGATTTGACCTTGGAGACGACGGCTTTGAAGTCGCGGTCGTCGGGGCTGACGTGTTCGGTGCCGACGATCTTTCCGCCGAGTTTGGCGAACTGGTCCTTGAAGGAGGAGGCGAGGCCGACGCCGTAGGTTTTCTGGTCGTCGATGACGTAGGCCTTCTTGGCCTTGACCTTTTCCCAGGCGTACTGGCCGTCGAAGGCGCCTTGCACTTCGTCGGTGGTGGCGGTGCGGAAGTAGGTGGGGAATTGCCGGACGCGCTTGTTCTTCTTCCAGTCCGGGCCCTGGGTGAGGTCGGGGGTGGTGTTGGCCGGGGAGATCAGCGTCAGGTTGTTCTGCTTGGAGACCTGCTGCATGGACTGGGCGACGCCGGAGTTGAGGGGGCCGACGATGCCGAGGACGTCCTTGTTGCCGGCGAGTTTGGTGGCGTTCTGCTGGCCGACGTTGGGCAGTGCCTTGTCGTCGAGGGCCTGGAGTTTGAAGGTGACGCCCTTGACTTCGTTGTTCTTGTTGGCGATGTCGACGGCGAGCTGGGCGGAGTTGCGTATGCCCAGGCCGAGTGCCGAGAGTTCGCCGGTGGTGGGGGCGTCGAGGCCGATGACGACGGTGGTTTTTCCTTCGCCGTCTTTGTTGTTGTCGCCGCGAGAGCCGCACGCGGAGAGCGTGAGGGCGCCGGTGGTGACTGCGGTGATGAGGAGCAAGGAACGGTGACGCACGATCAGTCCTTTCCCTGGCGCGGCCACGGCTGTCGCATGGCCGATTCGCGCGCCGGGCTGCACGGGTGGAAACGGGTCCGTGCTCGCAGCGCGCCCGGCGGCGCGGTGACTGGCGGTGACTCTAGAGCGGTGTTCGTCGCGTCGGCAGAGGCGCTGGCCAGGATGTGACGCTCTTGTTATGACCAGCGATGAGTGTTTTGCCGTCATGGTCCTTACAGGTGGAGCGAACGCGGCGCGGAAGGTGAACACGCACTTCCGTGGGTGGTTGCGCGGTGCGACCGCCGGAGGGCGTCCGGCTATCGGAGGGGGCGGGCCGGGGCCTGTGGTGGCACGGGGTCCGGGGTGTGCGGGTTGAGGCGGTATTGCGCGCGCGTTACGCAGCGTTACGGAAATGCGTGCGGCCCCGCACCCTGGGCGAGGGGCGGGGCCGTGGTGGTGGGCGGCGTGGGCCGTCCTGATCCGGTCAGCTGCGGTAGGCGTCGGTGTCGACGTCGCGCAGCATGCAGGTCAGCCGGGCGGTGCAGACCCGCTTGCCGTGTTCGTCGGTGATGACGACCTCGTAGGTGGCGGTGGAGCGGCCGCGGTGTACGGGGGTGGCGACGCCGGTGACGAGGCCGGAGCGGACGCCGCGGTGGTGGGTGCAGTTGAGGTCGACGCCGACGGCGAGTTTGGTGGGGCCGCCGTGGAGCATGGAGCCGACGGAGCCGAGGGTTTCGGCCAGTACGGCGGAGGCGCCACCGTGCAGGAGGCCGTAGGGCTGGGTGTTGCCCTCGACGGGCATGGTGCCCACGACGCGGTCGGGTGCGGCTTCGGTGACCTGGACGCCCATCCGCTCGCCGAGGTGTCCGGCGGAGAAGAGTGCGGGCAGGTCGATGCCGAGTCCGGCCCACCGGTCGAGGGTCTCCTGCGGGAATTTGGTGGTGGTCTGCTCACCCATGCCTACGGCTCCGTTCGCTCGCCCGTGATCGTCGTCGATCCGTGCCCGTTCCTATCAGGCCGCTGAGCGAGCGCTCAGCGCGGGGTGGGGTGTTCCCGGCGGCCGGCGCGGTGCCGGCCGCCGTGGTGGGGGTCAGTCGGTGGCGGTCTTCTCCAGGCGGATCACCACGGACTTGGATGCGGGGGTGTTGCTGGTGTCGGCGGTGTGGTCGAGCGGGATGAGGACGTTGGTCTCGGGGTAGTAGGCGGCGGCGCAGCCACGGGCCGTCGGGTAGTGCACGACGCGGAAGCCGGGGGCGCGGCGTTCGCTGCCGTCGGTCCATTCGCTGACCAGGTCGGTGTAGTCGCCGTCGGCCAGGCCGTGGGCGCGGGCGTCGTCGGGGTGCAGGAGCACCACCCGGCGGCCGTTCTTGATGCCGCGGTAGCGGTCGTCGAGGCCGTAGATGGTGGTGTTGTACTGGTCGTGCGAGCGCAGGGTCTGCAGCAGCAGCCGGCCTTCGGGGACGGTGGGGTATTCCACGGGTGCGGCGGTGAAGTTGGCCTTGCCGGTGGCGGTGGGGAAGCGGCGGCTGTCCCGGGGGGCGTGCGGCAGGGCGAAGCCTCCGGGGCGGGCGACCTTGGTGTTGAAGTCGTCGAAGCCGGGGATGACGCGGGCGATGCGGTCGCGGATCGTGGCGTAGTCCTTCTCGAACTCCTCCCACGGGGTGGCGCTGGCGGGGCCGAGGACGCGGCGGGCGAGGCGGGCGACGATGGCGGGCTCGGACAGCAGCTGGGGGCTTGCCGGTTCGAGGCGGCCGCGGGAGGCGTGCACCATGCCCATGGAGTCCTCGACGGTCACGAACTGCTCGCCGCCGTCCTGGCGGTCGCGTTCGGTGCGGCCGAGGGTGGGGAGGATCAGCGCGCGGGCGCCGGTGATCACGTGCGAGCGGTTGAGTTTGGTGGAGACGTGGACGGTGAGCCGGGCGCGGCGCATCGCGGCCTCGGTGACGTCGGTGTCGGGGGTGGCGGAGACGAAGTTGCCGCCCATGGCGAAGAACACCTTGGCCTCGCCGTCGCGCAGGGCGCGGATGGCGCGGACGACGTCGAGGCCGTGTTCGCGCGGGGGCGCGAAGCCGAATTCCTTCTCCAGGGCGTCGAGGAACGCGGGGGCGGGCCGTTCGAAGATGCCCATGGTGCGGTCACCCTGGACGTTGCTGTGGCCGCGGACGGGGCAGACGCCGGCGCCGGGGCGGCCGATGTTGCCGCGCAGGAGGAGGAAGTTGACGACTTCCTGGATGGTGGGGACGGAGTGCTTGTGCTGGGTCAGGCCCATCGCCCAGCACACGATGGTGCGCCGGGAGGCGAGGACCATCTCCAGGGCGCGTTCGATCTCGTCGCGGGTCAGGCCGGTGGCGGCGAGCGTGGCGTTCCAGTCGTCGTCGGCCTGCGCCGCCTGCGCGAACTCCTCGAAGCCGTGGGTGTGTTCGCGGATGAAGTCCGTATCGAGGGCGCCGTCGGTGGCGAGGATCCCGCGGTTGAGGGCGCGGAAGAGGGCCTGGTCGCCGCCGAGGCGTACCTGGAGGAAGAGGTCGGTCAGGGCGGTGCCGCCGCCGGCCAGTCCGCGCGGGGTCTGGGGGTTCTTGAAGCGTTCCAGGCCGGCTTCGGGCAGCGGGTTGATCGAGATGATCTTGGTGCCGCCGGCCTTGGCCTTCTCCAGGGCGGTGAGCATGCGGGGGTGGTTGGTGCCGGGGTTCTGGCCGGCGACGATGATCAGGTCGGCCTTGTAGAGGTCCTCCAGCAGGACGCTGCCCTTGCCGATGCCGATGGTCCCGGTGAGGGCCGAGCCGGACGACTCGTGGCACATGTTGGAGCAGTCGGGCAGGTTGTTGGTGCCGAATTCGCGGGCGAAGAGCTGGTAGAGGAAGGCGGCCTCGTTGCTGGTGCGGCCGGAGGTGTAGAAGACGGCCTCGTCGGGGGAGTCGAGGGCGGTCAGCTCCTCGCCGATGATGTCGAAGGCGCGCTCCCAGGTGACCGGGGCGTAGTGGCCGGCGCCTTCGTCCAGGTACATGGGGTGGGTGAGGCGGCCCTGCTGGCCGAGCCAGTAGCCGCTGCGGGTGGCGAGGTCGGCGACCGGGTGGGCGGCGAAGAAGTCCGGGGTGACGCGGCGCAGGGTGGCCTCTTCGGCGACGGCCTTGGCGCCGTTCTCGCAGAACTCGGCGGTGTGCGGTTTGTCGGGCTCGGGCCAGGCGCAGCCGGGGCAGTCGAAGCCGTTGGGCTGGTTGACGCGCAGCAGGGTCAGGGCGGTGCGGCGGACGCCCATCTGCTGCTGGGAGATCTTGAGGGCGTTGGTGATCGCCGGCATTCCTACGGCGGAGTGCTGGGGTGCGCTGACCTGGGGCGCGTCCTGGACGGGGTCGGACGCGGGCGGCTTGCCTGCCATGGCGCTCTCCTGTGAGCCGTGAGCTGGTGCTCGCTCCGCCGGCGCGGCGGATCGTTGTCGTGCGCATCCGATCCTGTCACGGACCGGGGCGGGCGGTGCAGGGGAGTGCGGGCGGCGTGCGGGGGAGGGCCGGCTGGAGCGGGCGCCGGGGGCCGGGGCGAGGGGTGCCCGGGGCGTGCGGGGCAGGGGGGCGGAGGCTGCCGCGGCGGGGATTGTCAGTGGGCCGTGGCAGGATCGGGGGCGTGGCAGCAAAGGCAGCGAAGATGAGCGAAGCGACCGGCACCGAGGCGGCGGCGGGCGGTCGTCCCCGCCTGCTCCTCATGGACGGACATTCCATGGCATACCGGGCGTATTTCGCCCTGCCCGTGGAGAATTTCACCACCGTCACCGGCCAACCGACCAATGCGATCTACGGCTTCGCGTCGATGCTCGCGAACACCCTGCGTGACGAGGCGCCCACGCATTTCGCGGTCGCCTTCGACGTCTCGCGCAAGACCTGGCGCTCCGAGGAGTATCCGGAGTACAAGGCGAACCGCTCCAAGACCCCCGACGAGTTCAAGGGCCAGGTCGAGCTGATCGGTGAGCTGCTCGACACGATGCGGGTCAAGCGCTTCGCGGTGGACGGCTTCGAGGCCGACGACGTCATCGCCACGCTCACCGAGCAGGCCGTCGCCCAGGGCTTCCACGTCTCCATCGTCACCGGCGACCGGGACTCCTTCCAGCTGGTCTCCGACGACGTCACGGTCCTCTACCCCACCAAGGGCGTCTCGGAGCTGACCCGGTTCACCCCCGAGAAGGTCTTCGAGAAGTACGGCCTGACCCCCGCCCAGTACCCGGACTTCGCCGCGCTGCGCGGCGACCCGTCCGACAACCTCCCCGGCATCCCCGGCGTCGGCGAGAAGACCGCCACCAAGTGGATCAACCAGTTCGGTTCGTTCGCGGAACTGGTGGAGCGGGCCGACGAGATCAAGGGCAAGGCCGGTCAGAACCTCCGCGACCACCTGGAGTCGGTGAAGCGCAACCGCGTGCTGACGGAGATGGTGCGCGATGTGAAGCTGCCGTGCGGCCCCGAGGAGTTGACCCGCGAGGCGTACGACCGCGAGGCCCTCAAGGTGTTCCTCAACGCCCTGGAGATCCGCAACCAGGGCCTGCGCGACCGGCTGCACGCCGTCGACCCCGGCTCCGTGGAGAGCGCCGAGGAGGCCGCGCCGGCCCCGGGCGTCGAGGTGGACGGCACGGTCCTGGCCACCGGCGAGCTCGCCCCGTGGCTGGCCGAGCACGCCACCGGACCGCTGGGCGTGGCCACCGTCGACGTCTGGACGCTGGGCAGCGGCAGCGTGGCCGAGGTGGCGCTGGCCACCCCGCAGGGGCCGGCCGCCTGGTTCGACCCCGCGCAGCTGGACGAGGCCGACGAGCAGGCGTTCGCCGCCTGGAGCGCCGACCCCGAGCGCCCGAAGGTGATGCACAACGCCAAGGGCTTGATGCGGGTCTTCGGCGAGCACGGCTGGCGCATCGAGGGCGTCACGATGGACACCGCCCTCGCCGCCTATCTGGTCAAGCCCGGCCGCCGCTCCTTCGCGCTGGACGCCCTCTCCATCGAGTACCTCGGCCGGGATCTCGCCCCGGCCGCGGCCGGCGACGGCCAGCTGGCGTTCGGCGCGGACGAGCAGGCCGAGGCGGACGCCCTGATGGCGCAGGCCCGTACGGTCCTCGACCTGGGGACGGCGTTCCAGGCGAAGCTCGCCGAGGTCGGCGCGGCCGATCTGCTGCGCAATGTGGAGCTGCCGACCAGTGATCTGCTGGCCCGGATGGAGCGGGCCGGTATCGCCGCGGACCGGGGCTGGCTGGAGCGGATGGAGCAGCAGTTCGCCGGGGCGGTCGCGCAGGCCGTCAAGGAGGCGCACGCCGCCGCGGGCCATGAGTTCAACCTCGGCTCGCCCAAGCAGCTCCAGGAGGTCCTCTTCGGCGAGCTGGGCCTGCCGAAGACCAAGAAGACCAAGACCGGTTACACCACCGATGCCGACGCCCTGGCCTGGCTGGCCGCGCAGACCGACAACGAACTCCCGGTGATCATGCTCCGCCACCGGGAGCAGGCCAAGCTGCGCACGACCGTCGAGGGCCTGATCAAGACCATCGGCGCGGACGGCCGTATCCACACCACCTTCAACCAGACCGTCGCCGCCACCGGCCGGCTGTCGTCCACCGACCCCAACCTGCAGAACATCCCGGTGCGGACGGACGAGGGCCGGGCGATCCGCCGCGGCTTCGTCGTCGGCGAGGGCTTCGAGTCGCTGCTGACCGCCGACTACAGCCAGATCGAACTCCGCGTGATGGCCCACCTCTCCGAGGACGAGGGCCTGATCGAGGCGTTCACCTCCGGCGAGGACCTGCACACCACCGTCGCCTCCCAGGTCTTCTCAGTCGCCAAGAGCGCGGTCGACCCGGAGATGCGCCGCAAGATCAAGGCGATGTCCTACGGCCTGGCGTACGGGCTGTCGGCGTTCGGCCTCTCCCAGCAACTGGGCATCCAGCCCGACGAGGCCCGCAAGCTGATGGACACCTACTTCGAGCGGTTCGGCGGGGTGCGCGACTACCTCCGCCGCGTCGTGGAGGAGGCCCGCGCCACCGGCTACACGGAGACGATGCTCGGTCGCCGCCGCTATCTGCCGGACCTCAACAGCGACAACCGCCAGCGCCGCGAGATGGCCGAGCGGATGGCGCTGAACGCCCCGATCCAGGGCACCGCCGCCGACATCGTCAAGATCGCGATGCTGCGGGTGGACATCGCCCTGCGGGCCGCGGAGCTGCGGTCCCGGATGCTGCTCCAGGTCCATGACGAAATCGTCGTCGAGGTGGCCCCCGGCGAACGCAAGCAGGTCGAGGAGCTGGTCCGCCGCGAGATGGCCGACGCCGTCGAGCTGAGCGCCCCGCTGGACGTCTCGGTCGGCTCGGGCAAGGACTGGGAGTCGGCGGCGCACTGACGGGAGCGCGGCGGGGCGCACCGACCGGACGCGGCGGGCCGGGGCGGGCCGGGGCCGGGGCCCCGGTGCCGCGCGGACCTGCCTCAGTCGGCGGCGGGCACCGCCTCCCGCGGGTCCGCCGCCGCACCGGTCCGCGCGGCGGGCAGCGGGCCGTCGGCCGGCCGTCCGCGGCGCGCCCGCCGGTCCAGCAGCCGTACCGCCAGGCCGTGGAGCAACAGCCCGACGGTGAGGCCGGCGCCCGCGCCGAAGAGTGCGGACGGCAGATAGTCGAACCACACCGCCGCGTCGCCGTAGTCGGCGTGCGCCCGCAGGACGCGGTCCACCGCGCCGGCCAGGACGCACGCCGACAGCGGAAGGGCGAGCAGCAGCCGCAGCCGTACGGACAGCGCGGGCACCGTGGCCGCGGCTGCGGCCCGGACGGCGGGGTCGGCAGCCCCGGCGGCCCGTAGTGCCGACCACCCGAACCACACCAGCGCGGTCATCGCCAGCGCCGAGGTGCCGTACTGCAGATACGTCGGCACCGGCCAGCCGCCCACGACCCGGTCCAGGCCGGGCACCAGCCGCGTCCCCCAGCGGCCCGGGTGGGTGAAGGCGTCCCACACCACATGGGTCGCCGAGCCGAGCACCGCGGAGAGCACGAACCAGCCGGTCAGCGCGGCGAGTTCACGGGGTCCGCGGGCACGCCACGGGCGGCCCCGGACGCACAGCGACACCCGCCCCCGAAAGGCCGCCGGCAGCAGCGCCAGCAGCGGGTCGCGCACCAGCAGCCAGCCGCCGACCAGCGCCGCGGTGATCAGCACATCGACGGTCAGCACCCCGGACAGCGCATGGGTGACCGCGCCGAACTCCATCCCGCCCGGCACCAGCGTGTCCGCGTAGTACGTCATGTCCGGCGCGAACGACCCCGCCACCAGCGCCGAGGCGACCAGCCGGCCGCGGGCCGTACCGGTCCGCCGGACGACCGGCAACACGGCCGCGGCATGGCTGAGCGTGAACGGCATGGCACCACCCCTCGTTCGATTCAGATCATTATGTGTCCGATGAGGTGGTAGATGCCGGGCCCGAGTTGTCGTAGTGTCGCCTGAGTTGGAGCGCCGGGGAGCGCGACACCGCGTCAGAAAACGCGGTGCGTCAACGCGGAGGGGACCACGTATGGCAGCCACATTCCGGCGGCGGCTTCGCAGGGGAGCGGCCTCGACGGCCGTGGCGGCGTTCGTCCTCGCCGCCCTGACCGCCTCCCAGTCGCCGGACGCCACCGCGAAGGCGGCCAAGGAACAGGAACCCTCCCCGCCGGTCGACACCCCCATCGACGGCGGCGCGACGTACTACTCCGACCTGCCGCCGCACAACAGCCCGGCGCCGCCCCGCCGTTCCTCCCACTCCCACCCCGACGGCGGCACCCACGTCATCACCGGGCCCGCCCAGGCCGGCATCCCGGCCACCGTCCTGGCCGCTTACAAGAAGGCCCAGTCCCGCCTCGACGCCGAGGACCCCGGCTGCCGGCTGCCCTGGCAACTGCTCGCCGGTATCGGCAAGGTCGAATCCGGCCAGGCCGGCGGCGGCGCGGTCGACGCCGACGGCACCACCCTCCGGCCGATCCTCGGCCCGCAGCTCAACGGCCACGGCTTCGCCCGCATCCTCGACACCGACGGCGGCCGCTTCGACGGCGACACCACCCACGACCGCGCCGTCGGCCCGATGCAGTTCATCCCCTCCACCTGGGCCGAGGGCGGCCCGCAGCACGGCGGTTGGGGCGCCGACGGCAACGACGACGGCAAGAAGGACCCCAACAACGTCTACGACGCCGCGCTCGCCGCTGGCCGCTACCTCTGCGCCGACGGCCGCGACCTGTCGGACCCCCGCGACCTGGACCGCGCCGTCCTCGGCTACAACGACTCCGCCGACTACCTGCGCACCGTGCTGTCCTGGTACACGTTCTACCGCAAGGGCACCTACGAGGTGCCCGACGGCCACGGCGTCCTCCCGGCACACCACCGCGGCAGCCACAAAACCGGCAATGGGCACGGAGGTTCCCGCCCCGGCGGTGGGACCGGCCAGGGCCGGTCCCACGGCAAGGGTCCCGGCACGCCCGCCAAGCCCCGGCCGGAGCCCAACGGGCCCGCCCGGCCCGGCGGTTCCGTTTCCGGCCACACCCCGGGCACCCCCACCCCGAAGCCCACCCCCGGCACCCCCCGGCCCGGCACCCCGGCACCCGCCGAGCCCGGCCCCGTCACCGCCCTCGCCCGCGTCGGCGGCCAGGACCTGACCGCCATCGCCGGCACCGACTTCGCCACCGCGCCCCAGGTACGCGCCAAGGACGCCGCGGGCAAGCCCGTCGCCGGCGCCCGGATCCGCTTCACCCTCCCCGCCGGCACCGACGCCCGCTTCCCCGGCCACGCCACCACCGCCACCGTCACCACCGGCAAGGACGGCCTGGCCACCGCGCCCACCCTGCACGCGGGCGAACGGACCGGTGACTTCCGCCTCCGGGCGACGGCCGTCGGCCGCACCCTGCCCGCCGTCACCTTCGACGCCACCGTCAAGGCCAGGCCGGCGCCGAAGGCCGACACCCTCACCCGCACCTCGGACAAGGAGCTGACGGCCACCGCCGGCCATGCCTTCGCCGAGGACGCCGTCGAGATCCAGGCGACCTACCAGGGCAAGATCGCGGCGGGCGTGCCGGTCACCGCGACCATGGTCACCGACGACCCCGACAATCCGGTGGAGAACGACCGGGGCCCCTACTTCAAGGACCCGAAGGCCACCGACGAGAACAAGGACAAGCCGGTCCGCACCCTCGCCGGGCTGACCACGGACGCCGACGGCCTGCTGAAACTCCCGAAGATCTACACCGACTCGCACACCGGGACGTTCCTGCTGCGGCTGACCACCGACGACGGCGCCGTCCTCACCGTCAAGCTGAAGGTCGCCGCCCCGGCCGCCTCCTGACCACACCGGCGGCCGGCGACCCCGGCCGCAGCCCCCGGCCGGACCGGCACCCCCGCCCGGCCCGCACCGCCGTCCTGCCCGCCGTCCCGGGCAGGGCGGCGGTGCCCCATGCGCCCGGGCGGCACCTGTTCTCATCTCGGCCGCCCGTTGCTACGGTGCCCCCGCCCTGACGCCGTATCAGATATGCCGGGAGGCGACCATGCGCGCCCTGATTGCCGCCGCGGCCGGACTGGCCGCCGCACTCGCCCTCGTCCTCACCGTCACGGCCGCCGGCGCCCCCAGCGGCACCACCTCACCCAAGCCGCTGCTCACCACCGTCCCCGCACACCCCTGAGGGAGGGACGCCCCCGCCATGCGCCGCACCGCCAGCCTGGTACTGCTCGCCTTCGCCGTCTTCTTCACCGCACTCTCCCCGCTGCTGCGGTGGTACGCCTTCCCGCGGCTCGCCAAGATCCCGCCCGGCCAGTACCAGGACATGGTCCTGGAGGCCCGGCCCGCCACCCTCATCGACTACGGCACCATGAAGGCCAGAACGGTCCCCAAGGTCACCGTCGTCCAGACCCTCAAGGGCGACGTCGCCGCCTCCGACCGGATCGAACGGACCGCCGGCCGCGACGTCGTCGTCTGGGACACCCTCTCCTACGTCGCCGGACCCGACGGCAAGATGGTCTCCGCGGTCCCCGAGCGCTACATCTTCGACGCCCACTCGCAAGAACCCGTGCACGCCACCGGCGAGATGGTCGACGGCGACCCCGTGCACCGCACCGGCATCGAGTACAAATGGCCGTTCCTCACCGAGAAACGCGACTACACCTACTTCGACGCCCAGACCCGCACCTCGGCCCCCATCCACTACAAGGGCACCCGCACCTTCCGCGGCCTGGAGGTCTACTACTTCGAGCAGACCATCCCCTGGACCAAGGTCCCGCTGCCCAAGAAGATGCCGGTCAAGGGCATCACCCCCGCGTCCGTCGAGAAGATGGGCACCACCCGCTGGTACACCACCAAGCGGATGTTCTGGGTCGAACCCGTCACCGGTGCCCCCGTCAACGGCGAGGAGGTCCACCGGGAAGAGCTGCGCGGCGGCGACCTGCTGCCCGGCGGCGGCAAGGTCACCGCCTTCGCCGGCCACGTCAGGATGCGCGCCGACTACGTCGACGCAACCGTGGCCCTGGTGACGTCCCAGCGCACCCTCGTCCTGCTCCTGACCAGCTACCTCCCCGAGGGATTCCTGACCCTCGGCGCCGCACTGCTCGCCCTGAGCCTCCACCTCGAAGCCCGCAGCCGCCGCCCGGCCACCCCGACGACGGACGCGGAACCCGCCCTCAGCCCCGCCTGAGCCGCGCGGAGGTGTGCCGGGTCGGCTCGGCCGCCGAAGGATCCTCCGGCCAGGGATGCTTGGGATACCGGCCGCGCAACTCCGCGCGCACCGCGCGGTAGCCGTCCCGCCAGAACGACGCCAGATCGGCCGTGACCGCGGCCGGCCGCCCCGCCGGCGAGAGCAGATGCACCAGCACCGGCACCCGCCCGCCGGCTATGCGCGGCGACTCCTGCCAGCCGAACAGCTCCTGCAGCTTCACCGCCAGCACCGGCTGCTCCCCGCCGTAGTCCACCCGCACCCGGGAACCGCTCGGCACCTCGATGCGCTCCGGCGCCAGCTCGTCGAAACGGGCCGCGTCACCGGTCGCCCAGGGCAGCAGCCGGGCCAGCGCCGTCGCCGTGTCGACCCGCTCCAGATCGGCCCGCCTCCGCGCCCGGCCCAGCTCGACCCCCAGCCAGTCCTCCACCCGCGCGAGCAACGCCGCGTCCGAGACGTCCGGCCACGGCGCGCCCAGCTCGCGGTGCAGGAACGCCATCCGCTGCCGCACCGCCACCGCGCCCGGAGGCCACCGCAGCAGCCCGAGCCCTTCCCGGCGCAGCCCCGCCACCACGGCCTCCCGCACCAGCTCCGGGTCCGGCGCCGACAGCGGCCGCACCGCCAGCTCGATCGCCCCCAGCCGCTCCACCCGCCGCGCCACCACGTCCCCGTCCGACCAGCGCACCTCCTCACCCGACGAATACAGCGCCCGCGCCGCCGCACACGCCGTGTCCTCGTCGATCACCGCCGCCAGCCGCACCCGCGCCGACGCCGCGGCCACCGGCCGGTCCGCCACCGCGACCGCCAGCCACCGCGCGTCCCGCAGCCGCGAACCCTCCCCGCCCGGTTCGGCACCGGTGCCCGACGCCATCAGATAGCTGCCGGCCCCGCGCGCCCGGGCCACCCGCTCCGGGAACGCCAGCGCGGCGACCAGCCCCGCCACCGCGTCGTCCGGCGCGCCCCGCCCCGCGCCCGCACCACGGGGCGCCTCCCCGGCCCCGGCCGCGCCGGGCTCACCGACCGCCGCCGCCAGCCGCCGCGCCTCCTGCCGCCATCTGGCGGCATAGCCGTCCCCGCCCCGGCGCGCGGTGCGCCAGGCCTCCGCCAGATCGTCCCCGTACGCGCGCGGCGGCTCCTCGCTCAGCAGGGCGACCACCTCCGCCGCCCGCCGCACCCCGACCTCGGCGGAGCCGTCCAGCAGCGCCCGCGCCAGCCGGGGGTGCACGCCCATCCGCGCCATCCGAAGGCCCCGCGGCGTCGCCCGGCCCTCCGCGTCCACCGCGCCGACCGCCGTCAGCACCTCCCGGGCCGCGGCCAGCGCCCCGGCCGGCGGCGCGTCCAGCAGCGCCAGACCGCTCGCGTCCGGATCGCCCCAGCACGCCGCCTGCAACGCGAACGCGGTCAGATCGGCCACCCTGATCTCCGGGTCGGGGAAGGCCGGCAGCCGCCCGTCCTCGCCCTCCGCCCAACAGCGGTAGACCACACCCGGCGCCTCCCGCCCGGCCCGGCCCGCCCGCTGCCGGGCCGCCGCCCGGGACGCCCGTACGGTCGTCAACGCGCTCAGCCCCCGCGCATGGTCCATCCGCGGCACCCGCGCCAGCCCGCTGTCGACCACCACCCGCACCCCCGGCACGGTCAGGCTGGACTCCGCCACCGAGGACGCCAGCACCACCCTGCGGACGCCGTCCCCGCCCGCCAGTACGGCGTCCTGCACCTCGGCCGGCGCCCGCCCGTGCACCTGCAACACCTCGGCGTCCACCCCGGCCAGCTCCCCGGCGACCCGCCCGATCTCCCCGACACCGGGCAGGAAGCACAGCACATCGCCGGTCCGCTCGCGCAGCGCCCGCCGCACCACGCCCGCCACATGCGTCAGCAGCGCCGGATCGACCCGCAGGCCGTGCGCCGGCCGCACCGGCCGCTCCGGGGGCGCCCACACCGTCTCCACCGGATGCGACACGCCCGCCGCCACCACCACCGGGGCCGGTCCCGACGCCCCGCCCAGCAGCCCGGCCCACCCCTCGGCGTCCGTCGTCGCCGAGGCTGCCACCAGCCGCAGTTCCGGGCGGAGCGTCTCCCGCACGTCCAGCAGGAACGCCGCGGAGGTGTCGGCGTCCAGATGCCGCTCATGGCACTCGTCCAGCACCACGACATCCACCCCGGCCAGCTCCGGGTCGCGCTGCAGCCGCTGCAGCAGCACGCCGGTCGTCACGACCTCCACGGTCGTACGCGGCCCGGCCCGCCGCTCACCGCGCACCGTGAACCCCACCCGGTCACCCACCTGCTCACCCAGCAGCCAGGCCATCCGGCGCGCCGCGGCCCGGGCCGCGATCCGCCGCGGCTCGGCGACCAGCACCCGCCGGCGCGGCCCGCCGTCGGTCAGCCCGGCCAGGTCCAGCGGCACCAGCGTCGTCTTGCCGGTGCCCGGCGGGGCGCACAGCACCGCGCTGCCGGCCCCGTCGAGGGCGGCCCGCAGCGCGGGCAGGGCGGTCCGTACGGGCAGCTGGGCGAGGGCGTCACGGGCGATCACAACCCCCAGTCTGCCGCCCGCCACCGACAACGCCGCCCGCCGCCGGCGACGCCGGACCGCCCCGGCTACCGGCAGGGGCTGCTACGCCTCCGCCTCGCACACGAAGATCGCCGTCCCCGGGATCAGATGCCCGCGCAGCGGGGACCAGCCGCCCCACTCCTGGGTGTTCCACTCCGGCCATTCCGGTTCGACGAGGTCCAGCAGCCGGAACCCGGCCGCGACCACGTCCCGCACCCGGTCTCCCAGCGTCCGGTGGTGCTCCACGTACACCGCCCGCCCGGTCCCGTCCTGCTCGACGTACGGGGTGCGGTCGAAGTAGGACGCCGCCACCGACAGCCCCTCGGGCCCCGGCTCGTCCGGGAAGGCCCAGCGGATGGGGTGGGTGACGGAGAAGACGAACCGCCCGCCCGGTCGCAGCACCCGGCGCACCTCGCGCAGCACCTGTACGGGATCGGCGACGAACGGCAGCGCCCCGTATGCCGAACAGGCGAGATCGAAACTGCCGTCGCGGAAGGGAAGCGCCCCGGCGTCCGCCTCCACCAGCTCGGTGGCCATGACTCCTGGCGTCCCCGGCGTCCCCGGTGCGGCATCGGCGATCCGCAGCGCGTGCTGGAGCTGCCGGTGGGAGAGGTCCAGCGCCACCGGGAGCGCGCCCTGCGCCGCCAGCCAGCGGGAGCACTGCGCCGCGCCGGCCCCGATCTCCAGGATCCGGCGGCCCTTCAGCTCGGCGACCGGCCCGAGCAGCGCCGCCTCCGCCTCGTCCAGCCCCTCAGGACCCCACACGAACCGGTCGTCCCCCAGGAACGCGCCGTGCTCGCTCTGGTACTCGTCCGCGTGACGGTCCCACCAGCCCCGATTGGCCCGGCTGCTCTCCGTGTCCGAGGCGTCACGGCGGGTCGCCTCCGGCTCGTGGTCTTGGTTCATCGCGCCCGTCGTCGTAGTCTTCGCTCTGCTTGTTGCTGCAGGGACTGTGAGGCCACTCGGCCTCGCGGAACATCGCGTGTGCCGGTTTTGGGGCGCTCTGCCCCGGGTGTGCGCGTTCGCGCATTGACCGTGTCCGGCTGCCCCCGTATGCTACAAGTTGCGCTGCGGGCTTGCGCGCCTCAGACGGAGCAGGCCGCGCTCGCATCTGTATGCACCCCTCGGTTTTGAGGCGTTTTGAGCGGCTCCGATGCTTCGGCATCCACGAGCCTCCTCAGAAAACGTCTCTGACACTGTCCGGCTTATGCAGAGGCGATACGGGCTCTCGGCGTAGCAGTACCTACGACTTCAATGTCCGTACCGGAGCCCTTTCCCACATGACGAGCAGCACCGAGACCACCGCCACCACCCCGCAGGTTGCGGTCAACGACATCGGTAACGAGGAAGCTTTCCTCGCCGCGATCGACGAGACGATCAAGTACTTCAACGACGGCGACATCGTCGACGGCGTCATCGTGAAGGTCGACCGGGACGAGGTCCTGCTCGACATTGGTTACAAGACCGAAGGCGTCATCCCGAGCCGCGAGCTCTCGATCAAGCACGACGTCGACCCCAACGAGGTCGTCGCCGTCGGTGACGAGATCGAGGCCCTCGTCCTCCAGAAGGAGGACAAGGAAGGCCGCCTGATCCTCTCGAAGAAGCGCGCCCAGTACGAGCGTGCCTGGGGCACCATCGAGAAGATCAAGGAAGAGGACGGCATCGTCACCGGTACCGTCATCGAGGTCGTCAAGGGTGGTCTCATCCTCGACATCGGCCTCCGTGGCTTCCTGCCGGCCTCCCTGGTCGAGATGCGCCGCGTCCGCGACCTTCAGCCCTACGTGGGCAAGGAGCTCGAGGCCAAGATCATCGAGCTGGACAAGAACCGCAACAACGTGGTCCTGTCCCGCCGCGCCTGGCTGGAGCAGACCCAGAGCGAGGTCCGCCAGACCTTCCTCACCACCCTCCAGAAGGGTCAGGTGCGCTCCGGCGTCGTCTCCTCCATCGTCAACTTCGGTGCCTTCGTGGACCTGGGTGGCGTCGACGGTCTCGTCCACGTCTCCGAGCTGTCCTGGAAGCACATCGACCACCCGTCCGAGGTTGTCGAGGTCGGCCAGGAGGTCACGGTCGAGGTCCTGGACGTCGACATGGACCGCGAGCGCGTGTCCCTGTCGCTCAAGGCGACCCAGGAAGACCCGTGGCAGCAGTTCGCCCGGACCCACCAGATCGGTCAGGTCGTCCCGGGTAAGGTCACCAAGCTCGTTCCCTTCGGTGCGTTCGTGCGCGTCGACGAGGGCATCGAGGGCCTGGTCCACATCTCCGAGCTGGCCGAGCGCCACGTCGAGATCCCGGAGCAGGTCGTCCAGGTCAACGACGAGATCTTCGTCAAGGTCATCGACATCGACCTCGAGCGCCGTCGCATCAGCCTCTCGCTGAAGCAGGCCAACGAGTCCTTCGGTGCCGACCCGACGGCGGTCGAGTTCGACCCGACCCTGTACGGCATGGCCGCGTCCTACGACGACCAGGGCAACTACATCTACCCCGAGGGCTTCGACCCCGAGACCAACGACTGGCTCGAGGGCTACGAGACCCAGCGCGAGGCGTGGGAGAACCAGTACGCCGAGGCGCAGCAGCGCTTCGAGCAGCACCAGGCCCAGGTCATCAAGTCTCGCGAGGCCGACGAGCAGGCTGCGGCCGAGGGCGCTGCGGCGCCGGCGGCGCAGGGTGGCGGCCAGGCCGGCGGCGGCAACGCCGGTGGCGGCGGCTCCTACTCCTCGGAGTCGGCGGACAACTCCGGCGCCCTGGCGTCGGACGAGGCCCTTGCCGCGCTCCGCGAGAAGCTGGCCGGCGGCCAGAGCTGAGCTCGCGCCGGTAGGCAGTAGCTGATCGACGAAGGCCCGTTCCCCTCGGGGGGCGGGCCTTCGCCGTGCCGTCGTGCCGTCGTGCCGTCGTGCCGTCGTGGTGTTGCGGTGTCGCGGTTTCGGGTGTTGGTCGGGGTCCGGCCACGGCGTCCGGCGCGTCGGTCGGCCCGTCAGTCGGCGCGTCAGTCGGCGCGTCAGCCCACGGGGACGCCGGGATTGGCGACGCCGCGGCCGCCCGTGACGGTGTTGTCCCCCGTGATGGTGACCGGGCAACCGGAAGCGTCGTAGTCGGTGATGTTGAAGCCGTAGCGTCCGGATCCGGTGGCGCCGCTCAGATCGGACCGGTTGCCCCGGAAGACCGTGCCGCAACCCCGGCCCGGCTGCTGGCTGTGGGTCTCGTAGCCGTTGTTGCTGGTGTGCCTGCCCGTGTTGTTCTCGACGAGCACCTTGTTGCCCTTGATGTCGACCCATGAGTCGTCGAAATGGGCGCCCGTCAGCCCGCTCCCGTCGAAGGTGTTGCCGCTGATCTTCGCGCCGGTGGTGCCCTCCTTGATGTCGATGTTCTCGCCGCCGACCCCGGGGCCGATGGTGTTGCCGAGGATCTGCACGTTGTCGCTCTTGTCGTCGGTGCCGCCCGCACTGCCGACGTAGACGCCCTCGCCCATCCCGCTGCCGTTCTTGCCGGTGTTCCGGATGATCGAGTTCCTGATGACGCCGTTCTTGCTGGACTTCCGGAAGTGCAGGCCCTCCATGTCCAGGTCGTGCACGGTGACGGAATCGATGACGACCCCCTCGCGGCGTCCCTCACGATCCCCTTCTGGCCGCCGGTGACGGTGATCCCCTTGACGGTCCAGTAGGAGGCGCCGTTCACATACAGGCCGTAGCCGCCGCCCGCGGTGAGCACTGCCCGGGGCGAACCGGTCAGCGTGATGCGGGAGGTGGGGGTCCCGGCGGCGGTGAGGGCGTCCTTGAGCTCCCCGGCCGTCGAGACCTCGACGACGCGGACGGTCGCGGCCGGCCCGGGCCCAGCCAGGGGGCCGGCGGCGGCCGGAGCGGCCAGCGGGACCAGCGAGGCGGCGCTCAGCAGTACGGCGCCGGTACCTCCGCACACACGGACACGTGCACCGCTCGGACGGCTGGTTCGGCAGGCTTCTCGGGGGCGGGTCGGTGCGCCTCTCACTCGGTATCGCCATGGGCTCCAACTTCCTTCTTGTATGTGAACATTGAGCGGTTTTATGAACCTCGGTAGGTCGGGCTGACGGTAGAGGTGGGAGGCGGGTGCGTCAAGGCTTCAACCGGGGAGTGGGGGCAGCTCAAGTCGCATGCGGGGGAGGCAAGTTGGGGCCACATTCCTGAATGGCAAGAGGGAGAAGGCCGGGCCCTCCCGAAGTAGCGCACGGCAGGGGACGGCCTGTCGCGGAACGGTGGGGTCCGGCGGTGGCGGGAACTGTCCGGTACGGGACCGGGTCATATCCACGGGCGGGAATGCCGGCGGGCGACCGCGCGTTGCCGTTCATGAGAACGAGGAGGAGCGGTCACTGTGTTGGATCCCCAGGGGTTGTACGAATGGGAGCCGAGCGGGCTCGCGGAGGTCGAGGCGTTGGCCTCCAGGGACTCCGCCGGACTGGTGCTGCTGTACCACTTCGACGGGTACATCGACGCCGGTGAGACCGGCGATCAGATCGTCCGTCGGCTGCTGGACGGCCTGCCGCACCGGGTCGTGGCCCGCTTCGACCACGACCGCCTCATCGACTACCGCGCCCGCCGCCCGCTGCTCACCTTCGAGCGCAACCGCTGGAGCGCCTACGAGACGCCGAGCATCGAGCTGAGGCTGGTGCGCGACACCACCGATGCACCCTTCCTGCTGCTCTCCGGCCCGGAGCCGGACGTCGAGTGGGAGCGCTTCGCGGCCGCCGTGAAGGAGATCGTCGAGCGTCTCGGGGTGCGTCTCTCGGTCAACTTCCACGGCATCCCCATGGGCGTTCCGCACACCCGCCCGGTCGGCATCACCCCCCACGGCAACCGCACCGACCTGATGCCTGGGCACGCCAGCTTCTTCGACGAGGCCCAGGTGCCGGGCAGCGCGGAGGCGCTGATCGAATACCGCCTGGCGGAGGCGGGGCACGATGTGCTCGGCGTGGCGGCGCATGTGCCGCACTACATCGCCCGCTCCGCTTACCCGGACGCCGCGCTGACGGTCCTGGAGGCCGTGACGGGGGCGACCGGCCTGGTGCTGCCCGGCCCGGCGCATGCGTTGCGTACGGAGGCGCTGCGCACCCAGGAGGAGATCGAGCGGCAGATCTCCGAGGGCGACGAGGAGCTGGTCGCGCTGGTCAGCGGGCTGGAGCACCAGTACGACGCGGTGGCCGGTGCCGAGACCCGGGGCAGCCTGGTGGCCGAACCGGTGGAGCTCCCCTCGGCCGACGAGATCGGCCGGGAATTCGAGCGCTTCCTGGCGGAACGGGAGGGCGACGGCGGCGGACCCGGCGCCTGACGCCCCGCCCCCGCCCCCTCCGCGTCTCCGGGCCCTCGCCCGGCCTCCCCAGTCCTCCCCGGGCCTCCCCGGCCCCCTCCCGGATCTCGCTTCCCCCGCAGCGGCCCGCTCCGGGCACCGTATAGCGTGGGCCCATGGTGAAGGTGGGGCTGACCGGCGGCATCGGCGCGGGCAAGAGTGAGGTTTCACGACTGCTGGCGTCGTACGGCGCGGTCATCGTGGACGCGGACAAGATCGCACGCGAGGTCGTCGAGCCGGGTACGCCCGGACTCGCGGCGGTGGTCGAGGAGTTCGGGGAGGACGTCCTCGCACCGGACGGCACGCTGGACCGCCCCAAGCTGGGCGGCATCGTGTTCGCCGACCCCGCGAAACTCCAGGCGCTCAATGCGATCGTGCACCCCTTGGTGGGTGCGCGGTCCGCGGAACTCGAGGCATCGGCGGGCCCGGACGCGGTGGTCGTGCACGACGTCCCCCTACTCACGGAGAACGGCCTGGCGCCGCTCTACGACCTGGTGGTGGTGATCGACGCCGCCCCCGAAACCCAGCTGGACCGCCTGGTACGGCTGCGCGGCATGACGGAGGACGAGGCGAAGTCCCGAATGGCCGCCCAGGCCACCCGCGAACAGCGACTCGCGATCGCCGACCTCGTCATCGACAACGACGGCCCTTTGGAGGCCCTGGAACCCCAGGTCCGCAAGGTATGGGAACGCCTGCGCAACGCTTGAGGCCACCGCAGTGACCTGTCCGGACCCGGAGGGGGATGGGTGCGGGGCTGGCTGAGGCGACGTGCGTCGGGCCGGTGGGCGGGAATGGGGGCGGGGCTGGCTGGGGGGACCGGTGTCGGGGCGGCGGGCGGGAGCGGGTACCGGCGCCGCTGGGGGGCGGGTCCCGGCCGGGTGGGGGAGTGGCTGCCGGGCTCGAACAGGTGGGCGGTACCCTCGCCGCCATGACTGCTGCTTCCGATCTTGACGCCAAAGCCCCGGCCGACGAGCCCGCGGCCGAACCGGTGGCTGAGCCCGTCTCCTCACCTTCCGCCGCCGAATCGGCGCCTCCCTCTTTCGTCGTGAACATCCCCGGCGTCGCGGACGCCGACCTGGAGCCGGAGCCGCTGGACCCCTCGCAGATCGTCTCCGGTGCGCCCGAGGTGACGGGGAAGGTGCTGTGGGAGTCTCCGGACGGCCGGCAGATCCGCGGTATCTGGCAGATCACGCCGGGTGTGGTGACCGACACCGAGGCCAACGAGCTGTTCGTTGTCGTCAGCGGACGCGCCACCATCGAGGTCGAGGGCGGCTCGGTCCTCGAGGTGGGCCCCGGCGACGCCTGCATCCTCCGCGAGGGCGACCGCACCCGCTGGACCGTCCACGAGACGCTCCGCAAGGCGTACCACATCAGCCTCTAGCGGCCCTCTGGCGGCATGACCAGGAGGGCAGCGGAGGGTGGGCCCGGCCGAGCGTCCCTGGCTGGCTCGGCTCCGCCGGGGCCGGGGAATGCCGTGAGCGGCAGGGTTGTTGTGGCCCCTGGTAACGCCGTACGGTCCGTGGCGGATGCATGCCTGCACCGACGGCGACGCCGGTGGAGAGGAGTAGGCCGTGCCCGAGAGCAGCCCCGAGACACATGTCATCGACTTTCGTGCCGCGGAGCAGCTGCTGGCTGCCCGCGACCCCCGCGGCGCGATCCGGTTGCTGGACTCGGTCATCACCGCGCATCCGGAGAACACCGCGGCCCGCCTGCTGCGCGCACGTGCCTTCTTCCTCGCCGCCCAACTACGGCCGGCGGAGCTCGAGTTCCAGATCGTGCTGGAGCGCGAGCCCGACAACGCCTTCGCCCACTTCGCGCTCGCCCGCACCCTGGAGCGTGCTGCCCGTCCTGACGAGGCGCTCCGCCACTTCCGGCTGGCGGCGGCCCTCGATCCCCGCCCGGAGTTCATCCAGGCGGCCCGCTTCGCCCCGGACGCCACGGACAACGGTGACCGGGCTCCTGGTGACCGGGCTCCGAAGGACACTCCCGGCCGGCCGGAAGGCGACGTGGGACCGGAGTAGGTAGGGATCCGAACTCGGGACCGAGTAGGTAGGGACGGAACCGGAGGAGGGGACGCCGGCCCGCCGCCGGCAGCGACGTTCGGCTGCCCCGCCTCCCCACGTACGGCCTGCGACCGATCGCTTCCTACGGCCGCCTGCCGCGTCACACCGGCTGCCGTGTCACGGTCTGCTTCCGCGTCGGCGGTCCCTGTCGCTGCGTATGCCGAAGGCGTCGTTCCGGCCCCGGTCGGGCTCGTACGGGGGTACGTCCTTGCCCGGTTGGTAGTGCGGCCCCTGGCGGATATGGCGAATGACCATGATCAGGTCCGCGGCCGCCACCATGGCGAGTGCGGCACACGCGGCCGCCCATTCCGGCCGCCCGAAGTCGGCGAAGGCCACGGCCCCGGCGACGGCCCACAGCAGTCCCCACAGGGCCAGGCCGCAGCGTATTTTCAGCGGGCTGCGTGCCTGCAGGGGCTCATTTCCCGTACGCATCGGCATCATCTCCCACTTCACCCTCCAGGATCCTCCTGATCCGTGAGTCAGTCACTGGTCTTCCTCTCCTTGGCAGGCCCCCTCGTCCTTGCAGGTCTTCGTCTTCGTGGCGGCCCTGTCGGTGGGGCGGGGATCGCCTGCCGGGTGGCCGTTGATCCAGGACAGCCCGCCGATGTCGAGCTGCGAGCGGGCGCGGGTCACGGCCACGTACGCCAGGCGCGCCTCGTCCACGTCGATGGGCCCGGGGAGCGGCCGGCCGGTTTCGTCGCACTCGTCGAGGTCATCGGGGCCCGTGAAGTCGTCCGCGATGCGTACGCTCGGCCACTCGCGGCCCTTGGCCCGATGGGCCGTGGACACCGTCACCTCGGCGGAGTCCTCGGGCGAGAGCCGGTCCAGGGCCTGGAGCACGGCGTCCGTGCCGTGCTCGTCGACGAGTTCCACCAGTGGCAGGAGGTCCCGTCCGGCCGGATCGAACTCCGCGTATTCGCGTAGCTCGGCCCAGGTCTCGAAGAGCATCAGCTCCGGATGGCTGGTCCGGCGTCCGGTTTCGAGGTCGTGCACGGCGCGAGCCAGGGAGCTCAAGGTCTCGCCGCCGCCCGCGAGGGCGACCCGGCGGCCCGCCTCCAGCTGTCGTATCACCTCCACCATCGCCCCCACGTTGGTCCGGCACAGAATGGCCTCGGGGGAGCGGACCGGGCGCAGCTCCGTCTTCCGGTCCGGCGCGCCTCTGAGCCGGATCGGTGCGTCGACGATCGCGAGCCAGCGGTTGGCCTCGGCCGCCAGCGCCGGTCCGAAGCGGAAGGAATGGGAGAGGGTCAGCCGGCTGCCGTCGAAACCGGTCATCACGTCGCGGGCGCCGCGCCAGCCGTAGATGGCCTGGGCGGAGTCGCCGACCAGCACCAGCTGGGCGTGGTCGCGCTGTGCCGTGAAGACCTGCTCGACGACGGGATTGGTGTCCTGGGCCTCGTCCAGGAGCAGGAAGTCGGCCGGGATGACGGGCTCGGTCAGGGCCCACATCTTCAGGTAGTGGTCGTGCTCGAAGCGGACCACGCCGTGATCGGGGCGCTGCAGATCGGCCCATGCCTTGCGGGCGTACGGCAGAACGACCTCGGCGAGGTGGGCGTGCAGCGGCGGGGGTTCGGCGCCGCGCAGGGGCGGGACGTGCCGGGCGCGGATCTCGCGGTCGGCCGAGTGGCAGAAGCGGGTCACGGTGCGCAGGGCCGTATAGGAAAGTGCCTTGTGGGTGACCGTGCGCGCACCGATGCGTAAGGATATGCCGTCCTCGATGCCCAGGGCTGCGCCGGTGCGCCAGCCCGCTTGCCGTGGGGCGTTCATCCGGGACTGATAGCGCCTGCCCACGGCGGTGTAGGCGAGGGCGTGGGCGGTTCCGCAGGCGACCTCGCTGGGGAACGTCCGGGCGGCGTGGCGGGCGACGGCCCTGTTGAAGGCGATGTAGCGGCCGAGCCGGCCCTGCCGTCGCGCGGAGTGCGCGAGCATTCCCAGCGTCGTCGTCTTGCCGGTGCCGGCACCGGCCTGGATGACGAGGTGGGCGCCCGTCGGAAAGAGCTCGGCGGCGGCGCGTTGTTCGGGCGTCGGAGTGTTGTGCATCGGGCTGCCTTTCGGTGTGGAGTGGCGGCGGGGACGGGAGGGCCCGTCCGTCGATCGTCGCTACTTGATCACGGAGAGTGATGATGTAACTGACTGTAGCCGATCGCTGCGGATCCGCGACGAGATTTTTTCTGCCTGTGGATAACTCCGCCGCCCAGCGCCCGCCGCCCCCGCCGGCCGTCGGCGTTGTCAGTGCCGTCTGCTTTCATCGGGAGACGGCAGGAGCCGGAGGATTCGGACGTCAGGAGACGGCATGAGTGAGCGGTGGGAGGACGGCGGGTACGCCGCCGCGGCCTGCTGTGCCGCGGTCTTCCTGCCCGCGCAGCCGCCCCGCGCCGGCCGGATCGCGCTCTGGCGACCCGACGGCGGGCCGCTCCCGGAGCCCGGCACCGATGCCCGCGACGACGGCCCGCAGCACACGGTCGCGGAGGTGACGCAGCTGACCGTGGCCCGGCGTCATGGCAGCGGCGCCCGGGCGCGTACGGTTCCGGCCGTGCTGCTGCCGGTGGCCGAGGCCGTACCCCTGCTGGTCCGCGCCCGGCACGATCCGGCCGCAGACCCGGCGGCTGCCTGCTGGGGAGCTGCCACTCTGCACGCCCTGCATCTCGCCGCGCGCGGGCGGCTGCTGCCGGGGCTGACGCCCGAGGACACCGACGCCTGGCGGGCCGGCCCGCTCGACCCGGACGACATCGCGCACCTCCGGGCGATCGCCGCCGCCATGCCCGCCGAGGCCTACGCCGTCCCCCTCCCCGACAGCCGCCCGCTGCACCTGCCCGACCCCGTCGACCTGGTGCGGCGCTATGTGGACGCGGTGGTGGACGCGCTGCCCCGTACCCCCGCCGCCGAGCTGGTGGCCGGCGCCCCGTTCGCCGCGTACGCACCGCAGCGCCTCCCCGGTGCGCGCGACTGGGCCGCCGAGGTCGCGGCCGGTGTCGACGCGGGGGTACGGCTGTCCCTGCGGCTCGATCTCGCGCCGGACCGGCTCTTCGACGTCACGGGGGAGAGCGAAGAGGGCGGCGAGGGGAGCGCGGCGGTGGTGCTGCAGGTGCAGAGCCTCACGGACCCGACGCTGATCGCCGACGCCCGGCAGTTGTGGGACGGCGAGGGACCCGACCACTTCGGTCCGCGCTCCCGCGTCGACACCCTGCTCGCGCTGCGCCGTGCCGCCCGCGTCTGGGCCCCGCTGACCCGCCTCCTGGAGCGCCCGGTCCCCGACGTACTCCCCCTCGGGGAGGACGAGTTGTACGAGCTGCTGGGGGATGCCGCGCCCCGGCTCGGGGCCGCGGGCATCGCCGTCCACTGGCCCAGGGAACTGGCCCGCGGGCTGACCGCGGCCGCGGTGCTGCGCCCGGCGCCGGGCTCCGCCGCGGACGGCTTCGGGTTCTTCGACACCGGCCAGCTGCTGCAATTCCGCTGGCAGCTGGCGATGGACGGACTCCCGCTGACCGAGGCCGAGATGGACGAGCTCGCCGAGGCGCACCGGCCCGTCGTCCGGCTGCGCGACCAGTGGGTCCTGGTGGACCCCGGGCTCGTGCGCAAGGCCCGTAAGCGGGAGCTGGGCTATCTGGAGCCGGCCGACGCCCTCGCCGCGACGCTCAACGGCACCGCCGAGGTGGACGGGGAGCAGGTCGAGGTGGTGCCTCTGGGGGCGCTCGCCGCGCTGCGCGGCCGCCTCACCTCCGAAGCGCACGCCCTGCCCCAGCCGTCCGGACTGCGCGCGACGCTCCGCGACTACCAACTACGGGGCATGACCTGGCTCGACACCATGACCACCCTCGGCCTCGGCGGCTGCCTGGCCGACGACATGGGCCTGGGCAAGACCATCACCGTCATCGCCCTCCACCAGCACCGGCGCCCCACCGACCCCGTCCTGGTGGTCTGCCCGGCCTCCCTCCTCGGCAACTGGCAGCGCGAGATCGAGCGCTTCGCCCCCGGCACGCCCGTACGGCGCTTCCACGGCACCGGCCGCAGCCTGGAGGGCCTGACGGGCGGCTTCGTGCTGACGACGTACGGCACGATGCGCAGCAGCGCCGCCCAACTGGCCGCCCGGCGCTGGGCCTGGGTCGTCGCCGACGAGGCGCAGCACGTGAAGAACTCCCGCTCGTCCACGGCCAAGGCGCTGCGCGGCATCAAGGCGCCGGCCCGGATCGCGCTCACGGGCACGCCGGTCGAGAACAACCTCTCCGAGCTGTGGGCGCTCCTCGACTGGACCACGCCCGGCCTGCTCGGCCCGCTGAAGACGTTCCGGGCCCTGCACGCCCGCGAGGTCGAGGGCGGCCAGGATCCGCAGGCCGCCGAGCGGTTGGCGAGACTGGTGCGCCCGTTCGTCCTGCGCCGCAAGAAGTCCGACCCGGGGATCGCCCCCGAGCTCCCGCCCAAGACGGAGACCGACCACCCGGTCGCCCTCGGACGCGAACAGGCCGCCCTGTATCAGGCCGTGGTCCGCGAGACCCTCGCCCGGATCGAGACCGCCGAGGGCATGACCCGCCGCGGCCTGGTCATGAAGCTGCTCACGGCCCTCAAACAGATCTGCAACCACCCCGCGCAGTACCTCAAGGAGACCGCCCCGGGCCTGGCCGCCCGCTCCGGGAAGCTCGAACTCCTCGACGAACTCCTGGAGACGATCCTCGCCGAGGGCGGCTCCACCCTGGTCTTCACCCAGTACGTGAGCATGGCCCGGCTCCTCGAACGCCATCTGGCCGCCCGCGGCATCCCCGCCCAACTGCTGCACGGCGGAACGCCCGTCGCCGAACGGGAGAAGATGGTCGACCGGTTCCAGTCAGGGCACGCCCCGGTCTTCCTGCTGTCCTTGAAGGCGGCGGGCACCGGTCTGAACCTGACCCGCGCCGGACATGTGATCCACTACGACCGCTGGTGGAACCCGGCGGTGGAGGAACAGGCCACCGACCGCGCCTACCGCATCGGCCAGACCCAGCCCGTACAGGTCCACCGGCTGATCACCGAAGGCACCGTGGAGGACAACATCGCCCAACTCCTCGCCGCCAAGAGGGCGCTGGCCGATGCCGTGCTCTCCGGAGGGGAGACCGCACTCACCGAGCTCTCCGACGCCGAGCTGGCCGATCTCGTTTCCCTGAGGAGGGCCGGATGATCCCCCGTCGCCCCTCGGGGCGCGCTGCCGCCGCGGACCGGCTGGCCCGCGCCGACCGTACGCGTACCTTCCCGCCCCTGCCGCCCCGGCCCGGCGCCCGGGGCCTGTTCGCCGAGTCCTGGTGGGGCAGCGCCTGGCTGGACGCACTGGAGACCACCGCGCTCGACAGCGCCCGGCTCGCCCGCGGACGGACCTACGCCCGCGACGGCCACGTCGACACCATCAATCTCACCCCGGGCCGCGTCCTCGCCACCGTACGGGGCAGCAGGCCCCGCCCCTACAGCGCCGAGATCCGCCTGCGCACCCTCAGCGACCACCAATGGGACGGCCTCCTGGACGCCGTCGCCGCGGAACCGGACCAGCTCGCCGCCCTGCTGGCCAAAAAGCTCCCGCGGACCCTGGCCGAGGGCGAGGTGGGTCTCCTTCCCGGGCCGGGCGATCTCGTCCCCCGCTGCTCGTGCCCCGACCACGGCAGGCCCTGCAAACACGCCGCCGCGCTCTGCTTCCAGGTGGCCAGGCTGCTGGACGCCGACCCGTTCGTGCTGCTGCTGATGCGCGGCCGCGGCGAGCGTGAACTCCTCGACGCGCTCTCCCGCCGTAACACCGCCCTCACCGCAGGGGAGGCCCGCACCAGGACACCGGACGGCGCGGCACCGCCCACCAGCAGCAGGGGCGCCGCCGACCCGGCGCCGTCCGGGCCCTCCGGGCGCCCCCGTGCCACCGGCGAGGAGCCGGCCGCAGCCGCGCCGGGGACGCCCGCGCCGCGCCCCGTCCTCGCCCGCGCCGCCCTCGCCGACCGCCCCCGGCCGGCCCTCCCGCCGCCCCTGCCCGCACCGCCGCAGCCCGGCCGGCCGCATGCCCTCCCCGACGGCGACGGCCTGCCCTTCGACCCCGCCACCCTCGAACTGCTCGCCGCCGACGCCGCGGCCCGCGCCCACGCCTGCATCACCGCCGCCGCCGGCCCCGGCGGACGGCCTGCCCCCACCGGCCCCTTCCCGGAACTCCCGCCCTGGGAGGACGCCGTACGCCTCGCCGCCACGGCCCACCCCACCGCCGGACTGACCTCCGCCACCCGCACCCTCTACCGCGATCTCGCCGCGGCGACCGGACGAACCCCCACGGACGTGGCCCGCTCCGTCGCCGCCTGGCGGCAGGGCGGACCCGAAGGACTCGCCCTCCTCCACAGCACCTGGAACCCCCCGGCCGGCGACTTCGACCGGGCCCGCAGCGCCCTCCGCGCCGCGGACCTCCCGGCCCTCCGCCCCCACCACAACCACCTCACCGACCCGGCGCGCGGCATCCAGCTCCGCTTCGGCCGCGACCACCGCTGGTACCCGTACGAATCCGAACCGGGCGCCGAGGACTGGTGGCCCGCCGGCCCCGCCGACCCCGACCCCGTAGGCGCCGTCACCACCCTGCTCGCACGATGACTAACCTCAAGGCCGTGGAAGGTCTCGACACACTCACCCGCGCCCTCGCCCGCCGCACCCCCGAGCAGCTCGCCGCACTCCTCACCCGCCACGCCGAGCCGCTCGCCCGCCGCCCCGCCCCCACCGAACTCCGCGGCCTGGCAACCGCGTTGTGGTCCTACGAAACCCTCCACCACCTGGTGCTGCACCTCGACCACCCCCGGCTCCAGGTACTCGCCACCACCGCCCGGCTCAGCCAGGAACGCACCGGACGCACCGCTCCCGCGCCCGGCGCCGACTACCAGTCCCTGATGGCGCACCGGCTCTCCTTCGCCCACCTGGCAGGCGCACCGGTCCCGCCCCAGGACGTGTTCGCCGCGCTCGGCGCCGACCGGCCCGGACCGGCGCGTTCCGCCGCCGAGGCGGCCCTGCGCGCCCTTTACGACGACGGCCTCGCCGCGCCCACCGAGGACGGCGCCGTCGTCGTCCCGCCGCGCGCCCCCCAACTCCTCGGCGCCCACGACCTCGGCCCGTTCCGCCCCGACGCCCCACGGCTCGCCCCGGACCCGAGCGCCGACCCCGGCACGCCCGCCGCACCGGTCCCGGCGACCTCGCCGTACGACGAGTCCCGGGCCGCCGCGGCCGCCTTCGCCGCCACCCTGGAGCGCCTGCTGGCCTCCCTGGCCACCCGGCCCGCCGCCCTCCGCAAGTCCGGCGGACTGGCCGTACGGGAGATCAAACGGCTGGCCAAGGCCGCCGGCGCCACCGAACCGCACGTCCGCCTGCTCCTCGACCTCGCCCTGGCCGCCGAGCTGATCGCCCTCACGCGTACCCCGACGGGCATCACCGCGCTCCCCACCGGCGCCTACGACGACTGGCTGGAGCGCCCGCCCGGCGCCCGCCTCGCCCCCGTCCTCGCCGCCTGGTCCACCCTGTGGGCCGTTCCCACCCACACACCGTTCGGAGAGACCCCGAGCGCCCTCGTCCGCGGCAGCGACCGGCACGCCCCCGCCCTCCGGCACGCCCTCCTCGCCGCCCTGGACACCGTCCCCTCCGGCGCCGGAGCGCCCCTGCCGCCCCTGCCGTCCACGGGAGCCTCGGAGCAACCGGAGCCCGCCGAGGGGCCGTTGGCGGACCTCCTCCGGGCGGCGGACTGGTACCGCCCGCTCGCCGTC
The DNA here is from genome assembly GCF_055657085.1 of Streptomyces sp. NPDC107765. Lineage (NCBI taxonomy): Bacteria > Bacillati > Actinomycetota > Actinomycetes > Kitasatosporales > Streptomycetaceae > Streptomyces > Streptomyces sp. NPDC107765. The sequence goes on along the minus strand of NZ_JBVKBL010000012.1, from coordinate 175,517 downwards.
ACCCGACAGCCGATGGCCGAGGAACGCGCCGTCCACACCCTCCACGAAGCGGCCTACCTGGGCCTCGTCGCGCACGGCACCCTCACCCCCCTCGGGCGGGCCCTGCTCAACGGCCCGGACGCCCTCGCCGAGCCGCTCGGCGACCTGCTGCCGCCACCGCTCGAACAGGCCCACTTCCAGGCCGACCTGACCGCCGTCGTACCCGGCCGTCCGTCCGCCGCGCTTGCCGGGCTGCTCGCCTCCGCCGCCGACCGGGAGTCCGAGGAACACGCCGTGACCTGGCGGTTCACCCCCGCATCGGTCCGCCGCGCGCTGGACGCCGGACACTCCGCCGACACCCTCCTCACGGAACTCACCGGGGCCTCGGCAACCGGCGGCCTGCCCCAGCCGCTGCACTACCTCGTGCGGGACGCCGCCCGCGCCCACGGACGGATGCGGGTGCTGCCCGCCGCCTGCTGCATCCGCTCCGACGACGAAACACTCGTCCGGGAACTCGCCGGCCACCGCGCACTGCGCGATCTCGCCCTGCGCGCCATCGCCCCGACCGTCCTGGTCAGCGGCCGTCCACCGACCGCCACCCTGGACGCGCTGCGTGCCGCGGGCTATGCGCCGGCCCTGGAGTCCGACACCGGTACGACCACCGTCGAACGCCTCCCCTCGCACCGCAGCCAGGCCCCCGCCCCGGCCCGCGACCCGCACGCCCCGCTCCACCTCGCCCGGCGCCTCCTGGGACAGGAACAGCCACAGGGGGCCACCCTGAGCGGACGATCCTGATACCGGAGGCGGAAGCGGGCCGCGACGGACGGCGCACGAGAGCGGCCCGGGCGGCGGCTGCTCGTACTCCGTGCCGCCCTTGCCCGGATCCACGGCAGCAGATCGGGTCCGGCTCGACCTCCTCGCTCATCGAAACCGGTACCGGCGGGACCCACTTCACGATCCCCAGCTCCGCCGAGAGGTCGACGCCGCCCGCCCGCGCCTGCGCCATGCCATAGCCACCCCGGCCAGCGCCTTCGGGCGGCAGACGACGCCCTGCCACAGCTCGCCCGGCAGACGGATCGCCTTGATCCGGTTGGCCGCCGAGCCGGCCGGCTTCCCCCTCAGCCCCAGGCCGGCCACCAACTCCCCGGGCAGCACGGCCCGTTCCGGTAAGACCGCCAGTCCATCCGACCGATAGGCGCCCTTCCCCGTAGATGCCGGGCGACCGAACTCCCCCACGGCCCGTACGGCCCGGCAGGCGGCCGCGGGGTCAGCCCTCGGCCGGTTTACGGTGTCCGGCGCCGCCGGTGCGGCGCAGGGCCGTCGGCCGGAAGCCGCGTGGGCGGGGGAGGCGCCGGGTGGCGGGGGCGGCCGAGACCGCGGACGGTGCGGCGGCCGCGGCCGGCGAGACCTCGGGCGGGGCGCCGGACCCGGTGGGCGCGCCGGATGCGGCGGGCGGGACGGGGAGCGGGGGCGCCTCCCAGTCCGCGGCGCCGGTGACCGGACGGGTCAGGGACGTGTCCCGCAGCATGGCGAGAGCGGCCGGGCCGCGCAGGAACGGTGCCGGACGCGGGCCGCCGGTGACGACATCGACGTAGGCGCGGCAGACGGTGGCCCGGCCGGCGGCGGGGGAGTGGCCGGGCACACCGGTGGCCAGGGACCAGAGCTCGTCGACCAGGCGCCCGACGGTGCGCTGGACCCTCCGGGCGAGCGCCGGATCGTCCATGCCGTACCGGCCCAGCGCCTCGCGCAGCGCGGTGGCGCTGTGGGCGGCGAGCGAGAGGCCCTGGCCGAAATCGGGGCTGAGCGCGGCCACCGCGCCGCCCAGCGCGAGGAATCCCGAGGGCCAGGACGGCAGTTGTTCGTAGCGCCGCCGCCGGTTGACCGTGTCGCGGGACAGCCGCACCTCGCTCAGCGGCTCGGCCTCGGCGAGGAGGTCGCCGATGCGGGGGTCCCCCGCGCGCCGGGCGAACGGCACGAACCGGCCGGCGTGCTGGGTCGGCCGGTCCTCGCCGGTGCCGGTGAGCGTGACCAGCCAGCGGCCGCCCTCGATCGGCACCAGCGTCGCGGTCCGCTCCGGGACGGCCCGCACCCGGAGGGCGCGCCCGGCGACGCTGCGGGCCGCGCCGGAACGACCGGGCGGCGGCGCGACAAGGCCCGAACGGGAGGTCAGCACCGGGACGTTGTCGCTGCCCTCGGGGGCGCGGAAGATCCGCGTCGCCGAGACGGTCGCGGAGTCCGCGAGATCCTCGGCCACCCGCGGCAGTCCCAGGGCGGCGAGGCGCGCCCGGCTGGTGGAGTGGCGGCCGGTGGCGTCGACGACCAGGTCGGCGTCGAGACGATACGTTTCGCCGGTCGTGGTGTCGCGGACCCGCACCCCGGTGACGTGTTCCGCGGTGCCGGTCAGCTCCTCCGCTTCGGTGCCGTCGATGACGGCCACCCCGGGGCGGGCGGGTACCTGCTGGCGGACGACCCGGTCGAGCAGGTCGCGGGAACAGGCGATCAGATGCGGCGGACAGCGCCGGTCCGACCAGCCCAGCGGACCGCGGCCGGCCAGCTCCGCCGGCACCGGAACCCGGCGGGCGCCCTCCGCCAGCCAGCGCTCGACGCTGCCGGGAACCAGGGCCTCGACCATCCGGGCACCGTCCGCGGCGAGCAGATGCGCGTGCCGGGCGTGCGGCAGGTCGGTCGGCAGCGCCGGGGTCCGCGGCAGCCGCTCCCGCTCGACGACGATGACCTCGGCGTACTCGGACAGTGCCGCCGCGGCGAGCATGCCCGTGAAGCCGCCGCCGAGCACCACGGCGAGGTAGGGGTGGGTGAACTGCAGCCCGGTGCCGGGCGTACTGCTCGAGGCGTTCATGGGCAGTCCCGTTCTCGTCGGCGGCGCACGGTCCCCCGGCGGGGGCGGGACGCGTCCAGATAGAGCGGTGCCGCGTACGGCCGGGAGTGGCGGCGCGCGGCGGCGATGACGGCATCCGTGGCAGCCGCGACGGTGGCCGTCAGCGAGGGCGGCAAGGACGCGGATGCGGTCCGCAGCAGGCGGAGAGGTGCCGGTGGAAGTGGCAGTGCGCGTTGTGGGTCCCGGCAGGCCGGCGCGTAGGCCGGCCTGCCGCCCCCCGATTTCCCCATCATGATTCCCCCTCAGGCCGTGCCCGCGCTGCCCTGCGGGCGGCCAGGCCCTCCGCCACCCGCCCGTATCACCGGGTGCGGTGGGCGAGCAGCGCTGCCTCGCGGAGCGTGCTCGGCCCCAGGGGACGCGGCCGTCACCAGTGGTCAACGGCGGACACAATTCGGGATCGTAGGCGGCGGCGATCACATCCGGTAGCCGAGATTGAGCGAGGGATGCGAGGCAGCCATCTCGGCCATACCGCTGGGTATATCCGCAGCAAAACGGTGCAACGGGTGGAAAACGCACTGGCGGTTTCTCGCGTCGCGAGAAAGCCGGCGGGAAAATCCCGTCAGAAGAAGGGCAAGGGCAACCCGCACCTCTCATGGTTGGCGCGAAATGATCGGGTATCCGCCCGACAACGGGCGCCCCGCCTACCCTGTGCGGGCACCGCACTTGTGAACCTGAGGGAGAGTCGTGCGCGCGATTGTGATGCGGGAATTCGGCGGTCCGGACGTGCTGCGGCTGGAGGACGTGCCCGAGCCCGCACCCCGCGGTGGCCACTCGCTGGTGCAGGTGACCCTGGCCGGCGTCAACTACGCGGACGTCCATGTCCGGGGGGACTCCTACCTCGCGCCCGTGGAGCTGCCGTACATACCCGGCAACGAGGTCGTGGGCACCGTGGACGGCGGCCGCCGGGTCGTCGGGCTGTGCCGCGGCGGGGGCTACGCGGAACGGGCCCTGCTGCACCGCCGCGTCACCTGGGACGTGCCCGACGCCATCAGTGACGAACAGGCCGTCGCACTGGCCCTCCAGGGCAACAGCGCCTGGCACCTGCTGTTCACCGTACTGCGGATCACCAAGGGCGAGACCCTCGTCGTGCCGGCCGCGGCCGGAGGCGTCGGCTCGCTGGCCGTCCAGCTCGCCGCGCATGCCGGGGCCAGGGTCATCGGTCTCGCCGGCTCGCCCGAGAAGCGCGAACTGGCCGCCGCACTGGGCGCCGAGGCCGTCATCGACTCCCACGCCGACGACCTGACGGACCGCATCCTGGACGCCGCCGGCGGCCCCGTCGACGCCGCTCTGGAGATGACCGGCGGCGCCACCTTCACCCGCACCCTCGCCGCCGTCGCACCGCGCGGCCGGCTCGCCGTCTACGGCTTCGCCGGCGGCGACCTGGCGAACGTCCCGACCCGGGACCTGATGGAGCGCTCCCTGACCGTCTCCGGCTTCTGGCTGCCGCAGCTCTACGCGGACCGTACGGCCCTGCCGACGTCCATGGGGGCGCTGTTCGACGCCGTCGCCGACGGCACCCTCAAGCCGCTCACCGGCGCGGCCTACCCGCTCGGTGAGGCGGCCCGGGCACACCACGACCTCGCCGCCCGCACCCCGACCGGGAAACTCGCCCTCGACGTCACCCGATAATGCGGATAACCCGGGGCCGCGGGCGGGCAGAACGGCTCCGGGAGCACTCCCGGGCGCCGACTGCCGGAGGGTGCGGCCGCGGGTGACGGGGGCGTCGGCTTCCACCGGACACGCCGGGCGCCTTCGGGCGCGGAACACTGCCAGGGGAGAGAGCACACGATGGGCAACAGCACCACAGCACCGGGGTCGCCGGCTTCGGCCGCCGCGCCCGCCTCCGCTTCGGGCTCCGCCGTCACGGCGCCGGGCTCCCCCGGGCGCAAGGGCGGACGCCAGACGGCCAAGAACGGGCCCTCGGCGGGCAGCCGGGCGTCGGGATCCAGCCATGCCGAGCGGGTCTTCCTCGTCCAGACCGCCTTCGCCGAACTCGGCGGATCGGCCCACGGCCCCGGCGAGATAGCGGAGTTCACCGGCCTGGACGACTCCGTCGTCTACCGCATCCTGCAGTCCGGCATCTACCAGCGCATCTTCGAACGGGTCGACCGCGGCCTGTACCGCCTGTGCACCTCCGCCGCCCAACTCGCCTTCACCGCGCTCGACCACCGCCTCGACGGCACGGTCACCCAGACCGTGCTGCAGGAATTGCGCAGGGCCACCGACGGCGGCCTGGCCTTCCTCTACATGGTGGCGCCCTTCTCCGGCGCCCAACGGCAGTGTGTCGACATGGCCGTCGGTGACTCCGACCTGGCCGAACTCGGCATGACGCCGCGCGACGTGCTGTCCGTGACGCGTTCCTTGCGCACCGGCGCCTCCGGGCGGACGATCCTGGCCTACCTGCCGGAGGTGCTCCAGCAGCGGGTGCTGGCCGAGCCCGTACCGGACCAGGCCGGACCGGGCGTCTACCGGGACAACGACGCGCTGCTGGCCTCCCTCGCGGAGGTCCGCGACCTCGGCCACGCGCTCGGCTACGAGGAGTGCATGGCCGGATGGAACTCCTGCGCGGCGCCCATCATGTGGGACGGCTCCATCATGGGGGCCGTCCTGCTGCTCAAGCTCAAGTCCGTGATGCCGGTGGCCCCCGACAACGTCATCGAGGCGACGAAGGAGGCGGCGGCCGAACTCAGCCGCTACGGCGCCGCCGGCCCGGACGCGGGCCAGGCCTGAACCGCGGCGGGACGGAACCACACCCGACACCCGAGGGGGACCGATGGAAGCGGAGTTGGTGGCACTCGCCACGGCAGGGGCGACCACGCTCGTACAGCAGATGGCGACGGATGGCTGGGCCGGCGTCCGGCGCCGCATGGCGGCCTTCCTCGCCCGCCGCCGGGGCGCCGGGGACGAGGCCGCACTGGAGGGCGAGCTGGACGACTCGCGCGCCGATCTGGTCGTGGCGCAGGAGGAGGGCGACCAGGACGGGGTGGCGGGCGTGACCGCGGCCTGGCGGCTGCGGCTGCGCCGGCTGCTGAGCGAGGACCCGGCCGCCGCGGCCGAACTCCGCGCCCTGCTCGACGAGGTCGCGCCCGAAGCGGACCGCGGCACCGTCTGGCACGTCCACAACAACGTGAGCGGCGGGGCCCACGGCATGGTCATCCAGGCCGGAGTCGTCCACGACGCCCGCACCTTGCCCGCCCCGCCCGGCGGACCCTTCCCCGGCTGACGCCCCGCGCGCCGCGCCCCGCCGCCCGGCACAATGGCGGGGTGCGGCTCGAAGCGATCACCTGGGAACGGCTCACCGACGCGCTCGCCGAGCGGATCCTCACCACGGAGGCCCAGGACGGCAGCCCCTGGCGGAGAGTCGCCCTCGACGGAGCGCCCGCCGCCGCACCCGGCGACCTGGCCGGGCGGCTCGCCGAGGCACTGCGGCTCCGCGGCCGGGCGGTGCACAAGGCCGACGCCTTCGGCTTCCTGCGCCCCGCCTCGCTGCGCCTCGAATACGGCCGGGAGGACCCCGACGCTTACCACGACGAGTGGTTCGACCGGCAGGCGCTGTGGCGCGAGGTCTTCCAGCCGCTCGACCCGGGCGGCACCGGACGCGTCCTCCCGGACCTCTGGGACCCGGTGGCCGACCGGGCCACCCGCAGCGCGTACGTGACGCTGCCGCCCGGCGGTGTCCTGCTGCTGCACGGTCCCCTCCTGCTCGGTCACTGGTTCCCCTTCGATCTCACCGTCCACCTCACGCTGTCGCCGGCCGCGCTCGCTCGCCGCACCCCGCAGCACGAGCACTGGACGCTGCCCGCCTTCGCGCGCTACGAGGCCGGGACCCGGCCCGAGGAGGCCGCGGACATCGTCGTACGGGCCGACGACCCGCGCCGGCCGGCCTGGAGCGGACCCGCCTGATCCGGTGGCCGCAGAGCGGTCCGGCGGCCTCAGACGAGCTGCCGTATCTCGCCGCGGACGCGGTAGAACCCGCCCGCGGCCGCCGACAGGTCGTCGACGACGTACCGCGCCCCGGGCTGCCGTATGTGACGGGGGAACTGGACGTTCCAGGACGGTTCATAGCCCGCGGAGACCACATGGACCCGCAGCCGGCCGCCCTCCTGGACGCACTCCACCACGACCCCCGAGGCGGCCGCGGCCGCCACCGTCCGCACCGTGGCCGACGGTGTGTACGTCGGCAGCGCGGCGGCCGACTTCACGTCCCGGGCCACCGGCACCGTGCCCGCCCGGGCGGCGGCGACGGCCGCCTCGCTCGCGTCCACGCACACCAGCGATCCGTCGGTGGTGACCATGTAGAGCTTCTCGTCCAGATACTGCATCGACAGCGCCGAACCTCCGCCCGTGCCCAGCTTCCACAGGCGGGTGCCGTCGGCGGCGAAGCAGTACACCGAAGAGGCCGAGTCGCCGGCGAAGACGTAGCGGCCGCCCGGTGCCGTCGCGCAGGAGTAGACGACCGTGTCGCAGGTGTACGTCGCCTCCAGCGCCCCGGAGTCCTTCGCCAGCCGCTGGACCACCCGCCGGTCGGTACCGGCGTACACCGAGTCGTCCTCCTGCCAGCCGAACAGCACCGCGCCCTGGGTCGGCGTGTGCCACAACTCGCCGCTGCCGTCGGCGGAATAGGCCGTCACGCCGCGGCGGTGGCCGTGGTAGACGGCCCGCTCGTCCCGCCGCACCATCCAGGCGTGCTCGCCGGTGCTGCGCCGCGACCACTGGTACTCGTCCTCGTGGTCGATGACCGTCAGACCGCCGCTGCGGTCCGCGACGTTGAGGATGCCCTCGCGGATGTCCAGCCAGAAGATGTCGACGTCGGGGGCGATGTCGTAGGCGGCGAACGGGAGCTTCGAGGAGAGGTCGTAGACCGTGCCGTCGTCACAGCCGGCGTAGATCCAGAAGTCGTCCGCCACCAGGCACTTGACGCCGGCCGGCAGCCGGTAGTGCGCCAGCACCTCGCCGTCGTGGCCGAGGGCGTGCACATCGCCGTTCTGGTTGGCGACCCATGCGCGGTCCTCGTCGATGTGGATGCCGAACGCCGCGGCACCCGTGCGGAACCGCCACAGCACCGGCGCGAGCGCGCGAGCCGTCGACGGCGCCGAGGACACCTGGCGGCGCGTCACCGGGCGGGCGGTGCGCTGCCCCTGGACGGCCGGGGCGTAGCCCTTGCGGACCTTCTCGCCGATCTTCTTCGCGGCCGCGGCCTGTGCCTTCTCCCGCGTCGGGAACGTCGAGGTCTGCTGCTGGCCGGCCGCGCCGATCCGGCCGTAGCGCACCGAGACGACCGTGTCCTGCACCGTCACCTCGTAGAACTTGTGGGCGCCACCGCCCTCTTGGGACAGTTCCAGATACGTCGTGGTCTCGGACATGATGCTCCCCTCCCGGGCGGCCCCGACGGCCGTCCCCCGCTGTGAAAAACCGTACGGCCGACCACTGACAACGGGCCGTGGAGCGCGGCTCGGGGCCGCTGAACGCCCTGCTCAGGGCGGCAGTTAGCGTGGGGGCGTGACCTCTTCCTTCACCGCATCAGACCCCTCCGGCGCGGCCGACGCGCTGCCCGGCAGCCAGGGACCCACCGCAACCGTGGAAGCCCGGCCGGGCTCCGTCGGCACCGTCCGGATGACCTACGCGCCCGACCCCGACGGCGACCCGGACCCGGGCGAGATCGTCTGGACCTGGGTGCCCTACGAGGAGAACGACGGCCGGGGCAAGGACCGGCCGGTACTGGTCGTCGCCCGGGAGACCGGCGGCACGCTGCTGGCGGTCCAGCTGTCCAGCAAGCGGCACAGCAACGACCGGGAGTGGGTGGCGATAGGCGCAGGACCCTGGGACCGCGCCGGCCGCGACTCCTGGGTGGCGCTCGACCGGGTCCTGCGGGTGCACCCGGAGGGCATGCGGCGCGAGGCGTGCGCCCTGGACCGGGGCCGCTTCAACCTCGTCGCCAACCGGCTGCGGGAGTTCCACGGCTGGCGCTGAGCGGCCGGGGCCCGGCCGGCGTCAGGCGTCCGCCAGCGCCAGGAGCTTGGTGACGGTGTTCCAGTTACGGGCGGTGGCCGTCACCCCGAGCGGGATGCGGCTCACCAGCGCGGCGAGCTTGGAGCGGCCGATGCCGTCCGGGCACCACAGATACAGTTCGCGTCCGGCCAGCCGGAACCGGTCGGGCGCGAACGCCGGCTGGTCGATCGCCTCCAGGCGCGAGGTGTCGGCCGGCACCTCCGACAGGAACGTCAGGTGCAGGCTCTTGGGCTCCGCCTCGGCCTCGGGAAACGGATTCGCGGCGACCGCGGCGGCCAGCTCGTCACGGGTCCGCACGACCACCGGCACCGTGAGGCCGAGGTCGGCGGTGATCCGGTCCGCGATCCTCCGGGCCGTCTCGCCGGGCGGGGTGCCCGGATCGGCGAAGACGAGGTTGCCGGTCTGCAGCAGCACGGTGACGTCCTTCAGACCCAGCGACTCCGCCAGCTCCCGCTGCCGGGACTTGGGGAAGGAGTTGTGGCCTCCGACATTGATGCCGCGGAGCAGAGCGATCTGACGGGACATGGCACTGCCCTTCGGGGAGCCGGCCTCGGTGAGGACGGACGACGGCCGGAACCGGGAGCCGGAACCGGAGGGACGGGATCAGAAGAGCGGCGCGGGCAGCACGCCTTCGAGCGCGAGCAGCTGCCGCTTGGTCTCCAGGCCGCCGCCGAAGCCGCCGATCCCGCCGTCACTGGCGACGACACGATGGCAGGGGACAACGACCGGCAGCGGATTGGATCCCATCGCGGCGCCCACCGCGCGGGCGGCACCCGGCTCCCCGACCCGGTCGGCGAGGTCCTGATAGCCGACCACGTCGCCGTAACGGACACCGGTGGCCAGGATGTGCAGGACCCGGGCGTGGAATCCGGACGACAGCGACCAGTCCAGGGGGACGGTGAAGGTCCGCAGCTCCCCGGCGAAATAGGCGGTGAGCTCGGCCGCGGCCGTCGCCAGATGGGGTATCTCCGCGAGCGGCGGCCCGCCGAAGAACTGCTCCAGCCGGGTCAGCGCCCGGCGGCCCCTCCGCTCGTCGGCATGGAAGACGACCTGCACCAGACCGTCCCGCGTCGCGGCCAGCAGCAGCGGACCGATGGGGGTCGCGAGGCGGGTCCACGCCCAGTCGCGCCGGGTGGTGGACCCGGCCTTCGGCGGCGCGTCCGCCCGGGCCGCCGGCCCCGGAACCTGCTCGGAATTCGTCACCTGATCAGGGTAGGACGCCCCACTGACAACGCGGCGGGAAACGGCTCGCGACGGCCTCCCGTCGGGCCGTTCCCGCAGGTCCGCGGCGCTCAGCCGGAGTGTTCGCGGCCTTCCACGGCCTCCCGCACCACGTCCGGCTTGTTCGTGATGATGCCGTCGACGCCCAGACCGGCGACCTTCACCGCGGTGGCCGCGTCGTCCACGGTCCAGGTGTACAGGTCCAGCGCCCGCCGGTGCGGCCCCCGCAGCCCGTGCACGGCGGCGACGTACTCCGGGGTGACCGCCGTGTGGACCGGATTGATCTGGTCGCAGTACTCCGCGTACTTCGGCAGGTCGGCCAACGACGGGTTCCCGAGGAAGCCGGTCCTGATGTCGCGGCGGAGGGTGTGCACGGTCTTGATGGCGTCGGCGTTGAAGCTCTGGATGATCAGCCGGTGCCGGACGTGCTCCCTGTCCAGCCAGCCGGCCCGGCGCAGCTCCCTGAGGGTCTGCAGCTCGATGCCTGGATAGAGCTCCGGGGACTTCAGCTCCATCAGCAGGCTCTGGTCGTTCTCCTCGACCTCGTCCATGTAGTCCTCGAGGGTCGGCACCCGCTCGCCCTCGAACTTCGGTCCGAACCAGCTGCCCGCGTCCAGCTTCTCGATCTCCTTGAGGGTGAAGTCCGAGACGTTCCAGGGGGAGCGGTCGGGGAAGACCTTCTTGACGTTGGTGGTCCGTGCGAGCGAGTTGTCGTGGAGGATGACCAGCTCGCCGTCCTTGGTGCGCTGGACGTCGTTCTCGACCCATTCGAAGCCGCGCCGGGCGGCTTCGTCGATGGAGGCGAGGGTGTTCTCGGGGGCGTACGAGGAGGCGCCGCGGTGGGCGACCGTCACCGGGGCGTTCCGGTGCGGTGCGGCCTGGGCGGCGGCAGGGGAGAGGACGAGCGCGGACAGACCCATGAGCGCACCGGCGACGACGGTGGCGACGGGGCGGATACGCATACGGACTCCTCGTGACGTCGTTGAGGTGAGCTGACGAGAACGGACGGGAACCGGAGGGACGGAGAGAGGCTCGCAGCCGGGCCGTAGCGGGAGGTGGTCGTGCGGTGGCCGGGCGTGGAACGAGACGTGGCCGGTGTGCCGTGTGGAGCGTCGCGCAATTGCAGGATGCCCGGATCTGTCATGCAACAGACGTACGCTTCCGCCGCCGTCCAACTTGCCGGAGCCGGGGCGTCCGCGCATCTTGGCCGATGATGTGTCACCCTTCGGGTCTCTGAACGGTTTTGGGTGCACGCAGGGAAGAAGGGGCGCGCGGCGACCGCCGCGCGGGGGCTCCCTCGCGATCAGGGAACGGTGCTGTCGCGCCGGCGGAGACGATGATCACCGGGGCGTGTCGCGTCGGCGGTCCCGCGCCGCCCGGCCGAAGCCGCCGCACCGCGCCCCGCGCCCGCCGGCAGCACCGCCCGCCCGCCGGGCCCGCTCGCGAATTCGCAGGTCGGAGCAGTGGCCACGTCGATTGTCAGTGGCGGGTCGTACGGTGGATCCCATGCGGCCCGTATCAAAGATCGAACGCACGGTGGCACCTTTCGAGGTCGTCAGCCCGTACCGACCCAGTGGTGACCAGCCGGCGGCCATCGCCGAGCTGGAGCAGCGCATCCGCGGGGGTGAGAAGGACGTCGTCCTGCTGGGCGCGACCGGTACCGGCAAGTCGGCGACCACCGCGTGGATGATCGAGAAGCTGCAGCGCCCGACCCTCGTGATGGCGCCCAACAAGACCCTCGCGGCCCAGCTCGCCAACGAGTTCCGCGAGCTGCTCCCGAACAACGCCGTCGAGTACTTCGTCTCCTACTACGACTACTACCAGCCCGAGGCGTACGTCCCGCAGTCCGATACGTACATCGAGAAGGACTCCTCCATCAACGAGGAGGTCGAACGGCTGCGCCACTCCGCGACGAACTCCCTGCTCACCCGGCGTGACGTCGTCGTGGTCGCCTCGGTGTCCTGCATCTACGGCCTGGGCACGCCCCAGGAGTACGTCGACCGGATGGTGCCGCTCAAGGTCGGCGACGAGATCGACCGCGACCAGCTGCTGCGGCGCTTCGTCGACATCCAGTACAGCCGCAACGACCTGGCCTTCACCCGCGGCACGTTCCGGGTCCGCGGTGACACCATCGAGATCTTCCCGGTCTACGAGGAGCTGGCCGTCCGGATCGAGATGTTCGGCGACGAGATCGAGGCGCTCTCCACCCTCCACCCGCTCACCGGCGAGGTGATCAGCGACGACCAGCAGCTGTACATCTTCCCGGCCAGCCACTACATCGCCGGTCCCGAGCGCATGGAGCGGGCCATCGCCGGCATCGAGGCCGAGCTGGCCGACCGGCTCACCACCCTGGAGAAGCAGGGCAAGCTGCTGGAGGCCCAGCGGCTGCGGATGCGCACCACGTACGACATCGAGATGATGCGCCAGATCGGCTCCTGCTCCGGTATCGAGAACTACTCCATGCACATGGACGGCCGCGAGCCCGGCTCGGCGCCCAACACCCTCATCGACTACTTCCCGGAGGACTTCCTCCTGGTCATCGACGAGTCGCACGTCACCGTCCCGCAGATCGGCGCCATGTACGAGGGCGACGCCTCCCGCAAGCGCACCCTCGTCGACCACGGCTTCCGGCTGCCGTCCGCCCTGGACAACCGGCCGCTGAAGTGGGAGGAGTTCCTGGACCGCATCGGGCAGACCGTGTACCTGTCCGCGACCCCCGGACCGTACGAGCTGGCCCGCAGCGACGGCTTCGTGGAGCAGATCATCCGCCCCACCGGCCTGGTCGACCCGGAGGTCGTGGTCAAGCCCACCGACGGGCAGATCGACGACCTGGTGCACGAGATCCGCACCCGCACCGAGAAGGACGAGCGCGTCCTGGTCACCACGCTCACCAAGAAGATGGCCGAGGACCTCACCGACTACTTCCTGGAACTCGGCATCCAGGTCCGCTACCTGCACAGCGACGTCGACACCCTGCGGCGCGTCGAGCTGCTGCGCGAGCTGCGTTCCGGCGAGTTCGACGTCCTGGTGGGCATCAACCTGCTGCGGGAGGGCCTCGACCTGCCCGAGGTGTCCCTGGTGGCCATCCTGGACGCCGACAAGGAGGGCTTCCTGCGCTCCGGGACCTCGCTGATCCAGACCATCGGCCGCGCCGCGCGCAACGTCTCCGGCCAGGTGCACATGTACGCCGACAAGGTCACCCCGGCGATGGAGAAGGCCATCGACGAGACCAACCGCCGCCGGGAGAAGCAGCTGGCGTACAACAAGGAGCACGGCATCGACCCGCAGCCGCTCCGCAAGAAGATCGGTGACATCGTCGCCACCATCGCCCGCGAGGAGATCGACACCCGGGAGCTGCTGGGCAGCGGCTACCGCAAGGCAGGCGACGCCAAGGACACCAAGGGCAAGGCGCCGGTCCCGGCGCTCGGCGCCAAGGCGGCGAAGGGCAAGGGCGCCAAGGCGGAGGCCCCGCTGACGGACCGTCCGGCGGCCGAACTCGCCGAGCTCATCGAGGAGATGACGGAGCGGATGCGGGCCGCCGCGGCCGAGCTGCAGTTCGAGATCGCCGCCCGACTGCGCGACGAGGTCGGCGAGCTCAAGAAGGAGCTGCGGCAGATGAGGGAGGCCGGCGTGAAGTAGTGGGGGCCGGGCGGGTGGCGCACTCACCAGGACGGGTGGCGCGCCCGCCCTGGTGTTGCAGAAACGCCACAAACACGGGCCCGCGACGCCCCGGGCCCGTCGTCCTGCGTAGGGTCGAAGCTGCCGCCGGAGACGTGGGCGGGACGGTACAGAGAGGGGACGGCGCGTGTCGGTCAATTTGTCCAAGGGGCAGGGCATCAGCCTGCAGAAGTCCGACGGGGGGACGCTGACCGCGGTCCGGATGGGGCTCGGGTGGCGCTCGGCGCCGCGCCGCGGACTGTTCGGCCGGCGGACCAAGGAGATCGACCTCGACGCCTCGGCGGTGCTGTTCGCCGGCAAGCAGCCGATCGACGTCGTCTTCTTCCAGCACCTGGTCAGCGACGACGGCGCGGTCCGGCACACCGGTGACAACCTGGTCGGCGGTGCCGGCCAGGGCGGCGACGACGAGGCGATCCTGGTCGACCTGGCGCGGCTGCCGGTCCACATCGACCAGATCGTCTTCACCGTCAACTCCTTCACCGGGCAGACCTTCACCGAGGTGGAGGACGCCTTCTGCCGGCTGGTCGACGAGACCACCGGCCAGGAGCTGGCCCGCTACACCCTCACGGGCGGCGGCAACTACACCGCACAGGTCATGGCCAAGGTGCACCGCGTCGGCGACGGCTGGAAGATGACCGCCATCGGCGAGCCCTCCGTCGGCCGCACCTTCCAGGACCTGGTTCCGGCGATCGTCCCGCACCTGTAAACCGCCGCAGCACCACGGCAGCGCGCACCCGGGCCGCGCCGCCGTGCGCCCCGGGCAGCCGCCCGGGGCGGGCCCGGGACGAGTGACAACCAGGGGGAAGAACGATGACGGCCGAGCTGGTCCGGGGCCAGAACCATCCGCTGGACCGGAGCCGGGTGGAGATCCGGATCGCGGCGGGCGTCCCCGTCGTGGCCGGGGTGACGCTCGGCGACGAGCAGGGCGGGCTGCCGGGCCCCGAAGCCGTGGTCCACCCGGGTGCGCCCCGTCGGCCCGGCGTCGAGGTGCCCGGCCGGGCGGCGGCCGAGCACCGCATCACGGTGGACCTCGACGCGCTGCCCGCGGCCGTCCACCGCGTCAGCGTGCTGCTGGCGCTCGCCGCCCGGAGCGGCGCGCCGGCCACCTTCGGCGCGGCCCCCGCCCCGTCCGTACGGCTCACCGCCGTCGACGGCACGGGCCTGGCCGGCTGCACCCTCACCGGACTGACCGCCGAGACGGCCGTCGTCGCCGTCGAGCTGTACCGCCGCCAGGGAGCCTGGAAGGTACGGGCGGTGGGCCAGGGTTACGCCGACGGTCTGGCCGCGCTGCTGCAGGACCAGGGACTGGCCCGGGCGGCCGAACTCGCCGCCGGGATCGAGGCGGCGACCGCACCGGCCCCGGCCGGAGAGGTCCCGGCGCGCGAGGCCCCTGCCCTCGCCGCCACGTCCGCGGCCGCCACCCCGGCCGCCGGCGGTCCCGTCGACTACCGCCACCCGCAGCGCCGCAGCACCCCGGCGCCCGGCCCCACGCCGCCCGCCACCGCCCCGTCCGGTGCCCCCGTGTCCGGTGCCCCCGTGGCGGACGGCCCTCCGCCACCCGTGGCCGGGGACGCCGCCGGATGGAGCATGGAGGAGCGGCTCTACAACCAGATCTGGGGCATGTTCGAGGATCTGGCCCGTTCGGTCGCGGCGTACCGCAGCGCCTCGGACTTCGCCGAGTCCCGTCTGGCGCAGGAGCTCGACGAGGTCCTCGCCGACCCGCGCAACCGCCTGGGCGCCGCCGCCGACGTCGCCCGGGCCACCGCCCGGGACCGGCACGCCACCCTCCTGACCCGGGCCCGCGCCGCCCTCGACCGCGACCTGGCCCAGCTGACCGCCGAGTCGGAGGTCGTCGAGCCCGCCCTGCCGCCCGCGTTCGCCCGCTGGGACAACCCCGTATGGCAGGGCCACCACGTCCCTCTGGAGCGCCCGATGGCGCTGCGGCTGGGCGATCTGCACCTCCCCGAGGTGCTGGACCTGCGCATCCCCATGCTCGTCCGGCTCCCGTTGGAGCGCGGACTGTGGATCGACAGCGGGCCCGACTCCCTCGCCCGCGGCGCGGAGCCCGGACGGGAGCGCGAGTTCGGCCGGCGCGAGCTGGGCAGCGCGCTGACGGAGGGCCCGCCGGACCCGGCGGAACTACGGCGGCTCGCCCTGGAGGCCGCCGTCGCGATCGCCGCCCGGCTGCTGGCCGTCCACCCCGCCGGGGAGTTCGCCGTGCAGGTCATCGACCCCGCGGGTGCGGCGGGTCAGGCGCTCGCGCCGCTCGTGGAGACCGGTGCCCTGCCGGGGCCTCCGGTGCCCGGCGCCCAGGGGGTGGCCACGGTCCTGGAGGGGCTGATCAGACGGGTCGACCTGGTCCAGATGGCGGTGCGCAGCCGGGCCGCGGACGCGCTCCCGCCCGATCTGGACACCGCCGAACAGCTGCTGATCGTCCATGACTTCCCGCACGGCTTCGACGACCGCGCGGTGACCATGCTCCGCTATCTGGCCGACGAGGGCCCGGCAGCCGGGGTCCATCTGATGATGGTCGCCGACCGTGCCCAGGCCCGGGAGTTCGGCCCGGTGCTGGACCCGCTGTGGCGTTCCCTGCTGCGCCTCACCCCGGTGCCGGACGCCCACCTCGCCGATCCCTGGGTCGGCCACGCCTGGACGTACGAGCCGGCGCTCGCCCCGAAGGGCAGCCAGGTGGTGCGCCAGGTGCTGACCCGGCTCGCGGAGGCCCGCCGCGCCGCCGCCCGCACCGAACCCGCCGGGCCACCCCTGCCGCCAGCCCCCTGACCAGCACTTTTACCCATTACTTTACTAAATCTTGGTCCTCCTTTACTCTTCTTGGTGCGGAGGGGAGTACTCCCGATGCGGCGCACCCGTCATCACGGATCGTGAGTGTGACGAGATCCCGGGACGCCGGCCCCGTGCCCTTCGGGCGGCGCGGGGCGGAAGAGACCTCCGGCAGCGACGACGCTGTGAGTGCCGTACGACTCTGCCGGAGGAGCAGTGGACACTTCCCTGACCCTGTGGGTGCTGACCATCCTTGGTCTCTGCGCCCTGATCGCCGCCGACTTCTTCATCGGCGGCCGCACACCGCACGAGGTCTCCCTGAAGGAGGCCGGCACCTGGACCGCCGTCTGGATCGCCCTCGCCGCGCTGTTCGGCCTCGGGCTGCTGGTCTTCGGCGGGACCGCACCGGCCGGTGAGTTCTTCGCCGGCTTCATCACCGAGAAGTCCCTGAGCGTCGACAACCTCTTCGTCTTCGTCCTGATCATGGCGAAGTTCGCGGTCCCGGCGGTCTACCAGCAGCGGGTGCTGATGGTGGGCGTCCTGATCGCACTGGTCCTGCGGGCCGGCTTCATCGGCGCGGGCGCCGCGATCATCGCCAACTTCTCCTGGGTCTTCTACCTCTTCGGCGCGTTCCTCATCTGGACGGCCTGGAAGCTCATCCAGGAGGCGCGGGCGGACCAGGAGGACGAGGAGTTCGAGGAGAACCGCTTCCTGAAGATGGTCGAGCGGCGCTTCCCGTCGACCGACCGCTACCACGGCACCAAGCTGTTCGTCGTCGAGAACGGCAAGCGGCTGATGACCCCGATGCTGATCGTCATGCTGGCGATCGGCACCACCGACGTCCTCTTCGCCCTGGACTCCATCCCGGCGATCTTCGGCCTCACCCAGGACCCGTACATCGTCTTCACCGCCAACGCCTTCGCCCTGATGGGCCTGCGTCAGCTGTACTTCCTCATCGGCGGACTGCTGAAGAAGCTGGTCCACCTCTCCTACGGCCTGTCGGTCATCCTCGGCTTCATCGGCGTGAAGCTCGTGCTGCACGCGCTCCACGAGTCCGGAGTGGCCGTACCGGAGATCAGCATTCCGGTCTCCCTGGGCGTCATCTGCGCCGTGCTGGTCGTCACCACGCTCACCAGCCTGCGCGCCTCGAAGAAGCAGTCGGCGGCCGAGGCGGCACCCGTCGAGGCGGCGGACGCCGAGGAGCGCATCGGGTCCTGACCATCCGGAGACGGGCCGGCGCACGGCCCGTCTCCGCTCGCCCCGATGGCCGGTCGACCCCGGCCCGTCAGTCCCGCTACCAGCCCCGCTCGCGCCACTGGGCCAGATGCGGGCGCTCGGCGCCCAGGGTGGTGTCGTTGCCGTGGCCCGGGTAGACCCAGGTCTCGTCGGGGAGTTCGCCGAAGAGCTTGCTCTCCACGCCGTCGATCAGACTGCTGAACTTCTCGGCGTCGCCCCAGGTGTTGCCGACACCGCCGGGGAACAGGCAGTCGCCGGTGAACAGATGCGGAGGGCCGTGCGGGTCGTCGTAGACGAGCGCGATGCTGCCGGGGGTGTGACCGACCAGATGGCGCGCCGTCAGCCGGACCCGGCCGACGGTGATCGTGTCGCCGTCGTCGACCAGGACGTCCGTGGGGACGGGGATGCCCTCGGCGTCGTACCGGCCCGCGTACGTCCGCGCGCCCGTCGCGCCGACCACCTCCCGCAGCGCACCCCAGTGGTCGCCGTGGCGGTGCGTGGTCACGACGGACGCCAGACCGCTCTCGCCGACCAGCGCCAGGATGGTGTGCGGATCCGCGGCCGCGTCGATCAGCAACTGCTCGTCGGTCGCCCGGCACCGCAGCACATAGGCGTTGTTGTCCATCGGACCGACCGCGACCTTCGAGATCATCAGGTCGGTCAGCTCGTGCACGTCGGCCGGTCCGCCGACCTTCACTGCTCCGCTGTAGGCCATGAACCCCACTCTAGAGCGGGGGTACGACAGGCAGCGCGGAGCCGTGACCGTCGAGTTCCTTGCCGTCCCCGCGCCCGGTGAGCCACCCGACCAGGGCCGTTGCGGAGCCGCTCACCACCACGGGCGCGGCCTCGTCGCCCGGGCCGGTGGCCGCGCGGCCGGTGCGCCAGTGGCGGCCGTCGTCGGTGCGGATCTCCAGGGCGGGCAGGTCCGGATGCCCGGCGAACTTGATGGTGGTGAGGAACGCCAGCTCGCCGTCGATGAACGCGGGCGACAGCTGGTCCAGGGTGTGGCCCACGCCGAGGTCCAGGTGGTGCAGCTCCACCTCGGCCAGCCGGCGCAACGGCAGCCGGTCGGCGCGCTCCACGACCCCGTTGCGCATCTCCACCTCGAAGGCGCGGCGCGCCTCCGGCAGCGCGTCCACCGCCGCGTCGAACCGCGCGGCGCTCTCCTTGAGGTCCGTCAGATGCGCCTCCAGGGAGCGGTCGGCGTCCCGCTCGATGTCGGCGTCCCGGGCCTCGGCGCCGGCGTACATCGGCGTACGGACGTCCGTCCGTGCCCAGGTGAGGAGGTTGACCAGGGCGTCCGCGTTGCGTGCCAGATGGGCGAGGACATGGCCGCGGGTCCATTCGGGGAGCAGCGAGGGTTCCCCGATCGCCGCGTCGTCGAGCTTGCCCAGCGAGATCAGGAGCCGGTCGGTGGCCTCACGAACGGCGGCCACATCGTGCGCGAAGTGGGGCGGGGTGACGGTCATGTTCCGAAGCTAGCGCCGCCCGGGCGGGTTCGGGAGTCGGCGGACACCGATCGGGGCGTACGCGGGGCGGGACGGGCGGCGCGCGGCGACCGGCCGGGCCACCGGGCGCCACCCTCCCAGGGGCCGGCCGCGTCAGCCCGTCAGGTCGGCGGGCGGGCCGAACCACTGCCGCAGCGCGGCCGCCGGCCCGTCCGGCGCACCCGTCGTGTCACCCGCGTCGGCCGCGGCCCCGGGGACGTCCGCGGCCCAGGCGGTGCAGCCGTCCGGCCGCACCAGCAGGCCCGCGAGCCCCGGCCGCTGCGGGCAGCCGGTGGTCAGCAGCCGCACCCGGCCGCCATATCCGGCGGCGCACTTGCGCAGCTCCGCGTCATCGGCGAGATCGAGCAACAGCCCTTGCCCGTCCCGCAGATGGTCCCCGAGCCGGCTGCCGTCGGAGAGCTCCAGGTCGGGTGCGCTGCGGCCGGTCAGCGGATGGTCGCCGGGCAGGTCGTAGCGCTGCCAGACACCGGAGATCTTCTTCGCGAAGAAGGTGGTGGCGGTGACCGTGCCCGCCAGTTCGGCGACGATCCGGCGCAGCGCCCCCGCATGCGACTCGGGCCGCATCAGCGCCACCTGGGCACGGGTCCAGTCCAGCACCCAGGCGCCTATCGGGTGCCGCTCGGCCGTGTAGGTGTCGAGCAGCCCCTCGGGTGCCCAACCGTGCACCGTCGCGGCCAGCTTCCAGCCGAGGTTCATCGCATCGCCGATGCCCAGGTTCAGCCCCTGCCCGCCGAACGGCGAGTGGACGTGAGCCGCGTCACCGGCGAGCAGCACCCGTCCCGCCCGGTAGTCGGGCACCTGGCGGGCGTTGTCGGTGAACCGGGTCGCCGAGATCACCTTGTGGACCCGCACCTCGTCCACCCCGGAGACGCGGCGCAGCGACGCCTCCAACTCCTGTGCGGTGACCGGAGCTTCCCGGTCCGCGGGCGGCCCGTCGAATTCGACGGTGAGGAACCGGCCGGGCATCGGACCGTGCGCGTACGTCCCGTGCTCCGTCCAGTTCCAGCCGGCCCCCAGCGCCTCGGTACCGGTCATCTCCACCAGGGCCTGGCGGCCGGTGATCCCCGGGGCCGTGCCGGGGAACGGGAATCCGGCGAGCCGGCGGACCGTGCTGCGGCCACCGTCGCACCCCACCAGCCAGCCGGTCCGCAGCGTGCCCTGCGAGGTGTGCACCCGCACCCCGTCGTCTCCGGCGTCGAAGCCGGTCAGCGTCA
The DNA here is from genome assembly GCF_055657085.1 of Streptomyces sp. NPDC107765. Classification (NCBI taxonomy): domain Bacteria; kingdom Bacillati; phylum Actinomycetota; class Actinomycetes; order Kitasatosporales; family Streptomycetaceae; genus Streptomyces; species Streptomyces sp. NPDC107765. The sequence continues at coordinate 154,995 of NZ_JBVKBL010000012.1, read as the reverse complement.
CCCCGCGGCGCACCTCGACGCCCAACTCGGCGGCGCGCGCGGCGAGCAGCCGTTCCAGGGACTCCTGGGGGACCAGGCCGACGTCGGCGGCGGGTCCGGCGGCGTCGAAGTCCGGATCGGACTCGTCGAGCAGATCGCCGCGCAGCATGATGCCCGCGAAGTGCCCGGCGAACTTGGGCGGTTGCTGCACCACGGAGGCGCCGGCGGCCTGCCGCTGGCTCAGGAACGCGCTGAACCTCCCCAGGGCGGTGCGCTGCACCTCGGCCAGCTCCGGGAGCAGTCCGCGCCGGTAGAAGGCCTCCGCGCTGGGGGTGTTGATCGCCCCCGCCTTGATCGTCGTGTCCACCTCGGTCAGCCGCTCCAGGACGACGACCGGGACATCGGCCAGTGCCAGTTCGCAGGCGAGCATCAGCCCCACCGGGCCGCCCCCTGCCACGACTACGTCTGCGTCATAGGTCATGGCGCGAAGTGTAGCCACTAAAAACTTTTGGCGGCTCAAAATTGTCGGAGGGGGCGCCTAGGATTTCCGGCATGGTGGATGTGCAGCAGCGTGCGGACGCGCGGACCGGTCGGGACCCGAAGGGCGGGAGTGCGACGGGCGGGAGCGCGCCCGGTGCGGGGCACCGGTCCGAAGCGGCCCGCGGCCGGCAGCCGGAGACCGGCTTCGAGGTGGAGGACGGGCGGCTGACGCTGCGCGAGCGCAAGAAGCTGCGCACCCGCCGGCGGATCTCCGGCGAGGCCACCCTGCTCTTCATCGAGCGCGGCTTCGACAACGTCACCGTCGCCGAGGTGGCCCGCGCCGCCGAGGTCTCCACGATGACCGTCTTCAACTACTTCCCGCGCAAGGAGGACCTCTTCCTCGACCGCATCCCCGAGGGGCAGGAGCTGATCCGCCGCGCCGTACGGGACCGCGGCCCGGACGAGACGCCGCTGGCCGCCCTCCGCCGGCTCGTCCTCGACCTGCTCGCCGAGCGGCATCCGCTGTGCGGGGTGGGGGAGGGGTTCGAGCACTTCTGGCGTACGGTGCTGGACTCCCCGGCGCTGCGGGCCCGGGCCCGCGAGGCGGTCGAGGAGCTGGAGGGCACCCTCGCCGGACTGCTCGCCGAGGCCGCGGGCGGCGACGCCGGGCGGCCGGACCACTCCGCCCGGCTGGCCGCGGCACTGATCGTCGCCGGGATCCGGACCGCGTACGCCGAGGCCGTGGGCCGTCAGCTCGCGGGGGAGCCGGTCGGTGAGGTGGCCGCCGGGCAGGCGGAGGTGCTGCAGCGCACCTTCGAGGCGCTGGAGCGGGCACTGCCGGCTTGACGGGCCGGCCGGGCCGTGCCGCGGGCGTTTCCGCAGCGTACGGGCGTGCGACGGGCCGGGAAGGATGTGTGGCCGCCACACGTTTGGGTGAAGAGGGCTTCCGGCCCCCGTAAATCGAATGCGCGTGCTATAGGCTCGTGTGTGGCATCCCAAAGACAGTGCCGCTGCGGGCCCCATACCCTGGGGCGGGGGCCCCGCTCCGTTCCGCCGCCTCTGCTCATCACCGAGCGGCGGACGCAGAAGCCCGCGGCTCCCGCCCCTCTCCAAGAAAGGTGCCGACCGGCGTGGCCGACCGTCTCATCGTCCGTGGCGCTCGCGAGCACAACCTCCGCAACGTCTCGCTCGACCTCCCCCGCGACTCCCTCATCGTCTTCACGGGCCTCTCCGGTTCGGGCAAGTCCTCGCTCGCCTTCGACACGATCTTCGCCGAGGGGCAGCGGCGTTACGTCGAGTCGCTGTCCTCGTACGCCCGCCAGTTCCTCGGGCAGATGGACAAGCCCGATGTGGACTTCATCGAGGGCCTGTCCCCCGCGGTGTCGATCGACCAGAAGTCGACGTCGCGCAACCCGCGCTCGACGGTCGGCACGATCACCGAGGTCTACGACTACCTCCGGCTCCTCTTCGCCCGCATCGGCAAACCGCACTGCCCCGAGTGCGGCCGGCCGATCGCCCGGCAGTCGCCGCAGGCCATCGTCGACAAGGTCCTGGAGCTGCCCGAGGGCAGCCGCTTCCAGGTGCTCTCCCCGCTGGTGCGCCAGCGCAAGGGAGAGTTCGTCGACCTCTTCTCCGACCTCCAGACCAAGGGCTACAGCCGCGCCCGGGTCGACGGCGAGACCATCCAGCTCGCCGAGCCGCCCACGCTGAAGAAGCAGGAGAAGCACACCATCGAGGTGGTCGTCGACCGCCTCACGGTCAAGGAGAGCGCCAAGCGCCGGCTGACCGACTCCGTCGAGACCGCCCTCGGCCTCTCCGGCGGCATGGTCATCCTCGACTTCGTCGACCTCGACCCGGACGACCCCCAGCGCGAGCGGATGTACTCCGAGCATCTGTACTGCGCCTACGACGACCTCTCCTTCGAGGAGCTCGAACCCCGCTCCTTCTCCTTCAACTCGCCCTTCGGCGCCTGCCCCGAGTGCACCGGCATCGGGACGCGCATGGAGGTCGACCCCGAGCTGATCGTCCCCGACGAGGACCGCTCCCTCGACGAGGGCGCCATCCACCCCTGGTCCGGCGGACACACCAAGGAGTACTTCGGCCGCCTGGTCGGCGCGCTCGCCGACGCCCTCGGGTTCCGTACGGACATCCCCTGGGCCGGGCTGCCGGCCCGCGCCAAGAAGGCGCTGCTGTACGGCCACAAGACCCAGATCGAGGTCCGCTACCGCAACCGCTACGGCCGCCAGCGCGCCTACACCACCCCCTTCGAGGGCGCGGTGCCGTTCGTCAAGCGCCGGCACTCCGAGGCCGAGAGCGACAGCAGCCGCGAGCGCTTCGAGGGCTATATGCGCGAGGTGCCCTGCCCGACCTGTGAGGGCACCCGGCTGAAGCCGATCGTGCTCGCCGTCACGGTCCAGGAGAAGTCGATCGCCGAGGTCGCGGCCATGTCGATCAGCGACTGCGCCGACTTCCTGCGGGGGATGACGCTCAACGCCCGTGAGAAGAAGATCGCCGAGCGGGTGCTCAAGGAGGTCAACGAACGACTGAAGTTCCTGGTCGACGTCGGCCTGGACTACCTCTCGCTGAACCGCGCGGCCGGCACCCTCTCCGGCGGTGAGGCCCAGCGCATCCGGCTCGCCACCCAGATCGGCTCCGGCCTGGTCGGCGTGCTCTACGTCCTCGACGAGCCGTCCATCGGTCTGCACCAGCGCGACAACCACCGGCTGATCGAAACCCTGGTGCGGCTGCGCGACATGGGCAACACCCTGATCGTGGTGGAGCACGACGAGGACACCATCAAGGTCGCCGACTGGGTCGTGGACATCGGCCCGGGCGCCGGTGAACACGGCGGCAAGGTCGTGCACAGCGGCCCCATGAAGCAGCTGCTGACCAACAAGGAGTCGATCACCGGTCAGTACCTGTCCGGCAAGAAGGCCATCGCGACCCCGGACGTCCGCCGGCCCGCCGACCCCGCCCGCCGGCTGACGGTGCACGGCGCGAAGGAGAATAACCTCCGCGACATCGACGTCTCCTTCCCGCTCGGCGTGTTCACGGCCGTCACCGGCGTCTCCGGCTCCGGCAAGTCGACGCTGGTCAACGACATCCTCTACACCCACCTCGCGCGCGAGCTGAACGGCGCCAAGTCGGTACCGGGCCGGCACACCCGGGTCGCCGGGGACGACCTGGTGGACAAGGTCGTCCATGTCGACCAGTCCCCGATCGGCCGGACCCCGCGCTCCAACCCGGCCACCTACACCGGTGTCTTCGACCACGTCCGCAAGCTCTTCGCGGAGACGATGGAGGCCAAGGTCCGGGGCTATCTGCCGGGACGCTTCTCGTTCAACGTCAAGGGCGGCCGCTGCGAGAACTGCTCCGGCGACGGCACGATCAAGATCGAGATGAACTTCCTGCCGGACGTGTACGTGCCGTGCGAGGTCTGCCACGGCGCGCGCTACAACCGCGAGACGCTGGAGGTCCACTACAAGGGCAAGTCCATCGCCGAGGTGCTGGACATGCCCATCGAGGAGGCGCTGAGCTTCTTCGAGGCGGTCCCCACCATCGCCCGGCACCTCAAGACCCTCCACGAGGTCGGCCTCGGATACGTCCGCCTCGGACAGTCCGCGCCGACGCTCTCGGGCGGTGAGGCGCAGCGCGTCAAGCTGGCCAGCGAGCTGCAGAAGCGCTCGACGGGCAGCACGGTCTACGTCCTCGACGAGCCGACCACCGGTCTGCACTTCGACGACATCAGCAAGCTGATCAACGTGCTGTCCGGGCTGGTCGACAAGGGCAACACCGTGATCGTCATCGAGCACAACCTCGATGTGATCAAGACGGCGGACTGGGTCGTCGACATGGGTCCCGAGGGCGGCAACGGCGGCGGCCTGGTCGTCGCCGAGGGCACGCCCGAGGAGATCGCCTCGGTCCCGGCCAGCCACACCGGCAAGTTCCTGCGGGACATCCTCGGCGACCGGGTCAGCGACGCCGTGACGGTCGCGGCCGGCAACGGCGGCCGCTCGGCCGGCCCCGGCGCGGCGAAGACCCCGCCCGCCAAGAAGCCGGCCGCCAAGAAGACCGCGGTGAAGAAGACCGCGGCGAAGAAGACCGCGGCGAAGAAGACCGCGGCCACGGCGACGAAGAAGACCGCTGCCAAGAAGACCGCGGCACGCACCCGCCGGTCCGCGTCCTGACGCGCCACCGGCCCGGCCGGGACCCACGAGGGCCCCGGCCGGGCCGGTGCGGACCGCGACCGCTGGACCGCCGGCTTATGCCGCCAGTTCCGTCGCGTACGGCGGCTCCGCGCCCGCTCGGGAGCAGGTGATGGCGGCCGCACGGGCGGCGAAGCGGAGGATGTCCTCCCAGTCCTTGTCGCCGAGGGCGGCGAGCGCGGCGTACGAGAGCGCGTCATGGGCGTCGAGCCGGTGCAGCAGCGCCGCGTTGACGGTGTCGCCCGCTCCGATGGTGTCGACGACGGTGACACGCTCACCGGGGACGGTCAGTTCGCGGCCGTCCCGCGTCAGCACCGTCAGCCCCGCGCCGCCATGGGTGAGCACGATCGCCGCGGGCCCCACGGCCAGCCACTCCCGGGCCGCCGCGAGGACCGCCGACCGGCCGCTGGCCGTACCGGCATAAGCCGCATCCCCGCCCGTACCGGCGCCCGGACCGCCGTCCGCAGCGGCCTCCCGCCCCGCCAGCCACAGTGCGTCCTCCTCCGACAGCTTCAGCAGGGCGACATGCGGCAGCCGCGAGCGGAAGCGGGCGCGATAGGCGTCCGGATCGGGGATCAGGCCCGGGCGGACATTGGGGTCGAGGGCGGTGAAGACGCCGCGCGCGGCCTCGCGTCGCAGCAGGGACTCGTAGGCGCTCGCCCCCGGTTCCAGCACCAGCGAGCAGGTGCCCAGGGAGAGCGCGCGGACCGCGGCGGGCAGCTCCCGCGGCAGGGTGAAGAGCCGGTCGGCGGTGCCGTCGGCGTAGAAGCCGTAGCCCGCCGAGCCGTCCGGGCTGATGTCCGCCACCGCGAGGGTGGTCGGCTCGGCGCCGCGCTGCACCAGCGAGGTGTCCACCCCACCGCTGCGCAGCCCGTTCAGCAGCGCCTCGCCGAAGCTGTCGGTCGAGACCCGGGAGCAGAACGCGGTGGGCGAGCCCAGCCGCCCCAGGGCGACCGCGGTGTTGTACGGGCCACCGCCGCGCCGCGGCAGCAGCGCGGGCAACTGGCCGTCCAGGGAAGGGCCTTGAGAGCTGGGGACGAGGTCGATGAGCGCCTCGCCGGCGACGACGATCACGGGTTGGGGTTCCTTTCCTGGGCGGCCTGGGCGGCCTGGGCAGCGGCCGGAACGGCCGGGCGAGCGGCCGGGCGAGTGGCCGGTGCGGCCGGGGAAGCGGTCCGTTCGGCCTGGTGAGCAGCGTGTCCGGCCGGGTTGGCGGCCGGGCCGGGGCCGGTCGCCGGGCCGGTTTCGGGGCAGCCGCACGACGTACGGTGCACGAAGGTGCAGGGCAGACGGACGGTGCGCGGCGGCCGGCCGGGCTCCGCCAGCCGCTCCAGCAGCAGCCGGACCGCGGTGGCCCCGATCTCCTTGCTGGGCTGGGCGATCGCGGTCAGCCGGGGGCTGAAGAGGTCGGCCCAGGAGAAGTCGTCGAAGCAGGCCAGCGCGAGGTCACGGGGGACGTCGAGGCCCAGGCCGCGCAGCGCACGGAGCGCGCCGATGGTCATCGCGTTGTTGGCGGTGATCAGTGCGGTGGGCGGTTCGGGCGCGGCGAGCAGCTGCCGGGTGGCGTCCTCGGCGCCCTCCGCCTCGGAATTGCCGCCGGCCAGGAGTTCGGGCGCGAAGGGGAGGCCCCGCGAGCGCAGGCCCTCGCGGTAGCCCTGGACGCGCTCCGTGGTCGTGCTCAGCCCCGGCAGCCCGGCGACCAGGCCGATCCGGGTGTGCCCTGCGTCGGCGAGGTGCTCGACGAGCTCCCGCACCGGGCCGGTGCTCTCCGCGCACACCTGGTCGTGTTCCTCGCCGACCAGCCGGTCCAGGAAGACGGTGGGCACCTCACGCCGGGCCAGATAGGCGGCCATCTCGGCGGGCTCCGCTGACGGCGCGACGATCACGCCGTCCACCCGGCGTTCGTGCAGCAGCTGGACGACCTTGCGCTCGTGCTGCGGATCGTCGTGCGGATCGGCGATCAGCAGGCTGTAGCCGGCCTGCAGCGCACCGGCCTCGACGCCCTGGAGGATCTCGGTGAAGTACGGGTTGCTGATCGCCGAGACCGCCAGGCCGATCGACCGGGTGCGGGCGGTCACCAGCGAGCGGGCCAGGGTGTTGTGGGTGTAGCCGAGCTCCTCGATGGCGCCGAGCACCGCCGCCCGGGTGTCCGGGCGCACCGGCCGGGTCCCGTTCAGCACGTGCGAAACGGTGGCGACGGAGACCCCCGCCCGCCGCGCCACATCCACCATCGTCGTCATCCGGCTCTTCCTCCCCGCGGGTACGGCGCCAGGGCGGCGCCCACGGCCGCGCCCGTACGGCGGCCTCGTCCCGCGAGATCCCCACAGTACGAGCATCGCCGCCAAACGTAAACGCTTGCGTAAGCGTTTACGTGCAGGGTGGTCCGTCCTGTGCAGCCGCTGCTGTCGAAGAGCTGTCGGAGAGCGGCCGGAGAACGGCCGGAGACCAACTGGGGGCCGGCCGGAGACCAGCCGGAGGCCAAGGGCCGCAGTCCTGGAGGAGTGGGAGGAGATCGGGCAGGCGCTGCTCGGGGGCCGTCCGGCCCGACCGGAAGGGAAGGAAGTCGTGCCGGTATCGTCGGGATCCGTCCGCCTCTGAACCTGTGAACCGTGTGATCCCTGGAGCCGTCATGAGCCAGCCCCCCGCCCGCCGGACCGTACTTCGGGGTGCCGCGCTCGCCGGGGCCGCCGGCTTCGGGCTGGCGGCCTGCACGCCCAACGGCTCGGACGACTCGGACGACTCGGCGATCCCCGACAAGCCCGTGGAGCTGGGGTCCGCCGCCGACGTCCCGGTCGGCGGCGCCAAGCTCTACCGCGAGGACCGGCTCGTCGTCTCCCAGCCCGCCAAGGGCACGTACAAGTGCTTCAGCGCCAAGTGCACCCACGCCGGCTGCATCCTGTCCGACGTCGAGAAGAAGGAGGGCAGCTGCCCCTGCCACGGCAGCCGCTTCGACGTCACCACCGGCAAGGTCGTCCAGGGCCCGGCGTCCGAGCCGCTGCCCGAGGTCCCGGTCAGGGCCGAGCACGGCAAGCTGATCGCGGGCCCGAGCACGGCAAGCTGATTGCGGACCGACGGGCCGGCCTGCCCGGCCGACCACCCCCCACCCCCATCGGGATGCCGCCCTTACCCCCCATCCCACCCGATGCCGCCCTTATCCCCAATCCCACCCGATCCCCAGTATTCCGGGCCGCACCCCCTGCTCGACGAGGTGGACGGCGTGGTACCGGCCGCTGAGCGTCAGCTCCTGCTGGGCGCTGCGCGGGGCGCCCGCCGAGGCCTGGGCGAAGCGGCGGCAGCGCACCGGCAGCGCCGCCTCGTCGAACCGCACCTGCAGCACGTACTGGCAGCCGGCGAAACTGAAACCGCGCAGGTACTCGCTGCTGGGGCCGCCGCTGCCGTCCTCGAAGACGTAGCCGAAGACATGGGTGTCGCCGGCCCGCAGCCGGGTGTCGAAGAGCAGCTCGGCGACCACCACACCGGCCTCGGCGTGCCCGCGCACCCGGCCCAGCCGGCAGTTCTCGCCGGCGTGCACCCGCACCCGGGCGGGCTCGCAGCCCGCCTCGCCGCGGTGGATGGCGACATAGCGGTCCACGCCGTCCCGGTGGGCCCGGACCACCTGGTGGGACTCCCGCTCGACCAGCTGGCGCTGCGGCCCGATGCGGACCCGTTCGTGGTGGCCGACGGTGTGCAGCCCGCCGTCCGCGGGCGCCTCCAGCTCGACGAACAGCCGCTGCAGCGCGTCGGCGGGCGCCACCAGCGAGCGGTACGTGCGGGCGACCGGCCGCTCGGCCTCCCGGTGGGCACCGCCCTGCGGCACCAGCAACCGGTGCAGGGACTGCGCGGGCAGTTCCAGGACCTCCTCCAGGGCGCGGACCGCCCGCAGCGATTCGGGCCGCTGCGGCCGCCGGGCGCCCTGCTGCCAGTAGCTCAGGCTGGTCACCCCGATGGTGATGCCGCGCTGGGCGAGCTTGTGCTGGACCCGGGTGAGGGCCAGCCCCCGGGCGGTGAGCGCGGAGCGCAGGGCGAGATGGAACGGACCGGTCCGCAGGAGCTGGGCCAGCTCGGCCGACTGGGGAGTGTTCTGTGCCATGTCCTCTTCCTCCGGCGCGCGGGTGAACGTTCACATCCGGATTGCGCGCCGCGTGCTCTCCGTGCCTGTTCACTGCAGTACGCCGGGCACCGGTCGTTCACATCCGGGCCCGTCCGTCCACACCCCCATGTCATCCCGCATTGAAGCGTGTTGACCTGCCTGCGACAACACCCGATGCTCCTTCGCAAGCATCCGGATGCGCTCCTCTCCCCCTCACCCCCCATCGGGAGGAACGCCATGCCACGTGCACCCCTGTCCCGCCGGAGATGGCTGTCGGCCGCGGCGCTGACCACCGCCGTACTGACCGCCTCCTCCACCGCGACCACCGCGGCGGCCACCCCGCCCGCCCGTCCGTCGCACCCCGCCGCCACGGCCGCCCCCGCGCGACCCCTGACCGCCAACCGCCTCGACATCTCCATGCAGGCCCAGGAGAAGACCAACTGGTGCTGGGCCGGCTCCGGCAACACCATCGCCACCTGGTACGGCAGGAACTACAGCCAGAACCAGTTCTGCAACGCCGCGTTCGACCGCCAGCAGGGCACCACCTGCCCCAACAACCAGGCCACCCTGGGCAACGTGCAGAACGCCTTCGACTGGATGGGCATCAACTCCGGCTCCTACGTGACCGGATGGCTCCGCTACAGCACCGTCCAGAACGAGATCAACGCCAACCGGCCCATCGAGACCCGCATCCAGTGGTCCTCCGGCGGCGGCCACATGCACGTCGTCTACGGCTACGACACCGACAACAACTGGATCTACTGGGGCGATCCCTGGCCCTCCAACTACCGTTATAACTGGGGCGATTTCGACTACTACGTCAACGGCAGCTCCTTCTCCTGGACGCACTCCCTCTACCGGATAGGAGCCTGAGGCATGACGCAGCGCACCGCCGCCTCCCACGCCGTCCGTGCCGTCGCCACCGGAGCGCTGGCCGCCGCCCTGATCGGCCTCGCGCCGTACACCGCGGTCGCCGCGCCCGTCCCCGCGCCGCAGGCACCGGCCCGGGCGAGCCTCACCGCGGCCCACGACGCGGCCACCGCCCCCGCGACCCTGAAGACCGTGGCCCGCTTCTTCGCCGCCGACCAGGAGCGCGAAGGCGCCCGGGCCGTGGCGCCCGGCACCGTACGGCCGCACATCGAGGGCGCCGCCGTCCCGGTCTACTCCCTCTCCCCGGACTTCGTCCGCGGCACCGCCCACGCCCCCGTGGCCCGGCTGGAGTTCCTCGCCAGCAAGGCCGTCGCCGCCGACGGCCGGACCGCCTCGGTGTGGACCGTGCGGCACGGTGGCACCTGGAAGGTGGTCAACATCGCCAGCGGCGACGACGAGACCCGCTACGCCGCGGCCGGCGCCGCCCGGGACGCGGCCGGCACGGTCTTCCACGAGCCGCAGATCGACGCCTGGTACCTCCAGCGCGGCGACCGCATCGAGCCGCTGGACGCGGACGCCCGGAAGGCCGTCGGCGCCCACGGCACCACCGTCGCCGCCTACCGCAAGCGGGTGGCGAAGGCCTACGGCGACAAGCTCCCCGGCTCCGCGTACGACCGGCGGGGCGAGGCCGGCGGTTACGGCCCGAAGGCCGCGGAGCGGGCCGCGCCCGCCGCGGAACCGGCCGCCGGGCAGCCCGCCCAGGCGTCCGCGGTGCCGGACGGCGACCTCCCCGTGACCGCCGCCACCACCGCGGCCGGCGCCGCCGCGCTGCTCGCCCTGGGCCTGTCCACCGCGACCGCCCTGCGCCGGCGCCGCCACCGCTGACCAGGGCGCCCGGCCGCCTGCCCGCCACCCCCACGGCGGGCAGGCACCCCGGCCGCGGTCCGGACACCGTGATTGTCGGTGGCGGTCAGTAGGGTGGGGTTCATGGCAGACCCCAGCAGCTACCGACCCAAGCCGGGACAGATCCCCGACTCGCCGGGGGTCTACAAGTTCCGCGACGAGCACGGCAGGGTCATCTACGTCGGCAAGGCCAAGAGCCTGCGCCAGCGCCTGGCCAACTACTTCCAGGACCTGGCCGGCCTCCACCCGCGCACCCGCACGATGGTCACCACCGCCGCCTCGGTGGAATGGACCGTCGTCTCCACCGAGGTCGAGGCGCTCCAGCTCGAATACAGCTGGATCAAGGAGTTCGACCCCCGCTTCAACGTCAAATACCGCGACGACAAGAGCTATCCGTACCTCGCGGTCACCCTCAACGAGGACTTCCCCCGCGCCCAGGTCATGCGCGGCGCCAAGAAGAAGGGCGTGCGCTACTTCGGCCCGTACGCCCACGCCTGGGCCATCCGCGAGACCGTCGACCTGATGCTGCGGGTCTTCCCCGTCCGCACCTGTTCCGCGGGCGTCTTCAAGCGCTCCGCCCAGATCGGCCGCCCCTGCCTGCTCGGCTACATCGGCAAGTGCTCCGCCCCCTGCGTCGGCCGGATCTCCGAAGCGGACCACCGCGAACTCGCCGAGGAATTCTGCGACTTCATGGCCGGCCGGACCGGCGCCTACATCCGCCGCCTGGAACGGCAGATGCAGGACGCCGCCGAGGAGATGGAGTACGAACGCGCCGCCCGGCTCCGCGACGACATAGGCGCCCTCAAGCGGGCCATGGAGAAGAGCGCCGTCGTCCTCGCCGACGCCACCGACGCCGACCTGATCGCCGTCGCCGAGGACGAACTCGAAGCCGCCGTCCAGATCTTCCACGTCCGCGGCGGCCGGGTCCGCGGCCAGCGCGGCTGGGTCACCGACAAGGTCGAGGCGGTCACCACCGGCGACCTCGTCGAACACGCCCTCCAGCAGCTCTACGGCGACGAGCAGGGCGACGCCGTGCCCAAGGAAGTGCTGGTCCCCGCCCTGCCCGACCCCGCCGAACCGGTCGCCCAGTGGCTCACCCAGCGCCGCGGCTCCCAGGTCTCCCTGCGCATCCCGCAGCGCGGCGACAAGAAGGACCTGATGGCCACGGTCGGCCGCAACGCCCAGCAGGCCCTCGCCCTGCACAAGACCAAGCGCGCCTCCGACCTCACCACCCGCTCCCGCGCCCTGGAGGAGATCGCCGAGGCCCTCGGCCTGGACTCGGTGCCGCTGCGCATCGAGTGCTTCGACATCTCCCACCTCCAGGGCGAGGACGTGGTCGCCTCCATGGTGGTCTTCGAGGACGGTCTGGCCCGGAAGAGCGAATACCGCCGCTTCCAGATCAGGGGGTTCGCGGGGCAGGACGACGTCCGGTCCATGCACGAGGTCATCGGCCGCCGTTTCCGGCGCTACCTCCAGGAGAAGCAGAAGTCGGGGGAGTGGACCGAGGAGCCCGGGCAGCCGGACGGCGAAACCCCCGAAACCCCCGAAACCCCCGAAACCCTCGAAGTCCCCGAAGCCCAAGCCCCTGAAGCCCCCTACGCCCCCGGCGAGGACACCGCCCCCGCCACCGGCGGCCCGCTCGACGACGACGGCCGCCCCAAGCGGTTCGCCTACCCTCCCCAGCTCGTCGTCGTCGACGGCGGCGCCCCGCAGGTCGCGGCCGCCCGCCGGGCCATGGACGAGCTCGGCATCGACGACGTCGCCGTCTGCGGCCTGGCCAAGCGCCTGGAGGAGGTCTGGCTGCCCGGCGAGGACGACCCGGTCGTCCTGCCGCGCAGCAGCGAGGGCCTCTACCTCCTCCAGCGCGTCCGCGACGAGGCACACCGCTTCGCGATCACCTACCAGCGCAGCAAGCGGACCAAGCGGCTGAAGGCCTCACCGCTCGACGCCGTGCCCGGCCTCGGCGACACCCGCCGCCACGCACTGCTCAAGCACTTCGGCTCGTTGAAGAAGCTGCGGGCCGCGACGATCGACGAGATCTGCGCGGTCCCGGGGGTCGGCCGCAAGACCGCCGAGACGGTCGCCGCGGCGCTGGCCGGAGCGGCACCGACCGCTCCCGCGGTGAACACCGCCACAGGAGAGATCATTGAGGATGACGGGGCCCCACCGGCCGCGTTGTCGGCAGAACGGGGGCAGGAACCATGAGCACAGAGCACGAGACGCAGGAAACCGAGAGAGACGGTGCACAAGTGAGTACGGGCACGATGCGCGAGTCCGAACCGGGCGAGAGCGCCGCGATCCCCGAGCTGGTGATCATCTCCGGGATGTCCGGCGCCGGCCGCAGCACCGCCGCCAAGTGCCTGGAGGACCTCGGCTGGTTCGTCGTCGACAACATCCCGCCCGAGCTGATCCCCCCGATGGTCGAGCTCGGCGCCCGCTCCCAGGGCAACGTCGCCCGCATCGCCGTCGTCGTCGACGTCCGCGGCCGCCGCTTCTTCGCCAACCTCAAGGAGTCCCTGGCCACCCTCGACGCGCAGAACGTCAAGCGCCGCATCGTCTTCCTGGAATCCTCCGACGAGGCCCTGGTGCGCCGCTTCGAGTCCGTGCGCCGCCCGCACCCCCTCCAGGGCGACGGCCGCATCGTCGACGGCATCGCCGCCGAACGCGACCTGCTGCGCGAGCTGCGCGGCGACGCCGACCTGGTCATCGACACCTCCAGCCTCAACGTCCACGAGCTCCGCGCCAAGATGGACGCCCAGTTCGCCGGCGAAGAGGTCCCCGAGCTCCGCGCCACCGTCATGTCCTTCGGCTTCAAGTACGGCCTGCCCGTCGACGCCGACATGGTCATCGACTGCCGCTTCATCCCCAACCCGCACTGGGTTCCCGAGCTGCGCCCCTTCACCGGCCTCAACGACGAGGTCTCCCACTACGTCTTCAGCCAGCCCGGCTCCAAGGAGTTCCTGGACGGCTACGCCGAGCTGCTGCGGATCGTCGCCGAGGGCTACCGCCGCGAGGGCAAGCGCTACGTGACCATCGCCGTGGGCTGCACCGGCGGCAAGCACCGCAGCGTCGCGATGTCCGAGAAGCTCGCCCGGAGGCTGGTCTCCGAGGGAGTGGAAACCGTCGTCGTCCACCGCGACATGGGGCGCGAGTGACCGGCCGCACACCACGGCTGCGCCGGGTCCGCCGATTCGTCCCCAGCGGCCGTGCGACGAAGGGCGCCACCCCCAAGGTGGTGGCGCTCGGCGGAGGCATGGGCCTGTCCGCCTCCCTCGCCGCGCTGCGCCGCATCACCGGTGACCTCACGGCCGTCGTCACGGTCGCCGACGACGGCGGCTCCAGCGGCCGGCTCCGCGACGAGCTCGGCGTGCTGCCGCCCGGCGACCTGCGCAAGGCGCTGGCCGCGCTGTGCGGCGACGACGACTGGGGCCAGACCTGGGCCCGGGTGATCCAGCACCGCTTCCAGAGCGAGGGCGAGCTGCACGACCACGCCGTCGGCAACCTCCTCATCGTCGCCCTGTGGGAGCAGCTCGGCGACCACGTCCAGGCACTCGACCTGGTCGGCAAGCTGCTCGGCGCCCACGGCCGGGTCCTGCCCATGTCGGCCGTCCCCCTGGAACTCCAGGCCCAGGTCAGGGGCCACGACCCGGACCACCCCGACGACCTCTCCACGGTCCGCGGTCAGGCCACCGTCGCCCTCACCCGCGGCGAGGTGCAGTCCGTCCACGTCGTCCCCGAGGATCCGCCGGCCGTTCCCGAGGCGGTCGCCGCGGTGCGTGACGCCGACTGGGTGGTTCTCGGCCCCGGATCCTGGTTCTCCTCCGTGATCCCCCATCTGCTGGTGCCAGAGCTGCGCCAGGCCCTGGAGGAGACCAAGGCACGCAAGGTCCTCTCCCTCAACCTCGCACCGCAGCCGGGCGAAACCGATGGCTTCTCCCCGCAGCGTCATTTGGAGGTTTTGGCCCGACACGCCCCTAAACTCGCCTTCGACGTGGTGCTGGCCGACAAGGCCGCCGTGCCCGACATCGATGGTCTGACGGTTGCCGCCAAGCAGCTCGTCGGCAGCGAGGTCGAGCTGGCGGCGGTTGCGGCGCAAGGAGACGACGCCCGGTCGACCGCCGGGGGAGCCCCCGACCGGCACGACCCGGAGCTGCTGGCCGCCGCGTACGACCGTATTTTTCGGATGCATGGAAGGATCGGCCCATGGCGATGACGGCTGCGGTGAAGGATGAGATCTCCCGGCTCCCCGTCACCCGGACCTGCTGCCGGAAGTCGGAGGTCTCGTCGATCCTGCGGTTCGCGGGAGGTCTGCACCTGGTCAGCGGACGCATTGTGATCGAGGCCGAGCTGGACACGGGCATCGCCGCCCGCCGGCTCCGCAAGGACATCCTGGAGATCTTCGGGCACAGCTCCGACCTGGTGGTGATGGCCCCCGGCGGACTGCGGCGCGGCAGCCGCTACGTCGTACGCGTGGTGGCCGGCGGCGACCAGCTGGCCCGCCAGACCGGCCTGGTCGACGGCCGCGGCCGCCCCATCCGCGGGCTGCCCCCGCAGGTAGTCTCCGGCGCCACCTGCGACGCCGAGGCCGCCTGGCGCGGGGCCTTCCTCGCCCACGGCTCGCTCACCGAACCCGGCCGCTCCTCCTCGCTGGAGGTCACCTGCCCCGGCCCCGAGGCGGCGCTCGCCCTGGTCGGCGCGGCCCGCCGCCTCGGCATCGGCGCCAAGGCCCGCGAGGTCCGCGGCGTGGACCGCGTCGTCGTCCGTGACGGTGACGCGATCGGCGCGCTGCTGACCCGGCTCGGCGCCCACGAGTCGGTGCTCGCCTGGGAGGAGCGGCGGATGCGCCGCGAGGTCCGGGCCACCGCCAACCGCCTCGCCAACTTCGACGACGCCAACCTCCGCCGCTCGGCGCGGGCCGCCGTCGCCGCCGGCGCCCGGGTGCAGCGCGCACTGGAGATCCTCGGCGAGGAGGTTCCCGAGCACCTCGCCGCGGCCGGCCGGCTGCGCATGGAACACAAGCAGGCGTCCCTGGAGGAGCTCGGCGCCCTCGCCGACCCGCCGCTCACCAAGGACGCGGTCGCCGGCCGGATCCGCCGCCTGCTGGCGATGGCCGACAAGCGCGCCCAGGACCTCGGCATCCCCGGCACCGAATCCAACCTCACCGAGGAACTCGCCGAGGGCATGGTCGGCTGACCCGACCCTCCGCACCCTCCTCACCCTCCCGTCCGCCCCCGGTGCCACGAGCGCACCGGGGGCGGTCGCGCAGGTACGTCCTCCGGCGAAAAACGCTCATCTGAGAAGCATCGAGCGCGTTTTGTCAATGTCACGTACGTCTCGTATAGGGGGTAGGGTCGGAGGCGGTCGGGGACAGCCCATACAGCTCGCCGGTGTCTTTGCCGGCGTACCAACGAGGAGATCGGTTCGTGACGATCCGCGTAGGCATCAACGGATTCGGCCGCATTGGTCGCAACTACTTCCGCGCGCTCCTGGAGCAGGGTGCGGACATCGAGATCGTCGGTGTCAACGACCTGACCGACAACGCCACCCTGGTCCACCTGCTCAAGTACGACACCATCCTGGGTCGCCTCAAGCAGGACGTCAGCCACACCGACGACACCATCACGGTCGGCAACCAGACCTTCAAGACGATGGCGGAGCGCGACCCGGCGAACCTCCCCTGGGGCGAGCTCGGCGCCGACATCGTCGTCGAGTCGACCGGCATCTTCACCAAGCGCGAGGACGCCGCGAAGCACCTCGCCGCCGGCGCCAAGAAGGTCCTGATCTCCGCGCCCGCCAAGGACGAGGACATCACGATCGTGATGGGCGTCAACAACGACAAGTACGACGCCGCCAACCACCACGTCATTTCCAACGCCTCCTGCACCACCAACTGTGTGGCGCCGATGGCGAAGGTCCTCGACGAGAACTTCGGCATCGTCAAGGGCCTGATGACCACGGTCCACGCGTACACCAACGACCAGCGCATCCTGGACTTCCCGCACAAGGACCTGCGCCGCGCCCGTGCCGCCGCGGAGAACATCATCCCGACCTCCACGGGTGCCGCCAAGGCCACCGCGCTGGTCCTCCCGCAGCTCAAGGGCAAGCTGGACGGCATCGCCATGCGCGTCCCGGTCCCCACCGGCTCGGTCACCGACCTCGTCCTGGAGCTCGACCGCGAAGTCAGCAAGGACGAGATCAACTCCGCGTTCCAGAAGGCCGCCGAGGGCCAGCTCAAGGGCATCCTGGAGTACACCGAGGACCCGATCGTCTCCTCGGACATCGTCAACTTCCCGGCCTCCTGCACCTTCGACTCCTCCCTGACGATGGCGCAGGGCAAGCAGGTCAAGGTCGTCGGCTGGTACGACAACGAGTGGGGCTACTCCAACCGCCTGGTGGACCTGACCACCTTCGTCGGCGGCCAGCTCTGATATCTCTGCCTGATACCCCAGGCACCGAGGTGTGAAGGACGGGGCTCGTACGGCGCGACGAAGCGTCGTACGAGCCCCGTCCTGCGACCGAATCAAGCGACGGAGCACTTCCCATGAAGACGATCGACGACCTCCAGGTAGCGGGACAGCGGGTCTTTGTCCGCGCCGACCTGAATGTCCCGCTGGACGGCACCACCATCACCGACGACGGCCGGATCCGCGCCGTCGCCCCGACGATCGCCAAGCTCACCGAGCGTGGCGCCAAGGTGATCGTCGCCTCCCACCTGGGCCGCCCCAAGGGCGCCCCGGACCCGGCCTTCTCCCTGGCCCCCGCCGCTCAGCGGCTCGGTGAACTCCTCGGCCAGGACGTGGCGTTCGCGACCGACACCGTCGGCGAATCCGCCGCCGCCGTCACCGCGGGCCTCGCCGACGGCCAGGTGGCCGTGCTGGAGAACCTCCGCTTCAACCCCGGCGAGACCAGCAAGGACGACGCCGAGCGCGGCGCCTTCGCCGATCAGCTCGCCGCCCTCGCCGACCTCTACGTCGGCGACGGCTTCGGCGCCGTGCACCGCAAGCACGCCTCCGTCTACGACCTGCCCCAGCGCCTGCCGCAGGCCGCCGGTGACCTCATCGCCACCGAGGTCGGCGTCCTGAAGAAGCTCACCGAGGACGTCAAGCGCCCGTACGTCGTCGTGCTCGGCGGCGCCAAGGTCTCCGACAAGCTCGCCGTCATCGACGAGCTCCTCGGCAAGGCCGACCGCCTCCTGATCGGCGGCGGCATGGCGTACACCTTCCTCAAGGCCAAGGGTTACGAGGTCGGCATCTCCCTCCTCCAGGAGGACCAGATCCCGGTCGTCACGGAATACATGGAGCGCGCCGAGAAGAACGGCGTCGAGCTGGTCCTGCCGGTCGACGTCCTGGCCTCCACCGACTTCCCGGACCTGAAGACGAAGGCCCCCGCCGACTTCGAGACCCTCGACGCCGACAAGATCCCCTCCGACAAGGAGGGCCTGGACATCGGCCCGAAGACCCGCGAGCTGTACGCTTCCAAGCTGGCCGACGCCGCGACCGTCTTCTGGAACGGTCCGCTCGGTGTCTTCGAGCACCCGGACTACGCCGGTGGCACCCGTGCCATCGCCCAGGCGCTCGTCGACAGCGATGCCTTCACCGTGGTCGGCGGTGGCGACAGCGCCGCCGCGGTCCGCCTGCTGGGCTTCGACGAGAAGGCATTCGGCCACATCTCGACCGGTGGCGGCGCCAGCCTCGAATACCTCGAAGGCAAGACGCTCCCCGGCCTCGCCGCTCTGGAGGACTGAACAACCGTGAGTGACCGCACCCCGCTGATGGCGGGCAACTGGAAGATGAACCTCAACCACCTCGAGGCCATCGCACACGTCCAGAAGCTCGCCTTCGCCCTCACCGACAAGGACTTCGACGCCGTAGAGGTCGCCGTCCTGCCGCCCTTCACCGACCTCCGCTCGGTGCAGACGCTGGTCGACGGCGACAAGCTCAAGATCAAGTACGGCGCGCAGGACCTCTCCGCGCACGACTCCGGCGCGTACACCGGTGAGATCTCCGGCGCGATGCTCGCCAAGCTCAAGTGCGCGTACGTGGCCGTCGGCCACAGCGAGCGCCGCCAGTACCACGGCGAGAACGAAGAGATCTGCAACGCCAAGGTCAAGGCCGCCTTCAAGCACGGCATCACCCCGATCCTCTGCGTCGGCGAGGGCCTGGACGTCCGCAAGGCCGGCAACCACGTCGCGCACACCCTCGCCCAGGTCGACGGCGGCCTCGCGGACATCCCGGCCGAACAGGCCGAGACCATCGTGATCGCCTACGAACCGGTGTGGGCCATCGGCACCGGCGAGGTCGCCACCCCCGAGGACGCCCAGGAGGTCTGCGCGGCCATCCGCGGCCGCCTGGCCGAGCTCTACAGCCAGGAGCTGGCCGACAAGGTCCGCATCCAGTACGGCGGCTCGGTCAAGTCCGGCAACGTTGCCGCGATCATGGCGCAGCCGGACGTCGACGGCGCCCTGGTCGGCGGCGCGGCACTGGACGCCGACGAATTCGTCAAGATCGTCCGCTTCCGCGACCAGTAGCAGCCGCGCAACACCAGCAACTATGACGAGGGCGAGCCCTCGTCGTACCCTGTCGGGGCCGGGACCGGTGCACCAGCGCCGACCCGGCCCCGCACCATATGTTCCACGTATCGTGATCCCTACGTCCGTCCGTCAGTCCTAGAGAGTTGGTCCAGCCGTGGTCATCGGATTCTCGATCGCCCTCATCGTCTTCAGCCTGCTGCTGATGATGCTGGTGCTCATGCACAAAGGGAAGGGCGGCGGTCTGTCCGACATGTTCGGCGGCGGCATGCAGTCCTCGGTCGGCGGCTCCTCGGTCGCCGAGCGCAACCTGGACCGCATCACCATCGTGATCGGTCTGCTGTGGTTCGCCTGCATTGTCGTCCTCGGCGTCCTGATGAAGCTCGGCAGCTGACATACCGTCGGGGACGCGGCCTATCATGAGGGCGGCGTCCCGGGACGGTAACTCCGCTCACTGGACGCGCGTTGGGCCTTACGTAGACTGTGGCGTTCCGCAGCGCAGCTGATGTGAAGGCTTTGCAGCACCATTACGCAGGGAGTAACGACCGTGGCAAGTGGCAACGCGATCCGAGGAAGTCGGGTCGGGGCGGGGCCGATGGGGGAGGCCGAGCGCGGCGAGTCCGCGCCGCGCATCCGCATCTCCTTCTGGTGCTCCAACGGGCACGAGACGCAGCCCAGCTTCGCCGGCGATGCGCAGGTTCCGGACACCTGGGACTGCCCGCGCTGTGGTTTCCCGGCAGGCAAGGACCGGGACAGCCCGCCGGACCCGCCGCGCACCGAGCCCTACAAGACCCACCTCGCCTACGTCCGTGAGCGCCGCAGCGACGCCGACGGCGAGGCGATCCTCGCGGAGGCGCTCGCCAAGCTCCGCGGCGAGATCTGACGGAACAGACAGATGGCCGGCCCGGCCGGAGGGAACCCCCCTCCGGCCGGGCCGGCCGCGTTCGCGCGAGCCGCCGCCCCTCGGCCCTCCGTCGCACCGGTCTTCCGTCGCATCTGAGGCAGCGGATGGGGAAGCTGCCCGAGGCCCGTTGTCAGTGGTCGCCCGTACCGTAGGAACATGCGCACGGTGGGTGAGTGCGTGACTGCGAAGTGTTGCCGTGTGGGCGAAGCGCCGCCGCGTACGGCGGCCACGGATGACGACGGCCGAACGGGGGGCGAGATGACGGACAAGGTGGTGCGCGCGACGGCGGACCGGACGGTGGGTGCTGCCGGCCCGCTCACCTGGCGCGGGGGCTTCGGCCGGCTGTGGACCGCGGCCGCCGTCTCCCGCTTCGGCGACGCCCTGCGCGGCACGGCCCTGCCGCTGCTGGCCTACTCCCTCACCGACTCCCCCCTGCTGATCTCCCTGGTCACCGTCTGCGGCTTCCTGCCCTGGCTGCTGTTCGGACTGGTCAGCGGCGCGGTCGCGGACCGCATGGACCGGCGCCGGGCCATGTGGACGGTCGACGTGGCCCGCGGTCTGCTGGTGGCCGGCTTCGCGTTGGCCGTGGCGACCGGCCGGGCCGGCATCGGACTGCTGCTCGCGCTGGCCTTCGCGCTCACGACCCTCCAGACGCTGTTCGACAACGCAGCCACGGCCCTGCTGCCCGCGCTCGTGCCCCAGGAGGCACTGCCCACCGCCAACGCCCGGCTGCTGACCGGCCAGGAGGTCGCCCACCGGTTCCTCGGCGGACCCCTCGCCCCGGCGCTCGTCGCGCTCGGTGCCGCGCTCCCCTTCCTCGTCGATGCCATGACGTACCTCCTCGCGGCCGGTCTCGTCGCCTCCCTGCGCACCCCGCCACCGGCCCGCCCGCCGGCCGCCACCGGACGCACCCTGCGCCGCGACCTCACCGAGGGCATACGGGAGTTGTGGCGCGACCGGGTACTGCGGGCGTTCTGCCTGTCGGTGGCGCTGGCCAACACCGGCATGGGGGCGCTCATCGCCACCCTGGTGGTGGTCGTCAAGGACGGCCTGGGCGCCGGGAACACCGGCTACGCCGTCATCACGACCGGATACGGCATCGGAACGGTGCTGGGCGGCCTCTGCGCGGCCCGGATCCTCGCCGCGGCCGGCAGCCCGTTCCGCGCCGCGTTCCTCATCGGAGTGCTGCAGACCTTGCTCCTGGTGGGCTTCGGGACGGTGCCCGCGGCCGGCGCCGCGGCGGTGCTCCTCGGCCTGTTCGGCTTCGCCGGCACGGTGGCCACCGTTCTTGAGGCCACCGTCGTCCAACGGCGCGCCCCGGCCGCCCTTCTCGGCCGCATCAGCGCCGCGTTCCGGACGGTGTCCCTCGGCACCGCACCCCTCGGCGGACTGCTCGGCGGCGCAGCCGCCACGGCGTACGGCCCCGGCAGCCCCGCCCTCCTCGCCGCCGGCCTGCTGGGCCTCGCCACCCTGGCACTCCTCCCCGCCCGTCCACCGGTTCGTCAGATGCCGGACAGCGCACCGACCGACAGCGGACAGATACCTCATACCGCGCCCTGATCAATTAGGTTGGGAGATGGCGGGGCCGGTACGAGATGAAGAAGGCTGATGTCCGAGATGAACCCACAAGGCCGCAGCAGGCTCGACCAGATGCCTGAGTGGACCGCGCTGAGCAAGCACCGCGAGCAGCTGGGGGAGGTGCACCTCCGCGAACTGTTCGAGCGCGACCCCGCGCGCGCCGACCGCTACACCCTCCAGGTCGGCGACCTGTACCTGGACTACTCCAAGCACCTGGTCACCGACGAAACCCTGCGGCTGCTCGGCGACCTGGCCGCGGCGACCGGCGTGGCCGAACTGCGCGACGCGATGCTCTGCGGCGACAAGATCAACGTCACCGAGCAGCGGTCCGTACTCCACACCGCGCTGCGCGCACCGGGCTCCGCGGTCATCAAGAGCGACGGCACCGACGTCGTCCCCGCCGTCCAGCACGTCCTGACCAAGATGGGCACCTTCTCCGACCGGGTCCGCTCCGGCGACTGGAAGGGCCACACCGGCAAGCGCATCAAGACGGTCGTCAACATCGGCATCGGCGGCTCGGACCTCGGCCCCGCCATGGCCTACGAGGCGCTGCGCGCCTACACCCACCGGGACATGCAGTTCCGCTTCGTCTCCAATGTGGACGGCGCGGACCTGCACGAGGCCGTCCGCGACCTCGACCCGGCCGAGACGCTCTTCATCATCGCCTCGAAGACCTTCACCACCATCGAAACGATCACCAACGCCACCTCGGCCCGCAACTGGCTGCTGACCGGCCTCCGGGCCGACGAGTCAGCCGTCGCCAAGCACTTCGTCGCCCTCTCCACCAACACGGAGAAGGTGACCGAGTTCGGCATCAACCCGGACAACATGTTCGAGTTCTGGGACTGGGTCGGCGGCCGCTACTCCTACGACTCCGCGATCGGCCTCTCGCTGATGATCGCCGTCGGCAAGGAACACTTCCGCGAGATGCTGGCCGGCTTCCACCTCGTCGACGAGCACTTCCGCTGTGCCCCGCCGCAGGAGAACGCCGCGTTCCTGCTGGGTCTCCTCGGCATCTGGTACGGCAACTTCTGGGACGCCCAGTCGCACGCGGTACTGCCCTACAGCCACTACCTCTCCAAGTTCACCGCTTACCTCCAGCAGCTGGACATGGAGTCCAACGGCAAGTCCGTGGACCGCGAGGGCCACCGGGTCACCTGGCAGACCGGCCCGGTCGTCTGGGGCACCCCCGGCACGAACGGCCAGCACGCCTACTACCAGCTGCTCCACCAGGGCACGAAGATGATCCCGGCCGACCTCATCGGCTTCGCCGAACCGGTCGCCGACCTGCAGCCCGGCCTGGTGGCCCAGCACGACCTGCTGATGGCCAATCTCTTCGCCCAGGGCCAGGCACTGGCCTTCGGCAAGACGCCCGACGAGGTGCGCGCCGAGGGCGTGGCCGAGGAACTGGTCCCGCACAAGACCTTCCAGGGCAACCGCCCCACCACCACGATCCTCGCGAAGGAACTCAGCCCGTCCGTACTCGGCCAGTTGATCGCCCTGTACGAGCACAAGGTCTTCGTCCAGGGCGCGGTCTGGAACATCGACTCCTTCGACCAGTGGGGCGTCGAACTCGGCAAGGTCCTCGCCAAGCGCGTCGAACCGGCCCTCACCGAGGGCGCCGACGTACCGGGCCTCGATCCCTCGACCACCGCCCTGGTCGCCAAGTACCGCGCCCTCCGCGGCCGCTGACCCCCCGCCAGCCCACCACCCCCAGCCAAGCCCGACCGAGGGGCCGCGACGCCACACCGTCGCGGCCCCTCGCGGCTGAACACGCCGGTGCCACCCGCACACACGCCGCGGGCCCCGCCCTCAAGGAGGACGGGGCCCGCAGGGCACAAAGGATGGCCGGCCGCGAAAGCCGCCCACTCGGGCCGAGCTGCCCACTCGGACCGAGCCGTCGGCTCAGGCCGACGCCGGTGGGTAGAGACTGCGCGGCAGTTGGGCCGCGGCGGGCTCGTCGAGGAGCCAGAGCGTGCGGCTGCGGCCGCGCGCGCCGGCCGCCGGGGCCTGGACCTCGCCCGCGCCGGAGAGCGCGATGGCCGCCGCGTTCGCCTTGTCCTCGCCGGCCGCCAGCAGCCAGACCTGCCGGGCCGCGCGGATCGCGGGCAGGGTCAGGGAGATCCGGGTGGGCGGCGGCTTGGGCGCACCGTGCACCCCGACCACCGTGCGCTCGGTCTCCCGTACGCCGGGGAGCTCCGGGAAGAGCGACGCGACGTGGGTGTCCGGGCCGACGCCGAGCAGCAGGACGTCGAAGGACGGGACCGGGCCGTGGTCCTCCGGGCCTGCCGCGGCGGCGAGTTCGGCGGCGTACGCCTCGGCGGCGGCGTCCGGGTCGTTGCCGTACGGGCCGTCCGCTGCGGGCATCGGGTGCACCCGGGCCGGGTCGAGCGGGACGCTGTCGAGCAGCGCCGCGCGGGCCTGGGTGTCGTTGCGCTCCGGGTCGCCCGCGGGCAGGAAGCGCTCGTCGCCCCACCACAGGTCGAGCCGGGACCAGTCCACGGCGTCCCGGGCGGGCGCCTCGGCGAGGGCAGCGAGCAGCCCGTTGCCGTTGCGCCCGCCGGTCAGCACGATGGCGGCGGAGCCGCGGGCGGCCTGGGCGTCCACGATCTTCGTGATCAGCCGGGCCGCCGCGGCCCTCGCCATCAGCTCCTTGTCGCGGTGGACGACGACTTGGGGAGCACTCACTTGGTGGCCGCCTTCTTGGCGGGCGCCTTCTTCCCCGAGGACGCGGACTTCGCCGGGTTGCCGTCGGCGGACGCCGCCGGTTCGCCCTCGGCCGTCGTGCCCTTGGTGTCCGCCGGGCCCTCGCTGCCGCCGCCGGCCGGCCGGTCGCTGCTGCCGTCGCCGAGGCGTTCCACGCCGAACTTCAGGGCGGCGGCGTAGATGTCGTCCGGGTCGAGCCGGCGGAGCTCCTCGGCGAGCAGTTCCGCGGTCTCCCGGCGCTTGAGCGCCACCGAGCGGTCCGGCTGGCCGGGCATGGAGAGCGTGGCCAGCGAGGCCTCGGGGCGGTCGAGCACTATGGGGCCGCCGCTGGACTGCATGCGTACCGCCGTCAGGCCGGGGCCGCCCGAGACCTTGCGGGAGACCGGGACGTTCAGCCGGCTGGCGAGCCACATGGCGAGCAGCTCGCAGCTGGGGTTGAACTCCTCGCCCTCGACCTCGGCGGAGGTGACCGTGCACGGGCCCTGGTCGAGCGCCGCCGCCAGCATGGAGCGCCAGGGCGTGATCCGGGTCCAGGACAGGTCGGTGTCGCCCGGCGTGTACGTTTCGGCGCGCGCGGAGAGCTCCTGCACCGGGCTCTCGGAGGCGTAGGCGTCGGTCACCCGGCGCTGGGCGAGCGCGCCCAGCGGGTCCTTGGCCGGGTCCAGCGGGGCGTTGACCGCCCACCAGACCACCACCGGGGCGTCCGGCAGCAGCAGTGGCAGCACCACGGACTGGGCGTGGTCGATCGCCTCGCCGTAGAGCCGCAGGACGACCGTCTCGCCGGTGCCGGCCTCGGTGCCGACCCGCACTTCCGCGTCCAGGCGGGCCTTGGCGCGGTCGCGCGGCGACCGGCTGACCCGCTTGATGACGACGAGGGTGCGCGAGGGGTGCTCCCGGGACGCCTCGTTGGCGGCCTTGAGGGCGTCGTAGGCATTCTCCTCGTCGGTGACGATGACGAGGGTGAGCACCATGCCGATGGCGGGGGTGCCGACGGCGCGACGGCCCTCCACCAGCGCCTTGTTGATCTTGCTGGCCGTGGTTTCCGTCAGATCGATCTTCATGGCCGACGCCAGCTCCGTCCGTCTCGTGCGAGCATTTCGTCCGCCTCGGCCGGGCCCCAGGTGCCCGCCGGGTACTGCGCGGGCTTCCCGTGCCGGTCCCAGTACTCCTCGATCGGGTCGAGGATGCGCCAGGACTGCTCGACCTCCTCCAGTCGCGGGAAGAGGTTGGCGTCGCCCAGGAGCACGTCGAGGATCAGGCGCTCGTACGCCTCGGGGCTGGACTCGGTGAAGGACTCGCCGTAGGCGAAGTCCATCGAGACGTCCCGGACCTCCATCGAGGTGCCGGGCACCTTGGAGCCGAACCGCACGGTCACGCCCTCGTCCGGCTGGACGCGGATGACCAGGGCGTTCTGGCCCAGTTCCTCGGTGGCGGTGTGGTCGAAGGGGGAGTGCGGGGCGCGCTGGAAGACGACCGCGATCTCGGTGACCCGGCGGCCCAGCCGCTTGCCGGTGCGCAGGTAGAAGGGGACGCCCGCCCAGCGGCGGTTGTCGATCGACAGCTTTATCGCGGCGTAGGTGTCGGTCTTCGACTTCGGGTTGATGCCGTCTTCCTGGAGGTAGCCGACGGCCTTCTCGCCGCCCTGCCAGCCGGCCGCGTACTGCGCGCGCACCGTCTCCTTGCCCAGGTCCTTCGGCAGCCGTACCGCGCCGAGCACCTTGGTCTTCTCCGCGACCAGGGCGTCGGCCTCGAAGGAGGCGGGCTCCTCCATGGCGGTCAGTGCGAGCAGCTGGAGGAGGTGGTTCTGGATGACGTCACGGGCCGCGCCGATGCCGTCGTAGTAGCCGGCCCGGCCGCCGATGCCGATGTCCTCGGCCATCGTGATCTGGACGTGGTCGACGTAGCTGCGGTTCCACAGCGGCTCGAACATCGTGTTGGCGAAGCGCAGCGCCAGGATGTTCTGGACGGTCTCCTTGCCCAGGTAGTGGTCGATCCGGAAGACCTCGTGGGGCGGGAAGACCTCGTGGACGATCCGGTTGAGCTCCTGGGCGCTTTCGAGGTTGTGCCCGAACGGCTTCTCGATGACCGCGCGGCGCCAGGAGTCCTCCTTCTGGTCGGCCAGTCCGTGCTTCTTGAGCTGCTGGACGACCTTGGGGAAGAACTTCGGCGGCACGGACAGGTAGAAGGCGAAGTTGCCGCCGGTGCCCTGGGCCTTGTCGAGCTCGTTGATGGTGTCCTTGAGGGTCTCGAACGCCACGTCGTCGTCGAAGTCGCCCTGGACGAAGCGGCAGCCCTGCACCAGTTGCTGCCAGACCTCCTCGCGGAACGGCGTACGGGCGTGTTCCTTGACCGCCTGGTACACCTCCTGCGCGAAGTCCTCGTTCTCCCACTCCCGGCGGGCGAATCCGACGAGGGAGAAGCCGGGCGGAAGCAGGCCGCGGTTCGCCAGGTCATAGACGGCGGGCATCAGCTTTTTCCGGGACAAATCGCCCGTGACGCCGAAGATGACCAGGCCCGACGGCCCCGCGATGCGCGGGAGCCGTCGGTCCGCGGCGTCACGAAGCGGGTTCGCTCCATGAACAGCGGTCAAGGGGATCAGCCCTCCGAGGGAGCGAGGCGCTTGAGCTCCGCCTCGGTCGACTTGAGCAGGTCGTTCCAGGAGGCCTCGAACTTCTCGACGCCCTCGTCCTCCAGGAGCTGCACGACATCGTCGTACGCGATGCCGAGCGCGCCGAGCGCGTCGAGATCGGCCTGCGCCGCCTCGTAGGTGCCGGCGATGGTGTTGCCGGTGATCTCGCCGCGCGCCGCGGTGGCCTCCAGGGTGGCCTCCGGCATGGTGTTGACCGTGCCCGGGGCGACCAGCTCGTCCACGTACAGCGTGTCCTTGTAGGCCGGGTCCTTGACGCCGGTCGAGGCCCACAGCGGACGCTGCTTGTTGGCGCCGGCCTTGTCCAGGGCGGCCCAGCGGTCGGAGGAGAAGACCTCCTCGTACGCCTGGTAGGCCAGCCGGGCGTTGGCCAGCGCGGCCTTGCCCTTGAGGGCCTTGGCCTCGTCGGTGCCGTTCTTGTCCAGGCGCTTGTCGATCTCGGTGTCCACGCGGGACACGAAGAACGAGGCCACCGAACGGATCAGGGACAGGTCCAGGCCCGCGGCCTTGGCCTTCTCCAGGCCCGCGAGGTAGGCGTCCATGACCTCGCGGTAGCGCTCCAGCGAGAAGATCAGCGTGACGTTGACGCTGATGCCCAGGCCGATGACCTCGGTGATCGCCGGCAGGCCCGCCTTGGTGGCCGGGATCTTGATCAGCGTGTTCGGGCGGTCCACCAGCCACGCCAGCTGCTTGGCCTCGGCGATGGTCGCCGCGGTGTGGTGGGCAAGGCGCGGGTCCACCTCGATGGAGACCCGGCCGTCCTGCCCGCCGGTGGCGTCGAAGACCGGCCGCAGGATGTCGGCGGCGTCCCGGACGTCCGCCGTCGTGATCATGCGGATGGCTTCCTCGACGGTGACCTTACGGGCGGCGAGGTCGCTGACCTGCTGCTGGTAGCCGTCGCCCGAGGAGATCGCCTTCTGGAAGATCGACGGGTTGGTCGTGACGCCGACGACGTGCTGCTGGTCGATCAGCTCGGCGAGGTTGCCGGACGTGATGCGCTTGCGCGACAGGTCGTCCAGCCAGATCGCGACGCCTTCGTCCGAGAGGCGCTTGAGTGCGTCTGTCATGGGTTCTGCATCTCCTACTCGTCGTGTACGTGCGTCAGCGCGCGGCGGCTTCGAGCGACTCGCGGGCGGCGGCGGCGACCGCGTCGGCGGTGAAGCCGAACTCGCGGAAGAGGACCTTGCCGTCGGCCGAGGCGCCGAAGTGCTCCAGCGACACGATGCGTCCGGCGTCGCCCACGAAGCGGTGCCAGGTCAGACCGATGCCCGCCTCGACGGCGACCCGCGCCTTGACCGACGGCGGCAGCACGCTGTCGCGGTACTCCTGGTCCTGCCCCTCGAACCACTCGACACACGGCATCGACACCACGCGGGTCGGGATGCCGGCGGCCTGCAGCTGCTCGCGCGCGTCGACGGCGAGCTGCACCTCGGAGCCGGTGCCGATCAGCACGACCTGCGGGTCGCCGCCGTCGGCCTCGAAGAGCACGTAACCGCCCTTGGCGGTGTCCTCGTTGGCCGGGTACGTCGGGACGCCCTGGCGGGTCAGTGCGAGGCCGTGCGGGGCACCCACGCCGAACTTCTTCGTGTAGCGCCGGAGGATCTCGCGCCAGGCGAGCGCGGTCTCGTTGGCGTCGGCCGGGCGCACGATGTTCAGGCCCGGGATGGCGCGCAGCGAGGCCAGGTGCTCGACCGGCTGGTGGGTCGGGCCGTCCTCGCCCAGACCGATGGAGTCGTGCGTCCACACGTACGTCACCGGCAGGTGCATCAGGGCCGACAGCCGGACGGCGTTGCGCATGTAGTCGGAGAACACCAGGAAGGTGCCGCCGTAGATGCGGGTGTTGCCGTGCAGCGCGATGCCGTTCATCTCCGCGGCCATGGAGTGCTCGCGGATGCCGAAGTGGATGGTGCGGCCGTACGGGTCGGCCTCCGGCAGCGGGTTGCCCTCGGGCAGGAACGACGACGTCTTGTCGATCGTGGTGTTGTTGGAGCCCGCGAGGTCCGCGGAGCCGCCCCACAGCTCAGGGATGACCGCGCCCAGCGCGTGCAGCACCTTGCCGGACGCGGCGCGGGTGGCGACCGGCTTGCCGGTCTCGAAGACGGGGAGGTGGTCCTCCCAGCCCTCGGGCAGCTCGGTGGCGGCGATCCGGTCGAACTCCGCGGCGCGCTCCGCGTTGGCGGTGCGCCAGGCGGCGAAGGACTTCTCCCACTCCTTCTTGGCGTCCCGGCCGCGGTCGAGGGCGCCGCGGGTGTGCGCGAGCACCTCGTCGGTGACCTCGAAGTGCTTCTCCGGGTCGAAGCCCAGCACGCGCTTGGTGGCCGCGACCTCCTCCTCGCCCAGCGCCGAGCCGTGCGCGGCCTCGGTGTTCTGGGCGTGCGGGGCCGGCCAGGCGATGATCGAGCGCATCGCGATGAACGACGGCTTGTCGGTCACCGCCTTCGCGGCCTCGATGGCGCGGAACAGCGCCTCGGGGTCGAGGTCGCCGTTCTCCTTGGGCTCCACGCGCTGGACGTGCCAGCCGTAGGCCTCGTACCGCTTCACGGTGTCTTCGGAGATGGCGGTCTCGGTGTCGCCCTCGATCGAGATGTGGTTGTCGTCCCACAGCATGATGAGGTTGCCGAGCTTCTGGTGGCCGGCCAGCGAGGACGCCTCGGCGGAGATGCCCTCCTGGAGGCAGCCGTCGCCGGCGATCGCGTAGATGTAGTGGTCGAACGGCGAGGAGCCCTGGGCCGCGTCCGGGTCGAACAGACCGCGCTCGTAACGGGCCGCCATGGCCATGCCGACCGCGTTGGCGACACCCTGGCCCAGCGGGCCGGTGGTGGTCTCCACGCCGGTGGTGTGGCCGTACTCCGGGTGGCCGGGGGTCTTCGAGCCCCAGGTGCGGAAGGCCTTGAGGTCGTCCAGCTCCAGGCCGTAGCCGGCCAGGAAGAGCTGGATGTAGAGCGTCAGGCTGGAGTGGCCCGCGGAGAGGACGAACCGGTCGCGGCCGGTCCAGTCGGCGTCCGCCGGGTCGTGCCGCATGAGCTTCTGGAACAGCACATAGGCGGCGGGCGCCAGGCTCATGGCCGTACCCGGATGGCCGTTACCGACCTTCTGCACGGAGTCCATGGCCAGGACCCGGACGGTGTCCACCGCCCGCTGGTCCAGTTCGGTCCACTCGAATTCTGTGGTGGTCGGCTTGGTGCTCACCCTGAGTCAGGGCTCCTCTCCACATGTCGAATGCCACGGACGGGTATGTCCGCCAGGCGGTGTCGAGCCTACCCCCGCAAGTGCGGGCGTCTTTTCGACGCTCATTCGGTGTTTTCGGTGCTCAGTCGCTGCGTGGCCGTCACGGGGTTCGCCGCTTCGGGCAACCGGATCGCCGGGCCGGACATTCCCGGCCCGGCGGCCACGGCCATACGACCAGACTGCCGGGCGGCGGTCCCGCCCGCCTCCTGAACAGCGGGCGAACGCCCGGGGAAAGCTGCCGCCGCCACCCCGCCGCGCGGGCCCCAACACGACCCCACCCCCGCGAAGATCGCCGTATGGCCAACGTCTAAAGTGGCGTGGTACGCGCAAGCTTTTACCCGGTTCACGGGGTCGTAAGGGCTTGCGAGCCTTATTTCCATCCGCGGCGGGAGCCGCTGATGTTACTTCCAGGGGTGTGCGTGACGGCCGTCGAATCCCGTCCTGCGGGGGTGCTCTCCGAGAGCCCGGGTGGTCCAGGTCGCCGTCCGTTCGGGGCCCGCGTCAAGGCGTTCGTGGCACTGACCAAGCCGCGGATCATCGAGCTGCTGCTGATCACCACGGTTCCGGTGATGTTCCTCGCTCAGCAGGGTGTGCCCGACCTGTGGCTGGTGCTCGTCACCTGCGTCGGCGGCTACCTCTCCGCGGGCGGCGCCAACGCCCTGAACATGTGGTACGACCGCGACATCGACGCCCTGATGGAGCGCACCTCGCAGCGTCCGCTGGTCACCGGCATGGTGAGCCCGAACGAGTGCCTGGTCTTCGGCATCTCCCTCGCGGTGGTCTCCACGCTCCTGTTCGGCTTCGCGGTCAACTGGCTGTCGGCCTGGCTGTCCCTGGGCGCGCTGCTCTTCTACGTCGTCGTCTACACGATGATCCTCAAGCGGCGGACGTCGCAGAACATCGTGTGGGGCGGTATCGCGGGCTGCCTGCCCGTCCTCATCGGCTGGTCGTCGGTCACCGACTCCATGTCGTGGGCGCCGGTCATCCTCTTCCTGGTCATGTTCTTCTGGACGCCGCCGCACTACTGGCCGCTGTCCATGAAGGTGAAGGACGACTACGCGCGGGTGGGCGTGCCGATGCTTCCGGTCATCGCCTCCAACAAGGTGGTCGCGCGGCAGATCGTCGTCTACAGCTGGGTGATGGTCGGGGTGTCCCTGCTGCTGACGCCGCTCGGCTACACCGGCTGGTTCTACACCGCGGTGGCGCTGCTCGCCGGCGGCTTCTGGCTGTGGGAGGCGCACGGGCTGCAGAACCGCGCCAAGGCCGAGGTCACCGGCGCCAAGCTCAAGGAGATGCGGCTGTTCCACTGGTCCATCACCTATGTGTCCCTGCTGTTCGTCGCCGTCGCCGTGGATCCCTTCCTTAGGTGATTACTCGTGGGTAGCATGCTGTTCATGGCAGACACCCAGCAGGCGGACGAGCAGACGGCGGTCGGCGCGGCGGCCGCCACCAAGGACGAGAAGCGGGCCGGCAAGCGCGCGGCGCGGCTCGCCCGGCAGATCCGCGCCTTCGCCGACTCCCACGGCGGCAGCGCCGAGGGCCAGCTCGCGCACATCGCCCGGGGCACCGTCCGGATCGCCCTCGTCGGGGCCAACGGCGAGTGGGGCAACCTCGTCGCCGGTTCGTACGACGAGGCCAAGGACGCCGCGGCCCGGGCCGGCCTCACCCTCCACGACGACTTCGACGGCGAGCTCGCCGCCAAGGTCCGCACCGGCCGCTACGAGTGGTCGCGGATGGCCGGCCTCCAGCTGGGCGGCCCGGCCAACGCCTGAGGGCCGTGCGGCGGCGCGCCGGGGCGCGCGCCGGAAGCGGAGCCCGCTACCTCACCACCCCCTCCTCCGTTAAGCCCACCGGACGCGGCGCTCCGGCCACGCCCGGCGGGCTCTCGGGAGGAGGAGCGGATGGACGGCCTTCCCTTCCTGGCGGATCAGCCACCGCTCATCGATCAGTACAGCCACGGCGCCGTGCACGGCGAACTCGGCCTCGGCTCCTTCGAGACCCATCTGGCCGCGGCGGTCGGCGCCCACGGCCCGGCCCCCGCCGGCACCAGCTACTTCGACAGCCTCACCGGGCTCGCGATACGCCGCTGGTGCCCTCCGCTGCTCGGCCTGGAGCCGCACTGCCCGCCGGCCCGCTATCTGGCCCGCAGGCGCGAGGTGGGCGCCTACACGGCCGGCCGGATGCTGCTCCGCGGCTCCGGCATCGGCACCTTCCTGCTGGAGGCCGGCACCCCCAGCGAACTGACCTCGGCCGCCGAGATCGCCGCCGCCGCCGAGGCCCGCGCCCACGAGGTCGTACGGCTCGAACCGCTCGCCGAGCAGGTCGCCGACACCTCCGGCAGCGTCGAATCCTTCCTCGGCTACACCGCCGAGGCCCTCTACGCGGCGGCCCAGCACGCCACCGCCTTCGCCTCCGGTGCCACCTACTGCGACGGACACGCCCCCGAGGCCGGCGAGGTACGGCGCGCCGCGGACCGCTGGCTGCGCGCCCGCCGCCCCGGCGACCGGCTCACCGAGCCGGCGCTCGTCCGGCACCTGCTGTGGAGCGCGGTCGCCACCGGCCTGCCCGTACAGCTGCACTGCCCCGACCCGCAGCCGCTGGCCGGGTTCCTGCGGGCCACCACCGGGATCGGCGCGGACCTGGTCCTGCTGCCCGCGGCCCCGCACCACCGCCGGGCCGCCCAGCTCGCTGCCGTGCACGCCCATGTGTACGCCGACGCCGGGCCCTGCCCGGCGGAGACCCTGCCGCACGCGCCGTTCGGCAAGCTGCTGTTCTCCTCCGGCGCCCGCGGGCTGCCCGAGCTCTATGTGACCGGCGCCCGGTCCTTCCTGCGTGCCCTGGACCGCCTCGTACGGGAGTGGACCGCCGAGGGGCTGTGCGGGGCGGAGGACGGGCGGCGGATCACCGAGATGATTGCGTCCGGAACGGCCCGCCGGGTCTACCGGCTCGGCGTGGAGACCGCCTGAGACTCCGCGGACTCCTCCGCCGCGGCGGCGGCCGGCGCGTCGCCGTCGCCGGCCTCGTCCTCCTGGAGCGGGCCGCGGTCGCGCAGCGACAGCGCCACCCGCAGCACGGCGATCCACACCAGCGTCGATCCCAGCATGTGCAGCCCGATGACGATCTCGGGCAGCCCCAGGAAGTACTGGACGTAGCCGATGACGCCCTGCAGCGCGAGGCAGGCGAACAGCTCCAGAACGGTGCGGCGGGCGGCGGCCGGCGCCTTGACGGCGCGCAGCGCGAACCACAGGGCCACGCTCAGGCCGACCGCGATGTAGACGAAGTCGACGTGGAGCTGGGTGATCTCCTGCCAGTTCAGCGGGATGCGGTGGACCTTGTGCGCATCGCCGGCGTGCGGGCCGGTGCCGGTGACGACCGTGCCGATGACGGTCAGTGCGCCGGTCACCGTCACCAGCAGCCAGGCCAGCTGCCGGACGGGACGGGCGACCACGTCCCGCGGCTCCTCGTCGCCCTCGCCGGCCCGCTGCCAGCTCAGCACGGCGACCGTGAGCAGGGCCGTGGTCAGCAGGAAGTGCGCGGCGACGAGGTACGGGTTCAGGCCGGTCAGGACCACGATGCCGCCCCAGACGGCGTTGCCCATCACGACCCAGAACTGGGCCCAGCCGAGGCGGGTGAGCGAGCGGCGCCGGGGGTGCCGCGCACGGGCGGCGATGATGAACAGCCCGACGAACGCGCACAGCACGTACGTCAGCATGCGGTTGCCGAACTCGATGAGGCCGTTGATGCCCATCGCATGGGTCGGCGTGAGGCTCTCCGGCGTGCACTTCGGCCAGGTCGAGCAGCCCAGTCCGGACTGCGTGAGCCGGACCGCGCCGCCGGTCACGACGATGATCACGGCCATCACGACGGTCGCCAGCGCGGCCCGCCGCACGAAGGCCGCGGACGGCTGCCAGCGGCGGGCGATCAGCTCAAGGGGATTCAGCGAATTCGGCACGGGGGCCATGGTATGCGGCGGCTTGTGCAAGTTTTCACGAGGGGGTCCCGGAGTCCGGAGCCGGGCCCTGAGGGAGGAGGCCCGGGGTCCGGTCGGCCCCCGTGCCTACTCCCAGCGGAAGAACTTCGCCGCGGCGCCCAGCCCCAGGACGGCCCAGGCGGCGAGGATGCCCAGGTCGGACCACGGCACCGCCGCGCCGTGTCCGAGCACCTCGCGCAGCCCGTCCGAGAGGGCCGAGATCGGCAGCAGGTGCAGCACGGCCCGGGCGGCCTCCGGGAACTTCGCGAGCGGGACGATGACCCCGCCGCCGACCAGGAGCAGCAGGAAGACGAGGTTGGCCGCGGCCAGGGTCGCCTCGGCCTTCAGGGTCCCGGCCATCAGCAGTCCCAGCCCGGAGAACGCGGCCGTGCCCAGCAGGAGGAGCAGCAGCACGGTGAGCGGGTTGCCGTGCGGGGACCAGCCCAGCGCGAGGGCCACCGCGGTCAGCAGCACGATCTGCAGGACCTCGGTGACCAGCACCGCACAGGTCTTCGCGGTCATCAGCCCCCAGCGCGGCAGCGGCGAGACGGCGAGCCGCTTCAGGACGCCGTAGCGGCGCTCGAATCCGGTGGCGATGGCCTGGCCGGTGAACGCGGTGGACATCACGGCCAGCGCGAGGATGCCCGGCGCCAGGAAGTCCACCGCCCGGCCCGCTCCGGTGTCGACGATGTCGACGGCGGAGAAGAGCACCAGCAGCAGCGTCGGGATGATCACGGTGAGCAGCAGCTGCTCGCCGTTGCGCAGCAGCATCCGGGTCTCCAGGGCCGCCTGGGCCCGGATCATCCGCGGCAGCGGCGCGGCGCCTGGCCGCGGGGCGAACGCGCCCGTTCCGGTGGCGGTACCGGCCTCGGTGGCGGTCATGCGCGCAACTCCTTACCGGTCAGCTCCAGGCTGTGCCTTCCCGGGGGACGCCCCCCGGACCCCCGGCCGAAAGACGCGTGGGTCCCTCTCATGCGCGCAGCTCCTTACCGGTCAGCTCCAGGAAGACGTCCTCCAGGGTGTGCCGCTCGACGGCTATCGCGTCCGGCATCACGCCGTTCTGCGCGCACCACGAGGCGACCGTGGCCAGCAGCTGCGGGTCGATCTTCCCGTGGACGCGGTAGATGCCGGAGGCAAGCTCCGAGGCGGCGCTGTCCGCGGGCAGCGCCTTGAGGAGGGAGGCGAGGTCGAGGCCCGGCCGGCCGGTGAAGCGCAGGCTGTTCTCGGCGCCGCCGCGGCACAGTTCGTCGGGGCTGCCCTGGGCGATCACCCGGCCGCCGTCGATGATCGCGACGTCGTCGGCGAGCTGTTCGGCCTCGTCCATGAAGTGGGTGGTGAGCACGCAGCTCACGCCGTCGGTGCGGAGTTCCCGTACGAGGTCCCAGGTGGCGCGGCGGGCCTGGGGGTCGAGGCCGGCCGTCGGCTCGTCGAGGAAGACCAGCTCCGGGCGGCCGACCACGGCCATGGCCAGCGCCAGCCGCTGCTGCTGCCCGCCGGAGAGCCGCCGGTAGGGCGTCCGTCCGCACGAGCCCAGGCCCAGCCGGTCGATGAGCATGCCGACGTCGAGCGGGTGGGCGTGCAGGGTGGCGGTGTGCCGCAGCATCTCCTCGGCGCGGGCGCCCGCGTAGACGCCGCCGGACTGCAGCATCACGCCGATACGGGGGCGCAGCGCGGCCGCGTCGGCGACCGGGTCCAGGCCCAGGACGCGGACCGTGCCCTCATCCGGACGGCGGTAGCCCTCGCAGGTTTCGACGGTGGTGGTCTTGCCGGCGCCGTTGGGCCCGAGCACGGCGGTCACCGTGCCGTGGGC
Organism: Streptomyces sp. NPDC107765; assembly: GCF_055657085.1. Lineage (NCBI taxonomy): Bacteria > Bacillati > Actinomycetota > Actinomycetes > Kitasatosporales > Streptomycetaceae > Streptomyces > Streptomyces sp. NPDC107765. Next base: position 119,098 of record NZ_JBVKBL010000012.1, on the reverse strand, counting down.
GACGGTCAGGTCGAGCCCGTCCACCGCGGTCTTCGTCCCGTACCGCTTGACCAGGCCGGTGACCTCGACGGCCGGCGCCCGTCCGGGGGACCGGGGAGTGCTCCCCGGGGAGGTGCTGCGCATGCCGCGCAGTCTACGAAGAGCGGCCGCACCGCCGTCAGTGGGGGCGCGCCCCGCATCGTGGCGCGTCCCCGCAGGTCGGCGACGGAATCGCGGGCCAAGGGGCAGGGTTGAAATGAGGTGAACCTAAGTGATAGAGGCCACCATCCCGCCATCCGGACCCCGCTTGAATCGCTTTGACGAATTACGCAACAATGGCGTTGTGAAATACGCGAGCGAGGATCAGCGAGAGCCCGGGGTCGGTACGACCGCCGGGCCGGCCGCCTCCGCGCCCGAACGGGACGCCCGGGCGACGCCGGCCCCGCAGGCCGCCCCCGTGTCACACGACGAACAGCAGGGCACCCGCAACAGGGTCGCCCGTTCCATCCTCGACCACGGCCCGTCCACCGCCGCCGAGCTCGCCCTCCGGCTGGAGCTGACCCAGGCCGCCGTTCGCCGGCACCTGGACGCGCTGGTCGCCGAGGGCGTCGTCGAGCCCCGCGAGCAGCGGGTCTACGGCAGCCGCGGCCGCGGCCGCCCGGCCAAGGCCTTCGCCCTCACCGACTGCGGGCGGGACGCCTTCGACCAGGCCTACGACCAGCTCGCCTCCGACGCGCTGCGCTGGATCGCGCAGAGCGCGGGCGGCGGCGAGAAGGGCGAGGCGGCGGTCGCCGCGTTCGCCCGTGCCCGGCTGGCCGCCCAGGCCGAGGTCTACCGCGAGGCGGTCGAGAGCGCCGACCCGGAGGCCCGCACCCAGGCCCTGGCGAGGGCGTTGACCGCGGACGGGTACGCTGCTACGGCGCGCAGCGCCCCCAACCCCCAGCTCGGTGAACAGCTCTGCCAGCACCACTGCCCGGTCGCCCACGTCGCCGAGCAGTACCCGCAGCTGTGCGAGGCGGAGACCGAGGTCTTCTCCCGATTGCTCGGGACCCACGTACAGCGCCTTGCCACCATCGCCCACGGCGACGGGGTGTGCACGACCTTCGTCCCGAAGGCCGGAGCCGGCAAGGCAGCTCACCGGGCCGGTGAGCGCCACCACAAGACCACGACACCATCTGCAAGCACGGCCGGGAGGAACCCCGCATGACGCTCCCCACGGAGACTGCTCACCCCGAACTCGAGGGTCTGGGCAACTACGAATACGGCTGGGCCGACTCCGACGTGGCCGGCGCTTCGGCGAAGCGCGGTCTCTCCGAGGACGTCGTCCGTGACATCTCGGCGAAGAAGAACGAGCCGGAGTGGATGCTCAAGCTCCGCCTCAAGGGCCTGAAGCTCTTCGACAAGAAGCCCATGCCGAACTGGGGCTCGGACCTGTCGGGCATCGACTTCGACAACATCAAGTACTTCGTCCGCTCCACCGAGCAGCAGGCCGCCTCCTGGGAGGACCTGCCCGAGGACATCAAGAACACCTACGACAAGCTCGGCATCCCCGAGGCGGAGAAGCAGCGCCTGGTCGCCGGTGTCGCCGCGCAGTACGAGTCCGAGGTCGTCTACCACCAGATCCGTGAGGACCTGGAGGCGCAGGGCGTCATCTTCCTGGACACCGACACCGCGCTGAAGGAGCACCCGGAGCTCTTCCAGGAGTACTTCGGCACGGTCATCCCGGTCGGTGACAACAAGTTCGCGTCGCTGAACACCGCGGTGTGGTCCGGCGGCTCGTTCATCTACGTCCCCAAGGGTGTCCACGTCGACATCCCGCTGCAGGCCTACTTCCGGATCAACACCGAGAACATGGGCCAGTTCGAGCGGACGCTGATCATCGTCGACGAGGACGCCTACGTCCACTACGTCGAGGGCTGCACCGCGCCGATCTACAAGTCGGACTCGCTGCACTCCGCGGTGGTCGAGATCATCGTCAAGAAGGGCGGCCGCTGCCGCTACACGACCATCCAGAACTGGTCGAACAACGTCTACAACCTGGTCACCAAGCGCGCCGTCGCCTACGAGGGCGCGACCATGGAGTGGGTCGACGGCAACCTCGGCTCCAAGGTGACGATGAAGTACCCGGCGGTCTACCTCATGGGCGAGCACGCCAAGGGCGAGACCCTGTCCATCGCCTTCGCCGGCGAGGGCCAGCACCAGGACGCCGGTTCCAAGATGGTCCACATGGCGCCGAACACCTCGTCCAACATCGTCTCCAAGTCGGTGGCGCGCGGGGGCGGCCGGACCTCCTACCGCGGTCTGGTCGAGATCGGCGAGGGCGCCGCGGGCTCCAAGTCCAACGTGCTGTGTGACGCCCTGCTGGTGGACACCATCTCCCGGTCGGACACCTACCCCTACGTCGACGTCCGCGAGGACGACGTCTCCATGGGCCACGAGGCGACCGTCTCCAAGGTCAGCGAGGACCAGCTGTTCTACCTGATGGCCCGCGGTCTGTCGGAGGACGAGGCCATGGCGATGATCGTGCGCGGCTTCGTCGAGCCGATCGCCCGTGAGCTGCCGATGGAGTACGCCCTGGAGCTGAACCGGCTGATCGAGCTGCAGATGGAGGGTGCGGTCGGCTGACCCGGCCGCCGCCCCCGCCCGCAGCACCCTTCTTGACGCAGAAAGCGAGCACTACGACAGCCATGGCTGAGGCTCAGAACATCCCGGCGGGTTCCACGACCACCGGCTCCATCGCGGTGGCCGCGGAGTCCACCGTCGCCACCCGGATGAGCGCCCCGCCGTCCTACGACGTGGCGGACTTCCCGGTGCCGCACGGCCGCGAGGAGGAGTGGCGGTTCACCCCCCTCGCGCGCCTGAAGGGCCTGCACGACGGCTCCGCCGCGGCCGGCGGTCCCGACCTGAAGATCGACATCACCGCGCCCGAGGGCGTCACCCACGAGCTGGTCGACCGCGCCGACCCGCGGGTCGGCAAGGCCGGCAAGCCCGTCGACCGGGTCGCCGCCCAGGCGTACAGCTCGTTCGAGAAGGCCTCGGTGGTCACGGTCCCCAAGGAGACCGTGCTCAGCGAGCCCATCCGGATCTCCGTGCACGGCGAGGGCGGTACCGCCTTCGGCCACCAGGTCATCGAGCTCGGCGCGTTCGCCGAGGCGGTCGTGGTCATCGACCACACCGGTGACGCGGTGCTCGCCGCCAACGTCGACTACCTCCTCGGTGACGGCGCCAAGCTGACCGTCGTCTCCGTCCAGGACTGGGACGAGTCGGCCGTCCACACCGGCCAGCACAACGCCCTGGTCGGCCGGGACGCCACCTTCAAGTCCGTGGTCGTCACCTTCGGCGGCGACCTGGTCCGCCTGCACCCGCGCGTCACGTACGCCGGCCCCGGCGGCGAGGCAGAGTTCTACGGCCTGTACTTCACCGAGCAGGGCCAGCACCACGAGCACCGCCTGTTCGTCGACCACGAGGCGTCCAACTGCCGCTCGCACGTGACCTACAAGGGCGCGCTGCAGGGCGAGGACGCGCACGCCGTCTGGATCGGCGACGTCCTCATCCGCGCCTCGGCCACCGGCACGGACACCTACGAGCTCAACCGCAACCTCGTCCTCACCGACGGCGCGCGGGTCGACTCGGTGCCCAACCTGGAGATCGAGACCGGCGAGATCGTCGGCGCCGGCCACGCCTCGGCGACCGGCCGCTTCGACGACGAGCAGCTCTTCTACCTGATGGCCCGCGGCATCCCCGCGGAGGAGGCCCGCCGGCTCGTCGTCCGCGGCTTCTTCGCCGAGCTGGTCCAGCAGATCGGCCTGCCGGACGTCGAGGAGCGCCTGATGAGCAAGATCGAGGCCGAGCTGGAAGCGTCCGCGGTATGAGCTACGTACGCGCAGCGGCGCTGAGCGAGCTGGCGGAGGACACCCCCAAGCGGGTGGAGATCGACGGCACGCCCATCTCGCTGGTCCGCACCGAGGGCGAGGTGTTCGCGATCAACGACATCTGCTCGCACGCGAACGTCTCCCTCTCCGAGGGCGAGGTCGAGGACTGCTCGATCGAGTGCTGGCTGCACGGTTCGAGCTTCGACCTGCGCACCGGCAAGCCGTCCGGCCTCCCCGCGACGCGCCCCGTCCCCGTATACCCCGTAAAGATCGAAGGGGACGACGTGCTCGTCTCCGTCACCCAGGAGTCCTGAGTCACCCATGGCAACGCTTGAGATCCACGACCTGCACGTCTCCGTCGAGGCCGAGAACGGCCAGCGCGAGATCCTGAAGGGCGTCGACCTGACCGTGAAGCAGGGCGAGACGCACGCCATCATGGGCCCCAACGGCTCCGGCAAGTCGACCCTCGCCTACTCCCTCGCCGGTCACCCGAAGTACACGATCACCGGCGGCACCGTCACCCTCGACGGCGAGGACGTCCTTGCGATGTCCGTCGACGAGCGCGCCCGCGCCGGTGTCTTCCTCGCCATGCAGTACCCGGTCGAGGTCCCCGGCGTCTCCGTCTCCAACTTCCTGCGCACCTCCGCCACCGCGATCCGCGGCGAGGCCCCCAAGCTGCGGCTGTGGGTCAAGGAGGTCAAGGAGGCCATGGAGCGCCTGAACATGGACCCCGCCTTCGCCGAGCGCAACGTCAACGAGGGCTTCTCCGGCGGTGAGAAGAAGCGCCACGAGATCCTCCAGCTGGAGCTGCTCAAGCCGGCCATCGCGATCCTCGACGAGACCGACTCCGGTCTGGACGTCGACGCGCTGCGCATCGTCTCCGAGGGCGTCAACCGCGTCCGCGAGACCGGCCAGGTCGGCACCCTGCTGATCACTCACTACACGCGCATCCTGCGCTACATCAAGCCCGACCACGTCCACGTCTTCGCCAACGGGCGGATCGCCGAGTCCGGCGGCCCGGAGCTGGCGGACAAGCTGGAGGCCGAGGGCTACGAGGCATACGTGAAGGGTGGTACGACCGCGTGACACAGCTGCCGGGCCTCCTCGACACAGAGGCGATCCGTAAGGACTTCCCCCTCCTGGACCGCCAGGTCCACGACGGCCGGAAGATCGTGTACCTGGACAACGCGGCGACCTCCCAGAAGCCGCGCCAGGTCCTCGACGCCCTGAACGCCTACTACGAACGTCACAACGCCAACGTCCACCGCGGCGTGCATGTGCTCGCCGAGGAGGCCACGGCGCTGTACGAAGGTGCTCGCGACAAGGTCGCCGCCTTCATCAACGCGCCGAGCCGCGACGAGGTGATCTTCACCAAGAACGCCTCGGAGTCGCTCAACCTCGTGGCGAACATGCTCGGCTGGGCCGACGAGCCCTACCGCGTGGACCGTGAGACCGAGATCGTCATCACGGAGATGGAGCACCACTCCAACATCGTCCCGTGGCAGCTGCTCTCGCAGCGCACGGGTGCGCAGCTGAAGTGGTTCGGCCTGACCGACGACGGCCGCCTGGACCTTTCGAACATCGAAGAGGTCATCACCGAGCGGACGAAGATCGTCTCGTTCACGCTGGTCTCCAACCTCCTGGGCACCTTCAACCCGGTCGAGACGATCATCCGGCGGGCCCAGGAGGTCGGCGCGCTGGTCTGCATCGACGCCTCGCAGGCCGCCCCGCACATGGTGCTGGACGTGCAGGCGCTGCAGGCCGACTTCGTGGCCTTCACCGGCCACAAGATGTGCGGCCCGACCGGCATCGGTGTCCTGTGGGGCCGCCAGGAGCTGCTGGAGGACCTGCCCCCGTTCCTGGGCGGCGGTGAAATGATCGAGACGGTGTCCATGCACTCCTCGACCTACGCGCCGGCGCCGCACAAGTTCGAGGCCGGTACGCCCCCGATCGCCCAGGCCGTCGGCCTCGGCGCGGCCGTGGACTACCTCGCCTCGATCGGCATGGACAAGATCGCCGCCCATGAGCACGTGATCACCGAGTACGCCGTCAAGCGGCTGCTGGAGGTCCCCGACCTGCGGATCATCGGTCCGAGTTCGGCCGAGGACCGCGGCGCGACGATCTCCTTCACGCTCGGCGACATCCACCCGCACGACGTCGGCCAGGTCCTCGACGAGCAGGGGATCGCGGTCCGTGTGGGCCACCACTGCGCACGGCCGGTGTGCCTGCGCTACGGAATTCCTGCGACCACGCGAGCGTCGTTCTATCTGTACTCCACCCCGGCCGAGGTCGACGTCCTGGTCGAGGGCCTGGAGCACGTGCGGAACTTTTTCGGATGACCACGCACAGCGGACGAGGACGAGGACTGACTGAGCCGTGAAGCTGGATTCCATGTACCAGGACGTCATCCTGGACCACTACAAGCACCCCCATGGGCGCGGTCTTCGGGACGGCGACGCCGAGGTGCACCACGTCAACCCGACCTGCGGCGACGAGATCACGCTGCGGGTCCGCCTCGACGGCGCGACGATCGAAGATGTGTCCTACGAGGGGCAGGGCTGCTCGATCAGCCAGGCCAGTGCGTCGGTGCTCAACGACCTCCTGGTCGGCAAGGAGCTCGGTGAGGCGCAGAAGATCCAGGAGATGTTCCTGGAGCTGATGCAGTCCAAGGGCCAGGTGGAGCCGGATGACGCGATGGAGGAGGTGCTGGAGGACGCGGTGGCGTTCGCCGGCGTCTCCAAGTACCCGGCGCGCGTGAAGTGTGCCCTGCTGAGCTGGATGGCCTGGAAGGACGCCACGGCCAAGGCCCTCTCCCAGGAGGCGAAGACGGCATGACCGACACCCCGACCACCACCAAGCCGGCCTCGGAGGAAGAGGTCCGCGAGGCGCTGTACGACGTCGTCGACCCCGAGCTGGGCATCGACGTCGTCAACCTCGGGCTGATCTACGGCATCCACATCGACGATGCCAACATCGCCACCATCGACATGACGCTGACCTCCGCGGCCTGCCCGCTGACCGACGTCATCGAGGACCAGGCGAAGTCCGCCACGGACGGGATCGTCAACGAGCTGAAGATCAACTGGGTCTGGATGCCCCCGTGGGGCCCGGACAAGATCACCGACGACGGCCGCGAGCAGCTCCGCGCGCTGGGCTTCAACGTCTGATCGACGTCCGGCCGGATCCGCACCCCGCGGGTCCGCACCCATGTCACGGCCGTGCCCGCCAGTCACCGCTGGCGGGCACGGCCGTATCGCGTTTTCGGGCCCCTGTGGTCAGTCGCCGGGCAGGCCCTTGGTCTCCGTGGTGGCGGCCCGCAGCGCCGGTGCCGCCGCGGCGAAGTAGCGGAAGAGCACGCGGAGTTCGTCCGCGCTGAAGGTCTCGAAGACCTCGGCCATCCGCCGCCGCGCCGGCCCGAAGGCCGCCTCGTCCTCCTCGTGGGGCAGCGGCAGCGGCTCGACGACCACCCGCCGCCGGTCCTCGGGGTCGGCGGCCCGGCGGGCCCGGCCGGCCCGTACCAGCCGGTCGACGAGCCGGGTGGTGGCGCTCTGGGAGAGCCCGATGCGCTCGGCGAGGGCGCCGGTGGTGAGCGGCCCGGCGAGCTCCAGGGTGTGCAGCGCGTAGAGGTCGGTGGGGTGCTGGCCGAGCACCTCCGCGGCGGCCTGGCCGTGCAGCACGGTGGACGTGACATAGGCGCGGTAGCTGTCGGCGTGCTGCTGCAGCAGGGCGTCGCGCTGCTGGTCGGACATCTCGCTCACCTTCCGGAACCGTGACTCGCTTGCGGGGTCGACGCACGCGCCGACCCCTTGCCACATCCTTGCATGCCTGCATATATTGCATGCGTGCATGCAAATGAATCGCAGTCACCAGTTTCCGCAGGGGGAGTCATGAACGCATCACCGGTAGGGACCACCCAGGACGCCGCGGCCGCCGTACGGGAGCGTTTCGCGGCCCACCGGCTCGCCTGGGGCGACGCCGACGCCTACGGCCGCTCGTTCACCGAGGACGCCGACTACATCACCTTCTACGGCGGCCGGCTCACCGGCCGCGAGGGGGTCGTCGAGGGCCACCGGGGACTGTTCGCCGGCGTCCTCGCGGGCTCCCGCCTCTGGGCCGAGATCACCGGCCTGGCGTTCCTCACCCCGGACGTGGCCCTGGTCCACGCCCGCGGCGCCGTCCTCAAGGGCCGCCGCACCCGGCCGGGCCGCCGCGCGCTCTCCGTCCAGACGTACGTCCTGGTCCGCGAGCCGGACGGCGACTGGCGTATCCGCGCCTTCCACAACACCCGCCACCGGCCCCGCACGGAGGCGCTGAGCGCCGCCCTGGCCCGCTGGGCCCCCAAGGCCCACTGACCGGACGGCCGGCCACGTCGTGCCCCGCGCTCGGTACGGTTGTCCGCATGGCCTACGTGACGCTCGCCGGCGCGATCCTGTCCGAGGTCCTTGCGAGGTGATCGCCGGGGTCGTGGTGCTGAACCCGGGCGGGGCGCACTGACGACCTCGGCAGCACGGCCGGCGGCGGACTCGTACGGCCCTACGAAGCGGGTGGTGCGACCGTACGGGCCGGGCCCGAGCACTGAGACCGGTTCGCCTCGGCGGGCGCCCTCCGGTTAGGTTTCCCGCATGACCGATGCTGCTACCTCCGCTTCCTCCCGCACCACCGGCGCCGTCGCCGCCGGGCTCGCCACCGTCACCTCCGACGGCACCGTTCTCGACACCTGGTTCCCGGCCCCCGAGCTGGTGACCGTGACCGCCGAGGGCCCCGGCCCGGCCGGCACCGAGCGCCTGGACGACGAGCGCGCCACCGACCTGCTGGGCGCCGCCGTCCTCAAGGCGATCGGTCCGGACCCGGTCCGCGAGGTCGAGGTCGTGGCCGTCCGTACGGTCATCGCCTCGCTCGACGACAAGCCGCTGGACGCGCACGACGCCTACCTGCGTCTGCACCTCCTCAGTCACCGCCTGGTCAAGCCGCACGGGCAGAACCTCGAAGGCATCTTCGGCGCGCTGGCGAACGTCGCCTGGACCTCGCTGGGCCCGGTGCCGGTCGACCGGCTGGAGACGGTGCGGCTGAACGCCCGCGCCGAGGGGCTCCACCTCCAGGTCACCAGCGTCGACAAGTTCCCGCGGATGACCGACTATGTCGCGCCCGCCGGGGTGCGGATCGCCGACGCCGACCGGGTCCGCCTCGGCGCGCACCTCGCCGCCGGCACCACCGTCATGCACGAGGGCTTCGTCAACTTCAACGCCGGGACGCTCGGCACCTCCATGATCGAGGGCCGGATCAGCGCCGGTGTGGTCATCGGTGACGGCTCCGACGTCGGCGGTGGCGCCTCCACGATGGGCACCCTCTCGGGCGGCGGCAAGCAGATCATCTCGGTCGGCGAACGCTGCCTGCTCGGCGCCGAGTCCGGCATCGGCATCGCCCTGGGCGACGAGTGCGTCGTCGAGGCCGGTCTGTACGTCACCGCGGGCACCCGGGTCACCCTGCCCGACGGCCAGATCGTCAAGGCCCTGGAGCTGTCCGGCGCGGACAACATCCTCTTCCGCCGCAACTCCACCACCGGCGCCGTCGAGGCCCGCCCGAACAAGGCGACCTGGGGCGGCCTGAACGAGATCCTGCACAGCCACAACTGACGGCCCGGTCACCCCTGACGGCCCGGCCCCTTGACGGCCCGGCCCCCACGGGGCGGTGGCGCACCTCGGTGAAGCGGAGGGCGGCCCGGCGGAAACCTTTCCGCCGGGCCGCCCTCCGCGTGGTGCCCGCCCGGTCCCCGCCACTGCCGGGCACCCTCTAGGCTTGCGCCATGCGTGATCTTGTAGCGGGGATGCGGTATCTGGGCGAGGGGCAGCGCTGGGTCGCCCGGCACGGCCGGTGGTGGGGGTTCGGGCTGATCCCGGCGCTGATCGCGCTGGTGCTCTACGCCGGCGTGCTCACCGCGCTGGCCATCTGGTCCGGCGATCTCGCCGCCTGGGCGACACCGTTCGCCGACGACTGGGGCTCGCCCTGGCAGCAGCTGCTGCGCGGGGTGTTCGTGGCACTGCTGCTGGCCGGCGGACTGACGCTGTCGGTGCTGACCTTCACGGCGGTCACCCTGGTGATCGGCGACCCGTTCTACGAGTCGCTCTCGGAGCAGGTCGAACAGAGCGAGGGGTACTGCCCGCCCGGCCCGGACCGGCCGCTGTGGCGGGAGATCGCGCTCGCGCTGCGCGACAGCGTCCATGTGCTGCTGCGCGCGGCCGGCTTCGGCGTGCTGCTCTTCGTCCTCGGCTTCGTGCCCTTCCTCGGCCAGACCGTGGTGCCCGCGATCGGCTTCTGCGTCTCCGGGTTCTTCCTCACCGTCGAGCTGACCGCGGTGGCGATGCAGCGCCGGGACGTCCCGGTGCGCGCCCGGCTGCGGCACTTGCGCGGCCGCAAGGCGCTCGCGGTCGGCTTCGGCACCCCGCTCGTGCTGCTCTTCCTGATCCCGTTCCTCGCGGTCGTCCTGATGCCGGGCGCGGTGGCCGGCGCGACGCTGCTGGTGCGGGACCTGCTGCCGGACGGGAACGGGGACGAGGGCGGCGACCGGGGCGCGGACGAGGCCGCGGGCCGCGTCGAGGGTGCGGCCCCGGCCGGCGTCGGCCCCCTTCCGGCTAGCCCGGTACCCCCGCCGGCACCGCACTTTCCACAGCCTCCGCGTCCGCAGTCCGGTCCAGGGCCGTCCGCAGGGCGTCCGCCAGCCGGCTGGTGAGCGCGGCGTCCGCGTCCAGCAGGGGGCCGCGGACCGGCCCGGCCGGCAGCCCGAGGTGCGTCAGCAGCGCCTTCACGGCGACCGTGCCGGGCGTTCCGGACCCGGTCACCGCCTCGATGAGCGGGATCAGGGCGAGCTGGCGGCGGGCCGCGCCGGCGGTGTCGCCCGCGTCGTAGGCATCGAGGACCGCCCGCACCGCCCGCGGCGCCACATTGCCGGCCGTGCTGACGCAGCCGGCGCCGCCCAGCGCGCGCAGCGGCAGGATCTGCTCGTCGCAGCCCGCGTAGTACGCCAGGTCCGTCGCGGCCAGCACCTTCGCCGACTTCAGCAGGTCGTAGCCGCAGTCCTTGACCGCCGCGATCCGCGGGTGGCCGGCCAGTCGCAGCAGGGTGTCCGCGGTCAGCGCGGTGCCGGTGCGGCCGGGGATGTCGTAGAGCATCACCGGCAGCCCGGTGGCGTCCGCGACCGTGCGCAGATGGTGCGCGACGGCCTCCTGCGGGGGCCGCGAGTAGTACGGCGTGACCGCCAACAGGCCGTGCGCGCCCGCCCGTTCGGCGCTGCGGGCCAGTTCGACGGTGTGCCGGGTGTCGCTGGTGCCGACCCCGGCGGTGATCCGGGCACGGTCGCCGACCGCCTCGGCGACGGCCCGCAGCAGGGTCTCCTTCTCGGCGTCCGAGGTGGTGGGGGACTCGCCGGTGGTGCCGCTGAGGACCAGGGCGTCACAGCCGCCCTCGTCGACGAGCCGGGTGGCGAGCCGCTGGGCGCCGTCCGGGTCCAGCTCCCCGTCAGCGGTGAACGGGGTGACCATGGCGACCGCGGTACGGCCGAAGGGGGTGGGGTTCTCCATGCCGGAAGTGTGAGGGCCCATCATCTTTCACGTCCACTTAGTTGTTCTTGTGCGATTCTTAAGTGATGCCATGTAGTTGATGGCTTGATGGCTTGATGGCTCGTCAGTCGTGCCGCGCCGGCCGGTGGTTCCGCACCCGCAAACGCGGGGCGGCCGCCGCACCTCTCGGTGCGACGGCCGCCGGGCTGCACAGGCCCATCACGCGTCAGTCAGGCCATTCCGCGAACGCTTCAGGTCCTGGGTCCGCTCGGACGCGGACTCCTCCGACGACTTCGGCTTCCGCTGGTCGGCGCGCCGCTCCGCGGCACGGTCCTTGTTGCCCGACTTACGGTTCTGCGCCTTCGGCATGATGACTCCCTATGTCTCGCCGAATGTTGCTTACCTGCCCAGTACCGCACCCCCGGCCGCGATCGGCTCCCGGACGTGGGCCAGTGGAGTGACGGACAGGTCACTCGGGGTGACGAAAGCGGGGGAGTCCGGGCCTCACGGCTTGATCCGCAGCACCTGCGGATCGTGGTCGCTGGCCTGGTCGGCGTACTCGGCGTTGATGTGCACGATGTCGTAGTCCGGCCTGGTCAGGTGGCGGCTGGTGAGCATGTGGTCGAGCACCTGCGAGTTGCCGCTGTAGACGTAGCCGTAGCGTTCCGCGGCCGGCAGCCCGGTCACCAGGTCCGTGAGCACGCCACCGGCGGTGAGGTCCTTCAGGGCCGGCGAGAACTGGTAGTCGTTGAGGTCACCGGCCACCACCACGTCCGCCTTGGGGTCCTTGGCCAGCAGGTCCTTCACGAACGCGTTCACCAGCTTCGCCTGTGCGGTGCGCTGGGTCTCCGAGGAGCGGACCGGCGGCTGGAAACGGCTGTCCAGGCCCTGGTCGCCGCCCTTGGAGTTGAAGTGGTTGGCGATCACGAAGATCCGGCTGCCCGGGCGGCTCTTGAGCGAGAACTGCCCTGCCAGCGGCTTGCGGCTGGTCTTCCACGCCTCGTCGGCCGGCGCGATCCGGCCCGGGGAGGCGGACAGCGCGGCCCGGCCGTGGTCACCGACCACCGTGACCGGGGTGGTGGCGTCGCCGCCCTTGACGTCCGTGAACGACACCCGCGCCGGGTTGAACAGGAACGCCGTCCGGATGTTGCCACCCGGCTGGCCGCCGTCCTGGTCGTTGACCGGGTCGATCTGCCGCCACTGGTACGCCGGGCCGCCGGCCGCCTTGATCGCGTCGGTGAGCTTCGTCAGGGTGCTGCCGGCGCCGACCGTGCCGTCGTCCTTGGCGCCGCTGTCGTCCTGGACCTCCTCCAGGGCGACGACGTCCGGGGTCGCCAGGTTGTGCACCAGCGCCTTGGCCAGCCGGTCGAACTTCGCCTGCGGGTTGTCCGGCGCGAGGTTCTCGACGTTGTAGGTGGCCACCGCCAGCTCGCCGGACTTCTGCTTGCGGGTGGTCTCCGGCTTCGGGCCGTTGCCGGTGAGCTTGCCCAGCTCGGTGGCCTGGAGCGTGTAGCCGCCGAAGTTGTCGTAGTCCAGCGGCCCGGCCGTGGTGCCGGCCAGCGTGTCGCCGACGTCGGCCACCGGGAACGGCCGCTCGGAGAAGGGGATCAGCGACGCCACCTTCACCCGGCCGCCGTTGGGGTCCGCGTACGAACGGTAGAGGGTGCCGCCGCGCGGGGTGCGGTTGTGGCCCGGCTCGGCGGTCACCCACAGCTCGTGGTACTGGTTCGTCGGGCCGACGACCCGGGCGCCGCCGACCGCGACCCGCATGCCCTCCAGCGACTCGTAGCGGTCCAGCGCGTAACTGCCCGGGCGCAGCTTCAGCGACTCGATGCTCTTGCCGCCCGCGTCGGGGGCGTAACGGTTCGGCACCGAGGCCGAGTTGAGCGTGAAGGCGGCCGGCAGCGGGTTGCCCGACGAGTCGGTCTGCCAGGTCGCCTTGGTGATCTCGGTGACGGACTGCAGGCCGGCGTCCTTGCCGCCCGGGTAGTACTCGCTGACCGTGCCGGAGAACGTGATCGCGTCACCCACCGAGACCTTGGGGGTCTCCTTGCCGGTGAAGACGAAGACCGCCTCGCTGGTGGCCGGGTCGTCGTCCGGGTGCGGGTCCTGCACCCAGAAGCCGCGCGAGGAGCCGAACGCCCGGACGGCGGTGACCGTACCGGGTACGTCGCTGACCTGCTTCCCGGCCAGCGGGGATATTCGGGTGCTGCCCTGGATGTCGTGGATCCGGGCGCCGGCCGCCGAGGCGGACTGGGTGGCGGTCAGCAGTCCACCGGCGAGGGCGGCCGCGGCGACCGCGCCGAGGGCGGCCGGTCTGCGGAGCGGACGACGGGACGGCATGCATGCCTCCGAGGGGAGAGGGGGGTGGAAAGAGCGTGTGCGGAGCCGGAACGGCGTCACGCTACGCGCGTCAATCTCTTGTGCGGGCAAGGGAGTTGTCAAGGTTCTCCCGGTGTCCGGCGGGCGGCGCGGGGGTGAACCGCCCGAGATACGGAGAATTCCGTCTACGCTGGGGCGGCGCCCTCCCCGGAGCTACCGCTGGGAGGTACCCCCAGCCGTAGTCCGTTCCGAGGAGCTGAGCACCCGATGTCCGCAGACCGTCCCACCCTGCCGCCGGTGCGGCTGCTCTCCGAGGCGGAACTGGCCCGGGACGCGCTCAGCGCCCCCCTGATGTCCCGGGCCGTCCGGCTCGCCCGCTGGGCCGAGCGGGGCGTCCCGGTCGGTGCCGGCGGCGAGATCCTCCATGACGCGCTGGCCGCCGCCACCGAGCACCTCGGCCTGAGCGCCGACGAGGACGGCCCGGCCTGCACCGCCGAGGCGTGGCAGCTCGCGGTGGACACCGGCCTGGTCGAGATCGAGGAGACCGAGGAGACCGCGGACGCCGACGGGACGACGGCCGGGGACGGGGCCGGACCGGCCGACGACGCCGCGGTCGGCACCGCCACCCCCGGCGAGGAGCTCGCCCTGCTCACCTCCGGCAGCCCGCAGGACGTCCTCGACATCTGGCTGTCCGGCATGGAGACGGTGCTCGCCGACGCGGCCGCCCCCGACCTCGCCGATATCGCCGACCAGCTCGCCGAGGGCGGTGAGCTGGACCTGGACGCCCTCGACTGGAACCCGGAGGAGGAGGCCGAGCTGCTCGACGGCATCCTCGGCAACCTCTACCTCCTCACCGCCCTGGCCGAGGGTCCCGACCGGCATGTCCCGCTGCCCGCGCTGGCCGCCTCCATGATCGTCCCGGACGACATGGACGAGCCCACCGACGACGTCCTCGAAGAGGTCTCCGAGGCGATGATGCGGCTCGACGACCAGTTCCGGGTGCTGGAGCCGATCGGCCTGGTCGCGTACCGGCCGGTCGACGAGGCGCTCATCGAGGAACTGGACGAGGAGGGCGAGACGATCCGGGCCGCCGAACCCCTCACCGACGAGGACGTCTCCCGCTACGGCCTGGTCCGCCTCACCCCGCTCGGCGTCTACGCGGTCCGCGCCCGGCTGCTGGACGCGGGCGTCGACGCCCCGGCGGTCGGCGACCTCACCGGCAAGGGCGCCGACGTCCTCCTCGACGCGCTGCCCGACTACCCCGAGGCGGACGCCCAGGCCGAGTCCGAGCAGTGGCTCGCCGCCCGCGCCCCGCTCGACGCCGCCCGCGAGCTGCTCGGCGCCGCCCGCGGCGACGACGAGGGCGCCCCGCGCCGCCGGCTCGCCGCCCAGCAGACCCTCTCGCTGGTCGCCCCGGACGCCGAGGCCGCGCTGCGCGAGGTGCTCGACGACCGGCAGCTGGGCGGCCTGGCCCGGGTCTGGCTGGCCGAGCGCGGGCTGCCCGGCATCCCCGAGCCGTCCCAGGACATGATCTTCTGGCTGACGGTCGACACCATCGCCGCCCAGCTGGCCAGCGCGGACGAGGGCGCCGAGGCCGAGCTGCGTGACCTGGTCCAGGGCCTGACCGAGCAGCACAGCGGCTTCTTCGACGCCGCCTGGCGGGTGGACCACCCGGCCACCGCCGATGTCCTGGAGGCCATGGGCCGGCTGCACCCGGACAAGAAGGCCGCCAAGGAGGCCCGCAAGGCCGCGTTCAAGGCGCGCTCCCGGCAGTCGCACTGAGTGATCTTTGCCGGGGCCGGTCCGCGGGCGGGAAACACCGCCGCGGGCCGGCCCCAACTGCTTCCTGGATGTCGCGCCGCGTTCAACTGGAGTTCGACGACGCACGAGAGCGTGTGCGGCGCAGGCACAGGGGAGTAGAACCGGCCATCTTGGAGATGACAATGCCGCTCACCCGGAGAGATTTCGCCAAGCGTTCCGCCCTCGCCGGCGCGGGGGTCGCGCTGGCCGGCAGCGCCGGCGTACTGGCCACCGCGCCCGGGGCGCTCGCCGCGGACGCGGCACCGGCCGCGGACGGCGCGGCGGACGGCCCCGGCCACCCGGCCGGCTACGGCCCGCTGCTGCCCGACCCGGACGGCATCCTCGCCCTCCCCGCCGGGTTCTCGTACAAGATCGTCACCCACTCCGGTGTCACCACGCTCGACAGCGGTGAGTCCACCCCCTCCAACCACGACGGCACCGGCACCTTCGCCGGCCACCGTGGCACCACCCTCCTGGTCAACAACCACGAGCTGAAGGGCCCGCGCGCCAACTGGCCGCACCCGGTCCCGCTCGCCGCGGGACTGGTCTACGACCCGGCCGCGGCCGGCGGCTGCACCGTCGTCGAGGTCGCCAAGGACGGCACCCCGGTCGGCGAGTGGGTCGGCATCGCCGGTACGTCCACCAACTGCGCGGGCGGCACCACCCCTTGGGGCACCTGGCTCACCTGCGAGGAGACCGAGGACAAGGCCGGCCAGCACGGCATGACCAAGGACCACGGCTACGTCTTCGAGGTCGACCCCCACGACGCGCGGGCCGGCCGCGACCCCAAGCCCGTCAAGGCGCTGGGCCGTTACGCCCACGAGGCCGTCGTCATCGACCCCCGGCGCGGCCACGCCTACCTCACCGAGGACGCCGCCGGCCCCAACGGCCTCTTCTACCGCTGGACCCCGCCGCAGGGCTTCCACCACGGCCGCGGCCGGCTCCGCACCCTCGCCGACGACGCCGGGGTGCTCCAGGCGTTCAAGTGCTTCGACTCCGGCGGCCGGTTCGTCGACGACCTCTCCCGCGCCACCCGGCCCGGCACCGTCTACGGCGTCGACTGGATCGACGTCCCCGACCGCGACGCCCGGACCACCTCCGTCCGCAAGCAGTTCACGGACACCGGGGTCACCCGCGCCCGCAAGCTGGAGGGCCTGTGGTGGGCGGACGGCGGCGCCTACGTGGTGTCCTCCTACGCCCGCGAGGAGAGCCCGGTCCAGCACGACGGGCAGGTCTGGTTCTACGACCCGCGGCGGCGGACCCTGACCCTGAAGGTGCTGCTCGGCGTCAACCCCGACCCCGGCAAGGACGGCGCGTTCGACGGCCCGGACAACATCACCGTCTCGCCCTACGGCGGCCTGATCATCGCCGAGGACGGCGAGGGCGTCCAGCACCTCTTCGGCGCCACCGAGGACGGCCGCACCTACCCCCTGGCCCGCAACGAACTCAACATCGGCACCGCCGAGGAGCCCGAGTACAGCGAGTTCACCGGCCCGGTCTTCTCCCCGGACGGCCGCACCCTCTTCGCCAACATCCAGGAGCCCGGCATCATGCTGGCCATCACCGGCCCCTGGAAGCGGCAGCCCCGCCGGGGCTAGCCGCCGGCCCGGCGGGGCGCGACCGCCGTGAGCAGGTAGTAGTCCAGCAGCCCGGTCTCGTATGCCGTCAGATAGCGGCGCGGCCACCCGTCGGAGAGCTCGGGCTGCTGGGCCATGTACCGGTCGTACCCCTCCCACACCGCGTCGCCGATCGGCCGTACGACGACGTCCCGCAGCCCGGCCGCGGCCAGCGTCCCGGCGAACTCGTCGATCACATGCGGCACGTCCAGCCCGTCGGCGTACGGCGGCAGCAGCCCGGGCAGCTCCCGGGCGGCCTGGGGGGTACGGGCGAAGAACGTGGTCAGCGCCAGCCGGCCGCCGGGCCGCAGCACCCGCGCCGCCTCCCGGGCGAAGGCGGCCGGGAAACGGAAGTGCTGGACGGCCTCGACGGAGTACAGGCAGTCGACGGTGTCCGCGGACAGCGGCATCCGCTGGGCGGCCCCCAGGACGAACCTCAGCCGCCCGGCGCCGCCCGCCCCCGCGGCGAGCAGTTCGGCGTGCGCCGCCCGGGCCCGGGCGATCTGGTCGGGGTGCGCGTCCAGACCGATGACCGGGTCCAGCCCGAACTCCCGCAGCGCCAGCGCACAGCCCAGCCCGCGCCCGCAGCCGGCCTCCAGGGCGCTGCGGCCGCGCGCCTCGCCGAGCGTGCCGAGCACCAGGCGGTAGAGGTCCTGCTCGCTGCGCACCCGGTCCGCCTCGGTCAGCGCCCGGCCGGTCAGGTCGCCCAGTTCCGCCCAGTAGCCGAAGTTGATGAACCCGCCGGCGAAGGCGGGCACGGTGGCGAGGTCCAAGGCGCCGTAGACCGTCGCGACCCGCGGCGGGAGGTCCGGCGCGGCCGCTGGGCCGTCCGGGTGGCCGGCGGCCCCGGCCGGGCCGGTCTGCGGCTGCTGCTGCGCCATGGGGAAGGCTCCTTCCGCGGCCGGCGGGCGGGACGGGGAATCCCGGGGGCTGCGGGACGTTGAAGCAGGGGTGGTGAACTCGACGACACGGACGACACAATTTTCGGTCCTGGACCGCTCCCGCACCAGGGAAGGGCACCCGGAGGCGGCCGCCCTGCGGGACACGGTGGCGCTGGCGCGCCGCGTCGAGGAGCTCGGCTACCACCGCTTCTGGGTCTCCGAGCACCACGGCGTGCCCGGCGTGGCCGGCTCCGCGCCGACCGTGCTCGCCGCCGCGGTGGCCGCCGCGACGTCCCGGATCCGGGTCGGCACCGGCGGGGTGATGCTGCCCAACCACCGGCCGCTGGTGGTCGCCGAGCAGTTCGGGGTACTGGAGTCGCTCTTCCCCGGCCGGATCGACATGGGACTCGGCCGGTCGGTCGGCTTCACCGGCGGGATCCGCCGCGCGCTGGGCACGGACAAGGACGCCGCCGAGGACTTCGGCGCTCAACTCGCCGAGCTGCTCGGCTGGTTCACGGGGGAGCAGACCGCCCATCCGCAGGTCCACGCGCGGCCCGCGGAGGGGCTGCGGATCCCGGCGTTCGTCCTGGCGACGGGGGCCGGCGCGCGGATCGCCGCGGCGGCCGGGCTGGCGCTGGTCATCGGCGACGTCCGCGGCCGGCAGAAGATGCTGGACGCCATCGACGGCTACCGCCAGGGCTTCACGCCCTCGCCGCTGTGGGAGCGCCCCTACGTGGTCGTCTCCGGCACGGTGGCGGTCGCGGACACCGAGGCGGCGGCGCGCCGGCTGCTGCTGCCGGAGGCCCGCGCGCTGGCGTACTCCCGCACCCACGGCGTCTTCCCGCCGCTGCGGCCCGCCGAGGACGGACCGGCGGCCACGGCCGGCATGTCCGACCGTGAGCGCGGCTTCTACGAGGACGCCCTGCGCGGGCACGTCCACGGCACGGAAGAACAGGTGGCCGACGCCCTCGGCACGCTGATCGACCGCAGCGGCGCGGACGAGGTGCTGGTCACCACCAGCACCTACGACCGCGCGGCGCTGACCGAGTCGTACGAGCGGCTGGCGCGGGTCGCCGGGCTCACAGCGCCTGACCGGCGGGTTTGACCATCCCGCGGACCGTGCGGGCGTCGACGAACTCGCCCATGGCGGTCATCTCCCACTCGCCGGAGAACTGGCGGATCAGCTTGGCCATCATCACGCCCGTGCGCGGTTCGCCGTGGGTCAGGTCGAAGCGGACCAGTTCTTCACCGGTCTGGGCGTCCAGCAGGCGGCAGTACGCCTTGGCGACGTCGGAGAACTTCTGGCCGGAGAAGGAGTTCACGACGAAGACCAGGCCGGTCACCTCCGGGGGCACCCCGCCGAGGTGGACGGTGATCGCCTCGTCGTCGCCGGCGCCCTCGCCGGTGAGGTTGTCGCCGGAGTGCTGGACCGCGCCGCCGAGGATCATCAGCTTGCCGAAGAAGCAGTTGTCGATCTTCTTGCGGTCCGGGCCGTAGGCGATGACGGAGGCGTCCAGGTCGATGTTCTTGCCGCGGAAGGCGGGCTCCCAGCCGAGGCCCATCCGGACCGAGCCGAGGAGCGGGCGGCCGCCCTTGACCAGCGAGACGGTCTGGTTCTTCCGCAGGCTGACCCGGCCCTTGTCGAGGTTGACCTTCCCGGAGCCGGGCGCCGGGGCCGGCGGGGCGGGAGGCACGGGCGGAGCCGCCGGGGCCGCAGGAGCCGCCGGTGCCGCCGGGGCGGCGGGGGCGGCGGGCTCCTCGACGCTCACGCCGAAGTCGGTGGCGATCCCCGCCAGGCCGTCGGCGTAACCCTGGCCCACCGCACGGACCTTCCAGGCCCCGGCCCGGCGGTAGATCTCGACGACCACCAGCGCGGTCTCCGCGTCCAGCCGCGGCGGGGTGAAGGTGGCGATCACGCTGCCGTCGTCGGCGTTGCGGACGGTGCCGGTCGGCTCGGTGCCCGCGAACGTCGCGCCGGGGGCCTCCGGGCTCGCGGTGACCACGATCTTCTCGATGGCGTCGGGCACCGCGGCGGTGTCCACCGTGATGGTGTCGCCGCCGGCCGCCGCGGAGTACGTCACACCGGGGCCCGTGGGCTGGTTGTAGAACACGAAGTCGTCGTCGGAGCGCACCTTGCCGTCGGCGCCGAGCAGCAGACCCGACACGTCCAGCCGTACGGGGGCGGTGACGTCCACCGCGACCCGTACGGCGGTGAGCGGGAGGTTCGAGCCAGGAGTCATAGCGGTCATGCCGGGACCAACGATCGGCTCGCCTTTGCGGTTCCATTACCTGCGGCCGGACGGCCGCCGGGCCGTCTCACCGTCGTTCGCGGGAGTTGCCGAACAGCAGCCGGTAGGCGATCAGCAGGACCAGCGCACCGGCGACCGAGGCGATCCACATGGACGGTTCGCCGAAGTCCTTCGGTATCGGGCGGTGCAGGAACTTGGTGGACAGCCAGCCGCCGATGAAGGACCCCACGATGCCGATCAGGGTCGTGCCCACGATCCCGCCCGGGTCGCGCCCCGGCAGCAGGACCTTGGCGATGATGCCCGCGATCAGCCCCAGTACGAGCCAGCTGACGATGCCCATGATGCGTTCCTCGTTCCTGCGCGTGTGTGCGTGCCCGGCGGGGTGCCGGTGCACAGACGAGGACGCCGGCCGGGCGGCGCGGGTTCCGTGCCGTGGTCCGTACCACGCGCGCACCGCCCGGGCCGGCGGCCGGCGCTCAGTGGGGCCATCGGGGCGGGTCGGTGCAGAAGGAGCCACCGAGATGGGCGTGTTCCGGATTGCCGGGGTCCAGTTCCCCCTGGGCGGCGAGGAGTTCCGCGGCGTACGGCTCGGAGTCGTCCCTGGGCTCGTACCCGAGGGCGCGGGCGGACGACAGGTCCCACCACAGGCGGGTGTTGGCGGAGGAACCGTGGACGACGGTGTGGCCGACGTCCGGCGCGGTGAGCGCGGCGTGCAGCAGCCGGGCCGCGTCGGCCGGGCTCAGCCAGATCGACAGCATCCGCACCGTGGTCGGTTCCGGGCAGCAGGAGCCGATCCGGACGGACACGGTCTCGATGCCGTGCAGGTCCCAGTAGAGCGAGGCGAGGTCCTCGCCGAACCCCTTGGAGAGGCCGTAGTAGGTGTCCGGGCGGCGGGGGGTGTCCACCCCGATCGCGCCGGAGCCGTCCGCCGGGCGCGGGGTGAAGCCGACCGCGTGGTTGGAGGAGGCGAAGACGATCCGGCGGACGCCCGCCTCGCGCGCCGCCTCGTAGAGGTGGTAGGTGCCCTCGATGTTGGCGCGCAGGATCTGCTCGAACGGGGCCTCCAGCGAGATCCCGGCGAAGTGGACGATGGCGTCGACCCCGCGCACCGCCTCGCGCAGCGCCTCCTTGTCGGCCAACTCGGCGGTGATGGCCTCCGGTTCGCCCGCTGTGTTCTCGATGGGGCGCTGGTCGAACAGGCGCAGCCGGTACCCGTAGGGCGGCAGCAGTTCGCGCATCAGGGTGCCGAGCCCGCCGGCGGCGCCGGTGAGCAGGACGGTGCGGGGTGTGGTCATGGGTGAGGGGCTCCTCGGGCGGTGGGGTGGCGGACGGCTCCCGTGCGGCACGGACGGGCGCATTCGAGGGCGCATTCCATGGCGGATGGCGCATTCATGTCCGTGGACGCCACACGCTAAGGAGGGCGCCATGACCGGTCAAGACAAGTGACAGATCGGGTAAATCCGCTTGTCATCCCGCCGCTGTCAGGGAAGTTGGGGACCCTTGACCCGTGGAGGTCGACTGCTCTAGCGTGAACGCGGTTCAGGGATATGGACGTCGATCAGTATCGTGCACGTACGCCACGTGCAGGCATGTCAGGGAGAGCCCCGTGACCGCACACCCTCCTCCCGCCGCGGCCGGCCCCCGGCTCGCCGACCGCCTCGACGGACTGCTGTTCTTCCCCGTGACCGCGTACGGCCCCGACGGCACCCTGGACCTGACGGCCTTCCGCACCCACGTACGGAGCGGGATCGACGCGGGCGCCGCCGCGGTCTTCGCCTGCTGCGGCACCGGCGAGTTCCCCGCGCTCGGCCCCGAGGAGTTCGCCGACTGCGTCGCGGCCGCGGTCGAGGAGGCCGCCGGCCGGGTCCCGGTGATCGCCGGCACCGGCTACGGCACCGCGCTCGCCGTCCACTTCGCCCGCCTCGCCCACCGGGCGGGTGCCGACGGACTGCTCGCCCTGCCGCCGTACCTCGTCGTGGCCGGGCAGGACGGCCTGCTGCGGCACTACACCGCCCTCGCCGCCGCCACCGGGCTGCCGGTCATCGTCTACCAGCGCGACAACGCCGTCTTCGCCCCGTCCACCGTCGCCGCCCTGGCCCGCACCCCCGGCATCATCGGCCTCAAGGACGGGCTGGGCGACCTCGATCTGCTGCAGCGCATCATCAGCGCGGTCCGCACCGAAGCCCCCGACGAGGACTTCCTCTACGTCAACGGCCTGCCCACCGCGGAACTCACCGGCCCCGCCTACCGGGGCCTGGGCGTCCACCTCTACTCCTCCGCCGTCTTCGCCTTCGCCCCCGAGATCGCCCGCGCCTTCCACCGGGCGCTCACCACCGGCGACCACGACACCGTGCAACGGCTGCTGGACGGCTTCTACCGGCCGCTGGTCGAACTCCGCCACCAGGGCCGCGGTTACGCCGTCTCGCTGGTCAAGGCGGGGGTCCGGCTGCGCGGCCTGGACGTCGGCGAGGTCCGGCCCCCGCTGTGTGAACCCGCCCCCGCGCACCTGGAGCAGCTGGCCGCACTGCTCGACCACGGCCTGGCGCTGGCCGCGGCGGCACCCGGGACCGGCGCCTGATGCGCGCCGCCGCCTTCCTCTACCCCTGGGACGTCATCGGCGACCCGGACGCCCCGGCACGCCTCGCCGGCCTCGGCATCGACCAGGTGTCCCTGGCCGCCGCCTACCACTCCACCCGCGCCCTCACCCCGCGCCACCCGCGCCATCGCATCGTCACCGCCCGGCACTCCGCCGTCCTCTACCCGCCGGACCCCGCCCACTGGTCCGGCCGGGAGCTCCGCCCCTACGCCCAGGACTGGGTGGCCGAGCCCGACCCCTTTGGCGCGGCGGCCCGGGCGCTGGCCGACGCGGGCCTGGAGGTGCACACCTGGGTCGTCCTGGCGCACAACTCCCGCCTGGGCGGCGAGCATCCGTCCGTCGTGGTCCGCAACGCCTACGGGGACGCCTACCCGTGGGCGCCGTGCATCGCCCGGCCCGAGGTGCGCGGCTACCTCGTCGACCTCGCCGCCGAGGCCGCGGTCCGCCCGGGCGCCCGCGGTACGGAACTGGAGTCCTGCGGCTGGTACGGGCTGGCCCATCTGCACGCCCACGACAAGATCGCCGGAGTGCCGCTGTCCGGCGCCGCGCAGTACCTGATGTCGGTCTGCTTCTGCACCGTGTGCACCGAGGGGTACCGCCAACTCGGCGTATCACCACGGGAGTTGAGGGCGGCGGTGGTGTCCGCCCTGGAGCCGCTCTGGTCGGCGGAGGCGCCGTCCGGGCCGGCCGCCCCTCCGGGGGACCGGGAGGGTGAGTGGGCCGCCGTCGAGGCGCTGCTCGGCGCGGAGCCGGCGGGTGTGCTGCGCACCTGGCGGGACCGCGCCGCCCGTACGCTGCGGCGCGCGGTGGTGGGCGCCGTACGGGCGGCCGCGCCGGGCGGCTTCCGGGTGCTGCTGCACGCCGATCCGGCCACCCACCGCTGCGGCGCGCACCCCGGCGTGGACCCGGCCCAGGCGCTGGCCGACGCGGACGGTGTGGTCCTGCCCTGCACCGGCGGTGCCGCGGCCCGCGCCGCGGCACTCGGCCCGTTCGCCGGCCCGCGCCCCGCGACCGCGACGGTCGCCGCCAACCTCACCATCGTCTCCGGCCTGGGCGGCAGCCCCCGCACCCTGGCCGCCGACGCCGCCCACGCGGCCAGCCTGGGCGCCGGCGAGCTGCACCTGTACCACGCGGGCCTGGCCGGCAACGACGACCTGGCCGCCGTCCGGGAGGGGCTGGCCGAGCTCAGGGACGGGGCGGGGGAGCGGCCGTAGGGCGGACGAACCCGCACTCGTACGCCGTGATGACGGCCTGGGTGCGGTCCCGCACGCCGAGTTTGGCCAGCACGCTCGCCACATGGGTCTTCACCGTGGCGGGGCCGACGCCCAGTCGGTCGGCGATCTCGGCGTTGGTGAGGCCCGCGGTCATCAGCCGCAGCACCGCCCGCTCCCGGTCGGACAGCCGGGTCCGGAGCTGTCGCGCGGTGTCCTCCGCGGCCCGCTGTCCGGCGTGCCGGGCGGCCAGCCGGCGTACCGCGGCCGGGAAGAGCAGCGAGTCGCTGCGCGCCACCAGCCGTACCGCCTGCACCAGTTCGTCCGCGCCGGACCGTTTGAGCAGGAAGCCACTGGCGCCGGCCCGCAGCGCGTCGTAGACGTAGGCGTCGTTCTCGAAGGTCGTCACGACGATGATCCGCGGCGGCTCGGGCATGGTGGCGAGCACCTGCTCGGTCGCCCGGATCCCGTCGATCTCCGGCATCCGCACGTCCATCAGGACCACGTCCGGGCGCAGCGACCGGATCAGCGGCACCGCCTCGGCCCCGGTGGTCGCCTCGCCGACGACCTCCAGGCCGGGCTCGGCGCCCAGGATCGCGCGCAGCGCCGTGCGCACCATCCGCTCGTCGTCGGCGAGCACGATGCGCAGCGGGAGCGGCGGGTGCGGCGGGCCGCCCCCTTCCGCCGACGGCTCCGTGACCGGTCCCTGTGTCATGGTGCGTCCCCCTCCGGCCCGGCCCGTCGTCGGCCCGGCGTCCCGTTCCCCGTGTCATCCGTGGTGTCGTGCGCCCGCTCCGCCAGCGGCAGCCGGGCGGTCAGCCGCCAGGTGCCGTCCTGCGGCCCGGCGGCCGCCTCCCCGCCCAGTAGCCGGGCGCGCTCCGCGATGCCCCGCAGGCCGCGGCCGCCGCCCGTCCGGGGCACTCCCTCCTGCGCCGCCCCGGAAAGCGGGTTCTCCATCCGAAGCGTCAACTCATCGTCGTCCACGCAGAGTTGGAGCCGAACCGGGACCGGGCCGGCGTGCCGCAGGACGTTGCCGAGGCCCTCCTGCACGATGCGGTACGCCTCCCGGGAGACCACCGGCGGCAGTTCGGTGCGGCCGCCCCGCACGGTCGCCTCGACCGGTACGCCCGCCGCCCGGGTCCGCTCCAGCAGTTCCTCCAAGGCGTCCAGGGTGGGTGCGGGCAGCGCCGGGTCGGAGTGGTCCTCCTCGCGCAACAGGCCCAGGACGGTGTCCAGTTCGGCGACCGCGGCGCGGGTGGTGTCCTCGATGGCGGCCAGTGCCCGGCGGGCGAACTCGGGGTCCGCGTCCAGCACCCGGCGGGCCGCGCTCGCCTGGAGGGTGACCGCGCTCAGCGCGTGGCCCACGGCGTCGTGCAGTTCGCGGGCCAGCCGGTTGCGGGACGCCAGGTCGGCGGCGCGGCGTTCGGCCGCGGCCAGCCGGTCGGCGGGGGTGGGCCCCAGCAGCGGCGGGGCGCAGCGGGCCAGCAGGGCCCCGGCCGCCCAGGTGGTGCCGAGGACCAGGCCCAGCAACCCGAGCCCGGCGAGCGGGCCGAGGACGCCCGGCAGGCCCTGCGTCCAGGCCGGTACGGAGTCCCGTAGCGGCGCGGAGAACGGCAGCACCAGCAGCACCAGCGCGGCGGGCGGGGCGGACAGGGTCATCCCGCTGACGATGCCGCCGGCCGTCAGATGCGCCACGAACCACAGCGCGCTGCGCCGGCGGGCCGCCCAGGTGAGCGCCGGTCCGTCGGCCAGCCGCTCCCCGGGCACCCCGCACAGGGACCGTACGGCGGCCACCTCCAGCGGGCGCAGCAGCGGGAAGAGCAGCCCGGCCACCGCGGCGAGCGGCAGCGCGCAGCCGAACGCGGTGAACTGCACGGGCACCTGGCGCAGCGGGTCGGCGCCGGGCCAGAACAGCGGGAGGACGACCGAGGCCAGCAGGTAGAACGGCATCAGGAGCGCGCCGCCCAGGATCAGGTGGACCCAGCGGCCGCCCCTCAGCCGCGGCCCCGGCCGGACGTGACCTTTCATGCCCGCAAGCCTTCCGCCCGGCCGGGCCGGGCACCTCGGCCCCGCCGACGATCCGCCTCCGCCGTGCGGGGGAGGGCCACCCGGCCCGGGTGGCGCCTCACAGCCGCCGGGTCGCCAGGGTCAGCCGGTCGCGGGCGTCGAACAGGGTGTCCTTGATCATCTGCTCATGGTCCGGGGTCAGCCGGGCCACCGGCACCGAGCAGCTGATCGCGTCCCGGGCCGGGGTGCGGTAGGGGATCGCCACCCCGAAGCAGCGCAGGCCCAGGGTGTTCTCCTCGCGGTCGACCGCGTAGCCCTGCTCGCGCACCGCGTGCAGCTCCTCGATGAGCTGTTCGCGGTCGGTGATCGTGTGCTCGGTCAGCTGCGCGAGGGTGGGCGGCAGCATCGCCCGTACCTGATCGTCGGGGTACGTGGCGAGCAGCGCCTTGCCCAGCGAGGTGGAGTGCGCGGGCAGCCGCCGGCCGACCCGGGTGAACGGGCGCAGGTAGTGCTGCGACTGCCGGGTGGCGAGGTAGACCACGTTGGTGCCGTCGAGGCGGGCGAGGTGGATGGTCTCGGTGGTGTCGTCGGAGAGCCGGTCCAGGGTCGGCCGGGCCACCGCGACCACCTCGTCGCCGTCGATGTACGACGTGCCGACCAGCAGCGCGCGGACGCCGATGCCGTACCGGGTGCCGGTCGCGTCGGTCTCCACCCAGCCGAGGTCGACGAGGGTGCGCAGCAGCATGTAGAGGCTGGACTTCGGGTAGCCGACGGCTTCCTGGACGGAGGCGAGGGAATGCATACCGGGGCTGCCCGCGAAGTGCTCCAGCAGTTCCACCGTCCGCACCGCGGACTTGACCTGCGCTCCTCCGGAATCGGCAGCTGACATCGCCCTTGACCCCTCTGTTCGGACAGCCATAGAGTCCCGTTTGTTCAAGATCTGGGACGGCGTTCAGCATATCGAACGGTGTCCGGTCCGCTGCAAGGTCCGGGCGGCTCCGGAAACCGGCCCCGCGCCGGGGCCGGGGGAGTCCCGGACCGCACCCGCGACGGGCCCGGACACGACCCGGCACGGCACAGTACGACCCGGCACGGCATCACCCAGGAGGAATGCACGGTGGCAGCGGCAGCACCAGTCTGGAGTGTCGACCCCCGAACCGGGAAGCGGCGGGAGCAGGTTGCGGTGGAGGCCACAGCGGCCGAGGTGGACGGCGCGGTCCGCGCCGCGCACGCCGCCCGGGAGGCGCTGGCCGACCGGGGGGTGCGGGCCGCGCTGCTGCGCCGCGCCGCCGGCCTGCTCGACGAGGCGGGCGAGGCGGTCATCGAGGCCGCCGACGCCGAGACCGCGCTCGGCCCCGGCCGGCTCACCGGCGAACTCGCCCGCACGACCTACCAGTTGCGGTCCTTCGCGGACCTCGTCGAAGAGGGCGCGTTCCTCGACGTACGGATCGACCACGCCGACCCCGGCCTCACCCCGCCCCGGCCCGACCTGCGCCGCTACAAGATCCCGCTGGGCGTGGTCGCGGTCTACTCCGCCAGCAACTTCCCGCTGGCCTTCTCCGTCCCCGGCGGCGACACCGCCAGCGCCCTCGCGGCCGGCTGCCCGGTCGTCGTCAAGGCGCACCCGGACCACCCCGCCACCTCCGAACTGTGCGCCGCGCTGCTGCGCCGCGCCGCCGACGAGACCGGGCTGCCGGCCGGCGTGCTGCACCTCGTCCACGGCTTCCAGGCCGGGATCGACCTGGTCCGCCACCCGCTGGTGGCCGCGGCCGGCTTCACCGGCTCGGTGCGCGGCGGCCGCGCCCTGTACGACGCGGCCGCGGCCCGCCCGCACCCGATCCCCTTCCACGGCGAGCTGGGCAGCCTCAACCCGGTCGTGGTCACCGAGGCCGCGGCCGCCGAGCGCGCCGAGCAGATCGGCGCCGGGCTGGCCGGCTCGATGACCCTGGGCACCGGCCAGTTCTGCGTCAAGCCGGGCCTGGTACTGGCGCCGGCCGGGCCGGCCGGGGACCGGCTGCTGAGATCGCTGACCGACGCGGTCAGCGACACCGGGGCGGGGGTGATGCTCGACCGGCGGATGCGCGAGGCGTTCCTCGGCGGCGTCCGCGACCGCGCCGAACTGCCCGACGTCGAGGCCCCGGTGACCCCGGGGGCCGGCAGCGAGCACACCGTCAGCGCCGGCTTCCTCACCGTGCCCGCCGCCCGCCTCACCGCCGAGGGCCCGCACGACCTGCTGCTGGAGGAGTGCTTCGGTCCGGTCACCGTCGTCGCCCGCTACACCGACGAGGCCGAGATCGGCACCGTCCTCGCCCGGCTGCCCGGCAACCTCTCCGCGACCCTCCACCTGAGCGACGCGGAGGCCGCCGGCACGGACGGGGACGGCACCGACGGCGGCGGCCTCGGTGCCCGGCTGCTCGCCCGGGTCACCCCGCTCGCCGGCCGGGTGGTCGTCAACGGCTGGCCGACCGGCGTCGCGGTCGCCCCCGCCCAGCACCACGGCGGCCCCTACCCGGCCACCACCTCGACCGCCACCTCCGTCGGCGGCACCGCCGTGGAACGCTGGCTGCGGCCGGTCGCCTACCAGGACACCCCGCCCGCCCTGCTGCCGCCCGAGCTCCGCGACGGCAACCCCCTCGGGCTGCCGCGCCGGATCGACGGCCGCCCCGAGGGCGGCTGAGGCCCGGCGTGCACCCCGCCCCCGACACGGCCGCCCTCCGGGTCCGCGGCGCGACCCGCGGGGACCTGACGGCGATCGCCGCCCTGCACGCCGGGGCCCGCGCCGCGTACCACAGCGCCCGCCACCCCGGTACGCCCTTCGACACCCCGGCCGAACAGGCCCGCTGGCACGACGCCTGGGCCCGGGTCCTGGACCGCGCCGACACCCCCGCGCTCTGCGCCGAACGGCACGGCACGGTCGTCGGCGCCGCCTCCTACCTCCCGCACGCCTCGACGGCGCCGGGGGAATCCCGCACCGGCACCGCCCGCCCCACCGTCGCGCTCGACCAGCTGCACGTCGCCCCCGCCCACTGGGGCACCGGCGTCGGCCGCGCGCTGCACACCGCCTGTCTGCGCGCCTGGCGCACGGCCGGATTCTCCCGCGCCGTCCTCGACGTCCTCTGGCACAACCACCGCGCCCGCACCTTCTACGACCGGCTCGGCTGGCGCCCCGACCCGGACCGCCGCCCCGCCCCCGACGCCACCCACCTCACTCTGGCGCTGGACCTGACCGGCCCGGCTCCGGACGCCCCACCCCCGGAGCCGCCGGAGCCGCCGTCCTCCGGGCGATGAGCTGCAGCCGCTCGGCCCGCCGCCCGTCCAGCGTCCCCACCGACCCGGACCGCTCCGCCACCACCGAGAAACCCGCCGCCCGCACCAGCCCCCGCAGCCGCTCGGGGGTGTGGTGCCGGAACACCCCGCCGTCGGGCGTCCCGAACACCCCGAACGTGCCGTACCGGTCCGCGAACCGCCGGTACCGCTCCTGGTTGAACGCATCGTCCTGCAGCGGCACATCGCTCACGTACAGCACCCCGCCCGGCCGCACCAGCCGCCCCAGCTCCCCGGCGATCGCCTCCTGGTCCGCGTCCCGGGGCACGCAGGTGAGCACCGCGAACAGCAGCGCCGCGTCGAAGGACCCGGCCCCGAACGGCAGCGGCAGCCCGGGATGGTGCCGCAGGTCCAGCTCCGGGTGCTCCCGCCGCCCCCGCGCGATCAGCGCCGCCGAGACGTCCACCCCGCACACCCCGCGGTACCCCAGCCCCGCCAGCTCGGCGGTCAGCCGCCCGTAGCCGCAGCCGTAGTCCAGCACCCGCGCCTCCCGCGGCACGTAGGCGTCCAGCAGGGCCGGATCGAGCGGGTGGGTGAAGGTCTTCGCGGAGCCGGTCGTCTCCCAGAACCCGAGGAATCCCTGTGGCGAGGTCATGTCCGGACGGTACCCGCGGAATAGCCCGGCGCCCCGCGCGGTTGCACCCACGAACACGTCCCGACGAGGAAAGTCAGCACATGCGCGTCGAAATCTGGTCCGACATCGCCTGCCCCTGGTGCTACATCGGCAAGGCCCGCTTCGAGGCCGGGCTCGCCGCGTTCGCGCACCGCGACGAGGTCGAGGTGGTGCACCGCTCCTTCGAGCTCGACCCGAAGGCGCCGGCCGCCTCGGACGTCCCGGTGCTCGACATGCTCGCCGCCAAGTACGGCGTCAGCCGCGCCCAGGCCGAGCAGATGGAGGCCCGGGTCGCCGCCGCGGCCGCCCAGGAGGGCCTGGACTACCGGTCCGACCGCATCCACGGCAACACCTTCGACCTGCACCGCCTGCTGCACCTGGCGAAGGCGCACGGCCGCCAGGAGGCGCTGCTCGACGCCTTCTACCGCGCCAACTTCGCCGAGGCCCGGCCGCTCGGCGACCCCGCCGTCCTCGCCGAGCTCGCCACCGGCGCCGGGCTGCCCGCCGACGAGGTCGCCCGGGTGCTCGCCGACCCCGACGCGTACGCCCGCGAGGTGCGCGCCGACGAGCGGGCGGCGGCCGAGCTGGGCGCCACCGGCGTCCCGTTCTTCGTCATCGACCGCCGCTACGGCATCTCGGGCGGCCAGCCCGCCGAGGTCTTCCGGCAGGCCCTGGAGCGGGCCCACGCCGACGACGTGGTGGAGCTCGTGCCGGCCGGTGACGCGGAGGTCTGCGGGCCGGACGGCTGCGCGGTGCCTCACAGCTGACCGCCGGCCGGCGGCCGACCGGGCACGACCACGGACCGGAACACCGTGGACGGAGCGTGCCCCGCCGAGCACAGTGGGGGGCATGCAGCGACATGAGCCACTCGGCGGGGCCGAATTCGCGCCCGAGACGACCTATCTGAACTCCGCCTCCAGCGGACTGCTCCCCCGGCGCAGCGCCGACGCCCTGCGCGCGGCCGTCGAGGAGGCCACCTCCTACGGCACGATGGGCCGCGACTACTTCGCCGCGCCCGCCGCCGCCCGGGCCGCCTTCGCCCGGCTGCTGGACATCCCCGCCGAGCGCGTCGCCATCGGCAGCTCGGTCGCGGTGCAGTCCGCGGTCGTCGCCGCCTCGCTCCCGCCCGGCAGCGAAGTCCTCGCCCCCGAGGGCGACTTCAGCTCCCTGGTCAACCCGCTCGGCACCCACCCGGACCTCACCCTGCGCACCGTGCCGCTGGAGGCCCTGGCCGACGAGGTGCGCCCCGGCACGGCCCTGGTCGCCTTCAGCGCCGTGCAGTCCCTCGACGGCCGGATCGCCGACCTCGCGGCGGTGCGCGAGGCCGCGGCGGCCCACGGGGCGCTCACCTACCTCGACGCCACCCAGGCCGCCGGCTGGCTGCCGCTGCGCGCCACCGACTACGACTTCCTGGTCTGCGGCGCGTTCAAATGGCTGCTCTGCCCGCGCGGCACGACGTTCATGGCCTTCGGCGGCGACCGCGGCGGACCCGGCACCGGCCCCGACTGGCCGGCGCCGCACGCCGGCTGGGTGGCCGGGGAGGACATCGGCGAGTCCAACTACGGCCTGATCCGGCCGGCCGCCACCGCCCGCCGCTACGACGAACCGCACGCCCACTTCGCGTACATCGGCGCCGCGGCGTCCCTCGGCCTCATCGAGGAACTGGGCGTGGCCGCCGTCCACGCGCACAACACCGCGCTCGCCGACCAGTACCGCGCCGGACTGGCCGAACGCGGCCTGACCCCGCGCGGCGCGCCCGGCTCGGCGATCGTCTCCGCCCCCGGACCGGCCGACGCCCAGGAGCGGCTGGCCGAGGCCGGCGTACGGATCTCGGTGCGCGGCGGCCTGCTGCGCGCGGCCTTCCACCTCTACAACGGAACGGCCGATGTGGAACGACTGCTGGAGCTGCTGAAATAGCCGGCCGGTGACGGGAATGCCGGGCGGGGGCCGGGGCGTTGGAAGGAGACGAACCGCCCTGGGCAATGCCCCTGCCCCGCACCGTAGTTGAGAGGCCCTCAGTGACCACCGCATTCGAGCCGTTCGAGCTCGCCGGCACTCCGCTCGCCAACCGCCTCGTGATGGCGCCCATGACGCGGAACCGCGCCACCGAGGAGGGCGTTCCCACCCCGTCGATGGTCCGCTACTACACCCAGCGGGCCTCGGCCGGCCTCATCATCACCGAGGCCACCCAGACCGAACCGGCCGGCCGCGGCTACCCGTTGACCCCCGGCCTGCACACCCCCGAGCAGGTCGCCGGATGGCGCGCGGTCACCGACTCCGTGCACGCCGCGGGCGGCAGGATCTTCGCCCAGCTGTGGCACGGCGGCCGCATCGGCCACCCGGTGCTGCTGCCGGACGGCCTGGTGCCGGTGGGGCCCTCCGCGGTCGCCGCGGCCGGCCAGGGCTTCACCCAGGAGGGCCCGACGGACTTCGTCACCCCGCGCGAGCTGACCGGCGAGGAGATAGCCGCGACCATCGCCGGATTCGCCGCGGCGGCCCGCAACGCGATCGAGGCCGGGTTCGACGGCGTGGAGATCCACGGCGCCAACGGCTATCTGATCCACCAGTTCCTGGCGCCCAACGCCAACCTCCGCACCGACGAGTGGGGCGGTTCCGACGAGGCCCGGGCCCGCTTCGCCGTCGAGGTCGTCCGGGCCGTCGCCGACGCCGTCGGGGCGCACCGCACCGGACTGCGGATCTCGCCCGGCAACCCCTTCAACGACATCGCCGAGCCCGCCCCCGAGACCACCTACACCACGCTGATCGAGGCGATCGCCCCGCTGGGCCTGGCCTATCTGCACACCTGCGACGTCCGCGACCCGGACCTGCTGGCCCGGCTGCGCAAGCGCTTCGGCGGCACGTTCCTGCTCAACCCGGCCACCGACGGGCGGCCCACCGGCCCCGAGGAGCTCGGCCTGATCGAGGAGGGTGAGGCCGACCTGCTCGCCTACGGCGCACTGTTCCTCGCCAACCCCGACCTGCCCCGCCGGCTCGCCCTCGGCGGCCCCTTCAACACCCCTGACCGGGCGAGCTTCTACGGCGGCGACGACACCGGCTACCTCGACTACCCGGCGCTGGAGGACTGAGCAGGCGGGCCGGCCGGGCGGCACCCCGGTGGCCCGGCCCCGTCCCGTCACCGTCCTGACACCACAGCGCGGCCGCCGCACAGACCTGCTGTGCGGCGGCCGCGCCACCGGGTACGTCCGCCCGGCTACCTCATACCGCTACTTCACCGGGGTGAAGTCCCGCGCCCCGATGTAGTCCGGGCGCCGGACCGGGGCCGCGAAGGGCTCCACGGCCGTGTTCTCCACGCTGTTGAAGACGATGAAGACATTGCTGCGCGGGTACGGCGTGATGTTGTCGCCGGAGCCGTGCATGGCGTTGCAGTCGAACCACGTCGCCGAGCCGGCCTTGCCGGTGAAGAGGCGGATGCTGTGCTGGTCCGCCATCTTGGTCAGGACCTCGTCCGAAGGGATGCCCGCGTCCTGCATCTGCAGGGACCGCTTGTAGTTGTCCTTCGGCGTCTCGCCCTCGCACCCCACGAAGTACTGGTGCGAACCGGGCATGATCATCAGGCCGCCGTTGGTGTCGTAGTTCTCCGTCAGCGCGATCGAGACCGACACGGTGCGCATGTTCGGCAGCCCGTCCTCGGCGTGCCAGGTCTCGAAGTCCGAGTGCCAGTAGAAGCCGGAGGCACCGAAGCCGGGCTTCACGTTGATCCGCGACTGGTGGACGTAGACGTCCGAGCCGAGGATCTGCCGGGCACGGCCGACCACACGCGGGTCGGCGACCAGCTTGGCGAACACCTCGCTGATCTTGTGCACCTCGAACACCGACCGGACGCTCTGCGACTTCGGCTCGACGATGGAGCGCGGGTCGGCGCGCATCGCCGGGTCGAGCACCAGCCGGTCCAGTTCGGCGCGGTACACCGCGACTTCCTCCGCGGTGAGCAGTTCCCCGATGGCGAAGAAGCCGTCGCGTTCGAAGTCGCTCAGCTCGGACGGCGCGAACGGGCCGGCCGCTCCGGGCTGCGACCACACCACCGGGTCCTTCCGCGGAGTGATCACCTCAAAGGTGCCGCGGGTCGGGTACAGGTCGGCGATGCGCTCGGGTGCGGTGGTCATGGTGTTGCCTTCCTCTCCTCTCGTACGGAATCTGGCATACGGGCGCGCGTTGGTACCTTCCTTGCTCTGCCGGACGGGGCAGGCGGCAGGTCGCCTCAGACCGTCTCGGGCTCGCTGTCCGGTTCGGTGAGAAGCGGGTAGACCCCGTTCTCGTCGTGGTCCTCGCGGCCGGTGACCGGCGGGTTGAAGACGCACAGGCAGCGGAAGTCCTGCTTGATCCGCATGGTGTGCTTCTCATGCCCGTCGAGCAGGTACATCACGCCGGGCGTGATGATGTGCTTCTCGCCGGTCTCGTCGTTGGTCAGCTCGGCCTCGCCCTCGACGCAGACGACGGCCTCGATGTGGTTGGCGTACCACATCGACGTCTCGGTGCCGGCGTACAGGACGGTCTCGTGCAGCGAGAACCCGACCCGCTCCTTGGCGAGCACGATGCGCTTGCTCTCCCAGGTGCCGGACTTGGATTTGACGTGGCGGTCGGTGCCTTCGATGTCCTTGAAGGAGCGGACGATCACGGTGCGGGCTGCCTTTCTGTCGTGACGGTGGTGCGTGCGGTGCCGAACGGCGCCGGTCAGGCGCAGTCGCGGACCGCGCGGCCGAGGATGCGCAGACCCTCGTCCAGTTCCTCTGGGGTGGTGGTCAGGGCCGGCAGCAGCTTGACGACCTCGCTCTGCGGGCCGGAGGTCTCGATCAGCAGGCCCAGCTCGAAGGCGCGCGTGGCGATCTTCCCGGCGAGGTCCTTGTCGTTGCACTCCAGGCCCCACACCAGACCGCGGCCGCGGTACTCGGCGAAGGTGCCCGGGTTCTCCTCGACGATCGCCTTCAGGTGCGCCTCGACGATCTCACCGCGGGCCAGGGTCTGCTTCTCCATCTGACCGTCGGCCCAGTAGGTGTCGAGCGCCGCGGCGGCCGTGACGAAGGCCGGGTTGTTGCCGCGGAAGGTGCCGTTGTGCTCGCCCGGCTCCCAGATGTCCAGCTCCGGCTTGAACAGGGTGAGCGCGAGCGGCAGGCCGTAGCCGCTGATGGACTTCGAGACGGTGACGATGTCCGGCACGATGCCCGCCTCCTCGAAGGAGAAGAAGGCACCCGTGCGGCCGCAGCCCATCTGGATGTCGTCGACGATCAGCAGCATGTCCTGGCGCTCGCACAGGGCGGCCAGCGCGCGCAGCCACTCGGCGCGGGCGACGTTGATGCCGCCCTCGCCCTGCACGGTCTCCACGATCACGGCGGCGGGCTTGTTCAGGCCGGAGCCCTGGTCCTCCAGCAGCCGCTCGAACCACAGGAAGTCCGGGGTCTGGCCGTCGAGGTAGTTGTCGAACGGCATCGGGGTGCCGTGCACCAGCGGGATGCCGGCGCCGGCCCGCTTCATGGAGTTGCCGGTGACCGCGAGGGCGCCCAGCGACATGCCGTGGAAGGCGTTGGTGAAGGACACGATCGACTCGCGGCCCTTGACCTTACGGGCCAGCTTCAGCGCGGCCTCGACCGAGTTGGCGCCCGTCGGGCCCGGGAACATGACCTTGTAGGGCAGGTCGCGCGGCCGCAGGATGATGTTCTGGAACGACTCCAGGAACGCCCGCTTGGCCGTGGTGGACATGTCCAGGCCGTGGGTGATGCCGTCCCGGTCGATGTAGTCGATCAGGGCGCGTTTGAGGACCGGGTTGTTGTGCCCGTAGTTGAGCGACCCGGCGCCGGCGAAGAAGTCGAGGTAGGTGTGGCCGTCCTCGTCGGTGATGCGGCTGCCCTGCGCGCGGTCGAACACGGTGGGCCAGCCACGGCAGTAGCTGCGCACCTCCGACTCCACGGTCTCGAAGACGCTCAGATCGGGCTGGGTGATGGTCACAGCATGCTCCTGGGAGATGAGTGCGAGAGGCGGAAGAAGTCTTTGGGGGGCGGGGTGGCGCCGGCGGGTCGAGGGGTGCCGGTGCCGCACGGCCGTCGCGGCGGCGGTGCCGCGCGGCCCTGGGGACTAGGGCGCGGGCCTGGCCGGGGGCGCGAACGGGCCGATGAGGTGCAGCACCTCCGGCTCGTGGCCCTGCTCGGGGAACAGCCCCGCGTCGAAGAGCACCTCGCGCTGGACCGGCACGGAGTGCCGCTCGCCGAAGGACGCGAACAGCCGGTTGGAGGCGGCGTTGTCGGGGGTGATGGTGGTCTCGACGAAACGGATGCCCAGCTCTTCCCGGGCACGGGTGGTCACCCCGTCCAGGAGGGCGGCCGCCAGCCCCCGGCCCCGGTGCGCCGCGTCGACGGCGACCTGCCAGACGACGAGGGTCTCGGGGCGCTCGGGACGGATGTAGCCGGTCAGGAAGGCGGCCGGCTCACCCTCCGCGTCGCGGGCGACGACGGAGGTGGCGGCGAAGTCCCGACACCACAGGAGGTAGCTGTACGAGGAGTTCAGGTCCAGCGCCTTGGAGTCGCGGGCGATGCGCCAGATCGCGGCTCCGTCCTCCACTCGCGGGGTGTCGAGCTTGAAGCCCTCCGGAAATTCTCCGATATCGCTACGGGCACCTGCATGGTCTGCTTGTGCGGCGGTCATGGGAATTAAATTTACCCAGGGGAAAAGGAAATTGCATCGCGGGGAGGGGTTACGTCGGGCCGCCCGATGTGTTATCGCGCGGGGGCGCCCGGGCGCGCGACGTCGAGTCGGGTTGCCCCGATTTGACCGGGAAGTACGGGGCGAAACGGACGGGCTGTGTGGTCGGTCACAGGTCCGTAACGCCCGCGAGATCGGTCCGAATTACGGACTTCGAGACTAACGGAATCTTGGCGTTTGAGCTGCGGAAAAGCGGGAAGAAGAAGACGGGAAGCTGTACTCGAAGTAATTGGGAATTCGCCACCGGAGACCCTGACGCAAGGCCCGGAAAAAGCTGTGGGACACATCCATGAGAAGCACCGCAAGAACATGCGCCAAGAACGCGCGCGGGGTTTTTCGGAAACATTGCGGCAATAAACGCCTACAGAGCGTCGGCGACTCCCGGGGCGGCGCTCCCCACGGGCCGTCGCCACCGCGTCCCCCGCCCGCCGGCTTTCCCTCCCCGGCCGCCCGGCCACCGCCGTGACCGCCGTCTCCGGCAGGCCCGTCGGCGCCGCCTAGAGTGCCGGTATGACGTCCATGAGCGAAGGTGCGGTGCTGCACCTCAAGGGGAGGGTCCTCGTCGGACCGGACGACGTGCGCGACGAGCTGTGGGTGGTCGGCGGGCGGGTGACCTACGACCGGCCGGCCCTGGCACGCGATGCCACCACCGTGCAGGGCTGGGCGCTGCCCGGCCTGGTCGACGCGCACTGCCACGTGGGCCTGGACGCGCACGGCCCGGTGGACGCGCCCACCAGCGAGAAGCAGGCGCTCACCGACCGTGACGCCGGCACCCTGCTGATCCGGGACGCCGGATCACCCTCCGACACCCGCTGGGTCGACGACCGTGCGGACCTGCCGAAGATCATCCGGGCCGGCCGGCACATCGCCCGCACCAAGCGGTACATCCGCAACTACGCCCATGAGATCGACCCCGAGGACCTGGTCGCCTACGTCGCCCAGGAGGCCCGCCGCGGCGACGGCTGGGTCAAGCTCGTCGGCGACTGGATCGACCGCTCCACGGGGGACCTGGCGGCCTGCTGGCCCAAGGGCGCGGTCGAGGCGGCCATCGCGGAGGCGCACCGCCTGGGCGCCCGGGTGACCGCGCACTGCTTCGCCGAGGAGACCCTCGCCCCGCTCGTCGAGGCCGGCATCGACTGCATCGAGCACGCCACCGGGCTCACCGAGGAGACCATCCCGCTGTTCGCCGAGCGCGGGGTCGCCATCGTCCCCACGCTCGTCAACATCGCCACCTTCCCGCGCCTGGCGGACGCCGGCGCCGGGAAGTTCCCGCGCTGGGCGGACCACATGCGCCGGCTGCACGACCGCCGCTACGACACCGTCCGGGCCGCCTACGACGCCGGGGTGCCCGTCTTCGCCGGCACCGACGCGGGCGGCTCGCTGGCGCACGGCCTGGTCGCCGACGAGGTCGTCGAGCTGACCCGGGCCGGGTTGCCCGCCCGGGCCGCGCTCTCGGCCACCACCTGGGGCGCCCGCGAGTGGCTCGGCCGCCCGGGCCTCACCGAGGGCGCCCCGGCGGACCTGGTGGTCTACGAGAGCGATCCGCGCGAGGACGTCCGGGTGCTGGCGGCGCCGCGCCGGATCGTGCTGCGCGGCGAGGTCGTGGGCTGAGACACCCCTCGGGGCGGGACTACCTCCGGCGGGCCATCCAGGCCGCCACCACCGCGCCCGAGACGTTGTGCCACACCGAGAAGACCGCGGCGGGCAGCGCCGCGGCCGGGCTGAAGTGGGCGGTGGCCAGCGAGGCGGCCAGTCCGGAGTTCTGCATGCCGACCTCGAAGGCCATCGCCCGGCTCGCCGGCCCGCCCAGCCGGGCCAGGCGGCCCGCGGCGTGCCCCAGCGCCAGCCCGAGGCCGTTGTGCAGCACCACGGCCAGCAGCACCGGCAGTGCCGCCTCCTTGATCGCCGGCGCGCTGCCGGAGACCACGACCAGGACGATCACCGCCACGGTCGCCGCGGACAGCCAGGGCAGGGCCCGCAGCAGACGGTCCACGAACCGGCCCGCGACCAGCCGGACCAGCAGGCCCGCCACGACCGGCAGCAGCACCGTCTTCAGGATGTCGGTCACCATGCCCCCGGCGTCCACGGCCAGGAACTGCCCGGCGAGCAGCAGCGTCAGCGCGGGTGTGATCAGCGGCGCGAGCACCGTGGAGACCGTCGCCACCGACACGGACAGCGCGACATCGCCGCGCGCCAGGAACGTCACGACGTTGGACGCGGTCCCGCTGGGCGCGCAGCCGACCAGGACCACCCCGGCCGCCAGTTGCGGTGGCAGGTCCAGCACGGTCGCGATCAGCCAGCCGAGCCCCGGCATGATCACACGTAGTGGGCGACCAGGCCCAGCCCCACCGCCCAGGGCCGCCGGGCGACCGCCGTGACGTCCGGCGGGGTCAGCGTCAGCCCCATCGTGAACATCACCACGCCGAGCAGCCACGGCACCGCGGGCGCCCAGCCGGTGAAGTGCGCCGGCCACAGCAGCCCGACCGCCCCCGCGGCGACCACCAGCAGCGGGAAGACGGTGACCGCACGGCGGGCCGCCCGGTCGGTGGCGGGCAGCTCGCCCGGAGGGGCCGCGGCCGGCTGTTCCTGCCGTGCGTCCGGGTGCTGGCTGTTCTGCTCGATCGACACGGCGGCACCCTATCCGGGGTCTTCGTGTACAGGACAACGAGTTCCGGATCCTGGACGCGGGCCCGGAGCCGGCCCGGGACGGGGCCGGTCGGTCAACGGGGATCACCCGAGAAGTGGGGCGGCTGTGACGGGGGAGATGCGGGGTGCCGCAGGAATCGAACCCGCGCGCGGAAACCACCCTTTGGGATGAACTGACCTCACGTGGCTGCCCGTTCACCCTCGGTACGGACACGATGTGCGGGTCGATGTCGCCGGCCCGCGTGATGTCCCCCATTGGCGCGGCCGGCGACTCCATTTCTCTCGTGGGGGTTCCACACACGTGTCCACCAGTCCCGCCCACTCCTCCGGTGCGCCCCGGCGCCTGGCCGCGGCCGTCGTCGCCACCGCGCTCACGGCCGGTCCCGCCGTGCTGCTCGGCGCCGTGCCGGCGCACGCCACCGGAGGGCACGGCCCGGCCCGTGGCAAGGCCGACGCGGTCGTCCTGCGCACCGGCCTCAACGTCGGCCTGCTCGACAAGACGGTCGACGTCCCGCTGAACGCCGTGCTGAACGAGGTGCACGCGCCCGCCTCGGCCGACAAGACCGCGCTCACCGTGCGGCTCGACGGCATCGACCGGGGCCGCCCGTTCACCGTGCTGCGCGCCGACGCCGCCACCGCCCGCGCCACCACCGGCCGCCAGAAGGCCGAGGGGTACGCCAACCTGCTGCACGCCAAGGTGCGGCTGCCCGGTCTGCCGCTGCTGTCCCTGATCGAGGTCCAGCAGGTCACCGCCAAGGCGGTGTGCGAGGCGGGCCACCGGCCCCGGGCCGAGGCCAACGT
The DNA here is from genome assembly GCF_055657085.1 of Streptomyces sp. NPDC107765. Lineage (NCBI taxonomy): Bacteria > Bacillati > Actinomycetota > Actinomycetes > Kitasatosporales > Streptomycetaceae > Streptomyces > Streptomyces sp. NPDC107765. Next base: position 78,917 of record NZ_JBVKBL010000012.1, on the reverse strand, counting down.
CCTCGGCCCCGTCCGCGTCCTCGGCAAGAAGGTCACGCTCACCGCCGGCGGCACGACGGACGTCAAGGTGCCGGGCGTGGGCGACGTACGGCTGGACCTGTCGCAGAAGAGCGTCACCGGAAAGAGCGCCGCGGCCACCGCGCTCCAGCTGAACGTCTCGGTCAACCCGCTCAAGCTCAACGTCGCCGAGGTGCACGGCCGGGTCACCCTCGTCCACGCCGGCTGCACCGCGCCGGACGCCACCACCCCGCCCGCACACGGCGGTTCCGGCGGCACCACCGGAGGCGGCACGAGCGGCGGCGGCACCACCGGCGGCGGGGGTGACAAGCCGGCCGGCGGCGGCACCGAGGTCAACCACAGCGGTGCCGGGAAGACCGGCCCCGACCTCGCCGAGACCGGCGGCAGTTCGGCCACCCCGTACCTCGCCGGCGGTGCCGCGCTGCTGGTCGCGGCCGGCGCCGGGGCACTGGTGCTCACCCGCCGGCGCCGCGCCGCCGCCCCGCAGGGCGGCTGACGGCTCCGTACCCCGTGCCGGTGCTGTGGGGGCACCGGCCGCGGGGTACGGCCCGGGGTGTGCCGTACGGACCGGAGGCGGCCCGTACGGCACACCCCACCCCCGCCGGGGCCCGTCGGAAGCGAAGCGTGGTGCGACGGGACCCGGCGGGCCCGTGCGCCGTCCCGTCGGCCCCGGCTAGCCCAGCACCTCGGCCAGCGCCGTCACGAACCGGTCGGTGGTGGCCCGGTCCCGTACCGCCAGCCGCAGCCAGTCGGGCCCCAGGCCCGGGAAGGTGTCCCCGCGGCGCACCGCGAAACCGCGCGCCCGCAAGCTCTCCCGCACCCCGGCCGCGCCCGGCAGCCGCAGCAGGACGAACGGACCCGCCGCCGGCCCGGCCACCCGGATCTCCCCGAACTCGCCCAGCCGGGCCAGCAGATGGGCCCGGTCCCGGGCGATCTCCTCGGCCGCCGCGGCGGCCTCCGCCAGCGCCGCCGGCGCACTGCACGCCTCCGCGGCGGCCAGCGCCGGACCGGACACCGGCCACAGCGGCTGGGCCCGCTCCAGGTCCGCCACGGTCCCGGGACCGGCCAGGACATAGCCGATCCGCAGCCCCGCCAGCCCCCACGTCTTGGTCAGGGAGCGCAGCACCACCAGCCCCGGCAGATCCGTGCGCCCGGCCAGCGACTCCCGCTCACCGGGCACCGCGTCCATGAACGCCTCGTCCACCACCAGCGTCCGCCCGGGCCGCGCCAGTCGGGCCAGCGCGGCCGCCGGGTGCAGCACCGACGTGGGATTGGTGGGGTTGCCGACCACCACCAGGTCGGCGTCCTCGGGCACCGCGTCCGGATCCAGCCGGAACCCGTCCCGTTCGGAGAGGACCACCCGTTCCACGGCGTGCCCGGCGTCCCGCAGCGCCGCCTCCGGTTCGGTGAACTGCGGGTGCACCACCACCGGTCGGCGGGCCCGCACGGTCCGCGCCAGCAGCACGAACGCCTCCGCCGCCCCGGACGTCAGCAGCACCCGCTCCACGGGCAGCCCGTGCCGCCCGGCCACCGCCCGGCGCGCCGCCCGGCCGTCCGGATAGGCGGCCAGCGAGTCCAGCGACGCGGCGAGGCGCGCCTTGAGCCAGGCCGGGGGAGTGCCGGCCCGGACGTTGACCGCCAGGTCCGTCAACGCGCCGCCGTCGCCCCGCACTTCGGCATCGCCGTGGTGCCGCAGATCGGGCTCGTCCGCCGGGGCGGGGGAGGGGCCGTCCGGGACGGGAGCGGGCGCGGCGGGGCCGGAGCCGCGCAACCGGACCGCGTCGGTGGGCGCCGGCACGGTCACCGCTCCCCGGCGCCCGCCGGCACCCGCTGCGGGCCGTACGGGTCCCCGTCGTCCGCCGCCCGGCCGCCGGCCGGCGGTGCGCCCCCGGCCACCGCCGCGCGGTAGCGCTCCACGACCACCTCGGCCACCTCGGGCCCGGTGCCGAGCACCTGGGCACCGAACACCTCGATGTCCGGGTGCGCCGCGGCCCAGCCCTCGGTCTGCATCCACAGCCGCTCCACCGGACCGTCGGCGAAGAAGGCGTAGGGCAGGACCACGATCCGGGCCGGACCGGCCGCGCCCGGGACCGGCCCGGCCAGCGCCCGGCAGCGGTCCAGCCCGGCCGGTACGTCCGGCGCGGTCTGCCCGACGAACGCGGTCTCCACGCCCGCGAATCCGCGGCCCTCCCAGAGCAGCCGCGCGGCCCGCGCCACCTCGGCGTTGGCATGCGGATCGCTCGCCCCGCGCCCCACCAGCAGCACCGTGGTCCGGGCCCGGTCCTGCGGCGTACGGGCGCCGGCGCCCAGCGCCTCCTCCAGCCGCCGCTCCAGCACGTCCAGCAGCCGCGGGTCCGGGCCGGGTGCGGCGGCGCAGACGTGGCGCAGGCCCGGGTGCCCGGCGGCCGCGCGCTCCAGCGCCGCGGGCAGGGTCTCGGTCCCCGCACCGGTCGGCGCCAGCAGCAGCGGCACCGCGACGAGTTCGGTCACCCCCCGGCCGGCCAGGGCGTCCACGGCGCCGGCCAGTGGCACCGGCGATCCCGGGGCGCCGAAGAACCCGCCGGCGACCGGGACCTCGGGGTGACGCTCGCCGACCGCGCGCACCAGCGCGCGCAGGGCCTCGGCCGCGCCGTCGTCACGGGCGCCGTGACCGGCGATGAGCAGTGCGGGAGGGGTGGTCACGGGGTCTCCTTGCTACCGGTGTCTTCGCCGTCGGGCGCCTTGCCGTCGATGACCGGCCGCCGCCGCTCGGTGCCACGGTGGGGTGGGTCGGGGGAGGTCATGACGATATCGGCACCGGGCGCGGGGGCGGCGGCCGCTCCCTCCCTACCAGCGGTAAGTGCACCGTGGGGCGTTACTGCCACCAGCGCGAGCGCACAGGTCGCCCGGCCGGCCGGCGACTTCCGCTTGCCGGCGAGCAGTTCGGCACCCGGCCCGGCGGCCAGCAGCGCGGCCGCCTCGGCCACGCTCGCCGTCCCCGCGGCGGCCGCCACCACCGCGGACGGAGCCGGCACCGGTACGGCCGCCAGCGCCGCCGCCGGGAACGACCGCAACGGCACCCCCAGCCGCCGCGCCGCCTCCGTCAGTCCGGGCTCGTCCGCCCTCGCCGTCACCGTCGCCAGCGCCAGCACCGGACCGCCGGCACACCCCGCCGCGGTGCGGGCCGCTCCGATCAGCTCCAGGACCTCGGACGCCGGCACGCCGCGGCGCGCCCCCACGCCCACCACCAGAGCCGCCGGCCCGCCCAGGGCACCGGCCGTCCGGCGGCTCATACCGCGCCGGCTCTCCACCCGAACTCCACCCGGCCGTACCGCCCTTCCACGACCGCGGTCAGTTGCACGTCCGGCCCGGCGGTGAGTTCCCCCGGCCACCGGACGCCGAGCGCCGCCCACTCGGCCCGGGCCGCCGCCGGGTCGGGATGCACCGCCCGCAGCGCGACCAGCGGCACCACCGGGAGTCCGGCGGACGGATGCGGGGTGCTGCCCCAGTCCAGCAGGAACGGCGCCGATCCGTCGCCGGCCCCCGGCGGCGTCAACTGCCAGGCGAGCCGGCCGCCGTCCGGTGTCCGGCGGGACATCGCCACCGCCTCGCCCGGGTCGTGGCCGCGCGCCCGTGCCGCGGCCACCCGGGCCGCGATACCGGTGACCCGGGCCGCCCAGGTGACCAGCCGCGGCCCGGTCAGCGCGTCGATGCCGAACCACCGCGGCCCGTCGGGCGCGGGCTGCTCCGGATCGGGCCCGATGATCTCCAGGTACGCCCCGCCGCCCAGCCCCAGCAGGTGGTTGCGGGTCCCGCGGCCGGGATGGCTGCCGCCCGGGACCGGCCCCACGCCGGTCAGCGCGGCCACCTCGGCGACGGTCGCCGCGAGATCGGGGGTGGCGAGGACGAGGTGGTCGAGGACGGCCGGCGGCCCGTCCGTACCGGACCCGCCGGTCACGGGGCGGCCACCGGTGCCCGGCGCGCCGCGCCCGCCACCAGCCGCGCCGCCAGCGACGGTTGGGCCGCCCAGTGCACATGCAGGTACGAGGCGTGCACCCCGCCCGTCACGAAGCCCTCCACCCGACGCTCCGGATGCGTCAGCCCCCAGGCCGGTCCGTCGCCCGCGCCCGGCTCCAGCACCGTGCGGTGGAACTCGTGGCCGCGCACCCGGGTCCCGGCCGCCGCCAGCGCGTTGTCCGCCAGCGCCACCGCCTCCCGGTAGCCCAGCGTGAGGCGTTCGGTCATCCGGGCCTCGGCGGGCAGCACCCCGCACATCGGCTTCCCGTCGATCGCCCGGGACAGGTACAGCAGCCCGGCGCACTCGGCGGACACCGGCGCCCCCGAGGCGGCCAGGCGGGCCACCGCGGCGCGCAGCGGTGCGTTCGCCGACAGGTCCGGCGCGTACACCTCCGGGAAGCCGCCGCCGATCACCAACCCGCGCGTACCGGCCGGCAGTCGCTCGTCCCGCAGCGGATCGAACGGCACCACCTCGGCGCCCGCCGCGGTCAGCAGCTCGGCGTGCTCGGCGTACGCGAAGGTGAACGCGGCACCGCCCGCGACGGCGATCACCGGCCGGCCCCCGGACGCGTCCGGCCGGACCTCCGCCGCCGGGTCCCAGGGCGCGTCCGGCAGCTCCGGCACCGTCCGCGCCAGCGCCAGCAGCGCCTCCATATCGCAGCCCTCGCGCACCCGCGCGGCCAGCTCCCGCACCGACGCGAGGGCCTCGGCCCGGCGTTCGGCCACCGGCACCAGCCCCAGGTGCCGGGACGGCGTACCGGCCCGGCCGTCCCGCCGCAGCGCACCCAGCACCGGCACACCGGAGGACTCCATCGCCTCCCGCAGCAGCGCCTCGTGGCGGTCCGAACCGACCTTGTTGAGGATCACCCCGGCCAGCCGCACCTCCGGGTCCCACGACGCGAAGCCGTGCACCAGCGCGGCCACCGACCGGGACTGCGAGGAGGCGTCCACCACCAGCACCACCGGCGCCCGCAGCAGCTTCGCCACCTGCGCCGTCGACGACAGCTCGCCCATGCCGGACGCCCCGTCGAACAGCCCCATCACGCCCTCGACGACCGCCAGGTCCGCGCCCGCCGCACCGTGCAGGAACAGCGGCGCGATCCGGTCCGGTCCGCACAGGTACGCGTCCAGGTTGCGGCCCGGACGGCCGGTCGCCAGAGAGTGGTAGCCCGGATCGATGTAGTCCGGGCCGACCTTGTGCGGCGAGACCACGAGTCCCGCCTCGGCGAACGCCGCCATCAGACCGGTGGCCACGGTGGTCTTCCCGGCCCCGGACGACGGTGCGGCGATCACCAGCCGGGGAACGGCGCCCCCGCCGCTCATGCTGCACCCACCTCGCTCACCACTCGATGCCCCGCTGGCCCTTCTGGCCCGCGTCCATCGGGTGTTTGACCTTCGTCATGTCGGTGACCAGGTCGGCCACGTCGCACAGCGCCTGCGGGGCGTTCCGGCCGGTGATCACCACGTGCTGGGTGCCGGGCCGGTCGCGCAGCACCGAGACCACCTCGTCGGTGTCCACCCAGCCCCAGTGCAGCGGGTAGGCGAACTCGTCGAGGACGTACAGCTTGTAGGTCTCCGCGGCGAGGTCCCGCTTGACCTGCTCCCAGCCCTCGCGGGCCGCCTCCTCGTTGCTGAACTGCGAGTCGCGCTGCACCCACGACCAGCCCTCGCCCATCTTGTGCCAGGCGACCGTGCCGCCCTCACCGGAGTCGCCGAGCACCCGCAGCGCCCGCTCCTCGCCGACCTTCCACTTCGCCGACTTCACGAACTGGAACACCCCGACCGGCCAGCCCTGGTTCCAGGCCCGCATCGCCAGCCCGAAGGCGGCGGTCGACTTGCCCTTGCCCAGGCCCGTGTGGACCAGCACCAGCGGCCGGTTGCGGCGCTGGCGGGTGGTGAGTCCGTCGTTCGGTACGACGGACGGTTGTCCCTGCGGCATTACGCGGCCTTCCTGTTGCCGTGAACGGTCCTTGTGCCCTGAACGGTCCGTACGAGCGCGGAGACGCTGTCCGCGCGCAGTGCGTCGAGGGTGACGGCGGTGCCGGTGAGGTCCCGGGCCAGCTCACCGGCCAGACCCAGCCGTACCGGCCCGGCCTCGCAGTCCACGACGACCGAGGCGGTGCCGTCGGCGGCCAGCAGCCGGGCCGCCCGGGACGCCCGGACCCGCGGTTCGGGGCCGCCGGTGGCCCGTCCGTCGGTGACGACGACCAGCAGCGGGCGGCGCGCGGGGTCCCGCATCCGCTCCACCCGCAGCACGTCGTGCGCCGCGAGCAGCCCCTCGGCCAGCGGGGTGCGGCCCCCGGTGGGCAGCGACGCGAGCCGCGCCGCACCGGCCTCGACCGACGACGTCGGCGGCAGCGCGACCTCCGCGCCGGCGCCCCGGAACGTGATCATGCCGATCTTGTCGCGCCGCTGGTAGGCGTCGAGCAGCAGCGAGAGCACCGCGCCCTTGACCGCGCTCATCCGCTTGCGCGCCGCCATCGACCCCGAGGCGTCCACGACGAACAGGACCAGATTGCCCTCCCGCCCCTCGCGCACCGCCTCGCGCAGATCGTCCCGGCGCACCAGCAGCCCGGTGCCGTGCCGTCCGCGCGCCTTCTGGTGGGGCGCCGCGGCCTGCACCGTGGCCGCCAGGTGCAGCTTGCCCAGAGTGCCCCGGGGACGGCGGGCGCCGGTGGTCCGGCCGTGTGCGGTACGGGCCCGGGAGCGGCGGCCGTCGGCGCCCTCGCCCAGCCCCGGCACGTCCAGCCGCCGGGCCTTGAACGGCTCGTCGGCCGCCACCGCCGGCTTCTCCGCGACCGCACCGCCCGGCGCCTGCGGCCGGGCCCCGGCCTCGTCCCCGGACGGCTCGGGTACGGACTCCGGCGCCTGCGGGGTCTCCTGCTCACGCTGCTGCGGCAGTCCGTCCCCCGGCGGCACCGACGTCTCCTGGGGGCCGCCCTCCTGGGGGCCGCCCTCCTGCGGCGGCAGCCCGCCGCCCGGACCGCCCCCGTCGGGACCCCCGTCGTCCGGACCGTCCGGCTCCGGATCGTCCCCGCCGTCCGCCGGGTCGTCCTGCCCGGCGAACTCCTCCAGCGTCCGGTCGAGTTTGTCCTCGTCGAGGCCCGGGGCGTCGAACGGGTTGCGGCGCCGGCGGTGCGGCAGGGCCAGCAGCGCCGCCTGCCGCACGTCCTCCTCCCGGACCTCCGTCCGCCCGGCCCACGCGGCCAGCGCGGTGGCGGTCCGCGCCATCACGATGTCCGCCCGCATCCCGTCCACCTCGAACGCGGCACAGGTCGCCGCGATCTGCCGCAGCGGCGCATCGCCCAGCGTCACCTCCGGCAGCAACTCCCGTGCCGCGCCGATCCGTTGCCGCAGCGCGTCCTCCTCGGCCGCCCAGCGCGCCGCGAAGCCGGCCGGATCGGCGTCGTACGCGAGCCGCCGCCGGACCACCTCCACCCGCTGCGCCGGCTCCCGGGAGGCCGCGACCTCGACCGTCAGCCCGAACCGGTCCAGCAACTGCGGCCGCAGCTCGCCCTCTTCGGGGTTCATGGTCCCGACGAGCAGGAAACGGGAGGCGTGCCGTACGGAGACGCCCTCGCGCTCCACGTAGGAGGCGCCCATGGCGGCGGCGTCCAGGAGAACGTCGACCAAGTGATCATGGAGCAGGTTGACTTCGTCCACGTAGAGGATGCCCCGGTGGGCCGCCGCGAGCAGCCCCGGCTCGAACGCCTTCACCCCATCGGCGAGTGCCCGCTCGATGTCGAGCGCGCCGACGAGCCGGTCCTCGGACGCACCCACCGGCAACTCGACCATGCGGGCCGGACGGGACTCGGCGGAGCCGGTTTCGTGCCGGCCGTCCGGACACTGCGGATCGGGCGCGAGCGGGTCGCAGCTGAAGCGGCAGCCCGCCACCACCGGCACCTCGGGCATGAGAGCCGCCAGGGCACGCACCGCGGTGCTCTTGGCGGTGCCCTTCTCGCCACGGACCAGGACACCGCCGACCGCCGGACTGACGGCGTTCAGCAGCAGCGCCAGCCGCAGGTCGTCCATGCCGACGACGGCGGTGAACGGATACCGGGTGCTCATGTGGTGATCACTCCTTCGAGTGGCTTGCGTCCGTTGCCGGTCGTCACTGTTTCCGCCGCGCGGCACGCTGGCGGTCCTTGGCCCTGCATATGCGGGGATGGCCCACTCCTTCACGAGCACCTGGTGGAGCTGCTTCTTTGCTCCCCGCACATGCGGGGGTCACGCCTCCGGGGGCCCTCATGGCGCCCCCGGAGGCACGAACGGCAGCCCCTCCGGCACCCCCTTCTCGATCAGCCGCAGCAGCGCCCCGGTGTCCGCGTGCTCCTCGATCAGATCGCCCAGCCGGTCCAGCTGCTCCTCGCGCAGCGCGCCGAAGCGGGTGTCCGGGGCCGGGACGAACGCCCGCCCGGCGTCCGCCGCCACCCGCCGCAGGAAGGCCCGGCGGAAGGCGTCGCTCTCCAGCGAGCCGTGCCAGTGCGTGCCCCATACGGAGCCGACCCGGCAGCCATCGAGGGCGCGTCCCCGGCCGTCGGTCATGAACGCCTCGTCCCCGCCCGTCACTTCGGCGACGCCGTGGTGGATCTCGTAGCCCTCCACCGGCTCGCCGAGCGCCTCGCCCAGCGGCCGGGCGAGCGTCTTCTCCACCGCGAAGCGGACCCGTACGGGCAGCAGCCCGAGGCCCTCGACGGCGCCCGCCCTCGACTCGACCTCGTCGTCGATGTGCTCGCCGAGCAGCTGGTAGCCGCCGCAGATGCCCAGCACCGGGCGGCCCTCCGCGGCCCGCCGGGCGACCGCGTCGGCCAGCCCGCGCTCGCGCAGCCAGGCCAGGGCGCGGACCGTGCCGCGGGTGCCCGGCAGCACCACCAGGTCCGCGTCGGCCAGCTCCTCGGGCCGGTCCACGAACCGCACCACCACGCCCGGTTCGGCGGCCAGCGCGTCCACGTCGGTGAAGTTCGACATCAGCGGGACGGCGCAGACCGCCACCCGCAGCACGTCCGCGCCGTGCGGCGGGGCCACCACGCTTTCGCGCACCGCGCCGCGCAGCGAGACCCGGAGGCCGTCCTCCTCGTCGATGCCGAGCCCGTGCGCGTACGGCAGCACGCCCAGCGTCGGCCGCCCGGTCAGCTGCCGCAGCATGTCCAGGCCGGGCTCCAGCAGCGTCACATCGCCCCGGAACTTGTTCACGAGGTACCCCGCGACCAGCGCCTGGTCCTCCTGCGACAGCAGCGCCGTGGTGCCGAAGAAGGACGCGAAGACGCCGCCGCGGTCGATGTCGCCGACCACCACGACCGGTATCCGGGCGGCCCGGGCGATGCCCATGTTCACGATGTCGGTGCGCCGCAGATTGATCTCGGCCGGGCTGCCCGCGCCCTCGCAGATGACGGCGTCGTGGGTGCGGCGCAGTTCGGCGAGACAGTCGGTGACCGTCCCCAGCAACTGCTCCCGCCCGCCCGCGTACTGCGCCTCCCCGGGGGACGACCCCCCGGGCCCTCCGAAGTACCCGCGCGCGCTCAGCTCACCCACCGGCTTGCCCAGCAGCACCACCTGGCTGCTGCGGTCGCCGCCCGGCTTGAGCAGGACCGGGTTCATCAGCGCGGTCGGTTCGACCCGGGCCGCGGCGGCCTGCATCGCCTGCGCCCGGCCGATCTCCGCGCCCTCACGGGTGACGAACGAATTGAGCGACATGTTCTGCGCCTTGAAGGGCGCCACCTTCACGCCCTGCCGGACCAGCCAGCGGCAGATCCCCGCCGTCACCACGCTCTTGCCCGCGTCGGACGTCGTACCGGCCACCAGCAGCCCGCCGCCGAGCCCCCCGGCCGTCCCGCCTTGCCCGTTCACCGGCGCTTCCTCCCGCTCGTGCCCCTGCCGCCTGCGACCCCGTGCCGCACCGCGCCCGCCGTCAGCCGTCCCGCCACCGTCGCCACCAGCGCCAGCGCGCTCACCCGCCGCGACAGCCGCACCGCCCGCTCGATGTCCGCCACCGCGGGCGGCCGCGCCGCGCCGTTGAGCACCGGACGGTGCTCCACCCGTCCGCCGTACGCCAGCGTGCCGCCCAGCCGCACGCCCAGCGCGCCCGCGAACGACGCCTCCACGGGACCTGCGTTGGGGCTCGGGTGCGCCCCGCCGTCCGCCCGCCAGGCCGCGAGCGCACCGCGCCGGTCGGGGCCCGCGAGCACGGTCAGCGCGGCGGTCAGCCGGGAGCCGGGCCAGCCGGCGACATCGTCGAGTCGGGCCGCGGCCCAGCCGAACCGCCGGTAGCGCGCGGACTTGTGACCCACCATCGCGTCCAGGGTGTTCACCGCCCGGAACGCCACCAGACCGGGCACCCCGCCGAACGCGCCCCACACCAGGGCGCCCACCACCGCGTCCGAGGTGTTCTCGGCCACCGACTCCACCACCGCGCGGGCCATCTGCGGCCCGTCCAGCGCCTGGGGATCGCGGCCGCACAGATGCGGCAGCCGCTCCCGTGCCACGTCCAGATCGCCCGCTTCCAGCGCACCGCCGACGGCCCGCGCCTCCCGGCCCAGCGAGGTGCCGCCCAGCACCGCCCAGACGGTGGCCGCGGTCAGCGCCACCCGGGCGCCGCTGCGGTGCCGTACGGCCCGCTCCAGCAGCGCCGCGCCGGCCGCCGCGCCGCCCGCGCACAGCAGGGCGTGGGCCGCGCCGCGGCCCCGGTGGTCGCGCCACAGCCGGCGCTCGACGGCGGCGGCGGCCCGGCCGAACGCGGCCACCGGATGGCCGCGCCGCGGGTCCGCCGCGATCAGGTCGCCGAGGAAGCCGAGAGCCGCGCCGCACGCATATCCCGCGTGTTCGCCGCGCATCCGATCAGGCCGCCGTCGGTCCTCGAAGGGGCCCTGCGGCAGCGGGAAGTGGGGGGCGGGGCGGGCGGCCAGGCATGGCGGTATGTCCTCACTCAGGGTCCTCGCCCTGGCTCGACGTGACGGCGACCAGAGTCTCCTGGCTCCCGGATCGGCGTGTCCCCCGGCCTTCCCGCCCGTACGTCGGTACGGACCGTGGCCCTCGTCGGAGGAACGCTCCCCGGTGACAGTGGCGGGACCGCGCCGGATTCTCACCGGACTTCCTCATCTGTCGCCGATTGGCCCCGGCAGTCCACCACGGTCCGCGAAGCCCGTCAACTCGCCCTTGACCTGCGACGCTGCCCCGCGGCAGGCCCTGTGGCGCACGCCACAGGGTGGTGGTGGCGTCACGGACGGTTGCCCCCGTCCCTGATTCCACGTCACTATCTGGTGCACGGTGGCGAAGGGGCCGCCGGAAGGGGGCTGGGGGATGCCGGAGCACGTCGACCATCACGAGGACCGTCAGGAGATCCGCCTCAGGGTCACCGGGACGGACAATCCGCAGCAGGACCTCGACGACCTCCGGGCCTGGCTGGAGCGCGAACCCTGGCTGAGCCGCCGGGAACACACCTGGGAGCACCGGCCGCAGCCCCCGCACCTCACCGGCGACGGGGACGAACCGGGCCCCGCCGACATGGCCGTGGGCGTGGACGACCTGATCCTGGTCATCGTCGGCGCGATCGCCACCGAGGTCACCAAGGGAATGAGCATCGCCGTGCGGGAATGGCTGCGGCGCCGCAAGGAGGAGCGTGCCGCCGGCGAGGAACCCGCCGTCGAGGTCGTCGGCGACGGCGGCCCAGGACGCCCCGATCCCGGCAGCCCGGCGCACGAGAGTGGCAGCACCGGCGAGGACTGAGCCGGATGTCCGAATACGACGCGCGGGGAAAGATCAACCGGGCGCTGCTGATCGCTGTCCACGACTACGCGACGCTTACGCGCCTGCCCGCGGTGGAGGACAACATCGCCGAGCTGAGCCGCGCGCTGACCGCCACGGACCTGTTCACCGCCGACGAGATCACGCCCTGCCGGCCGGCCGAACCCGAGCAGCTCAGCCAGGCGCTCAAGACCGCCGCCGACGAGGCCCGCGGACTGCTGCTGGTGTACTTCTCCGGCCACGGCTGGGTCGGCAGCGACGGCGGCGACCTGCGGCTGATGGTCGGCGGCTCGGTGCCCCGGCAGAGCCACACCACCGTCTCCTGGCATGACGCGGTGCTCTCCTGCCTCGACAGCGCCCGCGCCGAACGCATCGTCATCGTCCTGGAGTGCTGCTACGCGGGCAACGCCGGCGGCGCCTTCCACTCCCACCGCAAGCCCATGTCGCTGCTGATGGCCGCCCAGCCCAACCGCCGGATCTTCAGCGGCGAGGAACCGGCCGGCGGCACCGTCTTCACCCGCGCCCTGGTGCAGATCCTCGCCAACGGCCTCCCCGGCCGGCGGTTCGTCACCTTCGAGGACCTGGTACGGGAATTACGGGTCCGGCTCGCCGGTGAGCGGACGCCGATGGGCGACGTGTGGGAGCCCCGGTCCGCGAAGCAGAACACCGTCGACGACGTCGTGCTGTCCTTCGCCACCCCCGAGGCGCGGCTGCCGACCCCGCCGCGGGTCCGCTTACGCCGCCACTTCAACGAGTACGTCCGGCCCCGCCTGAAACCGCTGCTCGCCTGCCTCACCGCGCTCGTCCTGATCGCCACCGGGCTCGTCGTCCGGCACCTGCTGCAACCGCCGCCGGACTGCCCCCCCGCCCTCGAACTGCGGCTGCTCACCGCGCCGGAGGCAGAACCGTCCCTGCGCCAGGCCGCGTTCGACTACGAGATGTCCGAGGCCAACACCCGCCCGCTGCAGGGCGAGGGCGACCTCCCGGCGGGCTGCCGGCGCGCCCAGATCACCGTCTACTCGGCCGCCAAGGACCAGATCGACCAGGGCTTCGCCGCCGCCGCCCGCTGGCAGGGCGAGGCCCGGGGCACCGGCCAGGGACAGCAGGACGACAAGGGCACCGATCCGCTCTACCGGCCCGGCCCGCAACCCGACCTGTGGATCCCGGAATCCACCGCCGACTACGAGGAGGCCCGTCGCGGCATGCCCGGCACGGGCTCCCCGGCGACCCTGCACAACACCGGCCCGGTCGCCTACAGCCCGCTGGTCGTCGGCATCCCCGCCGGCAAGCGGCCGGCCGACGTCGAGACGGTGGGCGCCTCCTGGCAGGACCTGCTCACCGGCACCGACAGCGGCCACCAGGACCTCAAACTGCTGCGCCCCAGCCCGGTGCTGTCCGGCACCGGCCTGCTGCACACCATCGGCCTCTACCTCGCCAACGACGGCTCGCACATCGGCTCCTCCGGCTCCCCGGACCCGGCCCTCGCCGAGGGCGCCGAGCAGCGGCTCTCCGCCCCGGGCAGCCAGTACGCGGACAGCACCGAGCTGCTGTGCTCACTGCGCCCGGCCACCGGCCCCGACACCACCGCCACCGGCCAGGCCCCCGCCGGCGCCGGCCGGGGCGACCGCTCGGCGCCGCTGGTCTCCGAGAAGTCCCTGGCCGACTACAACCTCGGCCGGGCGATCGGCAGTTGCCCCGCCCTGGCCGGCCCGCTCGCCACGGACGACCGCTACGTCGCCTACTACCCCAAGAACGTCCCGGCGCTCGACCACCCGCTGATCCGCGTCGACTGGCGCGGCACCACGGACGCCACCGAGCGGCAGGCCGCGGTCGGCCGCTTCGCCGACTGGCTGCGCGCCCCGGACGGCGGCCGTCCGGTCCTCACCGCGCAGGGCTACCGCCCGGTCCCCGGCAAGGACGGCACGGACCCCGCGCCGCCGCCGGGCTCCCCGCTGCGCGACAGCCGCGCCGACGCCGACCTCGACGCCCGCGTCGTCCCCTTCACGGCCGGCACCGAGCAGGTCGCCCGGGTGCTCCACGGCTACGACAAGGCGCAGAAGCCCAGCCGGCTGCTGATCCTCATGGACACCTCCACCTCGATGGCCGACGGCGGCAAGCTCCCGGTCGCCCTCGGCGCCGTGGGCCGCGCCCTGGAGATGGTCGGCGAGCGCCACACCTACGGCCTGTGGACCTTCCCCGACCGCGCCCACCCCGGCGATCCGGACGCGGTGCGCCGGGTCGTCCGCCCGGGCGCGGTCGATCCGGCGCCCGGCAAGGCCGCCCTGGACCGGATCGCCAAGGGCGACCTGGTCGACCACGGCGCCGCGATGGAGGAGGCGCTGACCGCCGCCGTACGGGAGATGAAGAAGTCGTCCGGCAGCAACCAGGCCATCGTGCTGATCATGGACGAGGACGACGGCAGGCTGCGGCGCGCGGCGGGCGTCGAGCAGCGGCTGACCGCGCTGCTGAGGCAGAAGCCCGCGGTGCCGGTGCTGACCCTGGTGCTGGGCAAGGCCGGCTGCGACAACTTCGCCCTCCAGGGACTGGCCGGTGCTTCCCGGGGGCAGTGCGTGCCCGGCGGCCCGCAGGCGCCCGATCTGCTCGCCGGCCTGATCGCGTCCATCGGCACCGCGGGCAAGGAGGACCGGTGAGGAACCCCCGTACCACCTGGCCGGCCGCCGCGCTCGCCCTGACGCTGACCGCGGCGGTCTCCGGCTGCACCTCCGACTCCGGGCCCGGCCCCGAGAAGGGCCCGATCGTCCTGGCCACCGGCAGCGACCTCAGCAGCACCGGCGTCCGCCAGGCCCTCATCCACGCCTTCGAGCGGCGCACCGGCCGTTCGGTGCGGATCGTCAAGCTGCCGGACACCGCGGACGGCCAGCGCAGCCAGCTGCTGGCCGCCGGCCAGTCCGGCAGCGGCGCCTACGACGTGCTCAACCTCGACGTGGCCTGGACCGCCGAGTTCGCCGAGGCCGGCGTCATCCGCCCCTGGGGCACGAGCCTGGACGGCGACTTCCTCGACAGCGTGGTCAAGACCGTCGAGTACGACGACAAGGTCTGGGCCGTCCCCTTCAACACCGACGCCGGCCTGCTCTACTACCGCAAGGACATCCTCGCCAGGTACAAGCACTACCGACCGCCCACCAACTGGGGCGACGTGAAGGCCATGGCCCTGGAGGTCACCGGCGCCTACAACCGCGCACTCGCCCGCGGGACCCACGACGGCAAGGTCCCCGAGGACAAGAAGCTCTACGGCATGGTCGCCCAGCTGCGGCCGTACGAGGGCCTGACCGTCAACGCCCTGGAGGCCGCCTGGGCCAGCGGCGGCGACCCGGACGCCACCAGCTTCACCAAGGGCGAGCAGGTCGGCGCCCTCCAGCTGGGCGTCGCGGACCTCAAGGACCGGCTGGACACGATCATGCCGCACGCGGCCATGGCGATGGACGAGACGGAGAGCCGCCGCTGGTTCGCCGACGGCCGGGCGCTGTTCATGCGCAACTGGCCGGTGGAGTACGCCTCGGTGGCCGAGAAGCTCACCCCCGGCGTGAAGTTCGACGTCGCCGAGCTGCCGGCCCGGCCCGCCGACGGCAAGCGGATGTCCGTCCTGGGCGGGCAGAATCTGGCGATCTCCGCCGGCAGCAGGCGGCCGGAGGGGGCCCGCGCGCTGATCGAGGCGCTCACCGGCCCGGCAAGTGAACGCTGCCTGCTGGAACGGGGCTTCGCGGCCACCCGCGGCTCGGCGTACCGGGAGGCGGGCAAGGCGCCGGTCTGCCCGCTGCCGCCCGAGCACGGCGAGCACGGCGCCACCGGGCAGCCCTGGCCCGGCCAGGAGCCGCCGTACACCAGGACGCTGTACGCGGCGCTGCTGGCGGCCGAACCGCGCCCGCGCAGCGCCCACTACCAGACCTTCAGCAAGGTCGTGCAGATCCGGGTCTCGGAGTACCTGGGCAGCCCCGGCGGTACGGCCATCGCCGACGAGCTGGCCCGCGAGGCCGACGAGGCGCTCAGCGGGCGGGGCGCACAACGGGCGAGGCGCCCGGCCGAGGACGGCTGATGCCGCCTTCCGCCGGGCGCCTCGCGCCGTCGGACCTGTCGTCGTGTGCCGCTGCCCGCCGCTGTGGGCGGGGTCAGGCGGCGACGATCAGGTAGATGCCGTAGGCCACGGCCGCCGCGCACAGGGCGAAGGCGACCAGCGCACCGGTCCGCGCGCCCGCCCCGGGCGCGGTCGCGGCAGCCGCCTCGCCCTCCCGGACCGGCTTGCGGGAGGTGCCGACGATGCCGACGGTGAAGAGGCCCACCAGTCCGACCGTCACCACGAGGGTGACGCCGAAGACCTGGCCGAGAGCTGCCCAGTCGATGGTCATGGGGTTCCTTGGGTGAGAGCCGTTAGCGGGTGACCGTCGCGGCCTGGGCGCGCGGGGCGTGGGTGGTCGGGGTGTCGGTGGCGGCGGCCTGAGCCGGCACCGCGGCGTCGGCCGGGGCGTCGGCCGGCGGGACCGGGTGGCCGGCCGGGGGAGGGGAGACGGCGCGCAGCGCGGCGGTCACCACGCCCACCGGTTCGGCGGCCGGGCCCTCGTTGACGTTGGTGTGGTCGATCGGCTTGCGCCGGGAGGCGGCCCAGATGGCACCGCAGACGCCCAGTGCGAGGACCGCCACCGCGCCCACGCCCCAGCTGCCCTGACCGGCCAGGAACGCGGCGCCCGCGGCGACCGCGCCGGCGGCCGGCAGCGTCAGGGCCCAGGCGGCGACCATCCGGCCGGCCGTGGACCAGCGCACCACGCCGCCCTTGCGGCCGAGGCCCGAGCCCATCACGGAGCCGGAGCAGACCTGGGTGGTGGAGAGCGCGAAGCCGAGGTGGGAGGAGGCCAGGATGGTGGCCGCGGCGCCGGTCTGGGCGGCGAAGCCCTGCGGCGGCTGGATGTCGGTGATGCCCTTGCCCATCGTGCGGATGATCCGCCAGCCGCCCAGGTACGTGCCGAGCGCGATGGCCAGGCCGGCCGAGGCGATGACCCACAGCGGCGGGTCGGCGTGCGGGGCGACGACCCCGCCGGTGATCAGCGCGAGGGTGATCACGCCCATGGTCTTCTGGGCGTCGTTCGTGCCGTGGGCGAGGGAGACCAGGGCGGCCGAGGCGATCTGCCCGGCGCGGTAGCCCTTGGCGGTGTCGGCCTCGTCGCGGCCGCGGGCCAGGCGGTAGGTGAGCCGGGTCGCCGCCATCGAGGCCAGGCCCGCGACGAACGGGGCGGCCACCGCCGGGATCAGGACCTTCATCACCACGGCCTCGCCGTGCACGCCGTGGGTGCCGACGGACACCAGGGTGGCGCCGATGAGGCCGCCGAAGAGTGCGTGGGAGGAACTGGAGGGCAGGCCCGCGAGCCAGGTGACCAGGTTCCAGATGATCGCGCCGACCAGGCCGGCGAAGATCACCTCCGGTCGGATGCCGGAGGCTTCGTCGATGATGCCGCCGGAGATGGTCTTGGCCACCTCGACGGAGAGGAACGCGCCGACAAGATTGAGCACTGCCGACATCGCCACCGCGGTCTTGGGTCGCAATGCCCCGGTGGAAATGGTGGTGGCCATTGCGTTGGCCGTGTCGTGGAAGCCGTTCGTAAAGTCGAACACCAAGGCCGTGACGATCACGATCCCGATGAGAAGCGTGATGTGTTCCATTCACCCAGGCAATCAGTTCGAAGGTCAGTGTCGCTCGGAACGTACGGAGGGTGGGTGAACGGAAGGTGAACTGGGCCGGGCGCGATGATGACGCCCCCGCACTGTTCACGCGGAGGCGCCTCCCCTGTCACTTTCGTCTCACCCGTCGGTGAACTCCCTGCGCTACGCCGGTCCGCAGTCGGTCGTGACGTGCATGACAAGGCGAAGGTAACGGAGCAGTCGCCCAAGACGGTCGATTCCCGGCCAAACCACCTCGACCCATCAGGTATCCCCATATGGCGGATACCGGCCCGGCGGGCCCCCGGCGTACCCTTCCCCGGCCTGCTCGTACGGTGGCGCGCACTGCATCCGCACTCGCCGCACCGCGCCGGAGGACCCCATGAAGGACCGTCCCGACCCGCTCGCCGCCGCCTGGAGCGACCTGGTCGACACCGCCCGCAGAACCGTCGCCGACGGCCTGGTCGTCGGCACCTCGGGCAACGTCTCGTGCCGCCTGAAGGACCTGATCCTGGTCACCCCCAGCGGCGTTCCCTACGACCGGCTCGGCCCCCGCGACACCACCGCCGTCGACCTCGAAGGGCGGCAGATCATCGGCAGCCTCCGGCCGACCAGCGAGCTCCCGATGCACCTGGCGGTCTACCGCAGCACCCCGGCCGCCGCCGTCGTCCACACCCACGCCCCGCACGCCACCGCCGTCTCCACCCTCGTCCCCGAACTCCCGCCGGTCCACTACATGGCCGCGGCGCTCGGCGGCCCCGTCCGCGTCGCCCCCTACGCGCTCTACGGCAGCGACGAGCTCGCCGACCACATGCTGGAGGCGCTCCGCGACCGCACCGGCTGCCTGCTCCAGAACCACGGCACCCTCACCTACGGCGACAGCCTCGACCAGGCCCTGGACCGCACCGCCCAGCTGGAGTGGATGTCCCGGGTCTGGCTGCTCGCCCACTCCGTGCCCGGCCGCACGCCGGCCGTGCTGTCCGCCGGCCAGCTCGACGCGGCCGGCACCCGCCTGAGCGGCTACGGCCAGCCCAACGGCGCCCGCGGCTGACCGCACCCACAGCCCGACCGCACCCGGGACGGCGGCCCGCCCCGCCGGGCGGCCGCCGTCCCGCCGGTCACCCCGGCGACGTGGCCGAGTGGCCGCACCCGGCGCCGCCGCCCACACTGAGGGGGTGCGTCCGGTTACCGCGGCGGCCGTGGCCGTCCTCACCGTGGCCGGTGCCGGGGCGACCGCCGTGGCGGTCGGCCGGTACGCCGGCGACATTGCCCTGAAACCCTCGCCCGACCACCCCCTCCCGGGGGACTCCCGGCTCACCGTGCACTCCGCCGGGGGCGAGCGGATCGCCCTCACCCGCAGCTTCGCGTCCCTGCGGCCCGGCACCTACGGCCTGACCGGCGCCGGCTGCCACGCGGAGGTCGGCTCCGTCGTCCGCGGCGCCCCGCACCCCGCCGACGCCGTCGTCCGCCGCCTGGAGCGGGTCACCCACGGCACCCTGCGGCCCGGCATGCGGATGCGGCTCACCCCGCAGGTGCACAGCGGCAACCCCCGCGACGCCCTCGGCCTCGACTGCGCCGACGTCGACGTCCCCGGCGAACTCGGGCCGCTCCCCGCCTGGTTCGTCCCCGGCGTACGCGACACCTGGGTCATCACCGTGCACGGTCTGGGCACCACCCGCGAACACCCCATGGTGGTCATGCCGTTCCTGCACCGCCACCGGCTGCCCGTCCTCGACCTGGCCTACCGCAACGACCCGGGCGCCCCGCGCACCACCGACGGCATCAACCACCTCGGCGACAGCGAATGGCGCGACCTGGACGCGGCGATCCGCTACGCCGTCCGCTACGGCGCCCGCGACGTCGTCCTCCACGGCTGGTCCGTCGGCGCCACCATGGCCCTGCGCGCCGCCACCCACTCCGCGCTCCGCGACCGCATCAGCGGACTGATCCTGGACTCGCCGGTCCTGGACCGGCACACCACCGTCCGCGCGCTGGCCGCCGCCCGGGGGGTCCCGCGCGCCCTGCTGCCGCTCGTCGTCCGGGCCGCCGAGGGCGTCACCGGGATGCCCGTCCACCGGCCCGCCGACGCCGCGGACCCGGCCGCGCTCAACGCGCCCACGCTGATCTTCCACGGCCCCGACGACCGGATCGCCCCCTGGGCGGCCTCCCGCGCCTTCGCCGCCCGCCGCCCCGACCTGGTCACCCTGCACGCCGTCCCGCACGCCCCGCACGCCGCGATGTGGAACGCCGACCCGGCCGGCTACGAGGAGGCGCTGCGCCGCTTCCTCACCCCCCTCATGTGACGCCCCGCGCGGCGGCCCGGGCGCCGCGTCCGGTGCCCCCGGCCCCGGCCCGGCCGGCGCGGTGACGCCACGGCATACGCAGGGACAACTCCCCCCATCCGGGATGCGTCGGCGCGATGACGGCGCCCCACCGGATCGCAAGCCGGGTTCCGATTGGGCTTTCGGGCCGTCAGCGGCAACACTGCTCCTGTGACGTCCCGTACTCCGCGCGACTCCCGGCTCCGACTCGTCCCCCGTCAACCGGTTGCGGCCGCCCGCCGGGCGGTGACAACCCGGGCCAAGCGCCCGGCGCCCCGCCCGCCCGAGGGCACCCCGCCGCCCGCGGAACTGGCCCGCCAGGCCCGCGCCGTGCTGGCCGGCGCGGCCCGGCTCGCCCGCTGGGCCGACGGCTCCGGCGCGGCCGGCGGCACCGGCGGCGGTCTGCGGACCGGCCCGGACGGCGCACTGCCGGCGGCGGTGGTGGAACGCGCCGCGGACGCGCTGGCCCTGACGCCGCAGCAGGTGCGCACCGACTGGGACCTGGCCCGGCTCGCCGGACTCGTCGAGCTGCACGACGGCCTGGTCCGCCCCGGCTGGCGGCTGCGCGCCTGGGACCGCGACGACACCGCCGTGCTGCGCGGCTGGGTCGCGCTCTTCGACGCCTGGTCGCTGGCCCGCCCCGCCCCGGCCGGTGCCGCCCCCGCGATCGTCGCCGAGGTCGTCGAGGCACTGCCGCAACTGCTCTCCCTGCTGCACCTGTCCGCCGGCCCGGTACGCCTGCCGGTCCTGCTGGACATGCTCGAACAGCGGGTCACCGAACTCCGCACGGAACGCTGCGAGGTCCCCTACGGCCAGGACGCCCCGGACACCGCGCACGTCCCGCAGGCGCCCGGCGCCCCGCACCCGGCGCCCGATCCGGCCGACGACTCCGCGGGGGCGTCGCTGGCCGAACTCCTGGACTGGGCGCTGGACGCCCTGCTGACCGTCGGCGCGCTGGTGCCCCACCACGGCGCCCGGGACGGCGTCCACCGGGGCGCGCCGGACGCGGCCGAGGCGCAGCTCACCCCGCTGGGCAACTGGTCGGTGTGGGTCAAGCTGGAGCAGATCTGCGTCGCCGCGCAGAGCCCGGCCGGCAACATCGAGCAGTCCGCGGAGGCGATGCTGCGCGGCTGCGCCCGGCTGACCCCGGGACCGGCCCGCGCCGAGTACCGCGCCTGGCTCGCCGCCCGCTCCGTCGGCGCGGCCGTCGAGGAACTGCTGACCGTGGCCCGCGGCGAGGACGCGCTGCTGCGCGGCCTGGCCTTCGAGGCGCTGCGGGCCGTCGGCGCCCCCGCCGAGCAGGCCGTACGCGCCGCCGCCGAGGAGCCCGTGCTGCGTCCGTACGCCCTGCTGTGGCTCGTCGAGCACGAGGGCGGCGACCCGGAGACCGCGCCGGACGTGCTCACCCGCGAGGAGTCGACCTGGCTGTGGGTGGACACCGCCGCGGCGGTCGCCGACCACGGGGAGACCCAGCTGCTGGTGCGCCACCTCGACTCGGCGGTCCAGGGCTCGGTGCCCCGCCTCCTCGAAGAGGTCCGTGCCGTCGGTCATCCCCGCACCGTCCAGGTGCTGGTCGCGCTGGCCGCGGCCCACCCCGACCCGGCCCTCGCCAAGGCCGTGCGCCGGGCGGCGTTCCAGGTGCACACCGGCGGGGCCTGACCGCCGACGGCCGGCGCCGGGCCCGGGCCGGGGGTCATGGCCCGGCACCGGCGGCGGCCACGGCCGGGGTGTAGGTGCCGAAGCTCCAGACGTTGCCCTCGGCGTCCCGGGCGAGGTACTCCCGCGAGCCGTACTCCATGTCGGTGGGCGGCAGCAGGATCTCCACGTCCGACCGCTCGGCCCGCCGGTAGTGGGCGTCGGTGTCCTCGACGCGGACGTAGACGCCGACCGGCCCGGCCTCCTCCATCGCCTCGGCGAAGACCCCGCCGCGCCCCTTCGAACCCAGCATCACCGTGCCGTTGCCGTAGGAGAGTTCGGCATGCAGCACCAGGCCGTCCTCGGTCTCGTACTTCGCGCCGACGGTGAAGCCGAACGCCCGGGTCAGCTGGGCGATGGCGGCCTGGGCGTCCTGGTAGAGCACCGTCGGATACATCGTCGGGGTCCCTGGCATCGTGATCACGGTCCTTTCCTCAGGCGGCTTCATGTGTCCCGGATCACAGTCTTTCACCGGGGACCGACAACGCCCGCCCGCGCTCCGCGCACGCTGTCGCAGCGCACGGCGTGGCCTGCGGTCCCGGGCCGCCGGCCGGCCCCCGCGCCCCGCCCGCCGGCCGGGAAAACTACTTGCACCGCCCCGTTAGACTGCCTCCCATGGCAGTTCTCCTCTGGGTTCATTAGACGGCGCAGCCCGCTCTCGGACCGTCCGTCCAATCCGCCGTCTTCCTGCCCTGGAGTTTTTCCCGTGATCACCGCTTCCGGCATCGAGCTGCGCGCCGGCGCCCGCGTCCTCATCGAGTCCGCCTCCTTCCGCATCGCCAAGGGCGACCGGATCGGCCTGGTCGGCCGTAACGGCGCCGGTAAGACCACCCTCACCAAGGTGCTGGCGGGGGAGGGCATCCCCGCCGCCGGCACGGTCACCCGCTCGGGAGAGGTCGGCTATCTGCCGCAGGACCCGCGCACCGGCGACCTGGACGTCCTCGCCCGCGACCGCATCCTGTCCGCCCGCGATCTTGACACCGTGCTGCGCAAGATGCGCGAGAACGAGGACCGGATGGCCAACGGCAAGGGCGCCACCCGCGAAAAGGCGATGAAGAAGTACGAGCGCCTGGAGACCGAGTTCCTGACCAAGGGCGGGTACGCCGCCGAGGCGGAGGCCGCGACCATCGCCGCCAGCCTCGGCCTGCCCGACCGCATCCTCGCCCAGCCGCTGCACACCCTCTCCGGCGGCCAGCGGCGCCGCGTCGAGCTGGCCCGGATCCTCTTCTCGGACTCCGACACCCTGCTGCTCGACGAGCCGACCAACCACCTCGACGCCGACTCGATCGTCTGGCTGCGCGACTACCTCAAGACCTACCGCGGCGGCTTCATCGTCATCTCGCACGACGTCGACCTGGTCGAGACCGTCGTGAACAAGGTGTTCTACCTGGACGCCAACCGGTCCCACATCGACATCTACAACATGGGCTGGAAGCTCTACCAGCAGCAGCGCGAGGCCGACGAGAAGCGCCGCAAGCGCGAGCGGGCCAACGCCGAGAAGAAGGCCGCCGCGCTCAACTCCCAGGCCGACAAGATGCGGGCCAAGGCCACCAAGACCGTCGCCGCGCAGAACATGGCCCGGCGCGCCGAGAAGCTGCTCTCGGGCCTGGACGAGGTGCGGGTCTCCGACAAGGTCGCCAAGCTGCGCTTCCCGGACCCGGCGCCGTGCGGCAAGACCCCGCTCACCGCCGAGGGCCTGTCGAAGTCCTACGGCTCCCTGGAGATCTTCACCGACGTCGACCTCGCCATCGACAAGGGCTCCCGGGTCGTCATCCTGGGCCTGAACGGCGCGGGCAAGACCACCCTGCTGCGACTGCTGGCCGGCGTCGAGCAGCCCGACACCGGCGAGGTCCGCCCGGGCCACGGCCTCAAGCTCGGCTACTACGCCCAGGAGCACGAGACCCTGGACCCGGACCGCACGGTCCTGGAGAACATGCGCTCGGCCGCCCCGGACATGGACCTGGTCGCCATCCGCAAGACGCTGGGCTCCTTCCTCTTCTCCGGCGACGACGTCGACAAGCCCGCCGGGGTGCTCTCCGGCGGCGAGAAGACCCGGCTCGCCCTGGCGACGCTGGTCGTCTCCTCCGCCAATGTGCTGCTGCTCGACGAGCCCACCAACAACCTCGACCCGGCCAGCCGCGAGGAGATCCTCGGCGCGCTGCACACCTATGCGGGCGCGGTGGTCCTGGTGACGCACGACGAGGGCGCGGTGGACGCGCTCCAGCCGGAGCGGATCATCCTGCTGCCCGACGGCGTCGAGGACCTGTGGGGCCAGGACTACGCGGATCTGGTCGCGCTGGCCTGATCCGGGCGCCCGGCCCGGAGGGCTCCGGGCCGGGGCGTAGCGGCCTCCCGCGGTGCGCTCACGGCGGGGGGATCATGCCGTATGGATCATTCGGCCGACGTGTGATCCATCATCTGAGTGAGAACGGCTCGTACACCGGCGTGCCTGCGCGCGGTGTCCCGTCCGCTCCGCCCCGGACCGCCCCTTTTCGGCCGTACGCCACCTGACCTGCCACTTCTCGTCCCGAGCGGCGGCCGCCCGGCCCGCGGGATGAGCGGAATGTCGCATTCCGCCCGCTGGAAAGGCGTCTCCGTCGGCAAAGGATGTCGGAGAGACCTTGTGGAATGGGTGGCCAGGAAGCCGGGGAGGGGTGATCATGAGAGTCCAGAGCGCACTTCCCACGAGGAGGCACGGGTGGCCGAGACTCTGAAGAAGGGCAGCCGGGTGACCGGCGCCGCGCGCGAGAAGCTCGCGGCAGACCTGAAGAAGAAGTACGACTCCGGTGCGAGCATCCGGGCGCTGGCCGAGGAAACCGGTCGCTCCTACGGATTCGTGCACCGGATGCTCACCGAATCCGGCGTGGTGCTGCGCGGTCGCGGCGGAGCCACAAGGGGCAAGAAGGCCGCCACGGTCTGACAGCCGCGTCTCCGGAACAGCGGTGTCCCCCCGGTCGGCCGATCAGTCGGCCGGGAGGTTACCGTTCAGTCACTTACGCACGCACGTGCGGCTGGCTGACTCGGAGGCGCTCATGACTCTGCTCGACAAGGACGGTGTGCGGCTCACCGTGGACGGCGACATCGCCACGGTGACCCTCGCCAACGCGGCCAAGCGCAATGCACAGTCGCCGGCCATGTGGCGGGCACTGGCCGAGGCGGGCTCACTGCTGCCGGGGAACGTCCGGATCGCGGTGCTGCGCGGTGAGGGCCAGTCCTTCTCCGCGGGCCTCGACCGGCAGGCGTTCACGCCTGAAGGCTTCGACGGCGAGCCGTCCTTCATCGATCTGGCGCGCGGTGCGGACGACACCCTGGACGACACGATCGCCGAGTACCAGGAAGCGTTCACCTGGTGGCGGCGGAACGACCTGGTGTCCATCGCCGTCGTCCAGGGGCACGCCATCGGCGCCGGCTTCCAGCTGGCGCTCGCCTGCGATCTGCGGGTGGCCGCGCAGGACGCCCAGTTCGCCATGCGGGAGACCAGCCTCGGGCTGGTCCCGGACCTGACCGGAACCCACCCCCTCGTCGGGCTGGTCGGCTACGCCCGGGCGCTGGAGATCTGCGCCACCGGACGGTTCGTGCACGCCGACGAGGCCGCGCGGATCGGTCTGGCCAACCTCGTCGTGCCCGGCGACGAACTCGACGCCGCCGTGTCCGACCTGGCCGCCGCACTGCTCGCCGCGCCGCGCGACGCCGTCGTCGAGACCAAGGCCCTGCTGGCCGGCGCCGCGGGCCGTACCTACGAGGAGCAGCGCCGCGCCGAACGCGCCGCCCAGGCCCGCCGGCTGCGCGACCTCGCGGGCATCGGCGACTAGCGCACCGAGGCCGGCGCGTACCTCCTGACGCAGCCCGCCCGGCCGCCGTACGGCAGCCGGCCGGGCTGTGTGCGTGCGGCCGGCGGCCGTCGCCGCTTCAGTCCCGCTCCACCGCGGTGACCAGCACCGCGACCGTCTCCGGGGCGTCCGGCCGGGCCGCCACCGCCTGCCGTACCGCGACGGCGACATCCAGCGGGCGGTAGCCGGCCGCCACGGCCAGCTGGACCATCGCATGTCCGTCGGTGCGTCGTACCGCCCGGGTCCGGCCGCCGAGCACCGGCGCCAGCCGGGCCACGCCGGACACCGCCAGCGCCGCGGCGGCGATGCCCTCCGGGCCCTCCGGGACCGCCCCGGCCGGCTCGGCCGTCACGGGCGGCTTCTCGGGACGGACGGTGGTGAGCGCCGGCCCCGCCGGGCCCGCCCCGGCCTCCTCCAGCAGGCCGGTCACCCGCAGGTCCACCGCGGCCACCACCAGCCCCAGCCCCTGCACCGACGCCTCCAGCAGCGCCGCCCGCACCTCGTCGGCGACGGCGGGCAGCGGCCGGTCGGCGACCGCGGCGAACTCGGCGCTGATCCGCAGCGGGCCCGGCGGCAGGGCGCTCGGCGGTGCCGGCACCGCGGGGTCAGGGGCGTGCGCCGGGTCGGCGACGGACAGCCGCAGGGTGCCGAGCCGCACCCCGGCCCGCGGGCCGAGCGCCGCCCGCAGCGCCCCGGCGGCGGCCTGCTCGGTGATCCAGGACCCGTTCGCGGGCCCGCCCAACGGCAGCACCCGGCCGATCCCCAGCTGCTGTCGTACCGTCTGCGCCACCTGTTCAGCGGCCACCGTGTCACCCCTTTCGGTCCCCCGCCCCCAGCCTGCCGCAGACCGGCCCGCACGGCAGGGCGGTGTGCCCAACGGCGTGGGCAGGAGCACTCTGCTGCCGCATCCCCCAAGCGCCCGCGGGCGACCCCACCTACTGTGGGAACGAAAACCTCCGAAACCGGAGCTAATGCGGACAGAAATCCCCTTCTCCCCGGAAAGGGACGTACGGTGATGACCGAGAGTCAGCAAGAGGACGGACCCAGGACGCCGGTCAAGCGCGGCGGCGGTGACCCCGCGACGCGTGGGCGGACCACCATCGCCGACGGCGTGGTGGAGAAGATCGCCGGCCTCGCGGCCCGGGACGTCGTCGGCGTGCACGCCATGGGCAGCGGCCTGGCCCGCACGCTCGGCGCGGTACGTGAGCGGGTGCCCGGCGGCGGCCGGGCGGCGACCGCGAGCCGCGGGGTGAAGGCCGAGGTCGGCGAGGTGCAGACCGCGCTCGACCTGGAGATCGTGGTCGACTACGGCGTCGCCATCGCCGACGTCGCGCGCAGCGTCCGGGAGAACGTCATCGCCGCGGTGGAACGGATGACGGGCCTGGAGGTCGTCGAGGTGAACATCGCGGTCAGCGACGTCAAGCTCCCCGACGAAGCGGACGAAGAAGAGGAAGCGGAGCCGCGGCTCCAGTGAGCGGGCCCGTCCGGAGTGGCAGCGAAGGAGCGCACGATGAGCATGGCCGTGGCCGGTCTTCTGGCCGGAATGGCGCTGGGCTTCGCCGGATACTTCGGCGGCTTCGGCGCGTTCGTACTGGTGGCGGCGCTGGGCGCGGTCGGGTTCGTGGCGGGCCGGATCCTCGACGGGGACGTGCAGGCCCGCGAGTTCTTCCGCGCGCGCACCGGCGACCGCGACGAACGGCGGCGGTGAGCCGGGGTGACGACGGCGTCCCCGCCCACCGCTGCCGCTGACGTACCGGCGGGCGAGCGGGGCGCGACACGGATCGCGGACCGGGTGGTGGCGAAGATCGCCGCCCGGGCCGCCCGCGAGGCACTGCGCGCACAGTCCCCGCAGGACCGCACGGACGCGCACGCCACGGTGAGCGTCCACCGGCGCGAAGACTTGGCGCACCTCGGCGAGGCGCGGGTACGGATCGCGGTGGAACTGGGCTACCCCTCGGACATCGGGGCGCAGTGCCGGGTGGTGCGCCGCCGAGTGACCGAGCGCGTGGGGGAGTTGGCGAACATGACGGTCCCCGAAGTCACGGTGGAGGTCGAGCGGCTGCACTCCCCGCTGCTGGAGGGCAGGGGCCGGGAGAGGGTGCGATGAGCGACGACGACGCGGAGCCGGCGGAGACCCGGCGGCTGCCCACCCTGGAGGAACCGCCCGGCGGATCGCCCCGTTCCGCCACCGGTGCGACCGCCACCGGCGCCGCGGACGACGGCCGCACCGGCCGCTTCTGGTCGTCCCGCCGGGTGCCGGCCGCCCTGGTCGCGCTGGTGCTGCTGGCCGCCGCGGGCCTGCTGCTCTACGACGTGGCCGCGGTCCGCGCGCACCGCCCCGCGATGGCCTGGCGCCGGCGGCTGGCCGGCGAACTGGCCACCCGCCACCTTGACGACACCTGGGTGCTGGCCGCCGCGGCGCTGGCCGCGGCGGTGGGCCTCTGGCTGATCGTGCTCGCCGTCACCCCCGGTCTGCGCCGGATGCTGCCGATGCGGCCGGTGGCCCCGGACGTCCGGGCCGGCCTCGACCGGCCGGCCGCCGCGCTGGTGCTGCGCGACCGCGCCATGGAGGTCGCCGGTGTCCAGTCCGTCCGGATGACCGTCGGCCGGCACCGGACCAAGGCCCGGGCGGTCTCCCACTTCCGCGAGCTCGACGAGGTCCGCGCCGACCTCGACGCCGCACTCGGCGCCGGCCTCGACCAGCTGGGCCTGGCCCACCGGATGCGGCTGACCGTGCACGTCCGCCGTCCGAAGAAGGGGTGAGCGCGATGCGCCGGACCCGCAGAAAAGCCAACCGGGTGCTGCTCGGCCTGACCGGCGTGGTGCTGTTCGGTGCCGGCGGACTGGTGCTGCTCGGCGGGCTGGACCTGCCCGCGACCTGGCACCTCGGGCTGCCGGCCGGCTGGCCCTGGTCCCGCCCCGGCGACGTCCTGCTCCCCGCGCGGCAGCGCACCCGCTGGACGGACCAGGGCTGGTGGTGGCCGGTGGTCATCGCCGCGCTGGCCGTCCTCGTGCTGCTCCTGCTGTGGTGGCTGCTGGCGCAGTTCCGGCGCCACCGGCTCGGCGAGATCCTCGTCGACAGCGGCGACGGCGAGGGCGCCGAACTGCGCGGGCGGGCGCTGGAGGCGGTGCTCACCGCCGAGACGGAGGCCCTGGACGGCGTCGACCGGGCCGCCGTACGGCTCACCGGCCGCCGCACCGAACCCCGGGTCCGGGCGGTCCTCGCGCTCGCCCCGCACGCCGACCCCGGCCATGTCCTCGGCCGGCTGTCCGGCGAGGCGATGACGCACGCCCGGCGCTCGGCGGGGCTCGACCGGCTGCCGGCCGAGGTCCGGCTGCGCGAGGTCAAGCACCGCCCCGAACGCGTCACTTGAGGGCCGGGGCGGGCCGCCGCCCGCCCCGCGGCCCCGTCAGAAGCCGTGCCGGGCCCCGCCGTCGACCGGCACCATCACCCCGCTCACGTACGACGCCGCCGGCGACAGCAGGAACGCCGCGACCCGGCCGAACTCCGCGGGCGTGCCGTACCGGCCCAGCGGGATCGCCGCGGAGTTACGGGCCCGGCTGCCCTCCGGGTCGCCGGAGAGCGCGTCCAGCTGGGTCATCCGGTCGGTGCCGATCCGGCCGGGCAGCACCCCGAGGACCCGGATGCCGCGCGGCCCCACCTCATTGGCGAGCGACTTCGCAAAACCGGCCAGACCGGGCCGCAGCCCGTTGGAGACGGTCAGGCCGGCGATCGGCTCGTACACCGAACCGGACAGCACGAAGCCGATCACGCCGCCCTCGTCCAGCTCGGCGGCGGCCGTCCGGGCCAGCCGCACCGCGCCGAGGAAGACCGATTCGAAGGCCGCCTGCCACTGCTCGTCGGTGTTGTCCGCGGCCGACCCCGGCGGCGGACCGCCCACGCTGATCAGTACGCCGTCCAGTCGGCCGAAGCGCTCGCGGGCGGCCGCCACCAGGCGGGCCGGGGTGTCCGCGGCGGCGTTGTCGGCCGCCACGCCCAGGGCGCGTTCGCCCAGTGAGGCGGCGGCCTGCGCGGCGCTCTCCTCGGTGCGGCCGCTGATCACGACGTTCGCGCCGTCGTCGACGAGCGCACGGGCGGTGGCGAAACCCAGGCCACGGGTCGCCCCGGTGACGAGGTACGTCCGGTCGGTGAGTCCAAGATCCATGGCCCTAGTCTGCCTCCGACCCGTCCAGCAGCCCGAAGGCGGTCCCCACCAGCCCGATGTGGCTGAACGCCTGCGGACAGTTCCCCAGCTGGCGGCCGGCCGCCGGGTCGTACTCCTCCGCGAGCAGCCCCACGTCGTTGCGGAGCGACAGCAGCCGCTCGAAGAGCTGCGCCGCCTCGTCCCGCCGGCCGCTCATCCGCAGCGCGTCGGCGAGCCAGAACGAGCAGACCAGGAAGGTGCCCTCACCGCCCGGCAGCCCGTCGATCGAGCCCCCGTCGGTGGTGTACCGGCGCACCAGGCCCTCGTGCGTCAGCTCCCGGCGCACCGCCTCGATGGTGCCCCGCACCCGCGGGTCGTCCCCGGGCAGGAAGCCCACCCGGGGGATCAGCAGGGTGGCCGCGTCCAGATCCCGGGACTCGTAGGACTGGGTGAACGTGCCGCGCTCGTCGTCGTAACCCCGCTCGCACACCTCCCGGTGGACCTCGTCCCGCATCGCCCGCCAGCGGCCGAGCTCGCCGCCCAGCTTCGGGTTCGCCTCCAGGGCCTTGACCGCCCGGTCGGCCGCCACCCACGCCATGACCTTGGAGTGCACGAAGTGCCGGCGCGGCCCGCGGATCTCCCACAGCCCCTCGTCGGGGTCGCGCCAGTTGGACTCCAGGTACTCCATCAGCGACCGCTGGATGCTCCAGGCGTGCGCTTCGGCCGGCAGCCCGGCGGTGCGGGCGAGGTGGAAGGAGTCCAGCACCTCCCCGTAGACGTCCAGCTGGCGCTGGTCGACGGCGCCGTTGCCGATCCGCACCGGCGCGGAGTCGCAGTATCCGGTCAGCCACGGCACCTCGTACTCCGGCAGCCGCCGCTCCCCGGCCAGCCCGTACATGATCTGCAGGTCGTCCGGGGCGCCGGCCACCGCCCGCAGCAGCCAGTCCCGCCAGGCGCCGGCCTCGTCCACATACCCGGCGGACAGCAGGGAGTTCAGGGTGAGGCTGGCGTCGCGCAGCCAGCAGTAGCGGTAGTCCCAGTTGCGCACCCCGCCGAGCTCCTCGGGCAGCGAGGTGGTGGGCGCGGCGACGATGCCGCCGGTGGGCGCGTAGGTGAGGGCCTTGAGGGTGATCAGCGAGCGGACCACCGCCTCGCGGTACGGCCCGTCGTAGCGGCACCGCGCCGACCAGGCATGCCAGTCCTCCAGCGTGTCGTCCAGCGCGCCGAACGGCTCGATCTGGTCCGGCCGCGGCTCGTGCGAGGGGTGCCAGGTCAGGACGAAAGCGGTGCGCTCGCCCTCGGCGACGGTGAAGTCCGAGCGGGTGCTGAGGTCCTTGCCGTAGGTGTGGCCCTGCTCCGGGGTGCGCAGCCATACGGAGTCCGGGCCGGCGATCGCGACCCGGGAGCCCTCGGCGGCCCGCACCCAGGGCACCACCCGCCCGTAGTCGAACCGCAGCCGCAGCACTCCGCGCATCTCGACCCGGCCCGCAAGGCCCTCCACGATCCGTACGACATCGGGCTGGACGTCGCGCTGCGGCATGAAGTCGGTGACCTTCACGCGGCCGGTCGGGGTCTCCCAGACGGTGTCGAGGATCAGTGACTCGCCGCGGTACGAGCGGTGGGCGCGGGCCTCGGGTGAGCGCGGGGCCAGCTGCCAGTGGCCGTTGTCCTTGCTGCCGAGGAGGGCCGCGAAGCAGGCGGGTGAGTCGAAGCGGGGCAGGCACAGCCAGTCGATCGAACCGTCGCGGCCGACGAGCGCGGCGGACTGCAGGTCCCCGATGAGCGCGTAGTCCTCGATATGTGGGTGCACGCAGCTCGCCTTCCCGCGGTGCGGGGGCTCTACTCGGTGCCGGCGGCCGACCGGGCTACGTCGGCGGAACCGCCGTTCTCCCGCCCTGTTTCAGCGGCTTCGGGCGCATTGTCTGCTTCGTCCGCACCCGCTGCGGCCTCCTCGGCCGCCGTCGCCCGGTCGCGGCGCTCCCGGCGCACCAGCACCACCCAGCCGACCGGAACCGCCGCCGCGAACAGCCACCACTGGATGGCGTACGCCATGTGCGGGCCGATGGAGTCGTGGTCCGGCTCGGGGACCATCTCCGGTGTGCCGCCCGGCGCCTTGGGCCCGGTCTGCTCGATGTAGCCGCCGAGCATCGGCCGGCCGGTCCGCTTCGCCTGCTCCCTGCTGTTGATCAGCATGACCTGGCGGGGCGGCAGTCCCTTGGTGTCCTTGATGCCGCTGACCGCGGTGGTCTCGTCGGCCATCATCCGGCCGGTGACGGTGACCGTGCCCTTGGGAACGGGCGGGACGTCGGGGAACTTGGTGAGGTCGTCGCCCGCCGAGATCCAGCCGCGGTTGACCAGTACGTCGTCGCCGTTGCCGAGGGTCAGCGGGGTGAGGACGTAGTAGCCGATGGACTGTTCGTCGGCGGCGGTGCGCTGCCGGACCACGACCTCGTGGGCGGTGTCGTAGCGGCCGGTGGCGGTCACCGGGCGCCACATGTCGCGGTGCGGCAGGTCCCGTCCGGGGGCGGCTAGGTCGGTCACCGGGACCGGCTTCGCGGCCAGGCTGGACGCGATGAGCTGGTTCTGCGCCACCTTGTGCTCATGACGGTGCAGCTGCCAGAAGCCCAGCTTGATCATGACGGGGATCAGCACGAGACCCACGAGGGTGAGGATCACCCACTGCCGGGACAACAGGAAGCGGTACACGGCTTCGACGGTACCTGGGGCGGTCCGGCCGCCCGGCGCCGGGTCCGGGGGCGCCGGCCGCCGCCCCGCCCTCAGACCCGGTCGACGATGCCCACCCGCCCGTCCGACCGGGCGCAGTGCGCCCCGCAGTACCACTTGCCGTCGGCCTCGACGCCCTGCCCGATGATCTGGACCCGGCAGTGCTCACAGATCGGCGCCATGCGGTGGATGGCGCAGGAGAAACAGTCGAAGACGTGCACCGCGCCCTGCGCGTGCACCTCGAACGTCATCCCGTAGTCGTTTCCGCAGACCTCACAACGTGCCATGCGCCACAGCGTGCGGGTGGGGCCGGTGCGGGGCGAGGCGCCGGGGGGCGTGTTGGACGGGCTTCACCCGGACGCAGGCGCGGACCCGGCCGGCGCGACGTCCTGCAGCAGCTGCATGAACGCCGCCTCGTCGATCACGACCGTGCCGTACGCGGCGGCCTTGACGGTCTTGGAGGTGCGGGCGTCCGGGTCGTTGGTGACCAGCAGGCTGGTCACCCGGGACACGCTCGTGGCGACGTGCAGTCCGGCCTCGATCGCCCGGTCCTCCAGCAGCTCGCGGTCCACCGAGGTGTCACCGGAGAAGGCCACCCGCATCCCCTGGACGAGCCGCCCGCCGTCGACGTAGCGCCCCGGATTGGGGTACGGGCAGGCCGGCCGCTTGCGGGACGGCCGCCAGGTGGACGGGCGGTAGGCCGACGCGGCGGCGGTCCGGCGGGGCGCGGGGCTGTCCGACCACTCCGTGAGCGGCTGGCAGCTCAGCAGCGGCAGCCGGAGGTTCTCCCGGGCGGCCCGCCGCAAACTGGGACGAAACGCCTCGGCCAACACCCGGGCGTCGTCCAGCGCGTGGTGGGCGCGCTCCTGGACGACGCCGTAATGGGCGGCCAGCGACTCCAGTTTGTGGTTGGGCAGCTCCAGCCCGAGCTCCTTCGACAGTGCGATCGTGCACAGCCGCTGGCTCACCGGGGCGACCGCGGCGGCCCGGGCGTACTCACGGGCGATCATCGACCAGTCGAACATGGCGTTGTGCGCCACCAGTACCCGGCCGTCGAGCCGCCTCGACAGCTCCGGGACGACGTCCGGGAAGAGCGGGGCGTCGGCCAGCACCGCGCTGGTGAGCCCGTGGATCCACACCGGGCCCGGGTCCCGCTGCGGGTTGACGAGGGTGTACCAGTGGTCCTGGACCTCGCCCGTCGCGTCGAGTTGGTACACGGCCGCGGAGATGATCCGGTCGTCCCGCGCCAGGCCCGTCGTCTCCACGTCGACCACCGCATACCCCTCGGGGTACCCGGACGGCCAGGGAGCCGGCGGCGTGGGCGGCGTCGGTGGCGCGGGCGGTCCCGGCTGCTGCCCGATCTTCGGCGCGATCGGGTCGGCTGCTGCCATGCGGTCTTCGAGCATGGTCCCTGAGGATACGGGCCCCCACCGACACCGGCCGAACCCGGACCGCCGCCGCAACCCGCCCGGACGGCCCGCAATCCGGCAAATCCGGCCCGCCGCCGCGCGTTTGACGCCGCCGCGTCCCGATGCCCCCTCAGCCCGGCAGCAGGGACGCCACCAGTGCCTCCAGCGCGACCGTGAACAGCCGCTCTGGGTCGGCCGGTGCGGCCAGGGCGCGGGCCAGCGCCGGATCGTGTTCCGCGGCGGGGGAGTCCCACAGCTCGCCCTCGCCGGGGTGCTGCGCGGGCGACCGCTCGCGGGCCCGCTCGACCAGCACGAAGCCGACGACCTGGAACTGCACCGCGCGGACCGCCTCGGCGGCCGGCCGCCCGCGCAGCCCGGCGGCGTGCAGCTCGTGGACCAGCGCCTGCTGGGCGGGCAGGAACATCCGCTCCGTCAGCCCGCGTTCGTGCACCATCGCGATCAGCTGCGGCCGTTCGCGCAGCGCCGTGTACAGCGCCCGGGCGACCGAGACGACCCGGGCGCGCGGGGTGCGACCGGTGGGCCGGATCTCGCCCATCTCCCGGACGGTGCGCTCGACCAGGGCGTCCAGCAGGGACTCGCGGTTGCCGACGTGCCAGTAGATGGAGGTGACGGCGGTGCCCAGCTCCGTGGCGAGCCGGCGCATGGTCAGGGCGGCCGGGCCGTGCTCCCGCACCAGGCGGGCGGCGGCCGCCAGCACCTCTTCCCCGGTCAGTGCGGTACGTGTCATGGCCCCACCTGTCTTCGTCAACTTCCTTGCCCGAAAGGGCCTTTACCCTTCGTCCCACACGGTGTAACAGTGTTACAGGCGCCGATGGAACCCCCGGAAGGTCACGAACCTGCGAAGGGCGGTACGACATGGCACGCATACGCTACGGAGCCCGCACCGAGGCGGAGATCGCCGCGGCGCGCGCCACCGGCTCCCGGCTCCCCGACATCTGGTCAACCGGCGTGGTGGCGCTCTGGGAGAGCGATCCGGACGCGGTCGCGGCGGTGCTGCCGCCGCCGCTGAAACCCTCCGGACGGCCGCTGGTCCGGGCCACCGTCAGCACCGTTACGCTGCCCGGCTATCCGCTCGGTGCCGGCTCGGTCGCGGTCGCCGCCGAGCACGACGGTGTGGCGGGCTGGTATCCGCTCGTCATGCCGATGACCCACGAGCGGGCCCTGACCGGCGGCCGGGAGGTCTTCGGGGAGCCGAAGAAGCTCGGCGAGGTGACCGTCGAGCGCGACGGCCTGACCGTACGCGCCGCGCTGGCCCGACACGGCATCGCCTTCGTGGAGGTGCGCGGCGCGGTGAGCGGCAGCCTGCCGGTCCCGGAGCCGGCGGAGCGGACCGACTTCTACGTCAAATTCCTTCCCGCGGTGGACGGTTCGGGCTTCGACGGGGACCCGGTACTGGTGCACTGCGTGCGGCGGGAGAAACACCGCACCCTGGAGCGGGTCACCGGCGACGTCGTCCTGCGGGAGTCGATGTACGACCCGGTCGCCGACCTCCCCGTCCGCACCCTCGTCGGGATCACGCTCGGCGAGAAGACCAGCGACCAGCGGGGCAGGGTCGTCGCGCGGGTGGACCCCGAGGCCCTGCTGCCCTACGTCCACCAGCGGTACGACGACCCGCAGCAGATCCTCGACGGGCCGCCCGAGGGGAGCGTCTGATGGAGCTGCGGGCGGGACAGGTCGCGGTCGTCACCGGAGCAGCGAGCGGCATCGGCCTCGCGCTGGCGCGGCGCTTCGCCGCCGAGGGGCTCAAGGTGGTCCTCGCCGACGTCGAGGAGGCGCCGCTGCGCGCCGCCGCGGACGCGCTCGCGGCC
This sequence comes from Streptomyces sp. NPDC107765, assembly GCF_055657085.1. Classification (NCBI taxonomy): domain Bacteria; kingdom Bacillati; phylum Actinomycetota; class Actinomycetes; order Kitasatosporales; family Streptomycetaceae; genus Streptomyces; species Streptomyces sp. NPDC107765. The sequence continues at coordinate 43,543 of NZ_JBVKBL010000012.1, read as the reverse complement.
GACGGCGCGGAGGTCCTGGCCCGCACCGTCGACGTCGGGGTGCGCGACGAGGTGCGGGGACTCGCCGACGCGGCGTACGACGCCTTCGGCGCGGTCCACGTGCTGTGCAACAACGCCGGCGTCGGCTCCGGCGCCGAGGGCCGCATGTGGGAACACGAGGTCAACGACTGGAAGTGGGCCTTCGCGGTCAACGTGTGGGGCGTCTTCCACGGCATCCAGGCGTTCGTGCCCCGCATGCTCGCGGGCGGCGCACCGGGCCGGGTCGTCAACACCTCCTCCACCGACGGCGGCATCGCCCCGCTGCCCACCGCGTCCGTCTACGCCGTCACCAAGGCCGCCGTGGTGACGATGACGGAATCGCTGCACGCCCATCTGAGGGCGGAGGGCGCGCCCGTCGGGGCGTCGGTGCTGTTCCCCGGCCCGCACATGCTGCGCACCGGTCTGTGGGAGTCGCACCGCAACCGGCCCGCGCGGTACGCCAAGGAGAGACCCCGCCGGACGCCCTACCGCAGCCTCGGCCAGTGGGAGGCCGCGATGAAGGAGGCCGGGCAGGAGATCGCGTTCACCCCGGTCGAGGAGGTCGCCGGGACCGTGGTGGACGGCATCCGGGCGGACCGGTTCTGGATGCTGCCGCCCGGCGAGCACACCGACCGGCAGATCAGGGCCCGGGCGCGGTCGATGCTGGACCGGTCCGCCCCGTCGTACCTCGAACGCTTCATCCTGGACTGAGGGGTGTGTGATGACCGACCAGGACCCGTACCTGATCATCTCCTCCGACTGCCACGCCGGGCTGCCCACCGAGGAGTACCGGCCCTATCTGGAGCGCCGCTTCCACCGGGCCTTCGAGGAGTTCCTCGGGGAGCGCGGCGCCCGCCGGGAGGAGGCCACCCGGCTCGGCATCCGCAACGACGCGTTCGCCGCCCGGTGGTTCGCCGACCACGAGGAGGGCCTGCGCGGCGGCTGGGACCCCGCGCAGCGCCTCAAGGAGCTCGACGGCGACGGCGTCGCGGCGGAGGTCGTCTTCCCGGACGCGGACGCGGTGGACAGCCGGACCGCCGCGCCCTTCGGCGTGGGGCTCGGGCTCTCCGGCGACCAGGACCCCGAGCTCGGCATGGCGGGGGCCCGGGCCCACAACCGCTGGCTCGCCGAGTTCGTCTCTGCGCACCCCGAACGGCACTGCGGCGTCGCCCTGTTGCCCGTGACGGCGGACCCCGGCGAGGTCGTCGCGGAGGTCCACCGCGCCAAGGAGTCCGGACTCGGGGCCCTGATGATCCCGTCCATGTGGGCCGACAAGGCGCCCTACCACGACCGGCGTTACGAACCCGTTTGGGCGGCCGCCGCCGAGTGCGCGATGCCGGTGGTCACCCACTCCGGTGCCGCGCCCCGCCACGAATACGGCGACCACCTGGGCATCTACGTCTCCGAGGTGACCTGGTGGCCGGCCCGGCCGCTGTGGTTCCTGCTCTGGTCCGGCGTCTTCGAACGCCACCCCGGCCTGAAGTTCGGCGTCGCGGAGTCGGGCTGCTGGTGGCTGCCGAACCTGCTGTGGTTCATGGACCGCCTCTACCTGGGCGCGCACGGCGGCAAAAAACTGTCCCCCTTCGCCGAGTTGAAGCGGGCGCCGCACGAATACCTCGACCGCCAGGTGTTCGTCTGCGCCACCAACACCAAGCGCCGCGAACTCGCCCAGCGCTACGAGATCGGCGTCGACAACATCCTCTGGGGCAGCGACTTCCCGCACCCCGAGGGCACCTGGCCGGACACCCGCAGGTGGCTGCGCGACACCTTCCACGACATCCCGGTCGCCGAGACCCGCCGGATGCTCGGTCTGGCCGCGGCCGAGGTCTTCGGCTTCGACCCGGAGGCGCTCGCCCCGCTGGCCCGCCGTATCGGCCCGACGCCCGCCGAACTCGGCCAGCCCGACGACCAGTCGGCCGTCGAGGCGGCCTGGGCCCGCTCCCGCGACGTGGGCCGCCACTGGCTCACCGGCCACGACTTCCCGCTGCTGGGAACGGAGTGCTGACGATGACCGCACCGAGGGGGACCACCATGACGACGACCGGTTCGCCGACCGAGGAGCGCTGGACCGTCATCTCCGCCGACTGCCACGCCGGCGCCGACCTGCTCGACTACAAGCCGTATCTGGAGTCCCGCCACCACGACGCCTTCGACGCCTGGGCGGCGACCTACGTCAATCCGCACGAGGACCTGCTCGCCGACACCGCCGACCGCAACTGGAACTCCGCCCGCCGGCTCGCCGAACTGGAGGCCGACGGCATCGTCGCCGAGGTCGTCTTCCCCAACACCATCCCGCCGTTCTTCCCCAGCGCCTCCCTCATGGCACCGCCGCCCACCGGTACGGAGTTCGAGCTGCGCTGGGCCGGCCTGCGGGCCCACAACCGCTGGCTGGCCGACTTCTGCGCGGACGCCCCGGGCCGCCGGGCCGGCGTCGCCCAGATCCTCCTCAACGACGTCGAGCTGGCCGTACGGGAGGTCCGCCGCACCAAGGAGGCGGGGCTCACCGGCGGCATCATGCTCCCCGGCACCCCGCCCGGCTCCGGCCTCCCCGAACTCCACTCCGCGGCCTACGACCCCCTCTGGGCGGTCTGCGACGAACTGCAGGTCCCGGTCAACCACCACGGCGGCTCCGCCTCCCCGCCGCTCGGTGACGAACCGGCCGCCCGCGCGGTCTTCATGGTCGAGACGACCTGGTTCTCGCACCGCGCCCTGTGGCACCTGATCTTCGGCGGCGCCTTCCGCCGCCACCCCGGACTCCGGCTGGTCCTGACGGAACAGGGCTCGGGCTGGATCCCCGGCATCCTGGACATGCTGGACTACTACCACGGCCGGCTGGTCGCGGCCGCCTCCCGGACCGCCGCCACCGCCGAGTCCCGGTTCGGCGCCGGCCTGGCCGCCACCATGGACGCCACCCCGACCGACGTCTGGCGCGACCACTGCTTCGTCGGCGCCAGCTTCATGCGCCCGCACGAGGTCCCGCTGCGCCACCGCATCGGCCTCGACAAGATCATGTGGGGCAGCGACTACCCGCACGACGAGGGCACCCACCCCTACTCCCGCGAGGCCCTCCGCCTCGCCTTCGCGGACCTGCCCCCCGACGAGACCGCCGCCCTGCTCGCCACCAACGCCGCCCACGTCTACGGCTTCGACCTCGCCCACCTGGCCCCCATAGCCGCCCGCGTAGGCCCCACCACCACCGAACTCACCCGCCCCCTGGACAAGATCCCCCCGAACGCCACCAGCCCGGCCTTCGCCCCGGGAGGGTCGGTACGGGTGTGGTGAGGGGCGGGGGCGGGGTGGCCGGACGAGAGGGGGAAGATCAGCTCCCGCCCGGCGTCTATACCTGCTAACGTGTCGTATATACGGCTCAAGGGAGGCAGTCATGACCAAGATGCTCATCGACATCGATGAGGAGGCCCTGGCTGCCGCCCAGGAGGCCTTTGGCACCCGCACGAAGAAGGACACCGTCAACACCGCCCTGGCCGAGGGAGCCGCTCGCATACGGCGTGCCCGAGCCCTCGCCGAGTCACGCCGACTGGCGCAGGACGGTGCGATCGACCTTGACCTGCTTATGGACAAGCGCCACTACCGCCCCAGGCCGGGGCAGTGATCGCGGTCAAGTACCTCGCCGACACCTCGGCCATTGTTCGTTTCCTCACCAAGGGGGCGGACCGCTACGGGTGGGACGAGCAACTCCAGTCCGGGGTGGTGGGGTTGTGCGACCTGACCGAGCTGGAGATCGGCTTCAGTGCCCGATCCGTCGCGGACCGCGAGGCCCTGCTGGAGCAACTGTCCAGCTACTACGCCTGGTGCCCCGTCCTGGACGGTGCGCACAGCAGGGCCCGCGAGGTCCAGCGTGAGCTCACCCGTAACGGACAGCACCGCAGTGCCGGGCCTGTGGACCTGGTGGTTGCCGCCACTGCGGAGCTCCTCGGGCTCACTCTCGTGCACTGCGACCGGGACTTCGAGGTCATCGCCGCGGTGAGCGGCCAGTCGACACACATGATCGGGCCCTGAGGCCGCAGTGCGCGCGGCGGGCAGCTGACATCACGTCTCACATACTTCTGAGTAACAACCCCTAGCGGCACCCCCGTCACCGCCTTTATGGTGCGGGACATGCCGCACCTGCCCGATGTCGTGTTGTGGTCCGTACCGGCCTTCGTCCTGCTCACCGTGGTGGAGATGGTGAGCTACCGCCTGCATCCCGACGAGGACGCGGCGGGCTATGAGGCCAAGGACGCGGCCACCAGCGTCGGCATGGGGCTGGGGAGCCTGGTCTTCGACGCGCTGTGGAAGATACCCATCGTGGCGATCTACGCCGCGATCTACGAACTCACCCCGCTCCGCATCCCCGTGCTGTGGTGGACGCTGCTGCTGATGCTGCTCGCCCAGGACTTCTTCTACTACTGGTCGCACCGCGGCCACCACGTCATCCGCGTCCTGTGGGCCTGCCACGTGGTGCACCACTCCAGCAAGAAGTTCAACCTCACCACCGCCCTCCGCCAGCCCTGGACGACCTGGACCGTCTGGCCGTTCTACGTGCCGATGGTCGCGCTCGGCGTGCATCCGGCCGTGATCGCCTTCACCTCCGGCGCCAACCTCGTCTACCAGTTCTGGGTGCACACCGAACGCGTCGGCAAACTGCCCCGCCCCTTCGAGTTCGTCCTCAACACCCCCTCCCACCACCGCGTCCACCACGCCTCCCAAGGCGGCTATCTGGACCGCAACTACGGCGGGATCCTGATCATCTGGGACCGGATGTTCGGCTCGTTCGTCGCCGAGACCGAGCGGCCCGTCTACGGCCTGACCAAGAACATCGAGACCTACAACCCGCTGCGGGTGGCCACCCACGAGTACGCCGCCATCGCACGCGACGTACGGGCCGCGGACAGCTGGTCCGAGCGGGCCGGGCGGATCTTCCGCGGCCCGGGCTGGCAGCCCGCCGCCAAGCGGCTCGGGCCGGACCCCGCCCCCGCCCCGCCCACCACCTCGTCCGCCACCTCCGCGGCCACCTCCGTCGAGGAGACCGTCGCGTGACGCCCCGTTGGCCGGGGGCCGTCCGGCCCCTGCTGGCCGCGTTCGCCGTGCTCGCCGTCGTCCACCTCGGTGCGCTGCTCGCCGGCGCCCCCCTCGTCGACCACCTCACCAAACCCGCCCTGATGCCGGTGCTCGCCGCGTACGTGCTCGCCCGCGGCGGCCCCGTACTGCTCGCCGGGGCGCTGCTGTTCGGCTGCGGCGGCGACACCTTCCTCCAGATCGGGGGGCACGGCGGGGGAGTGGTCTTCCTGGTGGGGATGGGCTCGTTCGCCGCCGGGCACGTCTGCTACCTACTGCTGTGCGGGCGCCACGGCTCCCCGCCGGGCGGCCGGGCCCGTACCGGGGCGCTCGCCGGCGGCTACGCCCTCGCGCTGGTCGCCACCGTCGCCCTGCTGTGGCCGGGCCTCCCGGCCGACCTGCGGATCCCGGTCGCCGGATACAGCCTGCTGCTCACCGCGATGGGCTTCGGCGCGCTGCGGGCGGGACCGTGGGCGGCGGCCGGCGGACTGCTCTTCCTGCTCTCCGACACCCTGATCGCGTCCGGTATCGCCCACTGGCCGCAGCTGCCGCTCCCGCAGTTCTGGATCATGTTCACCTATACGGCGGCGCAGTTCGCCCTGGCCGAGGGCGTGCTCCGGGCGGCCGGGGAACGGCAAGGGGCCGGGCGCCGAAGCACCCGGCCCCCGCAGACGGTCACCGCCTGAGGTTGCGTCGTCCCGGTTACTTCTTCACCGCGTCGAGCGCGTCGACGATCCCGTAACCGAAGTGGCTGTTGATGTGCTGCGTACCGGTGCAGGTGGCGTCACCCGTGGGGCAGCCGGGGTTGTCCGCCTGCTCCTTGAGGAGCCACTGGATCTCCTGCGGGCTGGACTTCGGGTGGGCGCTCTTCAGGAGCGCCGCGACGCCCGCCACGTGCGGAGTGGCCATGGACGTACCCGCCAGGTAGGCCCAGTCGCCGCCCGGCATGGTGGAGAGGATGTTGCCGTTCTTGGCCGGCAGGTCGGGCACCTGCTTCGAGTCGCCGCCCGGCGCGGCCACGTCGATCTGGCCCAGGCCGTAGTTCGAGTAGCCGGACTTGAGCTTGTGCACACCGGTCGCCGCGACCGTCACCGTGCCCGGCAGCTGGGTGGGCACGTCCCAGCAGGTCTTCGGGTTGATGGTGCGCTCCACGGGCGTGGAGTCGTTCGGGCTGGAGGCGTCGGGCAGCTGCGGGGCCGCCAGATCCAGGTTGGAGTTGCCCGCCGCGGCGACGTTGAGCACGCCCTTGCGCTGCGCGTAGCTCGCCGCCCGGCCGACCGCGTCAACGATGGCCGCCTGGTCGGCGTCATCCTTGCAGTTGAACATCCACGGGTCGACGTAGTAGCTGTTGTTGGTGACCGCCACGCCGTGGTCGGCGGCGAAGACGAAGGCGCACACCACGCTCTCGGCGTAGAACAGGCTCGTCTCCGGCTCGCTGACCTTGATGGCGGAGACCTTCACGCCCGGGGCGACACCGGCCACCCCGACGCCGTTGCGGGCCGCGGCGATCGTGCCGGCCACATGCGTGCCGTGGTAGTCGCTGGCCGGGTCCCAGGGCCGCCAGGCCCCCTTGGACGTATCGGCCACCCCGCCCACGCAGTTGGCGGACTGCTTGGCGGAGAAGTTGGGCTTCAGATCGGGGTGGGTGTCGTCCACACCGGTGTCGATGACGGCGACGGTGACGTTCCGGCTGCCGGGGTTCACCTTCGCGGCCCGGTCGGCCTTGATGGCGGGGAGGTCCCACTGCAGCGGTTCGAGCGGCTCCTCGCCCTTCGCCTTGGCGGTCCGGCCGGCCGCCGCGAGCTGGGACTTGGAGAGGTCCACCTTCTGCGGCTTGCCGACGTCGGTGGTGCCCGACGCCTTCAGCGGCGCGGTACGGGTCGCACCCGCCGACGCCACACCCGGCAGGGCGCGCATGGACGCGGCGAACTGCGGATCGGCCGAGTGGACGACGATCACGCCTATCTTCTCGTGGGCGACGATCACCTTCCCGCCGGCCCGGGCTATCGCCTTCTCGACCTTGCCGACCGCCGCACGGCCGGGCGTGGTGTTGACGACGTACGACAGCAGCGGGCCGTCGGCCGAAGCCGCGGCGGCCGGGGCGTCCTGCGGCGCGGCGGTGGCCGCGGGGGAGAGGAAGCCGAGGGACGCCGTCAGAGCCAGCCCGAGCGGTACGGCCAGCGCCCGCATGCGTCTGGATCGGGGATGAGCCATGGGTACTCCACATCATCCGTGAGACCGCCCGCGCGCGGGTTTGCGCACGGGCGGGTGCAATGAGACGTGAAGCTATCGGCGATCACTCGGGTGCAGCAATGGAATCCGGAGAAAAAACCGGGCGAATACCGTACGACGGCCGAAGCGGTACCGCCTTACGGCGGGCGGGGATTGACGTACCGTCACGCCCGCCGGGCGATCAGCTCGTGCGGCGCAGGGTGGTGATGCTCAGCGGCGGCAGCGGGATCCGCCGGCCGTACCAGCGGCGCACGGCGGGGGCCGCACCCGGCCGGGGCTCCGAGGGGGCGGTGACGAGCGGCGCCGGCAGCCGGACGCTGCCGTAAGGACGCCGACGGGGAGTGGAGGGCTGCGGGGCCTGCTGGGGCGGCGGATTCACACCGGGCTCAACGAAGCGCCCCGCGCGCGGTGGCGGGCGGTGCGGCCATCCGCCGGATTTTCCTCCCGGTTTCCACCAGCGGCCCCCTGTCGGATCCGGTGCCACGGCTCTACGATGCGTGATCCACGTCACTTACGTGAGCTTTATCGTCGGCCTGGGCCGACCCCGCGCAGCCACCGGACCGGCCCGGAACACCCGCCCCCTCGCGTCAGGAGATTCCGTGAGCGCCGCACCGACCATCGACCCGGGGACGCACGAGCCGCCCGACTACCAACAGGTGCAGTCGAGCGCGGAATTCGACGAACTCCGCCGCGCACACCGCTCGTTCGCCTTCCCGCTCACCGTCGCCTTCGTCGTCTGGTACCTGGGGTACGTCGTGCTGTCGAGCTACGCCGGCGGCTTCATGGCCACCAAGGTCGCCGGCCACCTCAACGTCGCCTTCGTCCTCGGCCTGGCCCAGTTCGTCACCACCTTCCTCATCGCCTGGTGGTACTCCCGGCACGCCGCCCGCAGGCTCGACCCCAGGGCCGAGGCCATCAAGTCCCGCCTGGAGGCCGGCGCATGAGCCCCCATCAGCAGCTGGCCGCCGTCCCGCTCGCGGCCGGCGGCGCGGGCGAGCACCGCCCCCTGATCATCGCCCTCTTCGCCGTCTTCGTCGCCGCCACCCTCGGCCTCACCGTCTGGGCCGGCCGGCAGACCAAGGGTGCGGAGGACTTCTACGCCGGCGGCCGCCAGTTCAGCGGCTTCCAGAACGGCCTGGCCATCTCCGGCGACTACATGTCCGCCGCGTCCTTCCTGGGCATCGCCGGCACCATCGCCCTCTTCGGCTACGACGGCTTCCTCTACTCCATCGGCTTCCTCGTCGCCTGGCTCGTCGCGCTGCTCCTGGTGGCCGAACCGCTGCGCAACTCCGGCCGGTTCACCATGGGCGACGTCCTCGCCTACCGGATGCGCCAGCGCCCGGTCCGCACCGCCGCGGGCACCTCGACCATCGTCGTCTCGATCTTCTACCTGCTCGCCCAGATGGCGGGCGCCGGGGCACTGGTCACCCTGCTGCTGGGCATCACCAGCGAGGCCGGCAAGGTCCTGGTCGTCGTCCTCGTCGGCATCGTGATGATCCTCTACGTCACCATCGGCGGCATGAAGGGCACCACCTGGGTCCAGATGATCAAGGCCGTACTGCTGATCGCCGGCACCCTGCTGATCACGTTCCTGGTGGCGCTGCAGTTCCACTTCAACATCTCGTCGCTGCTCGGCGCCGCGGCGGAGAACAGCCACAAGGGCGCCGCCTTCCTGGAGCCCGGCCTCAAATACGGCGCCACCGCCACCTCGAAGCTCGACTTCATCTCGCTGGGCCTGGCACTCGTCCTGGGCACCGCCGGCCTGCCGCACATCCTCATCCGCTTCTACACGGTCCCCACCGCCAAGGCCGCCCGTAAGTCCGTGAACTGGGCGATCGGCATCATCGGCGTCTTCTACCTGATGACCATCGCGCTCGGCTTCGGCGCCGCGGCCCTCATCAGGCCCGCGGACATCGAGAAGCCGGGCAACACCGCCGCCCCGCAGCTCGCCGAGGTCATCGGCGGCGGCGCCGGCTCCACCGGCGGCGCCGTCCTGCTCGCCCTGATCTCCGCGGTCGCCTTCGCCACCATCCTCGCCGTGGTCGCCGGCCTCACCCTCGCCTCCTCCTCGTCCTTCGCCCACGACATCTACGCCAACGTCCTCCGCAAGGGCGAGGCCACCGAGAAGGAGGAGGTCGGCGCGGCCCGCTGGGCGACCGTCGGGATCGGCGCGGTCGCCATCGTCCTGGGTGTCTTCGCCCGCGGGCTGAACGTCGCCGGCCTGGTGGCGCTGGCCTTCGCGGTCGCCGCCTCCGCCAACCTCCCGACGCTCCTGTACAGCCTGTTCTGGAAGCGCTTCACCACCCAGGGCGCGCTGTGGTCCATCTACGGCGGCCTGGCCTCCTCCGTCCTGCTGGTGCTCTTCTCGCCCGTCGTCTCCGGCAAGGAGACCTCGATGTTCCCCGGCGCGCACTTCGCCGTCTTCCCGCTGGAGAACCCCGGCCTGATCTCCATCCCGCTGGGCTTCCTGCTCGGCTGGCTGGGTTCGCTGCTCTCCAAGGAGGAGCCGGACGCCCAGAAGTACGCCGAACTGGAGGTCCGCTCCCTGACCGGCACCGGAGCACACTGACCGCCCCTGAGGCATCCGCACAGGACCCGGGCGGGGCGGCGTCGTAGAGACCTACGACGCCGCCGCGCCCACCTCGTGCTTCTCATCTCTGCTCACTGTCGGACCCATCGCGTAGGCTCGAAGACGTACTGATCGACCAGCGGACGACGTACCGGTCCGTCGCTCTCGGGGAGGGGGCCCTGTGCTCATCGACACCTACGGCCGCGTGGCCACCGACCTGCGGGTCTCGCTCACCGACCGGTGCAATCTGCGATGCACGTACTGCATGCCGGAAGAGGGCCTGCAGTGGCTCGCCAAGCCGGACCTGCTCACCGACGACGAGATCGTCCGGCTGATCACGATCGCCGTGCGCGACCTCGGCATCGAAGAGGTCCGCTTCACAGGCGGCGAGCCCCTGCTCCGCCCCGGCCTGGTCGGCATCGTCGAGCGGGTCGCCGCCCTCACCCCGCGCCCCCAGATGTCGCTGACCACCAACGGCATCGGCCTGCAGCGCACCGCCGGCGCCCTGCGCGACGCCGGCCTGGACCGTGTCAACGTCTCCCTGGACACCCTCCGCCCCGACGTCTTCACGGCCCTCACCCGCCGCAAGCGGCACGACGACGTCCTCCGCGGTCTGGAAGCGGCCCGCGAGGCCGGCCTCACCCCGGTGAAGGTCAACACCGTCCTGATGCCCGGGCTCAACGACGACGAGGCCCCCGACCTGCTCGCCTGGGCCGTCGCCCAGGACTACGAGCTCCGCTTCATCGAGCAGATGCCGCTCGACGCCCAGCACGGCTGGAAGCGCGACGGCATGATCACCGCCGGTGACATCCTCGCCTCGCTGCGCACCCGCTTCGAGCTCACCCCCGAGGGCCAGGAGGCCCGCGGCGCCGCACCCGCCGAGCGCTGGCTCGTCGACGGCGGACCGCACCGCGTCGGCGTCATCGCCTCCGTCACCCGCCCCTTCTGCCGCGCCTGCGACCGCACCCGGCTCACCGCCGACGGCCAGATCCGGACCTGCCTGTTCGCCACCGAGGAGACCGACCTGCGCGGCGCGCTGCGCTCCGGAGCGCCGGACGACGAGATCGCCCGGATATGGAAGCTGGCGATGTGGGGCAAGAAGGCGGGCTCCGGCCTGGACGACCCGTCCTTCCTCCAGCCCGACCGCCCGATGTCCGCGATCGGCGGCTGATCCGGAAGCAGCGCCCCGGCCGTCAGTGCCCGCCCGCCGACGCCTGCCACTCCTCAAGCGCCACCACGTCCTTGAGGAACCCGCGCACGCCGAGGAACTGCGACAGATGCTCCCGGTGCTCCTCGCACGCCAGCCAGGTCTTGCGGCGGTCGGGAGTGTGCAGCTTCGGGTTGTTCCACGCCAGCACCCACACGGCGTCGGCCCGGCAGCCCTTGGCCGAGCAGATGGTGAGGTTCTCGGCGGAGTTCGGGGAGTTCACGGCTCAACCCTACGTCCGCCGCGGCGGCCGCCCGACCGGGCCGCGGACATGACGACGCCGGGCAGCCACGGGGGGAGCCGCCCGGCGTCGGTCCGTCGCTCCGACGGGGGATGCGGAGCGCGTACGCAGTATGTCACGGGGAATGGTGCGCAGTGCACCGGAACTCCATGATTGATCTGAGCTTTTCTTGAGCTTTGCAGACCGGTAGGCGATCAGCCGAGGTCGGAGTCGGATGCCGACGCGCCCGCCGCGGGCCGTTCCGGAACGGAATCCGTCGTACCGTCCGTCGGCCCCGGCGTCAGCATCGGCCGGCTCGGCCCCGCCACGAACGTCTTCGGCAGCGAAGGGACGTTCTCCCGGCCCGCGTTGGCGATCACCACCGCGATGTACGGCAGCGCCATGCCCAGCACCAGCGTGGCGATGGCCACCGGCCGCTCGACGTTCCACAGCACGACGGTCAGCAGCACCGCCACGGTCCGCACACCCATCGAGATCACATACCGGCGCTGCCGGCCCCGCACGTCCTCGGTCAGCCCCTGCCGGGCCCCGGTGATCCGGAAGGTCTGGTCGCTGCTCTGCTTCCGCACCACGATTTCCACCACCTGCTCGGTTCCGCCGGAATTCACCCCGGTTTCCGGTCGGATTCCACGGTACGCCCAGGCTGGGCCGCATTCGAGACCGGGCCCCTCCTCCCCGGCCCGGGCTCCGGCGTGCGCGGCGGCCGGGGCGGGGCGACACTGGCGGGGCGACCCGCACGTGCGACCTCATGTGCACCGCGCCGTCAGAGGAGGCGACATGACGTGGTTGTGGGCCATCATCGTGGGCCTGGTGCTGGGCCTCATCGCCAAGGCCATCATCCCGGGCAAACAGCAGATCCCGCTGTGGCTGACCATCGTCTTCGGCATGCTGGGCAGCGTCCTCGGCAACTGGGCGGCCACCGGTCTCGGCGTCAACGAGACCAAGGGCATCGACTGGGTCCGCCACCTGCTGCAACTGGCGGGCGCGGTCATCGTCGTCGCCATCGGCGACCGGTTGTGGGTCTCCGTGCGCGGCCATCGCAAACACGCCTGAGAGAAACAGCAGAAACACCGGGGCGGCCGGCGCGCACCACGCGCACCGGCCGCCCCGTCGTACGGCTTCCTCAGCGGCCCTGGAGGTGGGCCAGCTTCCGCCCCGCCTTCAGGTACGCGTCCCCGGCCGCATCGGCCAGCTTCTCGGCGAGCACCTCGCCCAGCGGACGGACCGCATCGGCCTCCGCCAGCACCACCGTCCGCTGCCCGCCCTCGCCCTCCACGACCAGCCGCAGCGCGTTCTGCTTGGCCAGCCGCCGGGCCGCCGAGGCGCTCGGCGTGAACTCCAGGACCTTGCTCAGCACCGTCGCCACCGTCTCCGCGCCGTGCTCGGCGACCTCGACGACCGGCAGCGACTCCACGTCGGAGAACGACTTCTTGGAGAACTGCGCGACGAACCCGGCCCGCGCCGCCATCGCCGCGTCCAGGCCGTACAGCGCCGTCACGACCTCACCCGCGAGGATCTTCTTCAGGTCCATCGGGTGCAGCGAGCGGTCCGTGACCCGGCCCAGGGCGAGCGCGATCTCCTCGTCCGTCCACTCCGTCCAGGCCTTCAGGTACGGCTCCATCAGCCGGTCCGGCACCGACATGATCTTGCCGAAGACATCGTCGGCGGGCGCGCTCAGCCCGACGTAATTGCCCTTGGACTTGGACATCTTGGCGCCGGTGCCGTCCGTGCCCTCGATCAGCGGCATGGTGACCACCAGCTGCGGCCGCTGCCCGCGCAGCTCCATCAGCTTCCGGCCCATCTGCAGATTGAGCAGCTGGTCCGAACCGCCCAGCTCCACGTCGCACTCCAGCGCCACCGAGTCCAGGCCCTGGGCGATCGGGTACAGCAGCTCGGTCATGGTCAGACCCGAGCCGGCCGCGAGCCGGTTGCGGAAGTCCTCGCGCTGCAGCAGCTGCGAGGCCGGCACCTGCGCGAGCAGCGACAGCAGCTCCGGGAAGGTGTACGGCGCCAGCCACTCGCTGTTCTGCCGGAAGCTGACCTTCTCGAAGTCGAAGAACGGGCGGACCTGTTCGCGGTACGTCGCGAGGTTGTGCGCGATGTCCTCGTCGGTCAGCGGCGGCCGCTCGGCCGTACGGCCCGACGGGTCACCGATCTTGGCGGTGAAGTCACCGATGATCAGCGTCACGTCATGACCCAGCCGCTGGAACCGGCTCAGCACGATCAGCGGAACCGCATGCCCCAGGTGCACATCGGTCGCCGTCGGGTCGATGCCCAGCTTGATGTGCAGCCCCGTGCCGGCCGCCCGGCGCTCCTCGATCCGCTCGGCCAGCTGCTCCACACCCGGCAGCACCTCGACCGTACGGGACGCGATCAGCTCGGCCTGCTCCTTGGCGGGCAGGTCCGTCAGGTCGAGATAGCGCCGCGCGCCCGTCTCCTGGAGCAGCTCCCGGACCGTGGCGTCCGAGGAGAGGTCGGTGGAGAGCAGCGTACTGGCGCGGGCGACGGATTCGCCGAGGCGTGTCATGGCGTCCCTGATCGATCGTGGTTCCCGAAACGGGAGGACAGGGGCACAGTCTATTAGCCCCCTGTGACAGTCCCGCTGCTGCGCCCGTGCGCCCGCCCGGTCGCCCGCCCACACCCCCGGTGCACGGCCGGCCCCCGGCCCGCCTCACACCCCCCGGCTCACCGAGCTCATGTTGAAGTCGGGCACGCGCAGCGCCGGCATCGCCGCCCGGGTGAAGTAGTCGCTCCACTCCCGCGGCAGCGTGCGCTCCGTACGGCCCGCCTCCACCGCCCGGGACAGCAGGTCCACCGGCGACTCGTTGAACCGGAAGTTGTTGACCTCACCGGTCACCTCGCCGTTCTCGACCAGGTAGACGCCGTCCCGGGTCAGCCCGGTCAGCAGCAGCGTGGCCGGGTCCACCTCGCGGATGTACCACAGGCAGGTCAGCAGCAGCGCCGGCCCGTCGTGCCCCGCGGACCCCACCATCTCCGCGAGCGAGCGCGAACTGCCGCCCTCCAGAAGGAGGTTGTCGATGCCCGGCGCCACCGGCAGACCGGTCAGCCCGGCGCTGTGCCGGGTGGCGACCAGCCGGTTCAGCACGCCCTCGCGCACCCACTCGGTGCCCGTCAGCGGCAGCCCGTTGTCGAAGACCGACGCGTCGTCCCCGGAGGAGTGCGCCAGCACGAACGGCGCGCACTCCAGGCCGGGCGCCCGCGGGTCGCTGCGCAGGGTCAGCGGCAGCTCGCTCAGCCGCTCACCGATCCGGGTGCGGTCCGCCGGCCGGTCCGCCGGCCCGCCCGCGCCCTCGGCCGCCCGGGAGAAGACCGTACGGCCCTCCGCGGCGTCCCGGGCCCCGGCGGACCACATCTGGTAGATCAGCAGGTCGGCGACGGCGGTCGGCGGCAGCAGCGTCTCGTACCGCCCGGCGGGCAGCTCCACCCGCCGCTCCGCCCAGGCCAGCCGCCGGCCCAGCTCGGCGTCCAGCTCCCGCGGGTCGACGTCGGTGAAGTCGCGGGTCGCCCGCCCGGCCCAGGCCGAACGGGGCGCCGCCGCCGCGCCGGGGGCCGCCGCCTTGGCGTTCAGCTCCAGCGTTCCGGTGGGCTGGTCGTGCCGCAGCCGCAGCCCGGCCGAGGTGCCCAGGTACGACGAGACCACGCCGTGCTGCGCGAAGCCGTACAGCTCGCGACCGGCCGCCCGGGCCTGCTGGAAGGCCTCGCCCAGCGCCGGGGCGAACGCCGCGAACACCTCCGAGGAGGTCTCGTCCGGCGCGTCGGTGAAATCCGCGGCCGCCTTCTCGCCGCCGACCAGCGGCTGGGCGTCCTCGGCCGGCCCGGCGTCACGCGCCGCCGCCTCCGCCGCCCGTACCAGCGGCTCCAGCTCGTCCGCGGTCACCGCCGAGCGCGAGACGACCCCGGAGGCGGTGCCCTCCGCGCCGTCCACCGTGGCCACCACCGTCAGGGTCCGCCCCCGGGTGACGCCGTTGGTGGTGAGCGCGTTGCGCGCCCAGCGCAGATTGGCGTCGGAGTGCTCGTCGGCGATGACGACGCACCCGTCGGCGCGGGACAACGCAAGGGCCCGTTCGACGATCTCGTGCGGCGCAGTGGTGCGACGGCTCATCGACACGCCTCCTGAAGGGTGGTCACGACGCCGACGCCCTCGAAGAGGGCCGACGGGCACCCGAGCTTATCGACCGGGCGGCGCGCTGCCAGGGGGCGTGACCGGGGGAGTCGCCTCACGGATCTCAGTCTGGGGGAGACCCGGCTCAATATGAGGCGCCACCCTCAAGACGGCTCAGCATGAGCGAAAGGGCGCTGCTCGCATCATTGCGGTTCTGCTCTTGTGTTCCCGTTCCTGTTCTGTCCACCTCGGCGGACATGACGAATTTTCCCTTACGGCCGGTGAGATATGTGTAGTAAGTGTCGGACGTTTTGCCGTTTACATCCAAGACTTGATGGCCTTCCTCGGCCACCACTTCATCAAAACCCTTCAGTCCGGGGACGTTGACCTCGTGGACATCCTCAAGCCGCATTTTCCCCGATGTCACCGTTGGGCAACGCTGCAGAGCATCCCGCTCCTCGGACAAGCTGTACTGAGCCGAAGCCTCTGCCTTGTACACGATGGTCTGCGAAAAGGTGAGGGCCGTCGCGTCTGGTGCTTGGGACCAGCGTGCCAGGGCGGCAAACGCATTGTTGATCGGCTGAGAAGCCGAATTGCAGTTCTGGTCGGTGACACTTTGCGACAAAGTGTTGTCCTCAGGCGGGTCCTGTGCCACATACCCGCTACCCCAGTCCGCAGGCTTCAGCGTCACACTTTTCACGACAGCGCCGGCTGCGGCAGGGGAGTCCACGGTCGGAATGCTCGACGGTTCACCGGAGGAACTGCTGCCCGAATTTCCGCCGCCGTTGCCGGCGGTGGTGGCGAGGGCGATCGCGACTCCGATCGCGACGACGGCGACGCCGGCGCCGATGAGCACCGGCGGAGTGCGCCACCAGGGGCGTCGAGGGGGCGGGCCGGGCGCGGGGGCGTGCCCGGGCAGCGGGCCGCTCGGAGGTCCGGCAGGCGGGCCGGTCGGTGGTGGGGAGCTCACGTGCCTCATCTACCACCGGTGGCGAAGGCGCCCCGGTGCCGCGCACGAATTCACCTGACTGACCGGCAAAGCGCCGCCAACCGGTAGGAGAGGCGTCGCCCCCGGCCCTGCCCGGTGCCCCTCAGGCGCGGCCCGCCTCGTTCGAGGTGTTGAGGATGTTCACGTTCCGGAACAGCGCGGACGGGCAGCCGTGCGACACCGCCGCAACCTGTCCCGGCTGCGCCTTTCCGCAGTTGAAGGCCCCTCCCAGGACGTACGTCTGCGGACCGCCCACCGCCTCCATGGATCCCCAGAACTCCGGGGTGATGCCCTGGTAGGCAACGTCTCGGAGCTGCCCGCAAAGACGCCCGTTCCGGATGGCGTATGCCCTCTGTTGAGTAAATTGGAAGTTGTACCGCTGCATGTCGATCGACCACGAGCGGTCGCCCACCACGTAGATGCCGCGCTCCACGCCGGCGATCAGCTCCTCGGTGGACGGTCCGCCGGGCGCCGGCTGCAGGGACACGTTCGCCATCCGCTGTACGGGGACGTGGCCCGGCGAGTCCGCGTAGGCGCATCCGTTGGAACGCGCGAAACCGGTCAACTTGGCGATTCTGCGGTCGAGTTGGTAGCCGACCAGGATGCCGTCCCGGACCAGGTCCCAGGACTGCGCGGCCACCCCCTCGTCGTCGTAGCCGATGGTGGCGAGACCGTGCTCGGCGGTGCGGTCCCCGGTCACGTTCATCAGCGGGGAGCCGTACGCCAGCTTCCCGAGCTGGTCGAAGGTGGCGAAGGAGGTGCCGGCGTACGCCGCCTCGTAGCCCAGCGCCCGGTCCAGCTCGGTCGCGTGCCCGATCGACTCGTGGATCGTCAGCCACAGGTTGGACGGATCCACCACCAGGTCGTAACGGCCGGGCTCGACGCTGGGCGCGCACATCTTCCGGGCGAGGTGCTCCGGCATCCGGGCCAGCTCCTCGTCCCAGTCCCAGTGGCCGCCGGTCAGGTACTCCCAGCCGCGGCCCACCGGCGGGGCGAGGGTGCGCATCGAGTCGAAGTCGCCGCTGTCCGGGTTCACCGCGACCGCGGTCAGCTGCGGGTGCAGCCGGACGCGCTGCTGCGTGGTGCTGGTGCCCGCGGTGTCCGCGTAGAACTTGTTCTCCTGGACGGTCATCAGCGAGGCGTCCGCATGGGCCACGCCGTCGGCGGCCAGCAGCCGGGAGCTCCACTCCGCCAGCAGCTCCGTCTTGTCCGCGTCCGGCACGTCGAACGGGTTGATCTCGTACGACGAGATCCACGTACGGTCCGGATGCGCGGGCTCCGCCGCCAGCTCGACCCGCCCGCCCGTCTCCCGCCACCGCCCTTCGCCGGAAGCGCTCGGCGCCGCCCCTCCCGATCCGGCGGCCTTGATGACCTTCGCCGAGAGCTTCGCCATCGCCACCGCCTGCGCGGCCACCCGGGCCGCGGCGTCCATCGTCAGGTCCACCCCGGACGCGAAGCCCCAGGCCCCGTCGTGCACCACCCGGACCGCGTACCCCTGGTCGGTGGTGTCGGAGGTTCCGGAGGTCCGGGCGTCGCGGAGCCGCCAGGACGCCTCGCGGATCCGTTCCAGGCGGAAGTCCGCGTGCGTGGCGCCCAGGGCGCGGGCCCGGGCCAGCGCGGCGTCGGCCAGCGCGCGCAGCGGCAGCGCCAGGAACGATGCGTCGAGGGCATGGGGTGCAGCGGCCAAGGCGTCCTCCCGTAGTCGGCGCCTGCATCATGCCTTGTGGCGGCCGCGCGGCCCAGAGGACCGGGGGTGTGGCACGGCGCGTCGGCCACCGTGGGTGGTGGTTCTGTGGGGACCCGACAGAGCGCGGCGCGCGCGCCTGTCCGTGCTCGATTCCCCGGAAGGGCCCCGTGACCGATAGTTTCGTATCGAACGCAGGACGGACAGGAAACGGAAAGGGTGATCTCTTGAGCCGCTCGGTTCTGGTCACCGGAGGTAACCGCGGCATCGGTCTCGCCATTGCCCGGTCCTTCGCCGAGGCAGGCGACAAGGTCGCCATCACCTACCGCTCGGGCGAGCCGCCCGCGGGATTTTTGGCCGTGAAGTGCGACATCACGGACAGCGAGCAGGTCGAGCAGGCATACAAGGAGATCGAGGAGAAGCACGGTCCGGTCGAGGTGCTGGTGGCGAACGCCGGCGTCACCCGTGACCAGCTGCTGATGCGGATGTCCGAGGAGGACTTCACCTCGGTCCTGGAGACCAACCTCACCGGCACGTTCCGGGTGGTCAAGCGCGCCAACCGCGCGATGCTGCGGGCCCGCAAGGGACGGATCGTGCTGATCTCGTCCGTGGTGGGTCTGATGGGCGGCGCGGGACAGGCGAACTACGCCGCCTCCAAGGCCGGTCTGGTGGGCTTCGCCCGCTCACTCGCGCGCGAGCTGGGCAGCCGCAACATCACCGTCAACGTCGTCGCGCCGGGCTTCGTCGACACCGACATGACCCGGGTGCTCACCGACGAGCAGCGGGAGAACATCGTCAAGCAGGTACCGCTCGCGCGTTACGCGCAGCCCGAGGAGGTCGCTTCCTCGGTCCGCTTCCTGGCCTCCGACGAGGCCGCTTACATCACCGGAGCCGTCATTCCCGTCGACGGCGGATTGGGCATGGGTCACTGATCAGCATGAGTGGAATCCTCGCAGGCAAGCGCATCCTCGTGACGGGCGTTCTGACCGAGTCGTCGATCGCGTTCCAGGCGGCCAAGGTCGCCCAGAACGAGGGCGCCGAGGTCATCCTCACCGGCTTCGGCCGGCTCTCCCTGGTGGAGCGGATCGCCAAGCGCCTCCCCAAGGAGGCCCCGGTCATCGAGCTGGACGTCACCAACCAGGAGCACCTGGACGGCCTGGCCGACAAGATCCGCGAGCACCAGGGCGAGGGCGCCCGCCTCGACGGCATCGTGCACTCCATCGCCTTCGGCCCGCAGGGCGCCTTCAACTTCCTGGAGGCCGGCTGGGAGGACGTCAGCACCGCGGTCCAGGTCTCGGCGTACTCCTACAAGTCGCTGACCATGGCGTGCCTGCCGCTCATGGAGCACGGCGGCGCGGTCGTCGGCCTCACCTTCGACGCGCAGATCGCCTGGCCGAAGTACGACTGGATGGGCGTGGCCAAGGCGGCGCTGGAGAGCACCAACCGCTACCTGGCGCGCGACCTCGGCCCGAAGGGCATCCGCTGCAACCTGGTCTCGGCCGGCCCGATCAAGTCGATGGCCGCCAAGTCCATCCCCGGCTTCGAGGAGCTGGCGGACGTGTGGAACCACCGCGCCCCGATCGGCTGGGACCTGGCCGACCCGGAGCCGGCCGGCCGCGGCGTGGTCGGCCTGCTGTCCGACTTCTTCCCCCGCACGACCGGCGAGATCGTGCACGTCGACGGCGGCGTCCACATGATGGGCGCCTGACGGCCCCATCGCTCCCGTGCGCCGTACTTCGCAGGCTGCATTTCTGCGTCGCACTCGTACGTCGGCACTCGTACGTAGCACTCGTCCTCGTACGTCGCACTCCGTACTGCCCGTCCCGGTCGCCGGGGCGGGCAGTACGCGTGATGGCCTGCGGGGCCCCTCGATCGAGGCCCCTGAGCCTCGGCTTCTGCGCAAACGGCATTCGTGCGCCAGCACCCGCCGGGGATACCCCCCGCGCCCGTCCGCTTCGGGAATACCCCCCGCACCCGTCCGGGTCGGGAATACCCCCCGCACCCGTCCGGTTGTGGCCCCGCAGGGGGCCCTCGCGTCCCCTACGGGATCCGTTCGACCGCCCCCTAGGGGATCGTGCGACTGCCCGGTAGGCCAAGGCGCGAACCCCCGGCTCCCGACCCCCGATCCCCGGCCCCGGGCTCCCGAAACCCCCGGCCCCGACCCCGGCCCTCCGCCCCCAGCTCCTAGCGCTCCGCCGAGCTCTCCAGCGCCCCCGCCCGGCACCCGAACGGATGGGTGCTGGCCTCGGACGCGGCGCGGTCGCCGTCGCCCGCGCGGATCGCCTCGACCAGGCGGGAGTGGTCCATGTGCGCCTCCGGGCGCAGCTCCTCGCCGACGTCCGCCCGGAGGAAGTCGCGCAGCACGCCGCCGAGGTCGGCGTAGATCTCGGCCAGCACCTCGTTGTGCGAGGCGGACACGATGGCCATGTGCAGGGTCGCGTCCGCCTCCACGAACGCCTCCGCGGCGCCGGACTCCCAGGCCCGCTCGCGCCGCTCCAGGAGGGTGTCGATCTGCCGCAGGTCCTGCTCGGTGCGGCGGCGCGCGGCGAGCCGGGCGGCGGCCGCCTCCAGGGCGCTGCGCAGCTCGGCGACGTGCCCCGGCTCGGCCGCCGCGAACCGGCGGTTCATCACCCCGGCCAGTTCACTGGTCGCCACCACGTACGTGCCCGAGCCCTGCCGGATGTCCAGCAGCCCGTTGTGCGCCAGCGCGCGCACGGCCTCGCGGACGGTGTTGCGGGCCACCCCGAGCTGCTCGACGAGTTCCGGCTCGGTCGGGATGCGCGAGCCCACCGGCCACTCGCCGGAGGTGATCTGGGCGCGTAGCTGCGCGATCACCTGGTCGGCCAGTGCGGAGCGGCGGGGCGAGGTCAGAGGCGGCATGTCAGCGCTCCGGTGTGCAGGGGCGGACGGACGACGACGGCGCGGCGCCCGGCGGGTCCTCCCGGCCCCCGGTGCCGGCCGGGACAGCAGAGGCTATCGATATCGACTGGACAAGGATTCATCCCATGATTCTATGATGAGTCGCATGGCAGACGAAGACCTCGCGACCGTCGGCACCGAAGCCGCGGCCCGTACGACCACCACCGCCCCGGCGCCCGACGGCACCGGGGCGCAACCGGATGCCGCGCCCGGCGCCCCGGGGAGCGCCCCGGCCGCCGGGCGCTGGCTGCCGCGGATCGTGATCGCCGGTCTCGTCCTGGCGGCCCTCAACCTCCGCCCGGCCATCACCAGCCTCGGCGCGCTCCTGGAGGAGGTCCGCGACGGCCTCGGCATGAGCGGCACCCTCGCCGGGCTGCTCACCTCGGTGCCGCCGCTGTGCTTCGCGGTCTTCGGGTTCGCCGCGCCCCGGCTGGCCCGGCGCTGGGGGCCCGGCGCGATCGTCTGCGCGGGCATGGCCGCGATCGCCGTGGGCGTCGTGGTGCGCCCGTACGCCGGCGGCACCGGCGGGTTCCTCGCCGCCAGCGCGCTCGCCCTGGCCGGCATCGCGGTCAGCAACGTGCTGATGCCGGTCGTGATCAAGAGCTGGTTCCCGGACCGGGTCGGCCCGCTGACCGGGCTGTACTCGATGGCGCTGGCCCTGGGCACCTCGCTCGCCGCGGCCGTCACCGTGCCCATGACCCAGGCCCTGGGCGGCAGTTGGCGCACCGGGCTGGCCGTGTGGGCGGGGCTCGCCGCGGTCGCCGTGCTGCCGTGGCTCGCGGTCGTACGGCAGCGCGCCTCGGCCTCCGGGCCGGCCGCGGGCGGCGGCGCGCGTACGGGGGAGGCTCCGCTGCGGATCACTTCGTCGCCGACCGCCTGGGCGCTCGCCGTCTTCTTCGGCCTCCAGGCCACCGCCGCGTACATCACCATGGGCTGGATGCCGCAGATCTTCCGCGACGCCGGGGTCTCGGCACAGACCGCGGGGGTGCTGCTCGCGGTCACCATGGCGATGGGGGTCCCGCTGTCCTTCGTGCTGCCGCGGCTGGCATCCCGGATGCGGCATCAGGGTCCGCTCGCGGTGCTCCTGGGGATCTGCGGTCTGGCCGGCTATACGGGGCTGTGGCTGGCGCCCGCCGCGGGGGCGTGGGCCTGGGCGCTGCTGATGGGCATCTCCAACTGCGCGTTCCCGCTCGCCCTGACCATGATCGGCATGCGCTCGACCAGCTCCGCCGGTGTCGTCAAGCTGTCCGCCTTCGCCCAGAGCGTCGGCTATCTGATCTCCATCCCCGGCCCACTGCTGGTCGGCACGCTCTACCAGCACAGCGGCGGCTGGGGCCTGCCGATCGCCCTGATGGCGGGGCTGATGGTGCCGCAGATCGCGGTCGGCGTGCTGGCCGGCCGGGACCGGCGGATCGAGGACGAGGCGTGAGCGCCGGCCGGGTGCCCCGCCCCGGGCTCACGGCCGGATCCGCGGGTGCGACACTGGGCCCATGCCAGTGCTCGAACCGAATCCGCAGGGCAGCCAGAAGAAGCTGCTCCTCGTGCTGGGCCTCATGCTCGGTGTGACCGTCGTCGTCGCGATCATCGCGAGCATCGCCGCACCACGGTGAGGGCTGCCGCGCGACGGTGAAGGCTGCCGCGCCACGGTGCCGGGGCAGACGGGCGGGTGGGCCAACCCCGGGACACCCCCACGCCCCATCCCCTAGGGGCCGGTATCAGGGATAAGTGGGTGGCTTCCCGGATAGGAACGGCCGCCGGTGATCCGTAGCTTCGAAGTACACCGCACAGCGCGGTGGCCGAGCCGCAGCCCGCGGCCGTGCAGCCCCTTCGATGCCCTACGGAGGCGATCCCCATGTCCGCCGTGTTCAGCCGGTCACCCGCAGCCCAGGCCGCCCGCCTGCGGAGGACCAGCGGCCCGCGGACGCACGGCTCCCGGACGCACGGGTTGCGGATACCCAGCCTGCGGATACCCCGGCTGCGCACGCGCGGTCTGCGGGCGCGGCTGCCGTGGTGGGCGCTGGCGCTGCCGGTGGTCTCTTTCCTTGCCCTGTCGGCGGTCGTGGCGAGCCCCGCCCGGGCCAGTGCGGCGAGCGCCCCGCAGGGGTTCGCGGTGCTGCTGGAGTACCTCGCGGGAATCCTCCGCATAGGTGCCTGAGCGCCCCGGATGCCTGCTGTCACCCGGCAGGGGGAGCGCTTCAACACCCCGCGCCCCGCGCCGCCTTTCGTGCGAAGCTGGGACGCATGAGCGTCGATACACCCCGCCGGATTGTCCTCCTCCGCCATGCCAAGGCCGAATGGTCGGAGACCAGCGATCATGAGCGTCCGCTCGCCGAGCGCGGCCGCAAGGACGCCCCCGTCGCCGGCCGCTGGCTGGCCGTTTCGGGCGTCACCCCGGACCTGACGTTGTGCTCGACGTCGACGCGCACCCGCGAGACCTGGAAGCTCGCCGTCCATGAACTCCCCCAGCGCCCCAAGACCGTCTACGACGAGCGGATTTACGAGGCCTCCCTGGGCGAGCTGATCGCCCTGCTCAACGAGACCTCGGACGATGTCAACGACCTCGTGCTGGTCGGGCACAACCCGGGTGTGCACGCCCTCGCGGACGCCCTGTCGGGGGAGGCCGACGGCGATCTGCTGCCGCGGATGAACCGCAGCGGCTTCCCGACGGCCGCGATCGCCGTGGTCGCCTTCAACGGCTCGTGGAAGTCGGTGGAGCACGGCGTCGGCCGGCTGATCGCGTATTGGACGCCGCAGGGCTAGTCCCCACCGCGCCCGGACGCCGCAGGGCCGGGCCTCCCGCCCGGATGCGGCCGGACCGAGCGCCCCGCCCGGATCGGCAAGATCGAGCGCCCGCCCGGACGCCGCAGGGCATGAGCCCCCGCGCCGCATCGGCAGCACCGCCAGGCCGAGGTCCCCGGCCCGGCAGCCGCCACCGTCCCACGGCGCGAGACACCCGAGCGGGACAGCACACGGATGCATGAGCGGGGCCCCGGCACACCACCGGGGCCCCGCTCATGCCTCGGCCCGTCACTCAGCGCTCACGTGCAGGCGCATCCCTCAGGCTCACCGCCGCCCCGCCCCGCTCACCCCGTAGCGCCCCCGCTCACTCCGCGTGCGTGTCCGCCGCCTCGACCTCTTCGCGGGTGATGCCGAGCAGGTACAGCACGGTGTCCAGGAACGGCACGTTCACGGCCGTGTGCGCGGCCTCCCGCACCACCGGCTTGGCGTTGAAGGCGACCCCGAGACCGGCCGCGTTGAGCATGTCGAGATCGTTGGCGCCGTCACCGATCGCCACGGTCTGGTCCAGCGGCACCCCGGCCTGGTGCGCGAAGTCCCGCAGCAGCCGCGCCTTGCCCGCCCGGTCCACGATGGGCCCGGTGACCCGGCCGGTGAGTTTGCCGTCGACGATCTCCAGGGTGTTGGCGTTGGCGAAGTCCAGCCCCAGTTCTTCCTGCAGTGCGTCGGTGACCTGGGTGAAACCGCCCGAGACGACGCCGACTTGATAGCCGAGCCGCTTCAGCGTCCGTACCAGGGTGCGGGCGCCGGGGGTGAGCCGCACCTCCTTGCGCACCGCCTCCACCACCGACTCGTCGAGCCCCGCGAGCAGCTTGACCCGGGCGTGCAGCGACTGCTCGAAGTCCAGCTCACCGCGCATCGCGGCGGCGGTCACCGCGGCCACCTCGGCCTCGCAGCCCGCGTGTGCCGCGAACAGCTCGATGACCTCGTCCTGGATCAGAGTCGAGTCGACGTCCATCACGACCAGTCGCTGGGCCCGGCGCTGCAGTCCGGCCGCCACCACGGCGACGTCGACGCCCAGCTGCGCGGCCTCCAGGGCCAGCGCCGTCCGCAGCGCCTCGGTGGCCGCACCGGAGACGGCGAATTCGACGGCGGTCACCGGATACTTGGCGAGCCGGAAGATACGGTCGATGTTGCCGCCGGTGGCCGTTATGGCGGCGGCGATGGCGGCGGTGGACTCCGCGGTGAGCGGGTGGCCGAGCACGGTGACGTGCGAACGTCCGGTGCCGCGCGGACGGTTGTCACCCCGGCCGGAGATGATCTCCGCCTGGAGGTTCAGGGACTCGGCCCAGCTGTGCACGGTGGCCCGCAGGTCACCCTCGGAGGAGCCGCTGGTGCCCTCCCCGGGGGACGGGGTGGTGACCAGTGCGCACAGTGTGATGCGCCCCCGGGTCACGACCTGCTCGATGTCCACGACATCGACGGAGTAGGCGGCGAGGGTGTCGAAGAGACCTGCGGTGATGCCGGGCCGGTCCTTCCCGAAGATCTTCACGAGAAGGGTCGGTACGTCATCGCCCGGTACGGCGGTGGCAGGCGGGATCTGCGATGCGCTCATGGTGCCCTTACGGTAACCGCCGGGCCGTCGCGTCCGTACGGCTGTCCGGGGTTCGGACCGCGGCGGCACGGTCCGCCACCGGCCCGCGCCCCGCGCGGTGGGCCCACCGGCCGCGGCCCCGGCGAGCCCGTCGATCGTTATGGAGTCGTGTCCGTCCCACCCGGATCCGCAGGTCGGGACAACCCCGGCGGAAAGCCCAACCTCCTTGGTTCGCCGCGGGGTTCGGTACGCCGCAGCCGGCGCGTACCGAGGGCGGAGCACACCCGGACCGCGAACGCGGCCGCGCACCCACGGCCGGCCGGCGCACCGCGCACGCACCGCGGCCATGACCCGGATGATGTCCGCTTCCTCCCATGATGCGGCTTCCGGGGCCGCTCCGCACGGCCTCCCGGGCCGCCGTGCACCGCCTCCCCGGCGCGGACCGCCGCCCCGTCCGGGCACCCGCCCGTCCGGTACACCCGTAATCCGGTGATCCCTGCGGATCCATGGGCTCTTCCCGCGCTCCGGGGGTGTTTGGCGGGCCCCGCGGAAACCGTCTGCACCCCGGCCCCGTCCCGGTTTCCGGTCCACGGGCCGAGCCTGAAATAGTTCCTCACGATGTTCGCCATCCCTAGACTTCCCGCACAGGGCGTCACTCGGGGGACTATGTAATGGGGCATGGAGTGCCTGAACTCGTACTCGAATTGAACGGAAGGACCTGGACGCTCGACCCGTCCCGGTCCTACAACGTGGGCCGTGATCCGCAGGGCGACATGGTGCTCGACGACGCCAGGGTCTCCTGGCGCCACGCCACCGTGCGATGGGGCGGCCGCAGCTGGATCATCGAAGACCACGGCAGCACCAACGGGACCTACGTTCAGGGCCAGCGGATCCACCAGACGGAGATCGGCCCCGGTTCGGCCGTGCATCTGGGCAACGCCACCGACGGCCCCCGGCTGTCCCTGTCCGCCGCCGCGCCGGCCGCCGACGCCTTCCGTGCGCAGCCCGCGATGACGCCGCAGCAGCAGCCGGCCGCCCAGGCATGGCAGGCGCCCCCGGCGCACCAGGCCCCGGGCCGGCAGTCGCCCGTGCACCCGCAGCCGCCCGCCCAGCAGGGCTGGCAGGCGCCGCCGCAGGGACAGCAGCCGCCGTACGTCCCGCCCCAGCAGGCCGTACCCCAGCAGCCCCAGCAGGGCGTCCCCCCGCAGCAGCCCCGCCGGCCCCAGGAGCGCCCGGCGCCCCACGCCGGCGGCGCCCCGTCCGGTGACCGCCCGACCACCTTCCACCGCCTCGACATGGACCGGGTGATGCGGATCGGTCGTGCGCTGGAGAACGAGCTGGTCGTCTCCGACCTCCAGGTCTCCCGCCACCACGCCGAATTCCACGCCACCCCCGACGGCCGCTTCGAGATCCGCGACCTGGGCAGCCACAACGGCACCTACGTCAACGGCCAGCCGGTGCCCAAGTCCGGCAGGGCCCCGGTCGGTCCGAACGACATCATCGGCGTCGGCCACTCCACGTTCCGGCTGGTCGGCGACCGCCTGGAGGAGTTCGTCGACACCGGCGAGGTCTCCTTCTCGGCCCGCCACCTCACGGTCACCGTCGAAGGCGGCAAGCAGATCCTCAAGGACGTCTCCTTCGGCGTCCCGGAGAAGTCGCTGATCGCGGTCATCGGCCCGTCCGGCTCCGGCAAGTCGACGCTGTTGAAGGCGCTCACCGGCTACCGCCCCGCCGACCAGGGCGACGTCCTCTACGACAACCGCAACCTCTACAAGCAGTTCGCCGAGCTGCGCCAGCGCATCGGCCTGGTCCCGCAGGACGACATCCTGCACAAGGAACTGACGGTCCAGAAGGCACTGCGCTACGCCGCCAAGCTCCGCTTCCCCGGCGACACCGCGGAGTCCGAGCGCGAGGCCCGGATCGACGAGGTGCTGCACGAGCTCAAGCTCCACGTGCACAAGGACAAGAAGGTCACCTCGCTCTCCGGCGGCCAGCGCAAGCGCGTCTCGGTGGCCCTGGAGCTGCTGACCAAGCCGTCGCTGATCTTCCTGGACGAGCCCACCTCGGGCCTCGACCCGGGCATGGACCGCGATGTGATGCAGCTGCTGCGCGGCCTCGCCGACGACGGCCGCACGGTCCTGGTCGTCACCCACTCCGTGGCCGAACTCGGTCTCTGCGACAAGCTGCTGGTGATGGCGCCGGGCGGTGGCGTGGCCTACTTCGGCCCGCCCGAGGAGGCGCTGAACTTCTTCCAGTACGACACCTGGGCGGACGTCTTCTCGGCCTTCGAGAACTACCGCGACTACGACTGGATGGGCCGCTGGCGCGGCTCCCCGCACTTCCAGATGTACGCCGCGGACATCGACGCCACGGCCCCGCAGTCGGTGGCCATCCAGCCGCCGCCGGCCCGCATGCAGAAGTCCCAGAGCTGGGGCTCGCAGCTGTGGACGCTGATGCGGCGGTACGTGTCGGTGCTCGCCTCCGACCGCGGCTTCCTGGGGCTGATGCTGATCCTGCCGGCGGTGCTCGGCGTGGTCTCGATGCTGATCCCCAGCGACTACGGCCTCGGCTACGGACCGCTGAACCGGCACCGCACCAACCGCGACGCCAGCACGATCATGCTGATCCTCGCGGTCGGCATGTGCTTCTCCGGCGCCGCCAACTCGGTCCGTGAGCTGATCAAGGAACGGGTCATCTACGAGCGTGAACGGGCCACCGGCCTGTCGCGGTCGGCGTATCTGATGTCCAAGGTGATCGTGCTGGGCGTGGTGACCGCCGTGCAGGGCGTGATCATCGCGGCAATCGGCTTCTCGACCCGGAACATGCCCACCGAGGGCCTGATCCTCGCCAAGGCGCCGGCGGTCGAGATGGCGCTGGCGATCATCGCGCTGGGCTTCACCTCGATGATGTTCGGCCTGATCATCTCCGCGCTGGTCAAGACCGCCGAGAAGACCATGCCGCTGCTGGTCATGTTCGCCATCGTCCAGGTGGTCTTCACCGGCGTGCTCTTCCAGCTCTTCGACACCGTCGGCGTCGCCCAGGTCGCCTGGCTCATGCCGTCCCGCTGGGCGGTCGCCGCGATGGGCGCGACGGCCGACATGAACACCCTGCTGCCGTGGGAGCTGGGCAACCCCGACCCGCTGTGGAAGCACCAGACCGGTGTCTACGTGATGGACATGATCATCCTGATCAGCCTCGGCGTCGGCCTGGCCTTCGTCGTCGCGCGGCTGCTGCGCCGCCACGAGCCGGAGGTCATGCGCAAGTAGCGCCCGGCCCGTACGCATGCGCCGAGGGGCGGCACCCGACTGCGGGTGCCGCCCCTCGGCGGTGTGTGCGCGTCCCCCTGCGCAAGGTCAACCGGTGGCTCAGTAGGCGGAGTTGACGTTGTCCATCGAGCCGTACTTGTCGGCCGCGTAGTTGCAGGCGGCGGTGATGTTGGCGACCGGGTCGTAGATGTTCCAGGAGGTGCCCGCGACGTGGTACGTCTTGAAGGTCGGGTCGATCACCTGCAGCAGGCCCTTGGACGGGATGCCGTTCTGGGCGTTGATGTCCCAGAGGTTGATCGCCATCGGGTTGCCGGAGGACTCCCGGATGATGTTCCGGTAGATGCCGTTGTACGAGCCGGGGATGCCCTTCTTGGCCATGACGTCCAGCGACTCGCGGATCCAGCCGTCGAGGTTGTTCGGGTAGGTCTTCACGGCCGGCTTCGGCGCGGCGGCCGGGATCGCGGTGCGGACCGCGGAGCGGCTCGCGGCCTGCTTCGCCTTGCGCTCCTTCTCGGCCTTGGCCTTCGCCGCGGCGGCGGCCTTGGCCTTGGCGGCCTTCTCGGCGGCGGCCTTCTGTGCGGCGGCCTTCTGCGCGGCTGCCTTCTTCGCGGCGGCCTCGGCCTTGCCCTTGGCGGCGGAGGCGTCGGCCTGCTTGGCGATGGTGACCTGCTGGGCCCTGGCGGCCGTACCGACGGCGCTGAAGGCGACCGGCTTGACGTTCTCGATCGCGGTGGCCTGGGTCTTGCCCTGGTCGGCGTCCGCACCCGGGACGGCGGCGAAGATCAGAGCTGCGGCACCGGCAGCGGCGACACCGGCGACACCGAGCTTGTGCGTCCGGTTGAGGCGGGAAAGAGCGTGCTTGGGCATGGTGGGACAGACCTTCCGAAGGGGGACGTCGCACGGGCCTTGAGCGGCGGCCAACGCCGAGTTCTGACCACGGCGCCGAGCGACGGGAGCCATTCTTAGCGGCCGAAAATTGCCCCGGCAAAGGTGTGACGTACGACCCGCCTTAGTGGAACCAGTGGCAGGAATATCGCATCCGGAATGGACAAATCCCTGGTCAGGTGCGATTTCCCCGGCCACTAAGCCGGGTCGTAAGTGATTTACGCCCTATTGGCGGCGTCACAGCCCGAAGGGGAAGGTCTCGCCAGGAGTAATTGCAAACGCACAGCCCGTATGCGCTCCCTCTCGACCAGTGCCTGATCCAGGCTCTTCCGTATCAAATCGGGCACTTTGCACTCCGGTGCCGGGTGACCCACCGGGAGCACCGCGAACGCCATCTCGCTCGCCGGCCGCCCCAGCATCACCGGCGGGAACCGCGTCGGCCCGGGCGTGTGCACCGGCGCCGGCCACTGAGGGGCCCGGACGGGCGGTCGCCGCCCAGGCGAGCGCGTCCTCCACCGCCTGCTCCGGCACCGGGTCGGCGGCGACCCGTCGGACCGTGCGCCGCCGGCCCGTCCGCTCCCGCAGCGCGGCGGCCCGGGCCGGCGACCCGGCCGCGGGCATCCGCGCGGGCCGGTACGGCACCGGCCGGCAGGGCTCACCGTGGGGCGGCGTCCCGTTCCTCGTGGAGTGCGCCATGTGCCGGGTCCCCGACCCGGTCCGGCAGCAGCAGATGCAGATCCCCGAATTCGTGCCACAGGTAGCGCCGCTCCACCGCCGCCTCGTAGGCCCGCTCCAGTGCGGCCCGGTCCGCCGTCGCCGACGCCACCGCCCGCAGCATCAGCAGATGGGAGGCGGTCGGCTCGTGCAGCCCGGTGAGCAGACCGTCCACCGCCCGCACCCCGCGCTCCGGCGTCACCACCAGGTCCGTCCACCCGGCCGCGGCCCGCACCCGCCCGTCCGCACCGGTCGCCGACTCCAGCGCCCGTACGGCCGTCGTGCCCACCGCGACGATCCGGCCGCCGGCGGCCCTCGGCGCCGCCCTGCGGCGGGCCCGTGCGGCGTTCACCAGCCACGCCGTCGCCGCCGGCACCGCGAAGCGCTCCGGGTACGGCGGCTCGAACGCCTCCGCCGACGCCACCCCCGTGTGCAGCGAGATCGGCGCGAACTGCACCCCGCGGCTCACCAGCCGCGCCACCAGCTCCGCGGTGAACGGCCGGGCCGCGCTCGGCATCTCCGCACTGCCGGCGCCGGGGGAGTCCACCGCGAACACCGTCCGGTACGCGGTCAGCGGCTGGTCCCGGTCGGTGTAGCCGTACCGGATCGGCCGCCCGTGCCGCCGCAACAGCTCCGGCACCCGCAGCCCGGCCGGCCGCGCCCACCACAGCCGGACGCCTCCCGGGTCCACCGGCGCCTCCAGCGTCAGCCGCGCGCCGCCGGGCAGCCGCACCACCGTGCCGGGCGGACCGCCGGCCCGCGGCAGGGTGCTGCCCCGGCCGTCCGGGCTGCGCAGCTCCACCGCCCAGCAGCCGGCCACCGCGCGGCCCGCCGGATGCCACCGGTCGGCCCTGGTCGAGAAGTGCACCACCACCGGCTCGCCGCGGCCCCGGCCGTCCCCGGTCCGGCCGTCCACCGCCGCCGGCAGCGTCCGTGAGGTGTTCACCACCAGCACGTCCCCGGCCCCGAGCAGCTCCGGCAGCTCCCGGAAGACGTGATGGGACGGCTCCCGCGTCCCCCGGCTCACCAGCAGCCGTACGTCGTCCCGCCCGAGCCCCGGGCCGCGCTGCTCGGCCGGCACCCGTGCCGACAGTTCCGCCGGGACCCGCAGCGCCCCGGCGATCACCGGGACCCCGCCCCGCCGGACGCACCGGTGCCGGCCGGGCGGAGCAGCTCCGCCGCCGTGTACCGGCCGCTGGGGGCCGCGCCGTCCAGCAGCCGCAGCAGCGCCGGGACGACCGTCTCCGGCAGCGGCCGGTCCGCGTCGTCGTCCGGGACCGCCGCCGCGTACAGATCCGTCCGCATGTCCCCGGGGTCGACCCACCAGACCCGCAGCCCCGGCTCCTCCACCGCGAGCACCGCCGACTGCTGGTCCAGCGCCGCCTTGGCCGCTCCGTAGCCGCCCCACGTCGGGTACGCCTCGACGGCCGCGTCCGAGCTGATGCTGAGGACCGCACCGCCCGACTGCCTTCCCGGCACCACATCCGACCCGCCATAATAGGGCGAAACGGACATATCTCTATCATCCGCTCCCCTTATATAAGGGGCATGCTCCCCATAAAGGGAATCAGCCTCATACGATTCCCAATAGGATGAGCTATGCAAAAGCGGCAAAGCCGTCTGAATCATTCCCAGTGGTGCCACCACATTCACCTCCAGCGCCCGCCGCAACCCCTCCAGCGGCAGGTCCGCCAGCCGCACCAGCGGCTCGGCCCCCAGCGCGCTCGCGTTGTTCACCAGCAGATCCAGCCCGCCCAGCTCCCCGGCCGCGCTCACCAGCGCCGCCCGGTGCCCGGCGTCCGCCACGTCCCCCGGCAGCGCCACCACCCGGGCCCCCGCCCCGGCCAGCGCCCGCGCCGCCTCCTCCAGCGGCCCGGCGGACCGCGCATCCACCACCAGGTCCCAGCCCCGTACGGCCAGCGCCCCGGCGAGTGCCCGGCCCAATCCCTTCGACGCCCCCGTGATGATCGCCACCGGCATGATCGCGTCCCCTTCCGCCCGGACCGGCCACCCCGGCCCGCGCCCTCACCGTAGGAACGCCGCCACCCGCCGGGCGTCGGCCGCCGGACCGGCCCCGGCCAGGGCATTCGGCCTAGGACGGTGGTCCCGGTCGCCGGACGGCGCAGGACCGATACGGGCCGTCCACCCCGCCGGTACGGTGAAGCCATGACCAACGGACCGGGAGCCGGGATCCCCGCGGTGAGCACCGCGATCCTGGCCATGAGCAGGCATCTTGAGGTGCGCGATGTCCTCAAGACGATCGTGGCCTCGGCCCGCGAACTGCTGGACGCCGAGTACGCCGCCCTCGGAGTGCCCGACGACCACGGCGGCTTCGCCCAGTTCGTCGTCGACGGCGTCAGCGCCGAGCAGTGGAAGGCCATCGGCCCCCTGCCCCGCCAGCACGGCATCCTCGCCGCGATGCTGCACAACGCCACCCCCGAACGGCTCGCCGACGTCCGCCAGGACCCCCGCTTCGGCGGCTGGCCCTCGGCCCACCCGGACATGCGGGACTTCCTCGGTCTGCCGGTCGCCGACGGCGACGAGATCCTCGGCGCCCTCTTCCTGGCCAACAAGCGCTGCCCCAAACCGGACGGCGGATGCGGCTTCACCGAGGACGACGAGCGCCTCCTCGGCATACTCGCCCAGCACGCCGCCATCGCCCTGACCAACGCCCGCCTCTACGAGCGCAGCCGCGAGCTGACCATCGCGGGGGAGCGGGCCCGGCTCGCCCACGAACTGCACGACGCGGTGTCCCAGAAGCTGTTCTCGCTCCGGCTCACCGCCCAGGCCGCCACCGCCCTCGTCGACCGCGACCCGGTCCGCGCCAAGGACGAACTCCACCAGGTCGCCGCGCTCGCCGCCGAGGCCGCCGACGAACTCCGCGCCGCCGTCGTCGAGTTGCGGCCCGCCGCCCTGGACGAGGACGGCCTGGTCGCCACCCTGCGCTCCCAGACCCAGGTCCTCGACCGCGCCCACTCCGCCCACGTCACCTTCGCCGCCCACGGCGTCCGCGCGCTGCCCGCCGCCCAGGAGGAGGCCATGCTCCGGGTCGCCCAGGAGGCGCTGCACAACGCCCTGCGGCACTCGGGCGCCGAGCACGTCGAGGTCACCCTCTCCCGCGCCGGCCAGGGCGCGCTGCTGCGGATCGCCGACGACGGCTGCGGCTTCGACCCCGGCACGGTCCGCCGGGCCGGCCGCCACCTCGGACTGGTCTCGATGCACGACCGCGCCGGCGGCGTCGGCGGAACGCTCACCGTGCAGTCGGAGCCCGGCAAGGGCACCGCTGTCGAGATGGAGGTGCCCGGTGGCTGACACCCGACCGATCCACGTCCTGCTCGTCGACGACCACCAGGTCGTCCGCCGCGGGTTGCGCACGTTCCTGGAGGTCCAGGACGACATCGAGGTGGTGGGCGAGGCCGCCGACGGGGCCGAGGGCATCGCCGCCGCCGAGCAACTCCGCCCGGACATCGTCCTGATGGACATCAAGATGCCCGGCATGGACGGCATCGAGGCACTCCGCAAGCTCCGCGAACTGGACAACCCCGCCCGGGTGCTGGTCGTCACCAGCTTCACCGAACAGCGCACCGTCATCCCGGCCCTGCGCGCCGGAGCGGCCGGCTACGTCTACAAGGACATCGACCCCGAGGCACTGGCCGCCGCCATCCGCTCCGTGCACGCCGGCCACGTCCTGCTGCAGCCCGAGGTGGCCGGCGCGCTGCTCTCCCAGGAGGACGGCAACGGCGGCCAGGGACGCGGGACCTCCCTCACCGACCGCGAGAGCGAGGTCCTCGGCCTGATCGCGGACGGCCGCTCCAACCGCGAGATCGCCCGTGCCCTGGTGCTCTCCGAGAAGACCGTCAAGACCCATGTCTCCAACATCCTCATGAAGCTCGACCTCGCCGACCGGACCCAGGCGGCACTCTGGGCCGTACGGCACGGAATCGGGGCCTGACCAGGCGCGGAAGCCGCCACGACCGGGCCGGCGGCGGTGCCGGCCCGCGGTCGGACGGCCCTTCGGTACGACAATGCGTCAACCCGAACGTCGCCTGCCGGTCCGAGATTCATACTGTCGTGTAGCCGTAGCCCGTTCGGCGTATCCCTCCTTGTGCCGGGCCGTTGTCCAGAGCAGCCGTGACGGCTGGTCACGGCAACGGCAATGAGGAGCAAGAGAAGTGAAGAACATCAAGCGGGCAGCGGCCGTCACGATGATGGCGAGCGGTCTCGCCCTCGCCGGCGCCGGCATCGCCTCTGCCCACACCCCGCAGGCGCAGGGCGCCGCCGTGCAGTCCCCGGGCATCGGCTCGGGCAACCTCGTCCAGGCCCCGGTCCACGTCCCCGTGAACGCCTGCGGCAACACCATCTCGGTCGTCGGCCTGCTCAACCCCAGCTTCGGCGACCCCTGCCTCAACTTCTGAGCGCTGTGCGCGCGGCCCGCGTGACGATCCCGTCCGCGCGGGCCCGCTCCGGACCGGCCCCCTCACCGCCGTGAGCGCGCGGCCGGTCCGCCTCCCCACCCGTCATCCCCATCAGTGCTGTTCACCGGCCCTGTGCCCCCTCACCGGAGGAATCCCCCGCATGAACACCGCCAAGAAGGCCGCCCTGGTCCTCGCCGGTACCGCCCTCGGCCTGGGTGCCGCCGCCGGCTCCGCGTTCGCCCACGACGCGCACGCGAACGGCGAGGCCAAGAACTCCCCGGGCGTCGTCTCCGGCAACCTCGTCCAGGCCCCGGTGCACGTCCCCGTGAACGCCTGCGGCAACACCATCTCCGTCGTCGGCGTCCTCAACCCGACCTTCGGGGCCGTCTGCGACAACGTCTGACCGACGCCGCGCCGGCCCCCGCCGGCCGCGCGGAAGCCGTCCTCACCCGCTGTTTCTTTGCCTCTTCCCACCACTTCCCACCACGCAGGGACCACATTTCATGAACACCGCCAAGAAGGCCGCCCTCGTCGTCGCCGGCACCGCCCTCGGCCTGGGTGCCGCCGCCGGCTCCGCCTTCGCCACCGACGGCGCGCAGGCCGCCGGTTGCACCACCACTTCTCCCGGCGTCCTCTCCGGCAACCTCGTCCAGGCGCCCGTGACCGTGCCGGTGAACGTCAACGGCAACAGCGTCAACGTCGTCGGCGTGCTCAACCCCGCGTTCGGCAACCGCAGCACCAACTTCTGAGCCGCCCGCAGCCGAAACCGTCATTGCGGTCCCGTGCCACCACGCAAGGAACTCACCTCACCATGAACACCGCCAAGAAGGCCGCCCTCGTCCTCGCCACCACCGGCCTCGCCCTGACCGCCGCGGCCGGCTCCGCCTTCGCCGCCGGCGGCGCCCAGGCCGACGGCAGGGCGACGGTCTCCCCGGGCATCGGCTCGGGCAACCTCGCCCAGGTGCCCGTGCACGTCCCGGTGAACGCCACCGGCAACAGCGCCAACGTCATCGGCGCGCTCAACCCCACGTTCGACAACACGACCTCGAACGGCTGAGGTTGACCGATCCGGGGTGAACGGCTCACCCGGCCCGGGCTGTTCGGCCCGTCTCGGCAACGGCCCCGTCGTCGACCACACCAAGGTCCGGCGGGGCCCGCCCCTTTTCCTCCCCTCGTCAGCCGCCGCGCCGCTCCCGCTCCTCCACCGCGGAGTTGTACGCCGCGACCTGCGCCCGGCGGGCCGTACGCTCCACCGGACGCAGCGCCTCCGCGCGCGCCGCCATCTCCGACGCGCTCACCGCCGCGCCGTGCTCCGTACCGTCCCCGCCGGCCGCACGCGCGATGTCGACCAGCGCCCCGACCCGCTGCGCCAGCTCCAACACGCGCACCGCCCGCGGCGGATACCCCGGGGCCAGCACCTGACGGCCCGCCTCCGCCCGCGCCCGGTACGCCGCCAGCGCCGCCTGCGCCACCGGACCCGCCCCGGCCACGTCCAGCTTCGAGAGCACCTCGGTCGCCTCCCGCAGAGCTTCCGCCAGCTCCCGCTCCGCCTCGCCCAGCGACGGCACGTCCGCCGGCGGCGCCTCCCGCACCGGCAGACACCGCCAGACCACCTCGACGTGCACATCGGGCGCCGCCCCGCCCTCCGGACCGGCCTCGTACGTCTCCGGGACCAGGCCCAGCCCGGCGCCGGTGGCGATCACCGCCTCCTCGGCCTCCAGCGCGCGGGCATTGAATTCCGGCGGCCCGCACAGCCCCAGCGGATGGCCGGACACCGGCAGCGCCACCCGCAGCCCGACCGCGCCGAGCGCGCGCAGCCGTCCCAGGGCGAGCGTCAGCCCGACCGGCGCCTCCTCCCCGGGCAGGCCGGCCACGCGGTGCACCGCGTCGTCCTCCGCGATACGGTGCACCGCTTCATCAGGTGAGACAAGTCCGGCCAAAAGGGCATTTCCCCATGCCGCCAGCCGTCCTGAACGAGGTTCCTTGAGCATGGCCCCCAGCCTAGGGAACGGCACTGACAACGAGTGGCGTAGGTTTGCAGGGGGGCTGCGCCTACAGGTGCACGCGACGACCGAGATGCAATGGGAGACAACGCGCTCATGAGCGATGTGCTGGAGCTGGTGGACGTATCCGTGGTCCGCGAAGGACGGGCTCTGGTGGACCAGGTCTCCTGGTCGGTCAAGGAGGGGGAGCGCTGGGTGATCCTCGGCCCCAACGGCGCCGGCAAGACCACCCTGCTGAACGTCGCCTCCAGCTACCTCTTCCCGACCCAGGGCACCGCGTCCATCCTCGGCGAGGAGCTCGGCAAGGTCGACGTCTTCGACCTCCGCCCGCGCATCGGCATCGCCGGCATCGCGCTCGCCGACAAGCTGCCGCGCAGCCAGACCGTGCT
The DNA here is from genome assembly GCF_055657085.1 of Streptomyces sp. NPDC107765. Classification (NCBI taxonomy): domain Bacteria; kingdom Bacillati; phylum Actinomycetota; class Actinomycetes; order Kitasatosporales; family Streptomycetaceae; genus Streptomyces; species Streptomyces sp. NPDC107765. Next base: position 6,505 of record NZ_JBVKBL010000012.1, on the reverse strand, counting down.
CCAGACCGTCCTGACCGCGGCCTACGGCATGACCGCCCACTGGCAGGAGGACTACGAGGACGTCGACGAGCAGCGCGCCCGCGCGTTCCTCGACCGTCTCGGGATGAACGACTACCTCGACCGGAAGTTCGGCACCCTCTCCGAGGGCGAGCGCAAGCGCACCCTGATCGCCCGCGCCATGATGACCGACCCCGAGCTGCTGCTGCTCGACGAGCCGGCCGCCGGCCTCGACCTCGGCGGCCGCGAGGACCTGGTCCGCCGCCTCGGCCGCCTCGCCCGCGACCCGTACGCGCCGTCGATGCTGATGGTCACCCACCACGTCGAGGAGATCGCCCCCGGCTTCACCCACGTCCTGATGATCCGTCAGGGCAAGGTGCTGGCCGCCGGCCCGCTCGAACTGGAGCTGACCTCCCGCAACCTCTCCCACTGCTTCGGCGTCCCCCTGGTCGTCGAGCGGGTCGGCGACCGCTGGACCGCCCAGGGCCTGCCGCTGGCCTGAACGCCCGTTCGCCCGGCCGCCGCTGACCGATCGCGCCCTGTCCCCGGGCCGCCGTACGGATCTACCATGAGTCCGTGGATCCATGGGTGTGGTGGCTGATCGCCGCCGTAGGACTGGGTATTCCTCTCGTCGTGACCGCGATGCCCGAATTCGGGATGCTCGCGGTCGGTGCCGTCGCCGGTGCCGTCACCGCAGCGCTCGGTGGCGGCACCGTCGCGCAGTTCCTCGTGTTCGCCGCCGTCTCCGTCGCGCTGATCGCGGTCGTACGCCCCCTCGCCAACCGCAACCGCCGCCAGAGCCCCCAGCTCGCCTCCGGCATCGACGCCCTCAAGGGGAAGAGCGCCACGGTCCTGGAACGGGTCGACGGTGGCGCCGGCGGCCGCATCAAGCTCGCCGGCGAGATCTGGTCCGCCCGCGCCCTCGACGGCGAACGGATCTACGAGCCGGGCCAGCAGGTCGACGTCGTCGAGATCGACGGCGCCACCGCCGTCGTCATCTGACCCGAACACGCTGCGCGACGAGCCACGACTCTGAAAGACTGATCAACGGCAAGCCGGTCACCGGCCGGCACGGACCAGCAACGAAGGGCACGGGAGCCGCTGTGGAACCGATCATCATCGTCCTGATCATCCTGGTGGTGCTCGTGTTCATCGCACTCATCAAAACGATCCAGGTCATCCCCCAGGCCAGCGCCGCCATCGTCGAACGCTTCGGCCGCTACACCCGCACCCTCAACGCCGGCCTGAACATCGTCGTCCCGTTCATCGACTCGATCCGCAACCGCATCGACCTCCGCGAGCAGGTCGTGCCGTTCCCGCCGCAGCCGGTGATCACCCAGGACAACCTCGTCGTGAACATCGACACCGTCATCTACTACCAGGTGACGGACGCCCGCGCGGCCACATACGAGGTCGCCAGCTACATCCAGGCCATCGAGCAGCTCACCGTCACCACCCTCCGCAACATCATCGGCGGCATGGACCTGGAACGGACCCTGACCTCCCGTGAGGAGATCAACGCGGCCCTGCGCGGCGTCCTCGACGAGGCCACCGGCAAGTGGGGCATCCGCGTCAACCGCGTCGAGCTGAAGGCCATCGAGCCGCCGACCTCCATCCAGGACTCGATGGAGAAGCAGATGCGCGCCGACCGTGACAAGCGCGCCGCGATCCTCCAGGCCGAGGGTGTCCGGCAGTCCCAGATCCTCACCGCCGAAGGTGAGAAGCAGTCCTCGATCCTGCGCGCCGAAGGTGAGGCCAAGGCCGCCGCGCTCCGCGCCGAGGGCGAGGCCCAGGCCATCCGGGTGGTCTTCGAGTCCATCCACGCCGGCGACCCGGACCAGAAGCTGCTCTCCTACCAGTACCTCCAGATGCTCCCGAAGATCGCCGAGGGCGACGCCAACAAGCTCTGGATCGTGCCCAGCGAGATCGGCGACGCCCTCAAGGGCCTCGGCGGCGCCATCGGCAACTTCGCCCCGCCGACCGGCGGCGGCTCCATCCCCAAGCCCAGCACCCCGAAGCACGAGACGCCCCCCATCGACGACTGAGCCCGCCTCTGCCGCCGCCCGCGCCCCTGGTGCATGATCGGGCAGGACCACACCGAGCATGCACGGGGGAGCCAGCATGACCCTCTGGGAAGCCGCCGCCGTCCTCGCCGCGGGAGTCGGCGCCGGCACGATCAACACCATCGTCGGGTCCGGGACCCTGATCACCTTCCCGGTACTGCTCGCCCTCGGACTGCCGCCCGTCACGGCCAACGTCTCCAACACCCTGGGCCTGGTGCCCGGCTCGCTCAGCGGCGCCTTCGGCTACCGCCGCGAACTGTCCGGCCAGCGCCGCCGCCTGCTCCGCTTCGGGCTCGCCGCCCTCCTCGGCGGCCTCGGCGGCGCGATCCTCCTGCTGGCCCTGCCACCGGAGGCGTTCGCCATAGTGGTGCCTGCGCTGATCGCGGTCGCCCTCGTCCTCGTCGTCGCCCAGCCCCGGCTCTCCGCCCGGCTCCGCGCCCGCCGCGCGCGCAGTGGCACCGCCGCCCACCCCGACGGCGGCCCCGTCCTGCTCCTCGGGCTGCTGCTCGCCAGCGTCTACGGCGGCTACTTCGGCGCGGCCCAGGGCGTGCTCTACATGTCCCTCATGGGCCTGCTGCTCGACGAGGACCTCCAGCGCCTCAACGCCCTCAAGAACGTCCTCGTCGGCGGCGTCAACGGCGTCGCGGCGGTCTTCTTCCTCTTCGTCGCCCACTTCGACTGGACCGCGGTCGCCCTGATCGCCGTCGGCTCCACCCTCGGCGGCCTGCTCGGCGCCCGGATCGGCCGACGACTGCCGCCGACCGCCCTGCGCGCGGTCATCGTCCTGGTCGGACTGGCGGCCATCGCCCATCTCCTGCTCAGCTAGCGGGAGTTGGGCCATGGCCGCCGTTCCGGACGGCGCTACGCCGGCAGCGCCAGCCACTCCGGCAGACCGTCCCGCACCGACACTCCCAGCGTCGACAGCAGCGCATCCGCCGGCGTCGGCTCGAACGGCCGCCGCAGCAGCTGCATCCCCGCCTGCTCGGGCGTCCGGTCCGCTTTGCGGTGATTGTCCTCCGCGCACGAAGCGACGGTATTCAGCCAGGTGTCCCCACCACCGTGCGACCGCGGCACGACGTGGTCCACGGTCGTCGCCCGCCGCCCGCAGTACGCGCACCGGTGCTGGTCACGCACCAGCACCCCGCGCCGCGACCACGGCGCCCGTCTTCGGAACGGCACCCGTACGTACCTGCTCAGCCGGATCACCTGCGGCACCGGCAGGTCCACCGAGGCGGCCCGGACGCGCAACCCGGGGTGGGCGTGCTCGACGACCGCCTTGTCCTGCATGACCAGCACCACCGCACGCCGCAGCGACACCGTCGCCAGCGGCTCGAAGCTCGCATTCAGCACCAGCGTCTCGCGCATCCCGTCCACCTCCCGGACCCGCTCCGCCCCCGCGGCGAAGTTGCTCCACTGTGCAGCGGCAGGTATTCCCCGAACAACGCAATTTCCGCATGCCACAAGGGAAATGGCGGACGAGCGCGAGATGAAGACCGGGTGATCCGGCGACGGCACACACAGGAGACCGCACGGGCCGCGACCGGCCGAAAAGAGTGCGCTCCGGGTCCCGCCCCCGTGAAACACGCGGGACCCGGAGCGAACGGCAGCCGACGAGGACGCCCGGACGAATCCAGGCTCCGACAAGCAGCTGGCGACACACCTGCGCCCCGCCGCTCCCGCCACTGCGGTACCGACTGCCCGACGCCCTGATGAGGGGCGGCGGCACAGGTACCACTCTGCGTGCCGGAAGCGCCGGGGCGCAACGGAATTACGGTGCTCAGCCCTTGGCCGGCGCCTCGTACTCGCCGATCAGCTGGGCCCGCCCGATCGCGTGGAACCGCAGGTTGAACCCCACCACCGCGGGCGAGGCGTCCGCGTCGGGCCCGAGCTTCTCCTGGTCCACCGCGTAGACCGTGAACACATAACGGTGCGGACCGTCCCCGGGCGGCGGCGCCGCCCCGCCGAAGTCCCGCGTCCCGTAGTCGTTACGCGCGTGCACGACGCCCTCGGGCAGCCCCTTCATGTCCCCCGAGCCGGCACCGGACGGCAGCTCCGTCACCGACGCCGGGATGTCGAACAGTACCCAGTGCCAGAAGCCGCTGCCCGTCGGCGCGTCCGGGTCGTAGCAGGTGACGGCGTAGCTCTTGGTCCCCGAGGGTGCCCCTTCCCACCGCAGGTGCGGCGAGCGGTTCCCGCCCGAGTGGACCTGCTCCGGCCGCAGCGTCCCGCCCGGCTCCACCTCGTCGCTCACCACGGTGAACGACGCCACCGGCGGATGGAAATCGTGCGGAAGCGGCCGCCGCTTCAGCTCGGACACATGAACCTCCTGGTCGCTCGCTGACACTCTGTCGGGCCAGGTTAGAGCCAGTTCCGCTTACCGCCGACCTCCGCCAGCCACTGGTGGAGATAAGCCGCCCAGTCGGTCCCCTCGAAGTCGTGCAGCCCCACGGTGAACGACCGGTAGGTGTCCGACCCCTCGGAGAACAGCCCCGGCTTCTTGTCCATCTCCAGCACGACGTCCATCTCCCGGTCGTCCGCCACGAAGGACAGCTCGACCTGGTTCAGCCCGCGGTACTGCTGCGGCGCGTAGAACTCGATCTCCTGGTAGAAGGGCAGCTGCTGCCGCGTGCCCCGGATGTGCCCCTGCTCCAGATCCGCCGCCTTGAAACGGAACCCGAGCCGTCCGAACGCGTCCAGGATCGCCTGCTGCGCCGGCACCGGATGCACATTGACCGGGTCCAGATCACCGGAGTCCACCGCCCGCGCGATCGCCAGCTCCGTCGTCACCCCGACGCTCATCCCGCGCAGATGCGTGCCCAGGAACGTGGTGATCGGCGTCTCCCAAGGAATCTCCAGGCCGAACGGCACGGTGTGCGCCGCCCCCGCCTGGACCTCGAAGGCCCCGCCCAGCTGCACCTTCGTGAACTGGATGTCCCTCTTGAACTCCTCGTCGCCGCTCTCCACCTCGACCCGCGCCTGCAGACCGACCGACAGCCCCTGGATCTCCTGGGCCACCGACCCGCCCTGGATCCGCACCTCGCCCTGCACCACTCCGCCCGGGACGACGTTCTCCTCGAAGAGCACCGTTTCCACCGACGCACCCCCGGCCCCCAGGCTCGCCAGCAGCTTCTTGAATCCCATGCTCGTCCTCCCCAGGCACAGCGCCTGTGCTCCATTACGACCTGCGGGTCGCTACCTACGAAAGCGAACCGGCACGGGCCGGTTCCACGGCCCACACCTTCCCAACCCCGCCGCCCCCCTGGCCAGCCGGCACCCCTGAGGCCTCCACTACCCTCGATCCGCATGACCGACGTACCGGAACGAATGCCGCTCAACCGCGACTTCTTCGACCGCCCCGTCGTGGACGTGGCCCCCGACCTGCTGGGCCGCACCCTCGTACGCCACACCCCCGACGGCCCGATCGAACTCCGGCTGACCGAGGTGGAGGCGTACGACGGCGAGGGCGACCCCGGCTCCCACGCCTACCGGGGCCGCACCGAACGCAACGCCGCGATGTTCGGCCCGCCCGGCCATGCCTACGTCTACTTCATCTACGGCATGTGGTTCAGCCTCAACGCGGTCTGCGGCCCCGAGGGCCGGGCGAGCGGCGTCCTGCTGCGCGCCGGCGAGATCCTCAGCGGCGCGCACCTGGCCGCCGCCCGCCGCCCCAAGGCCCGCAGCGCCCACGAGCTGGCCAAGGGCCCGGCCCGCCTGGCCACCGCCCTCGACATCGACCGCACCCTCGACGGCACCGACCTCTGCCGCGGCGGCGACGCCCCCCTGACCCTGCTCCACGGCACCCCGCCCACCCCCGACCGGGTGTGCAACGGCCCCCGCACGGGAGTGGGCGGAGACGGCGCCCACCACCCCTGGCGCTACTGGATCGACGGTGACCCGACGGTCAGCCCCTACCGCCGTCATGTGCCCCGCCGCCGCGCCACCTCGGCTACTTGACTCTGCTTGCGCCACCGCCTAACGTAGCCCGAGCCGCTGGAGACGGACAGCGCCTTCTGCGCCCTCCGCCAGGCGGCACAACCCAACTACTTCGCACGATTCCCTGACGGGATCGGCTTTCGCGTTGTCGAAAATCGATCCGGCCGACTCGATTATGAGTCGCGAAGGAAATTAGCTAAAGTGGTGACACGCCGAGGGGCCGCCGGAAAGGCACCCCGAAGCACTCCGATGAAATCGGAAGCCGGAATCGAAAGAGAACCGGATCTGATAAAGTCGGAAACCGCGAAGAAGCCGAAAGGCCGAAACGCACCGGCGAAAATCGGAGCCGCAAGGATCTGATAGAGTCGGAAACGCAAGACCGAAGGGAAGCGCCCGGAGAGCCTGGTGAAACAGGCACAAAGGAAGCGTCCGTTCCTTGAGAACTCAACAGCGTGCCAAAAGTCAACGCCAGATATGTTGATACCCCGTCTACCGGACCGGATGGTCTGGTG